>NZ_VUKF01000054.1 GCF_009193185.1 Georgenia thermotolerans | reverse complement strand
GCCCGTCGGGGCGGTGCGCACGTGGGCGGTGAGGGCGGCGCGGGCGGCGGCGAGCCGCTCGCGCGCAGCCACCCGCTGTGCCGCCCGCTCGTCCAGGGCCGCGAGCTCGTCGTCGATCTGCGCGAGGCGCGCGGCGCGGGCGGCCGACCGGGCCGCGGCGCCGACGTGCCGCGCGGCCGCGGCGGTGTGCCGGCCGCGCAGGGGCCCGTTGCCCCACGAGCCGTCGACGTCGACCCAGGTGGTGTGGCTGTCGCGGCCCAGGCCGACGCGGGCGAGCACGGCGCTGACGGTGGCCGCCGGCACGCCGGCGGCGGGGTCGGGCACGAGGACGGCGCGCAGCGGCTGCTGGGCCGGCGGGGCGGCCGGGGTGAGGAGGGTCTGGCCGTCCTCGGCGACCAGCGCGCCGTCGGCGCTCAGCCCGGCATGGAGCAGGCCGGCGGCCAGCAGCGCCGCCTCCAGGCCGGCCCGGTCGGCGTCGTCCAGGCCGTCGGCGAAGTCGACGGCCCGCCACAGGGGCTCGGTCCCCTCGGGGAGCGCGCCGGTCCATGGCGCTGCGGGCGGCTGGGGGTCCTTGGCGGCGCGCAGCTCGCGCTGCTCCGCGGTGAGCTCGGCGCGCCGGGCCTTGTCGGCCTGCTCCTCAGCCTCCAGCGTGGCCGCGGTGCGGGCGTGCCGGTCGCGGGCGGCCTCGGCGGCCTCGGTGGCCACGCGGTCGAGCTCGGCGAGCCGGGGCACGTCCGGGGCGTCGTCGGCCTGCCCGTCGCGGGCGTCCCCGGTGAGCACGTCGGCGTCGAGGAGGAGCGGGCCGACGGCGCTGGCCGGCCAGTCCACCTCCCCGAGGAGCTCCGCGGTGGTCTCGTCCGCCACCCACGCGCGCCAGGCGCCGGCGAGCTCGCGGGCGGCGGCGTCGCGGTCCTCGCCGCGCTCGGCGGCCGCGGTCTCGTCCGCGGCGCGCCGCTCGTCCGCCTCCGCGGCCGCCGCCTCGGCGTGGTCCGCCTCGGTGCGCGCCCGGGCGAGCTCGGCGGCGCCCTGGAGGCGGTTGCCGGCCTCCCCGGCCCGGGCCTGGGCCGCGGCGGCCACCTCGCGGGCGCGCGTGGCGGCCTCCTCGAGGTCAGGCGGGGCGACCACGAGCTGCTGGGCGACGGGGCGCCCCTGCGGCTGCGGCTCGCCCTCGAGGCGGAGTCGCACCGGTTCGGCGGCGGTGGTGACGGGCTCCAGGTGCGCCTCGACGGCGCCGGGCAGCGCGGTGGTCGCCAGGTGCGCCCCGCGCAGGCCGGCCCGGGCCTCGTCGAGGACGTGCGCGGCGTCGCGGGCGGCCTCGACCACCTCCGCGGCGAGCGCGTCGGCGGCGGCGACGGCGTCGGTCTCGGTGCGGCGCGCGCCGTCGGCGGTGTCGAGCCTGCCCTGAGCCAGCTCGGCGAGGGTCCGGACGTGGCGGTCCCGCTGCGCGAGGTCCTGGCCGGCGCGGTAGGCCTCGGAGGCCTTGAGGCCGTCCGCGGTGGCGGCCAGCTCGCCCTGCCGGGCGTCGAGGCGCTCGACGGCGGTGCGCGCCTCCGTGGTCCGGGTGGCGAGGTCGTCGCGGGCGGCGGCGGCGGTCGTGGCCGCCTCGGCGGCGGCCCGCGCGGCGTCGGCGGCCCCGGCGGCCCGGCCGGCCGTGGCCCCCAGCTCGGTGGCGGCGTAGCGGCTGTAGGTGCCGAGGAAGGTGGTGACGTGCTCGAGCGCGGCGCTCAGGCGGCGCTGGGACTCCCGGGACTCCGAGAGGTCGTCCAGGCGGCCGCCGGCGTCGTTGAGGGTCTCCTCGGACAGCGGCGGCAGGGCGTCGGAGAGGATCCGCGGGAGGTTGCCCTCCTCGATGCGGTTGCCCACGTCGGGCGAGCGGAGGGTGCGGATGAGCTGGAGCAGGCCGTCGTAGCGTTCGCGGGCGCCCGGCCCGGTCAGGCCGAAGACGGTGGCACGGACCCGCTCGCGGTGGGTCTCCGGGTTCTCCGTGAGGCGGTCGGCGCCGATCAGCTCGGCGAGGCGCTCGCGCGGCATGGGCTGGCGGGCGGCGTCGAGGAGCTCCAGGTCGTGCCCGACGCGCAGCGGGGTGGTGAAGTACCAGACCCGGGCCTCGCCCGAGCTCGCCGACCAGCGCACCAGCGCACCGAGGGTGAGGTACTCGCGGGCGGCGTCGGGGCCGGGCGCCTGTGCGCCGCCGTCGCCGTCGCGCTCGCCGCAGCTCCGCTCGCCGTCGCGGGCCAGCTCGACCCACAGGTACCCGAGCCGGTTGCCCTGTCCCTCGGCGCCCACCTTCATGAGCTCGTCGAGGCGGACCTTGCCCGAGCCGGTGGAGTCCATGCGGCGCCGGTCGGCGTCGAGCACAAAGGGCAGCAGCATCTCCAGGGCGCGGCTCTTGCCGGAGCCGTTGGTGCCGCGCAGCACCATCCGGCCGCCGGAGAACTGGAATGTCTCGGCCCAGTAGTGCCACACGTTGACGATGCCGGCCCGGTGCAGGCGCCACCGGTGCGGGTGCGGCGCCCCCTGGCCGTCCGCGCCCGGGAAGGCGGCGCCGTCCGGAGCTGGGACCGCGGCGATGTCCGCGCCGGCGTCCGCGACGACGTCGGCGGTGCCGTCCGGCTCGGCCGGGCTCGGCGTCGTGGTCGTGGCACTCATCGGTCCTCCTGGAGCGGGAAAAGGCTCTGCTGCGCGTCGGGTCCGGCGGCGTCCGGGCCGCCGGCCGACGCGGCCGGGGCGGGCGTCCGGCGCGGGGCGCGCTGGGGTTCGGGCTGGTAGCGGGCGCAGGCGGGGTGCAGCACCAGCCCGGCGGGGGTGCGCCGGGCGAGGCTGAGCTCCTCGAGCCGGGTGACGACCTCGGCCTGGAGGTACTCGGGGTCGGTGGCGAACGCCTCGGCGAACGTGGCGCCGTACTGCTCGACGAGCAGGTGGACGGCGTCCGAGACCGCCGCCCAGGGCGCGAGCAGGCCGGGCACCGCCCGGCCGTCGACCTCGGCGGTGGCGCCGGGTCCGCCGTCGAGGTCGTCGACGAGGGCGTTGACGAGCAGCAGCGCGACGTGCGCGACGGTGCCCTGGCCGGGGAAGGCGACATCGGTGAGGTCGCCGTCGACGTCGTAGGCCAGCGCGCCCTCCTGGCGGACCTCGAGGGTCAGCCCGAAGTGGTCGGCCAGGGTGCGGCCGAGGTCGGCCCGCTCGCGGGAGAGCACGTGCTGCTCCTCGGCCGTGAGGTCCTCGCGGCGCACGAGCGGGTTCTCCACGAGCCGGCGGCGCAGCGCCCGCCGCGCCTGCTCGGCGGCCGTGCGGTCGCCGCGCTCCAGAAGCTCCTCGGCGGTGTCGACGTCGCCCAGCGGGCGGGCGAGCACGTGGGTGAGCAGGGTGCGGTTGACCTCGAGCAGGGCCTCCTCGTGGCGGTCGCCCCAGGCGGTGACCGAGCCGTCGGTCTCGCTGAGCACGCCCCAGTCGAGGAGCAGCGCGATGGCCTGGACGAGGTGGCGGCGGTCGGTCAGCGAGTCGTCCATGGCGATGCCGGCGATGGCGGCGTCGGCGCGGACCTGCTCGACGAGGGTGCCGAGGAGCACCTGCTCGCGGCCGGCGGTCTGCAGCAGGCCGGCGCAGACGAGGGCGAGGTAGGCGTAGGTGCGCGGCGCGAAGGGCTGCCCGCCGCGGCGCTGGGCGGGGCGCGGCGGGGCGTCGGCGCTGGGGGCGTCCTTGACGAGGCGCGCGAAGGAGGCCTCCACCACCAGGGGATAGCCCAGGACGGCGGGGAACATCTTCCTCAGGGCCGGCGCGTGCCGGCGGACGAGCGCGAGCTCTTCCCCGTGCCGGGCCTTGGTGAGGACCGGGTGGCGCAGCAACGCCCGGGCGGCCTCGCGCCGCTCGGCGGCGTCGTGCTCGGCGGTGCCGTGGGCGCTCACGCGAGCACCTCCGCGGGCTCGGGATGGGTGGGCGCGTGGGCCTCGGCGTCGGCGCCGATCGTCGCCGTCGCGGACGAGGCGGCTGCCGGGCTCGACGGGGCGGCCGCCGCCGGCGTGCCGGCGGCGGCGACCTCGAGGACGAGCCCGTGGACGGTGAGGTCGCCGTCGGGGGTGCGCAGCGTCGTCGTCGCGGCCGGGTCGGGCACCGCCTCGAGGGTGAGCCCGAGGTCGGTGTCCGTGGCGCGGGCCGCGGCCTCGAGCTGGGGGTGCACGGCCAGCAGGCGGGTGAGCTGGCCGAGCAGCAGGCTCAGCGCCGCCGGGCTGACCTCGGCGCCGTCCAGCCGCCCGGCGGCGACGAGCTCGCGGACGGCGGCCGCGCGGGCGTCGGCCACGCCCTGCGCCTCGGCCAGCAGCCGGACCCGGTCCAGCCCGGGGTCGGGCACCGAGGAGGTGCGCCCGCGCGCGCCGCGGTCGCCGCGCTCGCGCAGGCTCAGCGGCACCTCCACGGGGGTCGCGGCCCACCAGGAGGTGGTGGCGCCGTCGCGCGGGTCCGGCTCCTCCGGACCGCCGAGCAGGTGCCGGGCGGGGTAGGCGCCGAAGGCGGCGGCGTACAGGCGGTGCGCCTGGTCGGCGTCGGCGCCGTCGAACCAGGCGGCGAGCTTGAGCAGGTCGGCGCGCCGGCTCACCCCGGTCCCGGCGGAGGCCAGCATCCGCTTGGTGTTCGCGAGGAGCTGGCCCAGCGCCTGGTCGGCGGCCATGCGCAGCGTCTCGGGGCCCGAGCGCCCGTCGGCGCCGGTGTACCAGCCGCGCACGTGCTCCCAGTCCTCCCGGGTGCGGCCGGGCAGCCGCTCGGTGCGCGCGTCGGCCGACTGCAGCGTGGGCAGGCCGGCCAGGGCCGCGAGGACGTCGTCGAGCACCGGCTCGAGGGCGGCGAAGCGGCGGGCGACGACGGGGGCGTGGCGGGCGACGTCGGCGGTGAGCAGGTCGATGTAGTCCAGCAGGAGGCGCTTGAACTGCTGGTACTCCTCGCCGGCGAGGTCGTAGCGGGTGAGCACGGTGTTCACGTACGCGTAGAAGTCGCGGACGCTGTCGGAGAAGAGACGCTGGTTGTTGAACACCGTGGTGACGTCGCCGGAGAGGGCCTCGGCGTCCACCGGGCGGGCGTCGGTCGCCGCCGCCATGCGGGCGACGATGCGGTCGAGGGTCTCGGCGGTGGCGCCGAGCAGCTCGCGGGCCACCTCCCGGGCGCCGTCGCCGGCGGCGACGATCGCCTCGGCCTCGCGGTGCACCCGGACACCGAGCTTGGAGGCCTGGTAGCGGGCGCGGGACCGCACGTAGTCCTGCACGGTGGCCACCCGGGCGTCGCGGATGCCGCGCACGAGGTTGCCCCACCGCTCGAGCTGCTCGCAGCGGGTGGTGACCTCCTCGACGGAGAGGACGACGCCGCGCTGGGCCAGCCCGTCGCTGACCTCGGCGGCGGACAGGTCGGCCAGCAGCGTGGAGCCGAACAGGCTCATGATGGCGCGGTACTCTCCGGCCAGGTCGGCCGTGAGGTAGCGGAACAGGTCCAGCCGCGCCGTCGCCTCCTCGCTGTCCGGCACCGTCTCGCTCACCCCAGCACCCACCTGCACGTCCCTTCCTCCGCCACCGGCGGACGGTCCACCTTAATGGCCGCAGGCGGACCGGATCGGCGGGCGGGCGGGCGTGGCGGGGTGACGTGCGCCGCGCCGGGGCAGACCGCGGCGACCACACCGCGCCGCGCCGAGCACACCGGGCCCAGCACACCGCGCCGCGCCGGCCTCGCGGGGCCGGGCGGCGGCTCCCCGGGCCACGGGAGGCCCGCGCTCGTCAGCGGTGGTGACAATGCGTGCGTGCACCAGCGGCGGGTCGCCCCTCGGGGGCCGGACCGGTGCGCGGGCTGAGGCGGGCGGCGGGCCCGCGCCCCGCGACGCTGGCCCCCTTGTTCGCCGCCGGGTTCACGACGGCGTTCGGCGCCCACGCGGTCGCGGCGAGCCTGGGTACCGAGCGGTCCCTCTCGCTGCTGGGGCTGGGCGTCGTCGTCGCGGCCTACGACGTGGCCGAGGTCGTCTTCAAGCCGGTCTTCGGCACGTGGGCGGACACGGTCGGCCCCCGCCGGATCCTGCTGGGCGGTCTCGCCGGGTTCGCGCTCGCCTCGGCGGCGGGCGCGCTCCTCGTCCCCGGCGGTGACGTGGCGGGCCTGGCGGTCGTCCGCCTGGCCCAGGGCACCGCCGCCTCGGCGTTCTCGCCGGCGGCCTCCGCGATGGTCGCCGCGCTGCGGCCCGCCACGGCGGGCGGCGCGTTCGGCGGCTACGGCGCCTTGAAGTCGCTCGGTCACGCCCTGGGCCCGCTCGTGGGCGGGGTCCTCGTCTGGGCCGGGGGCTTCCCCGCCCTGTTCACGGTGCTGGCGCTCCTCGCCGCGGTCGTGGCCCTGTGGATCGCCCTGGCGGTCCCGCGCGTGGCCCCGGTGCCCCGCGCGCGCCAGACCGTCCTCGACCTGGCCCGTCGGGTGACCACGCCGGACTTCCTCGCCCCCACGCTCGTGCTCGCCGCCACCGCCGGGGCGCTGAGCGTCGGGGTCGGCTACCTGCCGGTGCTGGGCACCCGCGCGGGCCTGTCCCCGGTGCTGACCGGCGCGGTCGTCTCCCTGCTCGCCGTGGCCGCCGCGGCGGTCCAGCCGTGGGCCGGGCGCGCCTACGACCGCCGGGACCTGACCCTGCGCGCCGGCATCGTCGTCGGCCTGGGGCTCATCGCCCTCGGCGCGACCCTGGCCGCCACCGCGCCCCTGTGGGGCACCGTCGCGGGCACGGTCGGCGCGGCCGTCGCCATCGGGCTCGGTGTCGGGCTCGCCACCCCGGTCGGCTTCGCGGCCGTCGCCGCCTCCGCCCCGACCGGGCGGCTGGGCCAGACCATGGGCGCGGCCGAGGTCGGGCGCGAGACCGGCGACGCGGCGGGCCCGCTCCTCGTCGGCGCCGTCGCGGGCGCCGCGTCGCTCGCCGCCGGGCTGGCGGCCTTCGCCGCCGTCACCGTCCTCGTCGTCGCCGCGACGCTCCGCACGACCCGCCCCCGTCCCGACGGGGCCCGCGGCGGGTCACCGTGAGGACGGCTCAGCCGTAGTACACCCCGATGCGCCGCCCGCCGATGACCTCGACGGCGACGTCCATGTCGTAGACGTCGCGCAGGCAGGCGGTGTCGATGATCTCCTCGGGGCTGCCCTGGCACAGCACCTTGCCGTCCTTCATCGCCACGATGTGGTCGGAGTAGCAGGAGGCGAAGTTGATGTCGTGGACGACGACGACGACCGTCTTGCCCAGCTCGTCGGCGGTGCGCCGCAGCAGCTGCATCATCCCGACGGAGTGCTTCATGTCGAGGTTGTTCAGCGGCTCGTCGAGCAGGACGTAGTCGGTGTCCTGGCACAGCACCATGGCCACGAAGGCCCGCTGGCGCTGCCCGCCGGAGAGCTCGTCGAGGTAGCGCCCGGCCAGGCCGGACAGGCCCAGGTAGTCCATCGCGCCGGCGATCTTGCGCCGGTCCTCGACCGTGAGCCGGCCCTTGGTGTGCGGGTAGCGGCCGAAGGCGACGAGGTCCTGCACCGTCAGGCGCACGGCGAGGTGGTTGTCCTGGCGCAGGATGGACAGCCGCTTGGCCAGCTCCTCGCTGGGCGCCTGGGCGACGTCGAGGCCGTCCACCCGCACCGTGCCGGCGTCGGCGCCCAGCAGGCGGGCGATGATCGACAGCAGGGTGGACTTGCCGGCCCCGTTGGCGCCGATGATCGACGTCACGCCACCGGTGGGCAGGGTGAGGGACACGTCGTCGACGACGACGGTGGACCCGTAGGCCTTGGTGAGCTGCTGGACCTCGATCACCGCTTGCCTCCCCGGATGAGCAGCATGATGAAGACGATCCCTCCGACGAACTCGACGATGACGGAGAGCACGGTGTCCATCCCGAACACGTGCTCGAGGATGCTCTGCCCGCCCACGAGGGTGATCACACCGAGCAGGGCGGCGCCGGGCAGCAGGTAGGTGTGCCGGTGCGTGCCCATGACGAGATAGGCCAGGTTCGCCACGAGCAGGCCGAAGAACGTGATCGGGCCGACCAGGGCCGTGGAGACGGAGACGAGCAGCGCGCAGGCGGCCAGCACCTTGAGCACCAGCGTCCGGTGGTCCACGCCCAGCGCGGTGGCGGTGGGCTGGCCGAGGGCGACGACGTCGAGGTCGCGCCGGGCGCTCCAGACCCAGGCGAAGACCGCCACGACGACGACGGCGCACACCGCCAGCAGGCCCGGGTCCACGGCGCTGAAGGAGGCGAAGAGCCGGTCCTGGACGATGAGGTACTCGTTGGGGTCGATCACCCGCTGCAGGAACGTGGCCAGGGAGCGGAACAGCGTCCCGAACACGATGCCGACGAGCACCATGAGGTACAGGGACCGGCGCGGCCCGCCGAACAGCCACCGGAACAGCAGCATGGACAGCACGAGCATCGCCGCGACCTCGACGCCGAAGCGGGCCACGGGTGCGGTGGCGATCACCGCCGTCGAGCCCAGCACGAAGACGGCGGCGGTCTGGATGAGGGCGTAGAGGGCGTCGAAGCCCATGATCGACGGCGTGAGGATGCGGTTCTCGGTGACCGTCTGGAACAGCACGGTCGAGACCGCCACCGCGGCGCCGACGATGACCATCGGCGCCAGGCGGGCCAGGCGCAGCGGCGCGAGCAGCTCGAAGGCGTCCAGGGCGCCCACGGTGAGGAACGCGGCGCCGGCCACCACCACGGCGGTGGCCAGGAGCACCAGGCGCACCGCGGGCGTCAGGGCGCGCCGGGCGCCGTCCGCCGCGGGCGCGCCTGCGGTCACGGGCAGGGTGTCAGCGGGCACCGGCGGGCCTCCGCAGGAGCAGGAAGAGGAAGACGGCGGCCCCGACGACGCCGACGACGACGCCGATGGGGATCTCGGCCGGGTAGATGACCAGGC
This sequence comes from Georgenia thermotolerans, assembly GCF_009193185.1. GTDB lineage: Bacteria > Actinomycetota > Actinomycetes > Actinomycetales > Actinomycetaceae > Georgenia > Georgenia thermotolerans. The sequence goes on along the minus strand of NZ_VUKF01000054.1, from coordinate 18,368 downwards.
GCCCGACGATGTCGCAGACCAGCACGAACGCCGCGCCGAGGATGGCCACCCACGGCAGCGAGCGGCGCAGGTAGTCCCCCATCGCCAGCGAGACGACGTTGGGCACCACCAGGCCGAGGAACGGCAGCCCGCCGACCACGACGACGACCACCGCGGAGGTGACCGCCACGATGGACAGGCCCAGCGCCAGCACGCGGCGGTAGTTCAGCCCCAGGTTGGTGGTGAACTCCTCGCCCAGCCCGGCCACGGTGAACCGGTTGGCCGCCAGGTAGGCGACGACGGTGCACGCCGCCACCACCCACAGCAGCTCGTAGCGCCCGCGCACGACGCCGGAGAAGTCCCCGGTCATCCAGGACGAGAGGGTGTGCAGCATGTAGAAGCGGTAGGCGATGAACGTGCTCGCCGCCCCCACGATCCCCGAGAGCATCATGCCGACCAGCGGCACGACGACCGCTGAGCGCAGCGGGATGGCGCGCAGCACGCGCAGGAACAGCACCGTCCCGGCCAGGGCGAAGACCGCGGCCATGCCCATCTTCCCGGCCAGCGGCAGGCCCGGGGCCAGCAGGGTCACGGTGATCAGCCCGAGCCCGGCCGACTCGGTGGTGCCGGCCGTCGAGGGCTCGACGAACTTGTTGCGCACGAGCAGCTGCATGACCAGCCCGGCGATGGCCATCGCCGACCCGGCCAGCAGGATCGCCACCGTCCGCGGCACCCGGGAGGCCAGCAGCGTCTGGGCCTGGGCCTCGGTGAGCCGGCCGGAGAGGACGTCGCCGACGGACAGCTGGGACACGCCGACGAACAGCGACACCCCGGCGAGCAGGGCCACGCCGAGCAGGGCGGCGGCGACGGCGAGGCGCCGGCGGCGGGTGGTGCGCGCGACGAGGTCCGCCCCCGCCGCGTCCGCGGACGGAAGGGCGACGGCGCGCGGCGCGGGGCCGTCCGCCGCGGCGGTGCGGATCCGGTTGCCGGCCGTGGCGACGGCCCCCGGGGCGGCCGGACGGCCGCCCCGGAGGCTGGTGTCGCGGTGCACGGCGCTCATCGCGCCAGGGCCTGGCCGACCTCGTCGAGCATGGCCGCGACGTTGTTGAGGCCGTGCTGGGCGATGTACCAGCGCTGCGGGTCGAGGTAGACGACCTGCTCCTGCTTCCACGCGGTGGTGGCGGCGACGAGCTCGTTGTCGAGCACCTGCTCGGCGGGCTTGGCGTCGCCCTGGCCGATGGCCGCGTCGCGGTCGTTGACGAAGAGCCAGTCCGGGTTGGCGTCGCGGATGGCCTCGAAGGAGACGACCTCGCCGTGCGGGGTGTTCTCCACGCCCTGGACGGCGTCGGTCATGCCCAGCTCGGTGAAGATGAGCCCGAAGCGGGAGTCCTCGCCGTACATGGTGACCTCGCCGCCGGAGGTGGACACGACCATGCCGGTGCCGGCCGCCTCGCCCTGCGTCTTGACCTCCGCGGCCTTGGCGTCGATCTCAGCCAGCTTGGCCTCGACCTCGTCCTCCTTGTGGAAGATCTGCCCGAGGATCTGGGCGCTCTCGCCGAAGGAGTCGAGGAAGCTCGTGTAGGGGAAGGTGATGTCGACCGTCGGGAAGGTCTTCGACAGCTCGGGGTAGGCGGCCGCGGACCGGAACCCCACGATGACGAGGTCGGGGTCGAGCCGGGCCAGGGCCTCGAGGTCCGGCTCCTGCAGGGTGCCCACGTCGGTGTACTTCTCGCCCTTGTAGTCGCTGAGGAAGTCCGGGACCGGGGAGGACTGCGGCACGCCCACCACCTGGTCGTCCAGGCCGAGGGCGTCGAGGGTGTCCAGCGCCCCGAAGTCGAGCACGACCACGCGCTGGGGGTCGGCGGGGACCTCGGTGCTGCCCTGGGCGTGCTCGACGGTGACCGTCCCGCCGTCCGACCCGCCGTCCGCCGTGGCGCCGCCGTCGGCCGTGGAGGACGAGGAACAGGCGGCGAGGGCCAGGGCGAGCGAGGCGGTGAGGGCGGCAACCGTGCCGCGGCGCGTGGTCAGACGCACGAGGACTCCAGGTGTGATCAAGGAAGGCTGACCTAACGAAGGTGAACCTAACAGACATATACGCAAGCGTCACGTGCCGTATTTAAAGTGTGGCGCGATTCCCCGGACGGTCCTGGTCCGTTGATGGACGCCGGCCGCGCGGCCGACGTCGCCAGGGACGTGGGCCCGCCGAACCGCCCGACCCGCCGCAGCGATCCAGCACGCTCCGGACCCAGCCAGCACCCTCCGGCCTCCAGCTCGTGGGCCCGTGAGTGAGAGAGCGGGCCTGCGCCGGGGCAGTGGGGCGTGCCCCGCTGGCTCGACGCAGCCCCGCTGGTTCAGCGCGAAGGGCGACGGCGGCCCGCAGGCCCAGGGCGCCCGCAGATCCGCCGGCTCGCCGCCCTCAGGCCTCGGCGTCGGCTGCCCGCGCCGCTCCCCCGCGCCGCAGCAGGCCCCGGGCCCGGCCCGGCAGCTCGCGGGCCGCGCGCACGGCGGCCCGCTTGGCGGCGAGCGCCGCGACGAGCGCGCCGTACCAGGCGCGGTGCACGGGCACGTCCCAGGCGCCGTCGACCTCGACGATCTCCTCGGAGAACTTCGTCTTGAAGTCGCGCACGCCGCGCAGCTGCGGGGCGCGGTCGGAGTCGACGCCCATGAGGTCGAAGGTCCGCACGCCCGTGGCGCGCAGCGCGGTGGCCATGTGCCAGACCAGCAGGTCGGCGGCGCCCGAGCGCCGGCCCTCGGCGTTGGAGGCGGCGTAGTAGTAGGTGGCGAACGCGCCGTTGACGGTGACCAGCCCCCAGGCCAGCGCCCGGCCCTCGCGGCGGGTGACGAACAGGCGGCAGTGCTCGGGCCCGAGGGTGGTGAGCATCGTCCAGTAGACGTCCTCCGGGGAGATGCCGAAGCCGTCGCGCCCGCCGGTCTCGACGAGCAGCTGGTAGAGCTCGTGGAACTGCTCGCGGGTCAGCCCGGTCTCCTCGCCGGCGACCATGGTCTCGTCGCGCAGCGCCTTGCGGACGTCGCGGCGCCCACGCTTCTTCATCCCGGCGAGGATCTCCTCCTCCTCCGGGCGCAGGTCGAGGACGACCGTGCGGTCGTAGGTGACCGTCTGGAGCAGCTCGCGCAGCTCCGGCGCGCGGTGCCGCGCGTGCAGGCGCACGAACACCAGCCCCCGGTCGACGCGGCGCACCGCGGCCACGAGGGCCTCGCGCACGGCCCGCTCGCGCTCCGCCGTCGCCTCGGCCAGCCAGACCGGCCCGTGCTTGGCCCACAGGTACCGGAAGCCCCGGCCGCGCATCTCGGTGAGGGCGACGAGCGCGACGGCGTCGTCGCCGTCGAAGAACCCCAGCCGCCGCCACGGGGTGCGCCCGGGCACGGCCCGGTCGAACGCGTCCCACGCCGGCGCCTGCTCCAGCGGCACCGTCGCGCCGTCGGCCAGGCTCAGGTACGTGGCGTCGTCCAGGGGGCGGACCGTGACGGTCATGGGTCTCCTCACGCGCCGGCCCGCGGGCCGGCAGGTCGATGGCCCCGGCCGGTCAGAAGCCGGTGGCGGTGGGCCGGGGGTAGTAGGTGCGCAGCGCGCGCACCTGGTTGATGCCGTGCAGCAGGCGGTACAGCGAGCGGCGCGGGTTGCGGTCGGCGGGGTAGGCCAACGGGTGCACGGCGCGACGACGGCGCAGCACGCCGCGCACCTTCGCCTTCAGCGCCGGGTCGGTGAGGTAGCGCGGGAGCACCGCGGTGGGCACGTAGTGGAACACGCCCGTCTCGGTGGCCAGCTCGGGGGTGTGCGCGCGGCCGTGGACGAGGTCCTCGACCATGACCCGCACCGGGTTCGCCCCGCCGACGTTGATGTAGTAGTTCGACCGGCCGATGCGCGGGTTGATGTCGAGCAGGCGGGGGACGCCGTCGCGCGGGTCGATCTTGAGGTCGACGCTGGCGTAGCCGCGGTAGTCCACGGCGGCGAGCACACGCCGGACCGTCTCGACGAGCTCGGCGTCGTACTCGACCAGGGTGATCGCGGCGTTGCCGAGGAACGCCGGCTGGTGCAGGCCCAGGAGCACCTGGCCCGTTGCCGCCATCGTCATCTGCCCGCGCGAGTCGACGTAGGCGTTGACGACGCGGTTGTAGGTGTCGTCGCCGGGCACGAGCTCCTGGACGAGCATCTCCCCGCCGAAGCCGGCCTGCTTGACGGCGGCGAGGATGTCGAGGACCTCCGCGAGCGTCTGCGCGGCGTAGACCTTCTTGCGGCCGGGGAACTGCAGCACCTCGTACTCCCCCGACGTCGCCGGCTTGACGACGACGGGGAAGGTCAGCTCGGCGAGCAGCGCCGGCCAGGCGGCGCGGTCGGTGCCGGGCACGTCCACCGCGACGTGGGCAGGGCTGGCCACGCCCTGGGCGCGCAGCACGCGGTCGAGCACGCCCTTGTCCCCCACCCGCTCGATGACGGCGTCCGGCGGGGTGGGGACGACGAAGCGGTCCTCCAGCCAGGCCCGCTCGCGGCGCACGAGGTCGATGTGGTGCTCGACGTTGACCATGAGCACGGGCTTGGCGCCGGGGCGGCGGGCGGCGATGGTGTCGAGCGTGGCGAGCAGGCGGTCGTCGTCGGCGCCGGGGCCCATGTAGACGTTCTCGATGATCGAGGAGTGGTCGATGGGGCCGCGCGGGCCCTCGCTGACCACGGTGGAGCGCACCCCGTACGCCTCGTGGAAGGACCGCGCCATCGAGTACACGCCGATGTCGGTGCCCAGGATGACCGGCGTGAGCGGCGATGTCATGTGCGTGCGGTTCCTCCTGCGCCTCGGGAGCACGGCTCCCCTGCGGTCCAGGGGGCAGCATTCCGGGTCCCCCTGCGGTCCGGGTCAGTGTAGTCAGGACACCGGACGGACCCGTCCGTGAGCCTGTTCACCCGCCCGTTTCCCCGCCACCCGTGCGGCTCGGCGCCGCCGCGCCGGTCCATACCACGCACCCACCCGGCGCGCCTCTCCCACCCGCGCGTGCACCCACCTAGCCTGGAGGCGTGAAGGAAGACGCCCCGGTGGCACCACCGGACTTCCAGGACGCGCTGCTGAGCCTGCGCGGCCATCGCATGCGCCCCGAGATCCACCTCGAGGAGGTCCCGGCGCCCTCCCGCATCGCGCCCTACGCCCTGGCGCTGACGGCGGAGGTCAACGCCGCGCCGCGGACCATGGATCCCGACGCGTTCCTCGGGCACGGCCGCTTCGTCGTCCTGCACGACCCGGCGGGCCAGGAGGCCTGGCACGGGACCTTCCGGGTCATCGTCATGGCCAAGGCCCGGCTCGAGGAGGAGATGGGCGCCGACCCCATGCTCGGCGAGGTCGGCTGGAGCTGGCTCACCGACGCCCTCACCGAGGCCGGTGCGGGCTACCACGACCTCTCCGGCACCGTGACCCGGGTGCTCTCGGAGACCTTCGGCGGCCTGGAGCTGCGCGGCGGCCAGGTGGAGATCGAGGTCCGGGCCTCATGGACGCCGACGACGACGGACCTCGGCCCGCACCTGAAGGCGTGGGCCGCACTCACCTGCACCACCGCAGGGCTCGAGCCGCTGCCCGAGAATGTCACCGCCCTCACACGCCGGCGCTGACGGCGCCGCGGGTTCCGCCGCCCGCGCACGACGTACCGTGGCTGCCGTGCCCGCCCTCACCGACGACCCGCAGACTCCCCAGCCGCTCACCCCAGAGCTGCCGCCGACCGCGCCGCTGCCCCCGGTCCCGCTGACCGAGCCGGCCGCGGGCGTCCCGCCGGTCACCGACACCGCCCCGGCCCTGGCCGACGCCGTCGCCCGGCTGGCCGCCGGCTCCGGGCCGGTCGCGGTCGACGCCGAGCGGGCCTCGGGCTACCGCTACGGCCAGCGGGCCTACCTCGTCCAGCTGCGCCGGACGGGCGCGGGCACCGTGCTGCTCGACCCCGTGCCGTTCGAGGACCTGTCCGCCCTGGCCGCGGTGCTCGCCCCCGAGGAGTGGGTGCTGCACGCCGCGGACCAGGACCTGCCGTGCCTGCGGGAGGTCGGCCTGGTGCCGGCGGCGCTGTTCGACACCGAGCTCGCCTCGCGGCTGCTCGGGCGCGAGCGGGTGGGCCTGGCGGCGGTGGTCGCCGAGAACCTCGGGTACGAGCTCGCCAAGGAGCACTCCGCGGCGGACTGGTCCACCCGGCCCCTGCCCGAGTCCTGGCTGCGCTACGCCGCCCTGGACGTCGAGCTGCTCCTGCCACTGCGCGAGGTGCTCACCGCGCAGCTGGAGGCGGCCGGCAAGCTGGAGTGGGCCCGCCAGGAGTTCGAGCACGTGCGCACCGCCCCGCCGGCCCCGCCGCGCACCGACCCCTGGCGCCGCACGTCGGCGCTGCAGGCGGTGAAGTCGGCCCGCGGGCTCGCTGTCGCCCGCGAGCTGTGGCGGGCGCGCGAGGAGCTCGCCCAGCAGCTCGACCGCTCCCCCGGCCGGGTGCTGCCGGCCGCCGCCATCGTGGCCGCCGCCGTGGCGCTGCCGCGCACCGAGGGCCAGCTGGTGCGCCTGCGGGAGTTCTCCGGCAAGGGCACGCGCAAGCGCTCGGGGTACTGGTGGGCCGCCGTCGCCCGGGCGCTCCGGCTGCCGGACACCGAGCTGCCGCCCCGCCGCGCCGCCCGCGAGCCGGGCCAGCTGCCCGCGCCGCGCGCCTGGGGCGAGAAGAACCCCGAGGCCGCCGCGCGGCTGGAGGTGGTGCGCCAGACCGTGCGCGACGTGGCCGCGGAGCACGCCCTGCCGCAGGAGAACCTCCTCGCCCCGGCCACCCAGCGCCGTTTCGCCTGGGAGACCGGCCCGCGCCCGACCGCCGCGCAGGCGGGCGACCGTCTGGCCGCGCTGGGGGCGCGCGAGTGGCAGGTCTCGCTCACGGCCGGTCCGCTGGCGCGGGCGCTCGCCGCGCTCTGAGCGGGGCGGCGTCCCCGACCGCGACGCCCGCGTGTGACGCGCCTCATAGCGGGCGGGGTAGGCTCCGGACGGTCCGACAGCGCCGTCCCACCAGGAGTGCCCGTGGTCCACGCAGCCGCCGCCCCCTACCAGGAGCGGGTGACCGCCGTCCGCACCACCGACCTCGAGGTCACCGACCTCGGCACGGTCCTCGTCCTCACCCTCGCACCGGAGGACGGCGTCGACCGGCCCTGCACGCTCGGCGAGCAGGGCCTGACGAACCTGCGCGCGGCCCTGGCCGCGGCCCGCGACCGCGCCGAGGAGGGCCACCTCGCCGCCGTCGTCCTCACCGGCACCGGTCGCACCTTCCTCGCCGGGGCCGACCTGCGCGCCATCCGGGCCGCCCGGGCGGAGGCCGAGGCGCGCCGGCTCGCCCGGCTGGGGCACGAGGTGGTCGCCGCCATCGCCGACCTGCCGGTGCCGACCCTCGCCCACCTCAACGGCGCCGCCCTCGGCGGCGGGCTGGAGATGGCGCTGGCGTGCGACTACCGCACCGCGGCGCACGACGTGCGCGCCATCGGGCTGCCGGAGACCTATCTGGGGCTGCTGCCCGGCTGGGGCGGCTGCACCTTGCTGCCGCGGCTGGTGGGGCCGGAGACGGCGCTCGAGATCATCATCGACAACCCCTCGCGCAACAACCGGCTGCTCGACGCCCCCGCGGCGCTGGCCGCCGGGCTCGTCGACGTCGTCCTGCCCGCGCCCGACGACAACGCCGCCGCGCTGGCCGACGCCGGCGCCCACGGGGTCGCCGGGGGCGGGGCCGGCGAGGACGTCCTGCTCCCCCGCGGGCCCGGCGCCCTCCCGCGGCCGGTGCTGGAGTGGCTGCGCCAGGCCGTCGACGGGCAGGTGCCGGTGGCCCGCCGGGTCGAGCGGCCGACCGGGCCGCACCCGGCGGACCCGGCGGACGACGCCGAGTGGCTCGCCGCGGTGGACCGGCGCCACGACTTCGTCCACGCCCGCGCCGCCGGCGGGGCGCCGGCGGCCGAGCACGCGCTGCGCACGGTGGCCGCCTCCCGGACGCGCTCGCGCGCGGAGTCCTTCGCCCTCGAGGACGACGCCCTGGTGCACCTGGTCATGACCGACGCGCTGCGGGCCAGCCTGTACGCCTTCGACCTGCTCGGGCACCGGGCCCGCCGGCCCGCGGGGCGGCCCGAGGGGGTGGAGTCCCGGGAGATCCGGTCCGTCGTCATCGCCGGCGCGGGCCTCATGGCCGGTCAGCTGGCGCTGCTGCTGGCCCGCTCGCTGCGGGTGCCCGTGACGATGCGGGACCTCGACGACGAGCGGGCGCGGCGGGGCCTGGCGGCCGTGCACGACGAGGTGGAGCGCCAGCGGGCGCGGGGCCGGATCTCCGACGCCGGCGCGCAGCACCTGCGCGACCTGGTCGGCGTGACCACCGACGTCGCCGACCTCGCCGGCGCCGACCTCGTCGTCGAGGCGGTGTTCGAGGAGCTGGAGGTCAAGCAGCGCGTCTTCGCCGAGCTCGAGGCCGTGGTGCGGCCCGACACGGTGCTCGCCACGAACACCTCCGCCCTGTCGGTCTCGGCGATGGCGGCGTCCCTGGCCCGTCCCGAGCGGGTCGTGGGCCTGCACTTCTTCAACCCGGTGGCGCAGATGCCGCTGGTGGAGGTGGTCCGGGCCGAGCGCACCGACGACGTCACCTATGCCACGGCCTTCGCCGTCGCGCAGGCGTGCCGCAAGACCGCCGTCGCCGTGGCCGACGCACCGGGCTTCGTGGTCAACCGGCTGCTGGTCCGGCTGCTCGGGGAGGTGCTGGGCGCGCTGGAAGAGGGCACCACCGTGGCCGACGCGGACCGGGCGCTGGTCCCCATGGGGCTGCCCATGGGCCCCTTCCAGCTGCTCCAGCTCGTCGGGCCCGCCGTCGCCGAGCACGTGCTGCGCACGCTGCGCCACGACCTCGGCGACCGGTACCCCGACTCCCCCGGCCTGGCGCGGGTGGTGCGCGAGGGCCGGTCCTTCGTCGCCGGCACCGGCCGGCCCAGCGCGGCCTCACCGGTGGACCCGACCATCGGTGAGCTGTTCGGCGCCCGCCGCGTCACCAGCCCGCTCGACGCCGAGGGCCTGCTCGACCGCGTGCGCCGCGCCCTGGCGGAGGAGACCGCACTGCTGCTGGACGACGGCGTCGTCGCCGGCCCGGAGGACGTTGACGTCGCCATGGTGCTGGGGGCCGGCTGGCCGCTGCACAACGGCGGGCTGACGCCCTACCTCGACCGGACCGGGGCGTCGGAGGCGGTGCTCGGCCGGCGATTCCACGAGCCGGGCGTGGCGAGCCTGCCGCGGTAGCGGGCTCGCGGGCCGGCGCCCGGCGGCTTGCCGGCCCGGCTACCGCGGCTCGTCGCCGCGACCTCCTCCGCCGGCGGGTGGTCCACCACCGCCGGCGGGAGGCATGGCGCCCCCGGCGGGCGGCATGGCGCCCCTGCCGAGCGGCTCGCCGCCCGCCAGCGGCGCGCCGCCGCCCATCGGCGCCGTCCGCCGGAGCTCCTCGCCGGCCCCGCCCGCGGCTCCCGGTGCGAGCCGGCTGTGCTGCCGGCTGTAGACGAAGTAGAGAACCAGGCCGATCGCCATCCAGATGGCGAACCGCAGCCACGTCTCCGCGGGCAGGTTGAGCATGAGCCACAGGCAGGCCACGGCGGACAGGATGGGCAGCACCGGCACCCACGGCACCCGGAACGACCGGTGCAGGTCCGGGCGGGTGCGGCGCAGGACGATCACGCCGATCGAGACGAGCACGAACGCGAACAGCGTGCCGATGTTGACGAGCTCGGCCAGCGTGCCGAGCGGGACGAGCCCGCCGAGCACCGCGACGATGACGCCCGTGAGGATGGTGATCCGGTACGGCGTGCGGTAGCGGGGATGCACCGCGCCGAGGCCGGGCGACAGCAGGTGGTCGCGGCTCATCGCGAACAGCACCCGGGACTGGCCGAGCATGAGGATCATCACGACCGAGGTGAGGCCGGCCAGCGCGCCGACGGAGATCAGCGCGGAGACGAACGGCAGGCCGACGCTGCGGAAGGCCTCGGCGAGCGGTGCGTCGGTCGAGAGCTGGGTGTAGTTCTGCATGCCGACCACGACCAGCGAGACGGCCACGTAGAGCAGGGTGCAGATGGCCAGCGAGGCGATGATGCCGCGCGGCAGGTCGCGCTTGGGGTTCTTGGTCTCCTCGGCCGCCGTGGCGACGATGTCGAAGCCGATGAACGCGAAGAAGACGATGGCGGCGCCGGCGAAGATGCCGCCGACCCCGAAGGTGGACGGGGTGAAGCCGGCGATGAGCTGGATGAGCGGCGCCGTCAGCGTGCTGCCCCCCGTGGTGCCCGGCTGGGCGGGCGGGACGAAGGGCTGGTAGTTGGCGGCGTTGATGTAGAAGAGCCCGAGGACGATCACCAGCAGGACGATGGCGATCTTGATCGCCACGATGACGGTGGTGACCCGCGAGGAGAGCTTGATGCCGAGCACGAGGACCCCGGTCATCAGGAGCGCGATGAACATCGCCGGGATGTTCACCGTCGCCGTCTCCCCCGCGATGGACGCGGGCAGGGGGATGCCGAGGTCGCCGAGCAGCTGGTTGAAGTAGCCCGACCAGCCGACCGAGACGGTGGCCGCGCCGAGCGCGAGCTCGAGGACCAGGTCCCAGCCGATGATCCAGGCCATGAACTCGCCGAACGTGGCGTAGGAGAAGGTGTACGCCGAGCCGGCCACCGGCACGGTGGAGGCGAACTCGGCGTAGCAGAGCGCGGCGAAGCCGCACACCACGCCGGCGACGACGAACGAGATCGCCACCGCCGGGCCGGCCTGGGTCTTCGCGACCACGCCGGTGAGAACGAAGATGCCGGTGCCGATGATGACGCCGACGCCGAAGACGGTCAGGTCCAGCGCGGAGAGGTTCCGGCTGAGCCGATGTTCGGGCTGCTCCGTGTCGCGGAGCGATGCCTCGACGGACTTGACGCGGTGCTGTGCCACGGGATGCCTCCTCGACCACGAGCCGAAGCCGGAGCCCTCCTCCGTGGAGCAGCGCCGGAGCTCTCCATCCGTGCAGCAGCGTGGCACGGGTGGGGCCGCCGCGCATTCGTAGGCCGACGGCGCCCCCGGTGCCGCTTGGCCGGCCCCGCTCAGTAGACGGTGAGGCCGCGGTCGCGGAACTGCCCGCGTACGCGCTCCACCAGCTCGGGCGAGGGCGCCGGGGTGTCGGCCAGCTCGTACGCCATGCCGAGCCGCTGCCACTTGTCGCGGCCCATGTTGTGGAACGGCAGGACCTCCACCCGGGAGACGGTCGCGAGGGTGGCGACGTGGTCGGCGACGGCGGCGACGTTCTCCGGGGCGTCGGTCAGTCCCGGCACGAGCACGAACCGGATCCACATCTCGGTGCCGCGGTCGGCCAGGCGGCGGGAGAAGTCCAGGGTGGGCCGCAGCTCGCGCCCGGTGGTGCGCGTGTAGGTCTCGGGCAGGCCGGACTTGATGTCGAGGAGGACGAGGTCGACGTCGTCGAGGAGCGCCTCCGAGGCGTGCGCGCCGAGGAAGCCCGAGGTGTCGATCGTGGTGTGCACGCCCATCTCCTTGGCGCCGCGCAGCAGCCGGCCGAGGAAGGCGGGCTGCATGAGGGGCTCGCCGCCGGAGACGGTCAGCCCGCCGCCGGTGGCCCGGAAGACCGGCAGGTAGCGCCGCACCCGGGCGAGCAGCTCCTCGACGGCGACCGGTTCGCCGTCCTTCATCTTCAGCGTGTCGGGGTTGTGGCAGTACAGGCAGCGCAGCGGGCAGCCGGCGAGGAAGACCGTCAGCCGGGTTCCCGGGCCGTCGACGGCGGTGACGAGCTCCCACGAGTGCATCGAGCCGATGTCCCCGGCGCGGACCGCGGCGACGTGCTCGGCGTGCGTCATGGCCGGCGCGGTCTCGATCCCGGCGGTGCCGGCGGAGCGGCGCACGCGCGGCACGGCGTCCTCCGGGACGGGCACGTACTCGCCGTTGATGCCGTCCGGGGCGACGACGCCGCTGGTGGGGGGCTCGAACGTGGCGGTCATGACGTCCTCCTGGTCCGCCGTCGCGGGGTGGGTCCCCGGCCGCGACGGATCGGGGCCGGTGCGTGGGGTGCCGATTCTGGCTCACCGGCCGGGGATTGTCGCCGGCCGGTTCCCACCGGGTGGGGTGGGGACCGGCCGGCGGCGGGGCGGCTCGTGGCCGCCGGCCGGTGCCGCCGGTGGCCCGGCGGCGGTGGCGTCAGAGGCTGCCGTGGAAGGTGCGCGAGACGACGTCGAGCTGCTGCTCGCGGGTCAGGCGCACGAAGTTCACGGCGTAGCCGGAGACGCGGATGGTCAGCTGCGGGTACTGCTCGGGGTGCTCCATGGCGTCGTAGAGGGTGTCCCGGTTCAGCACGTTGACGTTCATGTGGTAGCCCTGCGAGCCCATGTAGGCGTCGAGGAGACCGACGAGGTTGGTCACCTGCTCGTCCTTGGTCCGGCCGAGGCCGGTGGGCACCACGGTGTTGGTCAGCGAGATGCCGTCCTGGGCCTCGTCGTAGGGCAGCTTGGCCACCGACAGGGCCGAGGCGAGCATGCCGTGGGTGTCGCGCCCGTTCATCGGGTTGGCCCCGGGGGCGAACGGCTGGCCGGCGCGGCGGCCGTCGGGGGTGTTGCCGGTGTGCTTGCCGTACACGACGTTGGAGGTGATCGTCAGCACCGACTGGGTGTGCAGGGAGTTGCGGTAGGTCGGCAGCTTGCGGATCTTGGCCATGAACCGCTCGACCAGGTCGGTGGCGATGGCGTCGACGCGGTCGTCGTCGTTGCCGAAGGCGGGGTAGGCGCCCTCGATCTCGTAGTCGACGACGAGGCCGTCCTCGCGGCGCACCGGGCGCACGGTGGCGTAGCGGATGGCCGAGAGGGAGTCCGCGGCGACGGACAGGCCGGCGATGCCGCAGGCCATGGTCCGCAGCACCTCCTTGTCGTGCAGGGCCATCTCGAGGCGCTCGTAGGCGTACTTGTCGTGCATGTAGTGGATGCAGTTGAGGGCGTCCACGTAGGTCTGCGCGAGCCAGTCGAGCAGGGTGTCGTAGCGAGCCATGACGTCGTCGAAGTCCAGGACCTCGCCGGTGACCGGCGCGCTGACCGGGGCGATCTGCTCGCCGGAGTTCTCGTCCCGGCCACCGTTGATGGCGTAGAGCAGCGCCTTGGCGAGGTTGACCCGGGCGCCGAAGAACTGCATCTGCTTGCCCACCCGCATCGGGGAGACGCAGCAGGCGATGGCGGCGTCGTCGCCCCAGGCGTCGCGGATGAGGTGGTCGGACTCGTACTGGATGGCCGAGGTGTCGATGGAGACCTGCGAGCAGAAGCGCTTGAAGCCCGCCGGCAGCTCCTCGCTCCACAGCACCGTGAGGTTCGGCTCGGGGGCCGGGCCGAGGTTGTACAGCGTCTGCAGCATCCGGAAGGAGGTCTTGGTCACCAGCGGCCGGCCGTCCTGGCCGACGCCGCCGATGGACTCGGTGACCCAGGTCGGGTCGCCGGAGAAGAGCTCGTCGTACTCGGGGGTGCGCAGGAAGCGCACGATGCGCAGCTTGATGACGAAGTCGTCGATCATCTCCTGCGCCTCGGTCTCGGTGAGGCGGCCCTCGGCGAGGTCGCGCTCGACGTAGACGTCGAGGAAGGTCGAGGTGCGGCCGAGGGACATCGCCGCGCCGTTCTGCTCCTTCACCGCGCCGAGGTAGGCGAAGTACAGCCACTGGATGGCCTCGCGGGCGGTGGCGGCCGGGCGGGAGATGTCGTAGCCGTAGGACGCGGCCATCTCCTTGAGCTCGGTCAGCGCCCGGATCTGCTCGGTGTTCTCCTCGCGGTCGCGGATGACGTCCTCGACGCTGCGCTGCCCGTCCAGCTCGGCCCGCTCGGCCTTCTTCGCGGCGATGAGGGCGTCGACGCCGTAGAGGGCGACCCGGCGGTAGTCGCCGATGATGCGGCCGCGGCCGTAGGCGTCCGGCAGGCCGGTGAGGATGTGGGCGCTGCGGGCCTTGCGCACGTCCGACGGGTAGACGTCGAAGACGCCCTGGTTGTGGGTCTTGCGGTACTTGGTGAAGATCTCCTTCACCACGGGGTCGACCTCGTAGCCGTAGGTCTTCAGCGAGGTCTCCACCATGCGCCAGCCGCCGTAGGGCATGATCGCGCGCTTGAGCGGGGCGTCGGTCTGCAGGCCGACGATGAGCTCGCGGTCGCGGTCGATGTAGCCCGGCGCGTGGGCGGTGATGCCGGCGGGGGTGGTGGCGTCGACGTCGTAGACACCCTTCTCGCGCTCGGCCGGGAACATCGCCAGGAGGGTGTTCCAGACGGCGGTGGTGCGCTCGGTGGGGCCGGCCAGGAAGCTCGCGTCGCCCAGGTACGGGGTGTAGTTCCGCTGGATGAAGTCACGCACGTCGATGGCGGTGGACCAGGTTCCCTCGGTGAATCCGCGCCACGCGCTGGGGGTCTCGGCGGGTCCGGCTACGGCGGGCTCGATCGTCAGGGTGGCCATCACGCTGCCTCCTCGTCACAGGCGACAACCCTTGCCGCCTCTGACATCCACGCTAAGAACCGGGCGGATCGGACACGTGGGACCTTGGACCGCAGGGGTACGTGGCCCCTCTCACAGACCAGTTCCGGGGCATTCTTCGGGCGTGCGGAAAGGTGACGGGCACCACGGAGACACACCCTCCGCCGCGCGCGAGCACGCTGACAGCCCGGCGGAGGTGCTCTTGCTCTGCCGGGCGTGCCTGCGTCAGCGACCGGTCGGACGGAGCCGGACGGCGGGCTCCTGTCCCTCGGGCGCCAGCGCCGCCACGGCAGCCGCGGTCTCCCGGGCGATGTCCGGGCCGCGCAGGTGGAACTCCTCCACCAGCTGGGCGCGCGAGGCGTGCTCGAGGAAGCGCAGCGGGATGCCGTGGCAGCGCACCGGCACGTCGGCCCCGGCCGCGGCGAGGGCGTCGCGCAGCGCGGACCCGATGCCGGCGTTGGCGAGGCCGTCCTCGACGACGACGACGAGGTCGTGCTGGCGGGCGAGGCCCACGAGGTCCTCCGCCACCGGCAGCACCCAGCGGGGGTCGACGACGGTCGACCCGATGCCCTGGGCGTCGAGCGCCCCGCCGACCTCGACCGCTGTGTGCGCCATGACGCCGACACCGACGACGAGCACGCGCGGCACCCCGCCGTGCCTGGCGAGGACGTCGACGCTGCCCTGGCGGCCCACTGCCGGCAGCGCGTCCGGCACGGCACCCTTCGGGTAGCGCACCACCGTCGGTCCGTCCTCGACGGCGACCGCCTCACGCAGCGCCGCGCGCAGCGTCGGCTCGTCGCGCGGCGCGGCCAGACGCAGGCCTGGCACGCTGCGCAGCAGCGCCATGTCCCACATGCCGTTGTGGGAGGCGCCGTCGTCGCCGGTCAGGCCGGAGCGGTCGAGCACGAACGTCACGCCCGCGCGGTGCAGGGCGACGTCCATGAGGAGCTGGTCGTAGCCGCGGTTGAGGAAGGTGGCGTAGAGGGCCACGACGGGGTGCAGCCCGGCGAACGCCATGCCGGCGGCCGAGGTCACCGCGTGCTGCTCGGCGATGCCGACGTCGAAGACCCGGTCCGGGAACTCCTCGGCGAAGGGCGCCAGGCCGACCGGTGCGAGCATGGCCGCGGTGAGCGCGACGACGTCGCTGCGCCGTCGTCCGATCTCGACAATCTCCTCGGCGAAGACGGAGGTCCAGCCGAAGCGCGACGGCGCGACCGGCAGCCCGGTCTCGGGGTGGATGACGCCGACGGCGTGGAAGCGGTCGACGACGTCGGTCTCGGCGGGCGTGTAGCCGCGGCCCTTCTGGGTGATGGCATGGACGATCACCGGCCCGCCGAAGGCCTTGGCCCGGCGCAGCGCCATCTCGACCTCGCCGATGTCGTGCCCGTCGATCGGCCCGACGTACTTGATGCCCAGGCCCTCGAACAGGCCCTGCGGGGCGATGACGTCCTTGAGGCCCTTCTTCATCCCGTGCAGGGCCTCGAACGCCATGCGCCCGGGCGGGCCGGAGCGCTGGAGGGTCCGCTTGCCCCAGTCGAGGACCTTCTCGTAGTGCGGCGTGGTGCGCAGCGCATCGAGGTGGCGGGCGAGGCCGCCGATGGTCGGGGCGTAGGAGCGGCCGTTGTCGTTGACGACGATGACGAGCGAGCGGTCCTGCCCGTCCGCGATGTTGTTGAGCGCCTCCCACGCCATCCCGCCGGTCAGCGCGCCGTCGCCGATGACGGCGACGACGCTGCGGTCGCCCAGCCCGCGGAGCTGGTTCGCCTTGGCGATGCCGTCGGCCCAGCTCAGGGCGGTGGAGGCGTGCGAGTTCTCGACGATGTCGTGGTCGGACTCGGCGCGGGAGGGGTAGCCGGAGAGTCCGCCCCGGTGGCGCAGGTCGCCGAAGTCCTGCCGACCGGTGAGGAGCTTGTGCACGTAGGCCTGGTGCCCGGTGTCGAACACGACCCGGTCGCGCGGGGAGTCGAAGACGCGGTGCAGCGCGATGGTGAGCTCGACGACGCCGAGGTTCGGGCCCATGTGGCCGCCGGTGCGGGCCACGGCGGTCACCAGGAAGTCCCGGATCTCCTTCGCGAGGACGTCCAGCTCGGCCGGGCTGAGCCGTCGCAGGTCAGCGGGCCGGCGGATGCGCTCCAGGTAGCTCATCGGTCTTCCTTCCTCGGCGCGCGAAAGCGCAGCACCAGCGCCCCACTGTAAAACGGACTGCGCATCAAGGGCGAGACGCCCGAAACGGTCGGCGTGCTGACATGACGCTTTCCGGGCGTGAGATGCGGAACTCCCACACGCCTGGGAGACGTGTGCTCGTGCGGCGAGCGGCGTCCCCATCAGGTGGGCGACGATCGTCTCAAGTCGGTCGCTGCAGCGCGAACTGGGCTCCGAACGGATGCGACATGGGGCAACTCTCACAGTCGACGGCCCGCTTCTCGCCCGCGCCGGGCAGCCCCCACTCCGGTGCCTTTCCTCAGTACGTGGGTGGGTCGAAGGTGTCGGGCGGGATGGGGATGGTGGTGCCGTCGATGTCGCGGCGGTAGGCGTGGCCGGAGGGGGTGCGCCATGCGAAGACGCCGGGGGTGGGCTGGCGGACGTGGAAGAGCCCGGTGGTCTTGAGCAGGTGGTCGCCGGTGCAGATCGGTCCGAGGTTGTCCTCGCTCGTGGTCCCGCCCTGGGACCAGGGGTTGGTGTGGTCGAGCTGGCACTGCCAGGCCGGGGTGGGACAGCCCGGGCTGACGCAGGTGCGGTCGCGTTCGCGCACCCAGCGGGCCAGGTCGGCGGGCGGGCGGTAGCGGGTGCGGCCGATGTCGAGGACGGCGCCGGAGAGCGGGTCGGTGACCAGGCGCCGCCAGGTCCCGCCGGCGGCCAGGATCCGGGCCAGGTCCGGGTCGATCGGCCCGTACCCGACCAGCTCGGGGGCCTGGGCCAGCGGGGGCCGGTCGAACGTCGCTACCGGCCCGCCGCCGGCGTCGTCTGCGCCGGTGGCCGAGCTCGCCGACGTGCCGGGGGCTGCGCCGCCGGGGCCGGCCGGCACGCTGCGCCCCGCCGCGTCTGCCGTGTCGGGTGGGAGGAGCAGGTCGATGGGCACGCTCACGCGCACCTCGGTGCGGAAGATGCCCGGATCGCCCAGCCGCATCCCGCGGCGCTGGCGCATGAGCAGGTGCAGCGGCGGCAGCGCCGCCTCGGCCGGTCTCGCCCACGGCGGTGGCGCGCCGCCCGGTGGACCCGCGGCGCCCGGTCCGCCGGCCGCACCACCTGTGGTGCTCGCACCGGGGGGATCGGCGTCGGGCGGGTCCGCGTCGGGCGGCCCGGCGTCGGGCGGTCCGGTGTCGGGCGGGTCCGCGTCGGGCGGTCCCCCATC
This sequence comes from Georgenia thermotolerans, assembly GCF_009193185.1. Taxonomy (GTDB): domain Bacteria; phylum Actinomycetota; class Actinomycetes; order Actinomycetales; family Actinomycetaceae; genus Georgenia; species Georgenia thermotolerans. The sequence goes on along the minus strand of NZ_VUKF01000054.1, from coordinate 551 downwards.
GGCCGGTCCGGCGCCGGCCGGTCGCGCCGAGGCAGGGGCGGGAGCGCCGGCCGGCGGGCCGGCCTCGGGCGGGTCGCCCTCGGCTGGCGAGACGGCCCGGGCGGTGCCGGCGTCCGATGTCGCGGCCGTGCCGGCGTCGGCATCGCCATCGGCATCGGCACCGGCACCGGCATCGGCATCGGCATCGGCATCGGCATCGGCATCGGCAAGGTCGTCCGGGTGGTTCCGGGCGTCATCGTCCCCGTCCTTCGCGTCGCCGGCCGCGTCGCCGGCCGCGCCGCCTGGGCGTGCGCCCGGGTCGGGCACCAGGTGGTCGGTGGGGTCGTGGCGCGGGCAGGTGCAGTGCCCGCCCGGCGGGCCGGCGACCCCGGTATGCAGCGCCCCGGCGGCCAGGGCGAACAGCGCCTCGGCGCGCAGCGCCTCCGGGCCTGTCAATTCTTCTGTGTAGGACGGGTTGTATCGGTTTTAGTTGATGTGTCCGGCTAGGCGGTCGGGGTAGAGCAGTTCGAGGTGGTTGAGGGCGGCTTTCCAGCCGTCGGTGGGGGCGCCTT
>NZ_VUKF01000053.1 GCF_009193185.1 Georgenia thermotolerans | reverse complement strand
CGCCCCCGGCCTGACCGTCATCGCCGGCGGCAAGCTCACCACCTACCGCGTCATGGCCCAGGACGCCGTCGACTTCGCCCTCGGCGAGCGCGCCAGGTCCCTGCCCTCCATCACCGCCAGCACCCCGCTCGTCGGCGCCGAGGGCCTGAAGGCCGCCACGCGCCGGCGTGCCGCGATCGCCCGGGACCGCGGCTGGACCGCCGCGCGGGTGGACCACCTCCTGGGCCGCTACGGCTCCGAGATCGCCACCCTGCTGGAGATGATCGACGCCGACCCCGACCTCGGCCGGCCCCTCGAGCACGCCGACGCCTACCTGCGCGCCGAGGTCGCCTTCGCCGTCACCCACGAGGGCGCCCTGCACCTGGAGGACATCCTCACCCACCGCGTCCGCCTCGACTACGAGACGCGCGACCGCGGCGCGGCCGCCGCCGACGAGATCGCCGACATCGCCGCCCCCCTGCTCGGCTGGGACGCGACCACCCGCGCCGACGAGGTCGACTCCTACCGCCGCCGCGCCGCCGCCATCCGCGCGGCCGAGCAGGAGAGCACCGACGCCGCCGCCGCGGCCGCCCGCCAGCGCGCCGAGGACGTCCGGCCGCTGGTGCCGCTGCCGGTCCCGTAAGCGGCCGCCCGCCGTCCACCCGCCACCCGCGCCCCAGGAGGCCACCGACCCCCGAACCTCAGGTCCCGACCCCCCCTCGACCGCCCCGGCCGGATCGTCCGGGGCGGCCCGGTGTCACAGATCGGCCGCACCACGCCGCCGTCGCCCCCAAAATGCCGGACGATCCCGCCCGTTGCGAGCATCATGTGCCATACCCCGCACCGGGCGCCCCACCCACGCGCCACCAGGCGCACGACTGGCTCGACGACGACGCCAGAAAGTGAGTGCACAGTGGAACAACTCTCCATGTCGGACATCTTCTTCTCCGAGGTCATGGGCACGGCGATGCTGACCCTGCTGGGTTGCGGCGTCGTGGCCAACGTGGTGCTGCCGCGGAACAAGGGCTTCAACAGCGGCTGGATCGTCATCACCTTCGGGTGGGGTATCGCGGTCTTCGCCGGTGTCTACGTGGCCTACCGCAGCGGGGCGCACCTCAACCCCGCCGTCACCCTCGGCCTGCTCGCCAACGGCTCGGACTTCGTCGGCGCGACCGACACCACCGCGGCCGTCCCCCCGAGCTTCCCCACGGCGCTCGTCTACATCGCCGGCGAGCTCGTCGGCGCGTTCATCGGTGCGATCCTCGCCTGGGCCGCCTACAAGAGCCACTTCGACGAGGAGGCGGACCCCGGCAGCAAGCTCGCCGTGTTCTCCACCGGCCCGGCCATCCGCAGCTACGGCTGGAACTTCATCACCGAGCTCATCGGCACGTTCGTGCTGGTCTTCGTCATCCTCATGTTCGGCAAGACCCCGGCCGGCCTGGGACCGCTCGCCGTCGCCCTCCTCGTCGTCGGTATCGGCCTCAGCCTCGGTGGCCCCACCGGGTACGCCATCAACCCCGCCCGTGACCTCGGCCCCCGTATCGCGCACGCCGTCGTGCCGTTCCGGGGCAAGGGCGGCGGCGACTGGTCCTACGCCTGGGTCCCCGTGGTGGGCCCGATCGTCGGCGGGGTCATCGCCGGTCTGCTCGGCCGGGCCGTCCTGTAAGCCCTCCGGCGTGGCCGGCCGCGGTCCTCGGGCCGCGGGCCGGCGTCGCCCTCCCCCTCCCGGGCACCCGCCCGGTGCGCACAACGACGTGGAAGGAACACCATGGCTGAAGAGCAGAAGTACGTCCTCGCGATCGACCAGGGCACCACGAGCTCCCGGGCGATCGTCTTCGACCACAGCGGGCAGATCGTCTCCACCGGGCAGATGGAGCACGAGCAGATCTTCCCGCGCGCCGGCTGGGTCGAGCACAACCCCGCCGAGATCTGGAACAACATCCGCGAGGTCGTCGGCCTGGCGCTGACCCGCGCGAACATCACCCACCGCAACATCGCGGCGGTGGGCATCACCAACCAGCGCGAGACCACGGTGGTGTGGGACAAGACCACCGGCGAGCCGGTCTACAACGCGATCGTGTGGCAGGACACCCGCACCGACAAGATCGTCGAGGAGCTCGGCGGGCGCAAGGGCCAGGACAGGTACAAGAAGAAGGTCGGCCTGCCGCTGGCCACGTACTTCTCCGGGCCGAAGATCAAGTGGATCCTCGACAACGTCGACGGCGCCCGCGAGAAGGCCGAGGCCGGCAACCTGATGTTCGGCAACACCGACGCCTGGGTGCTGTGGAACATGACCGGCGGCGTCGACGGCGGCGTGCACGTCACCGACGTCACCAACGCCTCGCGCACGATGCTCATGGACCTGGAGAAGCTCGCCTGGGACGAGGACATCGCCGAGGACATGGGCATCCCGATGTCGATGCTGCCCGAGATCCGCTCCTCCTCGGAGGTCTACGGCCACGGCCGCGAGGGCGGCTTCGTCCCGGGCGTGCCCATCGCGGGCATCCTGGGCGACCAGCAGGCCGCGACGTTCGGGCAGGCGTGCTTCGAGGTCGGCATGGCCAAGAACACGTACGGCACCGGCAACTTCATGCTGCTCAACACGGGCACCGAGCCGGTGCAGTCCAAGAGCGGTCTGCTCACCACGGTGTGCTACAAGATCGGCGACGCGCCGGCGGTCTACGCCCTCGAGGGGTCCATCGCGGTGACCGGGTCGCTGGTGCAGTGGCTGCGCGACAACCTCGGGATCATCTCCAGCGCCCCGGAGATCGAGGACCTGGCCAAGACGGTGGACGACAACGGCGGGGCGTACTTCGTGCCGGCCTTCTCCGGCCTGTTCGCGCCGTACTGGAAGTCCGACGCCCGCGGGGCGCTGGTGGGCCTGACCCGGTATGTCAACAAGGGCCACATCGCCCGCGCGGCCCTGGAGGCCACCGCTTTCCAGACCCGCGAGGTCGACGACGCCATGCGGGTGGACTCCGGCGTCGAGCTGACGGAGCTGAAGGTCGACGGCGGCATGATCGCCAACGAGACCCTCATGCAGTTCCAGGCCGACATCCTCGGCGTCCCGGTCGTGCGTCCCCAGGTGGCCGAGACCACCGCCCTGGGCGCGGCCTACGCGGCGGGCATCGCCGTGGGGTACTGGCAGGGCGAGCAGGACGTCATCGACAACTGGGCCGAGGACAAGCGCTGGGAGCCGAAGATGGACGAGGCCGAGCGCGAGCGCACGTACCGGCTGTGGAAGAAGGCGGTCACCCGCACCTTCGACTGGGTCGACGAGGACGTCCGCTGACGTCGTGCCGCGGCGGGCTCCCGCCCGCCGCGGCACCCCGCCGGCTCCGGCGGTCCGGTCCGCGACCGCACGCTGGGAGGAGCACCGATGGATCTGCCGAGCGCGGTGACGCAACCGGTCTCGGGCCTCATGAGCAGCCCGGTGGCCGCGGTCGACGCCGGCGCCACCTTGCGGGAGGTCGCCGAGGCCATGGCGGCCAACGAGATCGGGGCGGTGACCGTGCTGGCCGACGGGCACCTGGCCGGCATCGTCTCCGAGCGTGACGTCGTCACCCACCTCGCCGACGGCGCCCACCCCGACCACCTGCTGGCCGCGGACATGTTCACGGCCGAGTTCGTCTCCGCCGCGCCCGAGGACCGGCTCCTCGACGTCGCCCGGCGCATGGTCGCGGCCCGGGTGCGGCACGTGCCGGTGCTCGAGGACGGCCAGGCGGTGGGGATGGTGTCGATGCGTGACGTCGCGGCGGTGCTGGTCGCCGCCCTGGGGTAGCGGGCCCGCGCCACGGACCCCGGCCGGGACCGCCGGGTCGGCGTCGGCGCCGCGGATCGGCCAGACTGGCCCCATGAGCACCCTCGAGCAGATCACCGATCCCCTGTGCTACCACGGCGAGGGGCCGGTGTGGTCGGACAGCTGGGGTGGGCTGCGCTGGGTGGACATGCTCGCCGGCGACCTGCTCACCTTGCGCGCCGACGGCACCGTCGACCGGCTGAACGTGGGCAAGGTCGCCGCGTTCGTGCGGCCCCGCACGGGCGGCGGGTACGTCGTCGCCACCGAGCGGGGCATCGCCCTGGCCGAGGGGCCGGACGAGGCGCCCGCCTCCCCCCGCGAGCTGTGGTCGGACCCGGGCGTGCGGATGAACGAGGGCGGCTGCGACCCGGCCGGCAACCTCTACGCCGGCTCGATGCCCTACGACAAGACCCCCGGCGCGGCCAAGCTCTACCGCATCACCCCGGCCGGCGACGTCTCCGTCGTGCTCCCCTCGGTGACCACCTCCAACGGCATCGACTTCTCCCCCGACGGCACCCGGGCCTACTACAACGACACCCAGACCGGCGGCACGGACGTCTTCGACGTCGTCGACGGCGAGCTGACCAACCGGCGCCTGTTCCACCACGGCGACGGCGGGCGCCCGGACGGGCTGAACGTGGACTCCGCGGGCAACGTGTGGGTGGCGATGAACCGGGTCGGCAAGGTCCGGCTGTACTCCCCCGAGGCCGAGATCCTCACCGAGGTGGACCTGCCGCTGCGCCTGGTCACGGCGTGCACCCTCGGCGGCGCAGACGGTCGGGACCTGTACATCACCACCTCGCGGGAGAACCTCGAGGACCCCGAGCCGCAGGCGGGCGCGGTCTTCCGGCTGCGGGCGGACGTGCCCGGCAAGCCGGTGCTCCCCTACGCCGGCTGAGCCGGCCGCGCCGGGCACGCCGGTGCTCCCCAACCCCGGCCGAGCCGCCGTCGTCCGCCACCCGGCGGCGTCCTACGCGGGCAGGTGGGCGCGCATGAAGGCCAACGCGTCGCGGGCCAGCTTGTCGTTGTCGCTCCACAGGTTGCGCCAGATGGCCAGCGTGTTCGAGAAGGACGGGTGGACCACCTCGGAGGAGAAGGACTCGAAGGTCACGGTCCCGTCGTAGCCGCACTCGCGCAGCGCGCCGAAGAACTCCTCCCACGGCACCGTCCCGGTGCCCGGGGCGCCCCGGTGGGACTCCCCCACGTGCACGTACCCCAGCCGCCCGGCGGCCGCCGCCCGCAGGACCGGCTCGCGCAGGTCCGGCTCCTCGATGTTCATGTGGTACGTGTCCAGGTGCGCGACGACGTTGGGCCGGTCCAGCGCGGCGATGTAGGCCAGCGCCTGCTCCGCCGTGTTGAGGATGTTCGTCTCGTAGCGGTTGCAGCACTCCAGGCCGATGCGGATGCCCGAGGCGGCCGCCTCGTCCGCGAGCGCCGCGATGGTCTCCTGCGAGTTCGCCACCCCCCGCTCGGTCGCGGGGGCCTCGAACTTCCGCAGCGCGCAGTAGATGACCCCGCACAGCATCGTCCCGCCGGTGTCGCGCACGAGCGCGAGGGCCTCGCGCAGGCGGCGCCGCCCGGCCGCCACGACGTCGCGGTCCTCGCTGGAGACGTCGGTGGCGGCGTCCAGCCCCAGCGACGCGCTCGCCTGGATGCCGTACTCGGCGAGCAGCTTCGCCGTCATCTCCACGTCGAAGCTGCCCGGGTCGATCGCGGCGAGCTCGATGAGGTCGTACCCGGCCTCCGCGGAGGCGGAGATCGCCCGGCGCGCGTGCTCGGGCGACCAGTCGCCCACCCACACCATGGAATGGATGCCGAACCGCATGGGACCTCCTTCGTCGGCGGGCCCGGGGCCCGGGTGGGTCACTGCTGGGTGCCGCCGTAGCGCCGGGTCGCGACGCCGTTGAGCAGCGCCGCCGCGATGAGGATGACGCCGAGGGCGAGCAGCTGGATCTGGGAGCTGAGGTTGCCGCTGAAGGCGAGCAGGAGCCCGGCGTTGAGCCAGACGATGAGCAGGGCCGCGAGGAACACCCCGAGCACCCGGCCCACCCCGCCGGTGATCGCCACCCCGCCGAGCACCGCGATGGTGATCGCCGGCAGCGCCATGCCGTTGCCCGACGTGCCGGCGTCGGGGCGCGCGGAGGCGAACTGCGAGACGGTCACCACCGCGACCAGCCCGGCGATCGCGCCGGCGATGACGTAGGCCAGCATGCGGCTGCGGCCCACGTCGAGCCCGGCCCACCGGGCCGCGACGTCGTTGGTGCCGATCCCGTACAGGGCCCGGCCGTAGGTCGAGCGGGCCATGAGCAGCCAGACGACCACGACGGTGGGCAGGAGGAAGAGGAAGACCCCGGCCGGCACGAGGGGCAGGTACTGCCCGACCAGGGGCAGCTGCACCGAGCCCGACGCGCTGTACAGGCCCTGGATCGGGGCGGTGTTGATGGGCTTCTGGCCGTTGGAGACCAGCGCGAGGGAGAGGTAGGCGTAGTACGTCGCGAGGGTGGCAATGAGCGGCGGGAACCCCAGGTAGGCCACGAGCACGCCGTTGACCAGCCCGAGCAGCGCCCCGACCACCAGCGCGACGACGATCGCGAGCGGCAGCGGCCAGCCCCACAGCCCGTAGGCGAACCCGAAGATCATCCCGGTCAGGGACACGTTGGCCCCCACCGACAGGTCGATGCCGCCGCGGCCGGAGACGATGACGACGAGCTCGGCGAGGCCGAGCATCATCAGCGGGACGGCGTTGATCAGCGCCGCCGCCATGTAGTCGGGGTTGTAGGCGGCCGAGAGCCGGCCCGTCGCGTCGAGCGCCATCATCACGACGACGACGAGCACCAGCAGGATCGCCAGCAGCACGATGCGCTGGGTGAGCACGGCACGCACGAGACGGGCGCGCAGCGACTCCGCGGCGCGGGGCCGTGCCTGAGGTGCCGGGGCCTCCGGGCGGGCGGTCATCGGCCTCGCCTCCTGCGCTCGCGGAGCTGGTCCGCGCCGACCGCGATGATGATGAACACCCCGACGAAGAACGCCGAGAGCTGGCTCGGCCAGTTCAGCTGCGTCACCCCGGAGGACACCGTCTGCACCAGCAGGGCCCCCAGCACGCTGCCGAGGACGGAGCCCCGCCCGCCGAGGATGGACGTCCCGCCGATGACGACGGCGGCGATGACCGCCAGCTCCTGGCCCCGGCCGACGTTCTGGTCCAGGTTCGAGGTGCCGCCGGCCAGGGTGAAGCAGGCGGCCAGCCCGACCAGCAGCCCGGTGAGGGTGTAGACCAGGAAGGTCCGCCGGCGCACGTCCACCCCGGCGAGCGCGGCCGCGCGGGGGTCTCCGCCGATGGCGAACAGGTGCCGGCCGCCGGCGAAGTGCCGCAGGTACCACCAGCCGGCGGCGACGATGAGCACCATGATGACGAAGCTGTGCGGGACGCCCAGGGTGCGGCCGGCCGGGCCCTGACCGAAGAACGCGAACGTGGGCGGGATGTTGTTGACGGTCTGGGAGTTGAAGATCCGCAGGCCCACGAACTGGAACACGTTCGCCGTGCCGAAGGTGATGATGATGGCGGGCACTCGCCCGTAGGCGATGAGCACGCCGTTGACGGCGCCGAGCAGCGCGCCGAGCAGGAGGGCGACGAGCAGCGCGGGCAGGAACGCCAGGCCGGTGGTCAGCAGCTTGGCGGTGACGACGGCGCACACCATGAGGTTGGCGGCGACGGAGATGTCGATGCCGGCGGTGATGATGATGAAGGTCATCCCCACCGCCATGACCCCGATCGGGGCGAGCCGCACGAGCAGCGGCTGGATCGACTCGGGCGTGAGGAACGCCGGGGTGAACAGGGCCAGCAGGACCCACACCACGGCGATGACGGCGACCAGGACGAGCTCCTGGCCGGTCACGGGCGGGGCGATGACCCGCTGGCCGCGCGCGGGGGCCTGGGTCGCGGCCGTCATGACGCCTCCTCGAGGTGGCCGGCCTCGTCACGGCGGCCCGCCGCGCCGCCGGGACCGGTTGCGCCGCCGGAGCCGGCCGCCTCGCCGGGGCCGGCCTCCTCGCGGTGCCCCGCGGCGGCGGCGAGCACCTCCGCGTGGTCGGCGCCGGGGCCGAACTCGGCGAACGGCGCGCCGGCGCGGATGACGACCAGCCGGTCGGCGATCCGCGTGGCCTCCGACAGGTCGGACGTCGCGACCAGCACCGCGGTGCCGGCCGCGGCCAGCTCGTCGATGATCCGGTGGATCTCCTCCTTGGCGCCGATGTCCACCCCCTGCGTGGGCTCGGCGAGGACGAGCACCTTGGGCCGCTCGACGAGCTGGCGCGCGAGCACCACCTTCTGGGCGTTGCCGCCGGAGAGGTTCGCGACCGCGACGTCCTCGTCCGGGGTCTTGATCGCCAGGCGGCCGATGAGCCGGCGGGCCACCTCCCGCTCCTGCCGCCGGTCCATCCAGGCGCCCAGCTCCCGGAACAGCGGCAGGTTGCCCACCGAGACGTTGAACGCCACCGACTGGAAGGAGAAGAGCCCCTCGCGCTTGCGGTCGGCGGGCAGCAGGGCGATGCCGAGGTCGCGGGCGTGGCGCGGGGAGCGGGGCCGCACCGCCGTCCCGTCGAGCCGGATCGCCCCGGAGGTGACCGGCTGCATCCCGTAGACCGCCGAGGCGATCTCGGCCACCCCGGAGCCGACCAGGCCGTAGAGGGCGACGACCTCGCCGGGGCGGATGCTCAGGTCCACGTCGTGGAAGACGTCGTCGGAGGCGAGGTCCTCCAGCCGCAGCCGCGGCTCGGCGTCGGCGACGGTGCGGGCCCCGCCGCCGGAGCTGATGACCCCGCCCACCATGAGCTCGGCGACCCGCCGCACGTCGAGCTCCGCGGCCGGGTAGGTGCCCACCGTCTCGCCGTCGCGCATCACGGTGACGACGTCGGCGATGGTGAAGATCTCGTCGAGCCGGTGGGTGATGTAGATGATCGACACCCCCGCCGCCGTCAGGCGGCGGATGGCGGTGAAGAGCACCTCGATCTCCGCGTCGGTGAGGATCGCGGAGGGCTCGTCGAGGATGAGGACCTTGGCGTCGTGGGACAGCGCCTTGGCGATGGAGACCTGCTGGCGGTGGGCGGCCGAGAGGGTGCCCACCTGGCGGGTGGCGTACGACGGCGGCAGCGAGAGCCGCTCGAGCAGCTCGACGACGTGCTCGTTCTGCGCCGCCCAGTCGATCCGGCCGCCGGTGCGCAGCTCGCGGCCGAGGAAGATGTTCTCGGCCACCGTCAGCTCGGGGAAGAGCTGGGCCTCCTGGTAGACGGTGGCGACGCCGAGCCGGAGGGCGTCCGCGGGGCCCCGGATGGTCACCGGGGCGCCCTCGAACCGCACCTCCCCGCTGTCCAGCGCCTCGGCCCCGGACAGGATCTTGATGAGGGTGGACTTGCCCGCGCCGTTCTCGCCGACGAGGGCGTGCACCTCCCCCGGCATGACCCGCAGGTCGGCGTTGCGGATGGCGCGCACGCCGCCGAACCGCTTGGTGATCCCGGTCAGCGTCAGCCGGGGTGCGGTCTGCTCCGCCGTCGCGCTCATGCCAGCCTCCGACCCGTGCCCTGGGACACGTGCGGGTCAGTAGTTGTAGTTGCCCGCGTTCTCCTTCGTCAGCACCAGCGGCGGCCCGAGCAGCAACGTCTTGGTGCCCGCGTCGTACGTGACGCCCTTGATGGTGTCGCTGACGTCCTGGGTGGGCTGGAACTGCTTGCCCTGGGCGAGCTGGGCGCCGGCCCAGGCGGTGAGGTAGCCCAGGTGCTCGACGTCCCACAGGATCGAGCCGGAGGACGAGCCGTCGTCGAGGTAGGGCAGCATCGCCTGCGGAGTGCCGACGCCGACGGTGAAGACCTTCCCGATCTTGCCGGCGTCGCGCACCGCCTGCGCCACGCCCGGCGCGGAGGTGGTGCACTGGCCGATCAGACCGGTGAGGTCGGGGTGGGCGTTCATGAGGTCGGTGGCCATCTGGGTCGCCTTGGCCTGGTCCTCGCCGGCGTAGACGGTGTCGACGATCTGGACGTTGGGGTACTTGCTGGCGGTGTACTCCTTCTCGACCTGGATCCAGGTGTTGAGGTTCTGGGCCGTCTCGCCGCACGAGACGATGGCGTACTTGCCCGAGCCGCCCATGGCCTTGACGAGGGTGTCGACGGTGTACTGGCCGATGGCGGTGGGGTCGGCCTGGCTGACGAACACCTCGCGCACCGAGTTCGGCGCGTCGGTGTCCGACGTCGCCACGTGGATGCCGGCGTTCTTGGCCTCTTGGAGCACCGGGGCCATGGAGTCCGGGTCGTTGGGGGCGACGACGATGACGCCCACCTTCTGCTGGATGAGGGAGCGCACGATGTCGGTCTGCGCGGCCGGGTCGGCGGTGGTCGGGCCCTGGTAGAGCCACTTCAGCCCGCTGATGTCCTTCTCGGCGGCCTTGCCGCCGGTGTTCATCGCCTCGAAGTACGGGATGCCCTGGAGCTTGGGCACGAAGGCGACGCTGACCTGACCGCCACCGCCGGTGCCTGACGCGCTCGTGCCGCCCCCGCCCGCACCGGTGTTGCGCTGCGTGCAGGACGTCAGCGACAGCACGACGGCGAGAGCGGCGGCCAGCGCGGCCACCGTGCCACGTGATCGACGCATGGTTCTCTCCTCGGGTGGGAGCTCAGGAACCCGCCGTTGGGCTCCTGCGGCGCCGGGGCGCGGCGCACGCGAGAGCGGGACCCAGGAGCGCGAGGAGTGCAGCCCCGCGAGCCTCCCTGCCCGCCGCACGACCTGCCGGAACGGCACCACCGTACTCGCGGGGCCCCGATCGCGCGCTCGTTCGGTGCCCGTCCCTCCGCCCCGACGGCGAGGGGCGCGAGGCCCCCCGCACGAGGGGGCCCGCCGCCTCGTCGGCGAGGGTCCCGGCGGGCGGACGGGACGGTTGCCTATCCTTGTCTGGGCCCGCACGGCGCGGTGCCCGGGCTGAGGAGGACGTGCATGACGCAGGGCGCTGACGGCGCGGACCGGCCCGACGACGACGTCCCCGAGGCGCCGGCGGGCCCCGCCCAGGAGGGCCTGTTCGAGCTGCCGCCGGGCGCGCGGCGGCCCACCGCCCGGGTGGTGCTGCTCACCGGGCCCTCCGGCTCGGGCAAGACGCGCCTGACCCGGCGCCTGGGGGTGCCGGTGGTCTCCCTCGACGACTTCTACCACGACGGGGACCACCCCGGCCTGCCGCGCCGCTACGGCATCGTGGACTGGGACAGCCCGCTGTCCTGGGACCGTGCCGGGGCGCTGGCGACCCTGGTGGAGCTGTGCAGCACCGGGCACGCCGACCTGCCCGTGTACGACATCCCGAGCAACCGGCGCACCGGCACCACGCGCCTGTCCCTCGACGGGTTCCCGGTCTTCATCGCCGAGGGCATCTTCGCCGCCGAGCTGGTCGAGGCCTGCCGGGAGGAGGAGATCCTCGCCGACGCCCTGTGCCTGTGGCGGCCCCGCGCGCAGACCTTCTTCTTCCGGCTCACCCGGGACCTCGGCGAGGCCCGCAAGCCGCCGCTGACGCTGGTGCGCCGGGGGCTGGCCCACTTCCGCAACGAGCCGGCGATGATCGCCGACCTGACGGCCAAGGGCGCCCGCAAGGTGCGCATCGACGAGGCCGAGCGCGCCATCGAGGCGCTGCTGCTCGCCGGGCGGTAGAGCCCGCGGCGCCGGTCCACGAGCGCAAGGACCGGCTCGGTGCCGCCGCCGGCGGCCCTGCCCGGGCGGAACGTCGACCGGCGACCCCGCTCAGTCGTGGTACTTCCGGCCCTTCGGGATGGTCGCCAGGACGGAGATGATCGCGATCAGCGCCAGGATGACGTTGAACATGAACGCCACCAGGCCGGCCTGGCGCACGGCGGCGTTGGCCTGCAGCCCCTGGGTGTGCAGCAGCTCGCCCACGATCGTCACGCCGCCGCCGAGGAAGGCGGTGAAGATCGCCAGCGACAGCGCCGCGCCGATCGCGCCGCCCAGGGAGGAGGCCATCTTGTAGATGCCGGCGCCCGAACCGGCCTGTGCCTCCGGCAGGTTGGACAACGCCGCGTCGGTGGACGGGGTGGCGTAGAACGCCAGGCCGAGGCCGAACAGCGAGTACGCGATCACCGCGAGAACGGTGTAGGGCCCGACGAGGATGTTCGTGGGCGTGAGCAGGGCGCAGGACACCGCGACGATCGTCGCGCCCCAGACCATCGGCTTGCGTGGGCCGAACGCCCGCAGCAGGCGTTCACCCACCCGGATGAAGGCGATGATCGTCACGGCGTAGCCGAGCGTCAGCAGTCCGGCCTTCCAGGGGTCGAACAGCTCGGGCCTGGCGATCTGCAGCATCTGCTGGCTCACGATGAGCATGCCGATGGTGGCGTTGAGGACGAAGTTCGAGATCGTCGCGCCGGTGAAGGTGACGTTCCGGAACAGGGCGAAGTCGATGAACGGGTTCTCCTGTCTCCGCTCGTAGAGGACGAAGACCACCAGCCCGACGACCGCGACGGCGGCGAGCCCGAGAGTCAGCGGCCTGGTCCAGCCCAGCTGCCTGCCGAAGATCAGCAGGATCATCAGCGCGAGGACGGCGATCATGAAGATGATCAGTCCCGGCACATCGAACCGCTGGTGCGTGCCGCCCTCCGCCTTGCTCTCCGGCGTCCCCCACACGAGGGCGATGGCCACGACGGAGATGACGATCGAGGCGTAGAAGATGACCCGCCAGTTGAAGGTGGACGCCACGAAGCCGCCGAAGAGCGCGGCGACACCGGCGCCGCCCCACGACCCGATCGACCACATCGACACGGCGCGCTGCCGGCCGGCACCGTCCCAGTAGGCCTTCACCAGGGCCATCGTGGCGGGCATGATGCACGCCGCCGCGAGGCCCTGGATCGCGCGGCCGGCCAGGAGCAGGGGCAGCGCCACGCCGCCGCGCGCCAGGATGACGAGCGCCGAGCCGACGATGGCGAACACGTTGCCGGCCTGGGTGACGCGGACCCGGCCGATCCGGTCGGCGAGGCCGCCCGCGAACACGATGAACAGGCCGGAGAACAGCGCGGTGATGGAGACGGCGAGGTTCATCTGGTCGAGGGTGACGTTCGGGTTGGCGACCTGGTCGATCTGGCCGCCGTTGATGTCGGCGAGCATGGCTCGGGCGATGGTGCCCACCGTGCCCGCGAACATCCAGAAGGTCAGGACACCGAGGACGATGCCCGTGAGCAACTTGTCGTTCCCCTTGAACTCCTGGGCGGTGCGGGGCACGGCTGCGGCGGTCGTCATGGCTGGTCCTCCCCCGGTGACGCGCACTCGAAGTGAGGGTAGGCGCGATGGCGCGGGCGCACCCGTCCAGCGGGGGCCCCATGACGGGTGCCCCGGTCGCGGGGTCAGCCCCGGCGGCCGACGGCGCGACGACGCATCCGCCGTCGTGGGATCAGCGCGGCTTGACCAGCGGGAAGGTGATGGTCTCGCGGATGCCGCGGCCGGTGAGGGCCATGAGGAGCCGGTCGATGCCCATGCCCATGCCGCCGGCTGGCGGCATGCCCTGCTCCATGGCCTCGAGGAAGTCCTCGTCCAGGACCATCGCCTCCGGGTCGCCCTTCGCGGCGGCCAGCGCCTGGGCCTCGAACCGCTCGCGCTGGACCACGGGGTCGACGAGCTCGGAGTACGCCGTCGCCAGCTCGAAGCCGCGCACGTACAGGTCCCACTTCTCCACCTCGCCGGGCTTGGAGCGGTGGGCCCGGGTCAGCGGGGAGGTGTCGACCGGGAAGTCGCGGACGAAGGTGGGCGCGTACAGGTCGTGGGAGACCAGGTGCTCCCACAGCTCCTCGACGATCTTGCCGTGGGTGTAGTGCGGGAGGACCTCGATGCCGAGCCGCTCGGCGTGCGCGCGCAGCGTGCCCTCGGGGGTCGCGGGGGTGATCTCCTCGCCCAGCGCCTCCGACAGGGACCCGAACAGGGTGATCTGGGGCCACTCGCCGCCGAGGTCGTACTCGCTGCCGTCGTCGAGGGTGACGGTGGTGCCGCCGAAGGCCTCCAGCGCGGCGTGCTGGATGAGGTCGCGGGTCAGCTCGGCCATGGTGTCGTAGGAGCCGTACGCCTCGTAGGCCTCGAGCATGGAGAACTCGGGCGAGTGGGTGGAGTCGGCGCCCTCGTTGCGGAAGTTGCGGTTGATCTCGAAGACCTTCTCCACGCCGCCGACCACCGCGCGCTTGAGGTAGAGCTCGGGGGCGATGCGCATGTACAGGTCGACGTCGTAGGCGTTCATGTGGGTGACGAACGGCCGCGCGGCGGCGCCGCCGGGCTGGACCTGCAGCATCGGGGTCTCGATCTCGAGATAGCCGCGCGCGTCGAGGGAGTGGCGCAGCGAGCGCACCACCGCCGAGCGGGTGCGCAGCATCTGCCGGGCGGCCGGCCGCATGATGAGGTCGAGGTGGCGACGGCGCACCCGCCCCTCCTCGGACAGGGCCACCTGCTCGCCGGCCTCGTTCTCGTAGGTCTTGGGCAGCGGGCGCAGCGCCTTGGCGGCCATCTGCCAGGCGTCGGCGAAGACGCTGAGCTCGCCGCGGCGGGACTTGCCCACGTGGCCGTGGACGAAGAGGTGGTCGCCGAGGTCGACGTCGGTCTTGAACGCGGCCAGGGCCTCCTCGCCGACCGCGGCGCGCGAGAGCATGGCCTGCAGCCGGTTGCCCTCGCCGTCCTGCAGCGTGACGAAGCAGAGCTTGCCGGTGTTGCGCAGGTACATGACCCGGCCGGCCACGCCCACCTCGTCCGCGGTCTCCTCGCCGGCCTCCAGGGCGTCGTAGCGCCCGCGCACGTCGGCGATGGTGGCGGTGATCGGCAGGGTCACCGGGTAGGGGTCGATGCCGGAGTCGAGCAGCCGCTGGCGCTTGTCCGCGCGCACGCGCACCTGCTCCGGGAGGTGGTCGGTCTCCTCCGGGGCCTGGAGGCCCCCCGCCTGCTCGGTGGTCTGCTCAGTCACCGGACAAGGGTAGCCGTCCGGCACGGGCGACCCGCGCCCCCGCCCCCGTGAGGTCGAACATCACACTCCCCGCACGACCAGGCCGCCGTCCTGGTCGCAGCCGGGATGCCCTTCTGGTCGCAGCCGGGATGGCCATCTCGCCGCGGTCAGATGTCGAACTCGGGCCTTCCCGGGGCCGGCGGGGCGGAGGTGCGGTACTCGGCGATGGTGATGCCGCTGGGCTCGATGTGCCGGGCCTGGCCGGCGTCGGTGTCCGGCACCCCGCCCGGCTCCCCGCCGACGTCGACGATGCGGTTGCGGTCGTCGACGAACACCACGCGCGGGGTGTAGGTGCGGGCGTCGGCGTCGGCGAGCATGCCGTAGGCGATGAGAATGACGAGGTCCCCGGCGTGGACCAGGTGCGCGGCGGCACCGTTGATGCACAGCGTGCCGCTGCCCCGCTCGCCGGGGATGACGTAGGTGGTCAGCCGCGCGCCGTTGGTGACGTCGACGACGTCGACCTGCTGGCCGGGCAGCAGGTCCGCGGCGTCGAGCAGGTCGGCGTCGACGGTGATCGAGCCGACGTAGTGCAGGTCCGCCTCGGTGATGGTGGCCCGGTGGATCTTCCCGATCATCATGGGGCGCACCAGGCTGGACGGTGCGGTGGGGGTCATCAGTGCCTCGGTCCTAGCTGGACGGTCGTGTTGTCGATCAGGCGGGTCCCTCCCACGCTGGCGGCCACGGCCAGCAGGCCGGGGCCGGTGGCCGTGTCGGCCAGGGGCAGGAACGTGTCCGGATCGACCAGAGCAAGATAGTCGAGGTCGACGCCCTCGGCCGCGTCGAGGACGCCGCGGGCGGCTGTGACAACGGCCGCAGCGCCCGCCTCGGCGGCCTCGGCGCCCGCGCGCAGCGCCTTCGAGAGGGCCAGGGCGCGCTCGCGCTCGGCGGGGCCGAGGTAGGCGTTGCGGCTGGACATCGCCAGGCCGTCGGGCTCGCGCCGGATCGGCACGCCGACGATCTCCACCCCCAGGTCCAGGTCGCGCACCATCGTGCGCACCAGCGCCAGCTGCTGGGCGTCCTTCTGCCCGAAGACGGCCAGGTCCGGGCGCACCAGGTTGAGCACCTTGCACACGATCTGCAGCACGCCGGCGAAGTGGCCGGGCCGGGTGCGCCCCTCCAGGACGGTGGCGACCGGGCCGGGGTCGACCCGCACCAGCGGCTCGGCGGGGTAGGCCTCGGCGTCGGTGGGCGCGAAGACGACGTCGACGCCGGCGCGGGCGAGCAGCGCCACGTCGGCCTCGAGGTCGCGCGGGTAGGCCTCGAAGTCCTCCCCCGGCCCGAACTGCAGCGGGTTGACGTAGACGGAGACGACGACGTGGTCGGCGCGGGCCTGCGCCGCCCGGACGAGGGAGAGGTGCCCCTCGTGCAGCGCGCCCATGGTCATCACCAGGGCGCGGGTGCCGCCCAGGGAGCGCAGGGCCGCGGCGAGCTCGGCGCGGGTGCGGGCCAGGACGGGCTCGAGGGGGGTGGCCGCGTCGACGTCGGCGGCCGGGGTGCCACCGGGGACGACGGGGGCGCCGGCCGGGGCGGGGGCGGCGGCGAAGGCCTGCGCGCCGCCGTCGCGGGCCGGGGCCGCGGCCCGCTCGGTCACGTCGGCCGGCTCGGCGAGGGCGTCGAGCAGCGCGGCCGCGACCGGCTCGGTGATCCGCCCGGCGGCCAGCGCCCGGCGGGTGGTGGCCGCGGCGAGGTGGCGGTAGCCGTCGAGGATGTCCAGGTCCTCGCCGTCGAGGCGGGCCAGGGCCTCCAGGTGCGCCCGGACGGTGCCGACGTCCCCGCGGACCACCGGTCCGGTCAGGCCCTGCTCCCCGCCGCGCAGGGCGCCGTCGAGGGCGGCGGTGAGCAGCGGCGTGAGCAGCACCCCGGGCTCCTCGAGGCCGGCGGCGGCCAGGGCCCGCTCGGCCTGGGCGACGAGGGTGACGAGGTGGTTGCCGCCGTGGGCCAGGGCGGCGTGGTAGACGGGCCGGCGGGCCTCGTCGAGGACGAACGGCTCCCCGCCGATCTCGACGACCAGGGCCTGGGCGATGGGCAGCACCGGCGCGGCGGCGGTGACGGCGAAGGGGCAGCCGGTCAGGCGGCCGAGGTCCAGGCTCGTGCCGGTGAACGTCATGGCCGGGTGGATGGCCAGCGGGATGGACCCGGCGGCCCGGGCCGGGGCGAGCACCTCGGTGCCGTAGCGGCCCGAGGTGTGCACGACGAGCTGGCCGCCCTGCCACCGGCCGAGCTCGCCGAGCCCGGAGACGAGGCCGGGGAGGACGTCGTCGGGGACGGTGAGGAGGACCAGCTCCGCGCGCTCGACGACCTCGTCCACGGTCAGCACGGGCACGCCGGGCAGCAGGGCCTCGACCCGGTCGCGGCTCTCCTCCGAGACGGCGGTGGCGCCGACGACGGCGTGGCCGGCCGCGCGCAGGGCGCTGGCGAGGACGGCGCCGACCCGGCCGGCGCCCACCACCCCGACGCCGAGGCGGCCGGGGCGGGGGGCGGAGGGACGGTTCGTGGGTGCTGAGCTCACCCGGCCATCATCGCAGGGGCGCGGCGCCGGTCTCGGTCCCGGCCTCCCCCGCCACCTGCCCGGCGTCCTCGGCGGCGGCCCGGTCCACGCGGCGCAGCCACTCCTCGGGCCCCTCCTGGGCGCGGGCGGTGCGGGCGCGCTGGGCCTGCTCGACGAGCACGCGCGCGGCCACCGCAGCGTCGAGGTGGTGGGCCACCGGCGTGACCGGCCCGGGCACGGAGTGGGCGTGCAGGTCCGCCAGGCCGAAGCGGCGCTCGAGCGGGCCCTGGGTGAGGGCGAGGGACTGGGTGCGCTCGTGCGGGACGACGTCGAGCTGGCGGGTGAACCGGCCGCGGCGCACCAGCAGCGCGGTGCGGGTGATCCGCAGGCCGCTGCGGCGCCAGACCAGGGGGTCGAGCGTGCGGGCCCGGGCGGGGCTGGTGAGGAAGCCGGCGGCCTCCCCCTCGCCCTCGAGGGCGGCGTCGAGCACGGCCTGCGGGTCGTCGACGCCCAGGTCGGGGAGCACCAGCCACAGGGCCGTCAGGGCCTCGCCCCGGTCGCCCACGGGCAGGAGCACCGTCTCCGCGGGGCGGCCGTTCTGGCCGGGGGTGTGCTCGCCGTACCCGGCGATGTTGACCTCCACCCGCCACCAGCCGCGCCGGCGCCACAGCAGGCCCTGCTTGAGGACGACCGCCTGGACGCGCCCGGGCGGGACGGTCTGGGTGCGGGTCTCCAGGAGGCCGTGGCGCAGCCGGACGCCGTCGGGCGAGATGGCGGCGCGGAAGCCGAACTCGCCGGCGAACCGCCCCCACACGTAGCCGCCCAGGCCGAGGAAGAGGGGGATCAGCCCGAAGACCGGGGCGAACTCGCCGGTGACGACGACCAGGGCGGCCAGGCCCGCCACGAAGAGGGCGAAGAAGATGGCCGAGCCGGACAGGAGCAGGGACCCGACGATCCGCCCGGGCGGCACCTGCAGCAGCTCGCGCTCGGGGGCGGCGGGCACCGGGGCGGGCTCGGCGCCCGCGGCGGCCGGCGCGACCTCCACACCGGCGGCGCGGGCCATGACCTCGTTGCGCAGCTGCTGGGCCTCCGGCTCGCGCAGGTAGCCCAGCACGACGTTGGACTCTCCGCCCCCGGCCGTCTCCACGCGCACCTGGGCCAGCCCGAACAGGCGCCCCAGGAGCGGCTGGACGACGTCGACCGCCTGGACCCGGTTGAGGCGGGCGTGGCGCTCCTGGCGGAAGAGGATGCCGGTGTGCAGGTCGACCGACTCGGCGCCGACCGCGAAACGCATGCGGCGCCAGGCGAGCATGGAGTACACGCCGGCCAGCAGCGCGACGACGACGAGGACGCCGACGACGGCGAGGACCGCGCGGGCCCGGAACGCCGCCACGGTGTCCCACACGTCCGGGGGCAGGTTCCCGATCTGGTCCGTCGCTTGGTAGGCCACGAAGGCGACGGCGGCCACCACGACCTTCCAGGCGTTGAGCACCGGGGTGATCTTGTGGACGCGGCGCCACGGCGTGCCGGATCCCGCGGCGGGTCCCGGGTCGGCCCCGGACGCAGCGGGTCCCGGGTCGGCCCCGGGCGCGGCGGGTCCCGGCCCGCCCGGCGCCGGGGGAAGGGTGTGGTCGGGGCCGGCCATCGCGGTCACAGCCCCGCCAGCCGCGCCTCACCGCGCGCGGTGAGCCGGTCGCGCAGGCGGGCGGCCTCGGCGGGCGGCAGCCCCTCGATCTTGGCGTCCGAGTGGGCCGAGGCCGTGTGCAGCTGGACCTCGGCGACCCCGCACCAGCGGTCCAGCGGGCCGGCCTTGACGTCGACGAACTGCATGCGCCCGTAGGGCACCACGGTCAGGGACCGGAAGAGGATGCCGGTGCGGATGAGCAGGTCGTCGTCGGCCTCGGCGTAGCCCATGGCGCGGACCTGCCGCGGGATGAGCCACAGCAGCCAGCCCGCCAGCGCCACGACCGCGACGGGGGCGAGCCACGTCCAGCCACCGACCAGGACGCCCAGCGCCACGCCCGCGACCAGCGGGAGCAGCAGGGTGGCGCCCGCGACGACCAGCCGGGCCCGGATCAGGCCGTCCGAGACCGGCCGGAAGACGACGTCCCGCGGGTCGAAGGGGTCGGCCCCGGTGCCCGGGCGGGGGTCGTCGGGGAAGTCGCTCATCAGTTCGCTCCTAGCTGCGCCGGACTCGGCTGTCTCCCCCGATCCTGGCAGATGCGCCCGACATCCCCATCCACCTCCAGGACGGTCCGAAACGCGCGGGCTCCGCCGGGCGGCGGAGACGGGCGACGGAGACGGGCGGCGCGGCGCGCCGGTCAGGCCGCGGTCGGGGCGCCGCGCCCGCCGCGCGGGTGGTGGTCCTCGTCGTCCGGCGGCACCCGGCACCACCACTCCACGAGCAGGGCCACGCCGACCAGCGCCAGGCACGCCACCAGGGCCAGCCCGGAGGCCCAGGCCTGCTCGCGGGGCAGCGGAGCGGTGAGGTTGTCCAGCGTCTGCAGCAGCTGGGCGGTGAAGTAGCCGACCAGGGCCGCCCCCACGAGCGCGCAGGACTTGGCGAGCATGACGACGCGGGCCGCCCCGATCGGCGTCATCGAGGTCGGCTCCTGCTTGACCATCCGGCGCACGCTGCGGCCCAGCAGGAGCAGCACGACGGCGAGCAGGGAGGGCCCCAGGAAGGTCACGATCGGCACGGGCACGGGCAGGTAGCCGCGGTCGTCCAGGCCGGCGAGCACGAGGAAGGTGACCAGCCCGGCGCCCAGCGCCAGGCTGACGAGGAGCTGCCAGGAGGTGCGGCCCATCAGCGGGCCCCCTCGGCGGGGGCGGGGGCCGCATCCGGCACCGGGCCGGTGCGCCAGCCGGGGGCGAGCCAGCGGATCGTCCCGCGGTCGGCGGCCCGCTCGGCCAGCTCGGCGACGGCTCCGCCGTCGGGCCCGGGCAGGACGGCGCCGGGGTCGGCGGCGGCCCAGGGCGCGAGCACGAAGGCGCGCAGGTGGGCCCGCGGGTGCGGCAGGGTCAGCTCGGGGTCGGCGACGACGAGGTCGTCCACCGTGATGACGTCGACGTCGAGGGTGCGCGCACCCCATCGCTCCGCGCGGGTGCGGTGGTGGGCTCGCTCGAGGTCCTGGGCCAGGCGCAGCAGCGCGCGCGGGGCGAGGGTCGTGCGCCCCAGGACGACGGCGTTGAGGTAGTCCGGCTGGGCGGCCTGGCCGGGGGCGAGGACCGGGGCGGTCCGCGCCAGCGGCGAGACGCGCACGGCCTCGAGCCCCGGGGCCTGCTCGAGCGCGTCGGCGGCGGCCCGCAGCGTCGCGAGCGGGTCGCCGAGGTTGGCGCCCAGGGCGAGCACGAACGGCACGGCCGCGGCCGGCCGCCGGGTCAGCAGGTCGCTCACCGCCCGCCCTCCCGCCGGCGCCGGATGTGCACCGCGACGTCGTCGAAGGGCACCGTCAGCGGCGCGCGCGGCTTGTGCACGGTCACGTCGACGGCGTGCACGCCGGGGTGGGCGAGCACGACCTGCGCGACGCGCTCGGCGAGGGTCTCGACGAGGTCGACCGGGTCCCCGGCGAGGACGGCGGTGACCTCCTCGGCGACGTCGGCGTAGCTGACCGTGGCGGCGAGCTCGTCGGTGCGGGCGGCGGCGCGGGTGTCCAGGTGCAGCACGACGTCGGCGCCGAAGGGCTGGCCCTCGGCGCGCTCGTGGGGGTAGACGCCGTGGTGGCCGGTCGCCCGCAGCCCGACGAGGCGGATCTGGTCGAGCTCGTGCCCGTCCGGGCCCAGGACGGCGCTCACCGATGCGCCCGCCACGCGGCGGCCACCCGCACGGCGTCAGCGGTCGCCGCGACCTCGTGCACCCGCACCGCCCACGCGCCCGCCTGGGCGGCCAGGGCGCTGACGGCAGTGGTGGCGTGGTCGCGGGCGAGCGGCTCGGCGGCGAGCGCGGGGGGCACGACCCCGGAGAGGAACCGCTTGCGCGAGGCGCCGACCAGCACGGGGTAGCCGAGTCCGGCGACGGCGTCGAGGTGGGCCAGCAGCGTCCAGTTGTGGTCGGCGTTCTTGGCGAAGCCGAGGCCGGGGTCGAGCACGATCTGGTGGTCCTGCACGCCGGCGGCCCGGGCCTGGTCCACCCGCTCGCGCAGCTCGCCGCACACCTCGGCGACGACGTCGTCGTACACGGCCAGGGAGTTCATCGTCTCGGGGGTGCCGCGCCAGTGCTGGATGACGTACACGGCGCCGGCGCGAGCCACGGCCTCGGCCATCGTGGCGTCGGCCAGCCCGCCGGAGACGTCGTTGACGATCTGGGCGCCGGCGGCCACCACGGCCTCGGCGGTGGCCGCGTTGACGGTGTCGACGCTGACGACGGCGCCCTCCCCGGCGAGCGCCTCGACGACGGGCAGCACGCGGGCGGCCTCCTCGCCCGGCGTGACGGGGGCCGCGCCGGGGCGGGTGGACTCCCCGCCGACGTCGATGATGTCGGCGCCCTGGGTCAGCAGGTGGCGGGCGTGGGCGATGGCGACGTCGGTGTCGTACCACTGCCCGCCGTCGGAGAAGGAGTCGGGCGTGACGTTGACGATGCCCATGACCAGCGTGCGCCCGGGGGCGCGCAGGGCCTCGGGCAGCGGGCTCGGCGCGGCGGACGTTCCTGGAGTGCTCACCCGGCCAGGTTAGCGCCGGGTGCCGGCGGCGCCGTCAGCGGGGCACCGCCGGCGCGGGCACCGCCGTCGGCCGCGACGGCGCCGACCAGGGCGCCGCCGTCAGCCGCGGTGGCCCAGCAGCAGGCTCATGGCCTCCGCGCGCGTGGCGGTGTTGCGCATCTGCCCGCGCACCGCGGAGGTCAGGGTGCGGGAGCCGGGCTTGCGCACCCCGCGCATCGACATGCACAGGTGCTCGGCCTCGACGACGACGAGGACGCCGCGCGGGGCCAGCCGGCGCACCATGGCGTCGGCCACCTGGGAGGTCAGGCGCTCCTGCACCTGGGGGCGGCGGGCGTAGCCCTCGACGAGCCGGGCGAGCTTGCTCAGCCCGGTGACCCGCCCGTCGGGGGCCGGGATGTAGCCGACGTGCGCGACGCCGTGGAAGGGCAGCAGGTGGTGCTCGCACATGGAGTACAGCGGGATGTCGCGCACGATGACCATCTCCTCGTGCCCGATGTCGAACACCGCGTCGAGGTGGTCGGCGGGGTCCTCGCCCAGCCCGGCGAACATCTCCTGCAGGGCGCGCGCCACCCGGTCGGGGGTGCCGAGCAGCCCGTCGCGGTCCGGGTCCTCCCCCACCGCGGTGAGCAGGTCGCGCACCGCCCGGCGCACGCCGTCGGCGTCGTAGGGTCGCACCGCGCGCCCGCCGTCGGCGATGGGGGCGGCGTCGCTGACGCTGACGTCGTCGGCGGGGGTCTCGGCGGAGCCGGCGATGCCCGTGCCGGGGCCCGGCACGCTCACAGGCCCTCGGCGGCGCCGCCGACCCGGCCGCCCTCGGGCACCTGGCCCACGCCGTCGAGCGGGGTCTCCCCCGCCGCGGCGGACTGGTCCTGCGGGAGCATGTGCTCCCCGCGGGCCCGCTCGGCCGGGGTGAGCACCGGCGGGATGTCGCTGACCTGGCGCTCGTCGGAGGAGAGCCAGATGGGCCGCGCCGGCCGCTTGATCACGGGGGCGAAGATCTCGGCGAGCTCGGCCTCGTTGAGCGTCTCCTTCTCGAGGAGCTTGAGCACGAGGTCGTCGAGGACGTGGCGGTACTGGGTGAGGATCTCCCAGGCCTCGTCGTGCGCGGCCTCGATGAGCCGGCGCACCTCCTCGTCGACGATCCGGGCGACGTCCTCGGAGTAGTCGCGCTGGTGGCCGTAGTCCCGGCCGAGGAAGGGCTCGCCCTGGGTGGTGCCGAGCTTGATGGCGCCGACCCGGTCGCTCATGCCGTACTCGACGACCATCTTGCGGGCGATGGCGGTGGCCTTCTCGATGTCGTTGGACGCGCCGGTGGTGGGGTCGTGGAAGACGATCTCCTCGGCCACCCGGCCGCCCATGGCGTAGGCGAGCTGGTCGAGCAGCTCGTTGCGGGAGGTGGAGTACTTGTCCTCGGTGGGCATGACCATCGTGTAGCCCAGCGCCCGCCCGCGCGGCAGGATCGTCACCTTGGTCACCGGGTCGGTGTAGCGCAGCGCCGCCGCCGCCAGGGCGTGGCCGCCCTCGTGGTAGGCGGTGACCTTCTGCTCCTTCTCGTTCATCACCCGGGTGCGCTTCTGCGGGCCGGCGATCACGCGGTCGATGGCCTCGTCCAGGGCGCGGTCGTCGATGAGCTGGGCGCCGGAGCGGGCGGTGAGCAGGGCGGCCTCGTTGAGGACGTTGGCCAGGTCCGCGCCGGTGAAGCCGGGCGTGCGCTTGGCGACCATGCCCAGGTCCACCCCGGGCGCCATCGGCTTGCCCTTGGCGTGCACCTGGAGGATGGCGGCGCGCCCGTGCAGGTCCGGGGCCTCGACGGCGACCTGCCGGTCGAAGCGGCCCGGGCGCAGCAGGGCCGGGTCGAGCACGTCGGGGCGGTTGGTCGCCGCGATGAGGATGACGTTGGTCTTGACGTCGAAGCCGTCCATCTCGACGAGCAGCTGGTTGAGGGTCTGCTCGCGCTCGTCGTGCCCGCCGCCGAGGCCGGCGCCGCGGTGGCGGCCGACGGCGTCGATCTCGTCGACGAAGATGATCGCCGGGGCGTTGGACTTGGCCTGCTCGAACAGGTCGCGCACCCGGGAGGCGCCGACGCCGACGAACATCTCGACGAACTCCGAGCCCGAGATGGAGAAGAACGGCACCCCGGCCTCGCCGGCGACGGCGCGGGCGATGAGGGTCTTGCCGGTGCCGGGCGGGCCGTAGAGCAGCACGCCCTTGGGGATCTTCGCGCCCACGGCCTGGAACTTCTCGGGCTCGGCGAGGAACTCCTTGATCTCCTGGAGCTCCTCGACGGCCTCGTCCTCGCCGGCGACGTCGGCGAAGGTGACCTGCGGGGTCTCCTTGCTGACCATCTTGGCCTTGGACTTGCCGAACTTCATCATCCCGCCGGCGGCGCCGCCGGAGCGGGACAGCAGCCACCAGAACACGCCGAAGATGATGATCATCGGCAGCACGAACAGCAGCAGCGAGCTGAGCCAGGACTGCTGCGGGACCACCGAGTTGTAGCCCTGCGGCGGGGCCGCGTCCTCGACCGCCTGGACGACCTGCGGTCCCTGCGGGGAGACGTAGAAGAACTCGACGGACTTGCCCTTGTCCACGGTGCTGCCGTTGCCGTCGGGGGCCTTGTACGGCTCCGACAGGGTCATGCGCACGCGCTGGGTGCCCTCGGTGATCTCCACCTGCTGGACGGTGCTGCCGTGCAGCAGCTCCAGACCCTGGGAGGTGTCGATGCGCTGGGTGCCGCCCTGCCCGAGCAGGGAGTACCCCATGGAGACGAGCAGGATCATCAGGAGGATCCAGATGAGTGGGCCTCGCAGCAGGTTCTTGGCGTTCATCGAGTGTGGGCTGCTCGCCCGGTCCCTCCTGGTCGCACGGTCATCGCCCGACGGTATCTGACAAACCCGGCCGGACGCCGGGCGCCGCCGGAATGTTCGCGCAGGGCTTGCTTCCTGCAAGAACGGCCGCGGAGGCCCCGGTGTTCCCCCGGCCGGTCCCCGGGATCCGGCCGGAGGCCGGCGGTTTGGGGGTCCGGGCCGCCGCCCGCGGCGCCTGGTCGCTCAGCCGCCGTAGACGTGCGGGGCGAGGGTGCCGACGAAGGGCAGGTTGCGGTAGCGCTCGGCGTAGTCCAGGCCGTAGCCGACGACGAACTCGGTGGGGATGTCGAAGCCGACGTAGCGGACGTCGACGGGCACCTTGGCGGCCTCGGGCTTGCGCAGCAGCGCGGCGATCTCCACCGAGGCCGGCCCGCGCGAGCGCAGGTTCGACAGCAGCCAGGACAGGGTCAGCCCGGAGTCGATGATGTCCTCGACGATCAGGACGTGCCGGCCGTGCAGGTCGGTGTCGAGGTCCTTGAGGATGCGCACGACGCCGGAGGACTTCGTGCCCGAGCCGTAGGAGGACACCGCCATCCAGTCCATCTGCACGGGCAGGTGGAGGCGGCGGGACAGGTCGGCCATGACCATGACGGCCCCGCGCAGCACCCCGACGAGGAGCAGGTCCTTGCCGGCGTAGTCGGCGTCGATCTCGGCCGCCATCGCCGCCAGCCGGTCCTCGATCTGCTCCTGGGTCAGGAGCACCTTCTCGAGGTCGCTGCCCATGTCCTGCGCGTCCACGTCCGCTCCTTCACTGCGTCTCGTCGGCTGTCGCGGCGCCCCCGGCGGGGCCCAGAGACAGCCTGCCACACGCCCGGTGGGCGACCACGCCGCCGGGCAGCTGCACCGGGCCCTGTCCGCGGTAGGCCGCGACGAGGGCGTCGAGGGCGTCCACGTGGACCGCCGCCAGCGCGCCGGGGGCGGCGCCGGCCCGCAGGGCCGCGGCGTGCAGGGCGCGGGTGCGCAGCGCCGGGTGCGCGGCGGCGAGCACCGCGACGTCGAGGACGACGGCGGCGTCGTCGGCCAGGGCGCGGGCGAGCAGGTCGGCGGCGAGGTCGTCGAGGAGGTCGGCGTCGCGGCGCAGGTGGACGGCGGTGCGCCCCAGCGCGGGGACGACGCCGGGGCCGAGGGCGTCGGCGAGGGCGGGCAGGACCCGCTCGCGCACCGCGGCCCGGCGCAGGGCAGTGCCGTCGGCGGCGCGCCAGGGCCCGGCGCCGGCGTTGCCCGGGTCGAGGACGAAGTCCAGGCCCAGCGCGTGGCACACCGCCTCGGTCTGGGCGCGGCGCAGGGAGAGGAACGGGCGGCGCCACGGCCCCCGGGCCGGGGCCATGCCGGCCAGGGACCGGGCCCCGGAGCCGCGGGCCAGGCCCAGCAGCACGGTCTCGGCCTGGTCGTCCAGGGTGTGGCCGAGCAGGACGGCGGCGGCGCCGGTGTCCTCGGCTGTGGTCTCTAGGGCGGCGTAGCGGGCCGTGCGGGCGGCCGCCTCGGGCCCGCCAGCGCCGCGCCCGCCGCTGCCCCCGGGCACCTCGACGGCGCGCACGGTGGCCTCGAGCCCGAGCGTCCGGCAGTGCGCGGCGGCCTGGCGGGCGACGTCGGCCGAGCCGGGCTGGAGGCCGTGGTCGACGACGACGGCGGCGGCGAGCCAGCCGGCCCGCGGGGCCACGAAGGCGGTGGCGGCCGCGAGCGCGAGGGAGTCCGCCCCGCCCGAGCAGGCGACGAGCACCCGGGCGCCGGGGGGCAGGTCCGCGAGGTTCTCCCGCACCGCCGACCGGGCCGCGGCGACGGCGGGGTGCGGGGCGGACATGGGGCCGAGCGTAGACCGGCGCCCGGCCGGGGCGGCCGCGGGGCCGCGCGGCGCCGGCGGGCCAGGCTCCGGGCCGGGCTCCGGCGTCAGCCGTGGACCCGGCGCACCCAGGCCTCAGGCTCGGCGATCTCGGCCGCCGTGGGCAGGTGCTCGGGCCCGCTCCACACGGCGTTGAGGCCGCGGTGGCCCACCCGGTTGATGACGGTGCGCACGAACGACGCCCCGTTGCGGTACTGGGCGATCTTGGCGTCCATGCCCAGCAGCCGGCGCAGCGCGACGTCGGGCAGGGAGGTCCCGTCCCGGCGCTTCTCGAAGGCGGCCCGGATGCGGCGCACGGAGGGCAGCCGGGCGGGGCCGACGGCGTCCATGACGACGTCGGCGTGGCCCTCGAGCAGGCTCATGACGGCGACGACCTCGGCCATCGCGGCCCGTTCGGGCTCGGTGAGGAAGGCCTCGACCAGCGGGCCGCCGACGTCGTGCGTGGGGGCGTCGCCGCTGCCGGCGAGCACCGAGCGCAGGGTGTCCACGACGGCGCCGACCGCCCGGGCGAGCCGCTCGCTGCCGTCGGTGGTGTCCGAGATGCCCTCGACGAGGGCGCGCATGCGGTCAGCGAGGTGGTCGGCGAGCCAGGGCGCGGCGGCGAACTGGACCGCGTGGGTCTGCTCGTGCAGGCACACCCACAGCCGGAAGTCCATGGCGTCCAGGTCGAGCTCGCGCTCGATCTTGAGCACGTTGGGGGCGACGAGCAGCAGCCGGCCCGGCGTCGCGCCGTCGCCGGTGAACGGGTCGAACTGGCCCAGCACCTTCCCGGCGAGGAGGGCGAGCATGAGGCCCATCTCCTCCCCCGCCATGCGGGCCGAGCCGGGCAGCTTGGAGGTGGGCAGCAGCCCGTCGGTCAGCCGGGCGAACATCGCCACGTTGGCCTCGGCCCAGCGGGGCCGGTCGACGACGTAGACGGGCAGGGCGCCGGCCCGGGCGGCGGCGTCGTGCAGGCCGGTGATCTGGGCGACGTGCCGGGGGGCCTCGGCGGCGGCGTCGCGCAGCACCTGGATGAGGCCGCGCAGCTCGGCGCGCGTGCCGCTCGGGCCGGGCCGGGCGAGGGTCCCGGCGCGGCGCACGGCCACCTGCCAGTCGACGGCGCTGCTCATGAACCTAACGTAACCGCTCAGCGGCACCCGCACGCCGCAAGCCGCTCAGCGGCACCCGCACGCCGCGAGCCGCTCGGCCCACGCGTCGATCGCCTGCCGGCCTTGCAGCGTCCCGCCCTCGGTCAGCCCGTCGGCGAGGACGGAGAAGACGAGCAGGCGGCCGTCGGCGGTGACCACCGTGCCGCTGAGGCTGCTGGCCGCCAGCAGGGTGCCGGTCTTGGCGCGCACCCGCCCGGCGGCCTCCCCGGGCAGGCGGTCGTCGAGGGTGCCGTCCAGGTGCGCCACGGGCAGCGAGGGCACCAGGGCGTGCAGCTCGGTGCGCGCGGGGTCCAGCGCGGTCAGCAGCGTGTCCACCAGGGCGGTGGCGGTGACGCGGTTGGCGGCGCCGAGCCCGGAGGCGTCGGTGAGGCTGACGCCGGTGGTGTTCACCCCCAGCTCGCCGAGCTGGGCGAGGACGGCGCTCGTGGCGCCCTCGAAGTCGGGCGCGGCGCCCCGCTCGACGGCGACCAGGCGGCCCAGCACCTCGGCGAGGGTGTTGTCGGAGGTCTTGAGCATCTGCCGGACCACCTGCCCGCTCGGCGCCGAGGCCACGGCGGCCAGCGGCCCGGCCCCCGCGGGGGCGCGGGTGCGGCGCACCTCCCCGGTGACGCTCACGCCGGCGTCGGCCAGCGCGGCGGCGAAGGCGGTGGCGGCGTCCATGGCGGGGTCGGTGGAGTAGCCGGCCCTCGTCCGGCCCGTGTCGACGGCGAGGGGCTGGATCGGCATGACGTAGTCGAGGTCGATGCCGGAGACGCCCGGGGCGTGCGGCGGCCCGCTGAAGAGGGTGTCGTCCAGGCCGACGGCGACGCGGCGCACGCCCTGCGCGGTGAGCCGCTCGGCGGTCTGGCGGGCGAGGTCGGCCAGTCCGGCGTGGCCCACGACGGCGTGCGGGTCGCCGTCGCCGGCGGCCAGCAGCACGTCGCCGCCGCCGACGAGGACGACCGTGTCGCCGTCGAGCACGGTGCGGGTCTCGAGGGTGCGGGTGGTGCCGAGCGCGTCCAGCGCGGCCGCGGCGGTGAGGATCTTCAGGGAGGAGGCGGGGATGCGGGCGACGTCGCCGCCGTCGTCGACGAGCACCTCCCCGGTGACGGCGTCGGCGACGACGAGGCCGAGGCCGCCGAGGCCGGGCGTCGCACGCAGGTCGGCGGCGAGGGACTCCAGCGCGGCGGCGGAGGGCACGGGGGCGTCGGCGTCCGGCCCCGGTGGGGTCTCGGCCGGCGCGCCGGACGGCAGCGCGACCCGGGGGTAGGGCGCGGGGTCGGCGGGGGCCGGGCGCGTCGTCAGGGGCCCGGGGACGACGTCCGCGGCGTCGGCCACGCCGTAGCCGGCGAGCATCACGACGGCGGCCAGCGTGGCGACGAGGGTTCGACGTGCCACCCGACCTCCTGTCCCGTTCTCGGCGTCGTGCCAGCACGATCACCCCGTCGTGCGACACACTAGTGCCCAGGAGCGCCGGGCCAGGCCGGCCGGGCGCACGTCACAGCGGCCCCGCGGGCGTGACCCGCCGCGCGGGGCGGAAGAAGGGAAGCCGTGGAGTTCGACGTCACGATCGAGATCCCGAAGGGGAACCGCAACAAGTACGAGGTGGACCACGAGACCGGCCGCATCCGGCTCGACCGGATGCTGTTCACCTCCACGCGGTACCCCGACGACTACGGCTTCATCGAGGGCACCCTCGGCGAGGACGGCGACCCCCTGGACGCGCTCGTGCTCCTCGAGGAGCCGACCTTCCCCGGCTGCCTCATCCGCTGCCGGGCGCTGGGGATGTTCCGCATGCGCGACGAGGCCGGCGGCGACGACAAGGTGCTGTGCGTGCCCGCCGCCGACCAGCGTGCCTCGTGGCGCACCGAGATCGACGACGTCAGCGAGTTCCACCGCCTGGAGATCCAGCACTTCTTCGAGGTCTACAAGGACCTCGAGCCGGGCAAGTCCGTCGAGGGCGCGCACTGGGTCGGCCGCGAGGAGGCCGAGGCGGAGATCCGCCGGTCCATCGAGCGGGCCGAGAAGTCCGGCTACTACAACAACGGGCACGCCGCGGCCGGGGCCTGAGCCACCGCCGCGCCAGAGGTTTTCCGGGCGGGGCCGCCGCGGTCCCCGGTCCTGAGAGAAGCAAAAAGGCCCCGTCCCCGTCCTCCCGGCTGCGGGAGGAACGTGGACGGGGCCTTTTTCTGTCGGTCGCGGCGGGCGACGCCGCCGGGGCGTTCCCGGGCCGGTCAGAGCCGGACCGCGAACGGCATGATGTTCGTGTAGAACATCGGCACCTCCTGCACGGCCGCCCCGGAGTACGGCGCCTGCACGCGCATGCCGCCGCCGCTGTAGATGGCGACGTGGTAGATGCCGCCGGCGCCGCCGTTGTTGGACCAGAAGACCAGGTCGCCGGCCTGGACCTGGCTCAGCGGGATCCGCGTGCCGACGTTGTACTGCGCACGGCTGGTGCGCGGCAGCGAGATGCCCGCCTGCTGGTAGGCGCGCATGGTCAGGCCCGAGCAGTCGTAGGCGTCCGGTCCGGTCGCGCCCCACCCGTACGGCTTTCCGATCTGGGTGCGGGCCCAGGCGATCGCCGTCTGCGCCGCGCCGGCCTTGACCGGCGGGGCCGGAGCCGGCGCCGGGGTCGGCTTCGGGGCGGGCGCGGGTGCGGGGGCCGGGGCCGGGGCGGGTGCCGGGGCCGGCGTCGGGGCGGGCGCCGGTGCCGGGCTG
>NZ_VUKF01000052.1 GCF_009193185.1 Georgenia thermotolerans | reverse complement strand
CCGACCCGACACCCGCCGGGCCCTCGCTCCCCCAGTCCACGTCGATCGCGTCCACGCACTCCCGACCCGCCGGCGCACCCGCCAGCTCGGTGCCCTCGAAGTACGCCGCCGACCACTGCCCCGGCGCGCAGGCGTCGATCTGGTCGGGCACGACCACGCGTGCCGGGTTGGACGGTGCGGAGGAAACCCCGTCGCCGTCGAGGGCGACCACCACGTAGAAGTAGGTGGTGCCAGCCGCGATGGTGAGGTCGGTGTAGGCGGCCGCGGTCAGCGGCGCGGCGCCGTTGAGCGGTTCGCCGTCGACCGCGACCGGCTCGGTGGTGGAGCGGTAGACGTGGTAGCCGGTGGCTCCCGCGACGGGGTTCCAGGTCAGCTGCGCCGTGTCGCCGACGAGCTGGGCGTCGAGCCCGGTCGGGACGCCCGGCCCCGTCGGCTCCTCGGTGAGGGTGATCTCCACGGTCGTCGACGGCTCCGACCGGGTGCCGTCCTCGCCGAGGGCGATGACGGCGTAGTAGTAGGTCCCGCCGGCCTGTACGGCGGTATCGAGGTAGTTGGTGCCGACGACCGGCGTGCCGTTGAGCGGCTCTCCCTCGGTCTCCACCGTGGGGGAGGTCGATCGGTACACGGCGTAGCCGGCGGCCCCCTCGACGACGGTCCAGGTCAGTTGGACCCCGTCGTCCGTCGCGTCGGCGGTGAGGTCCGCGGGGGCGGCCGGCGGCACCGACGCGTCGTCCACGACGACCTCGACAACGGCGGAGGGCGCGGACGCGCCGCCCTCGCCCCGGGCAACCACGGCGTAGTAGTACGTCTGACCCGGCTCGACGCTCTGGTCGACGAAGGCGGTGTCGGTGATCGGCGCGGGGTTGAGCGGCGCGCCGTCGGTCGGGACGGTCGGCTCGGTGGCGCGGAAGACGTCGTAGCCGGTCGCGCCTTCGGAGGCGCTCCAGTCGAGGACGACGCCGCCGTCGGCGGCCGTGCCCATCAGCCCGGTCGGGGCGGCGGGCGCCGCCGGCGTCTCCTCGCCCTGGCCGTAGATCTCGACGTAGGCGATCTTGGTGTTGCTGCCGCCCACGGGGTCGATGGTGAGCGACCCGTCGGTGACCTCCACCGTGCCGACGGCCTCGTCGTACTCACGGGCGGAGGAGGGCACGAAGCGGTCGACGATCGGCGTGCCCTCGGCCCGGATCACGTGGGTGCTGTCGTACCCCCCGCCGCCGGCGGAGCCGGTGTCACCGACGGCGACGACCACGGTGTACGTGCCGTTCGGGAGGTCGTAGCGCCAGGCGCCGGCCGCCGTCATGCTCGTGTGCTGCATGTGCGCGATGGTCGCCAGCCTGGGGTCCGTCGTGACGCCGGCACCGGACCGCAGCCGCGTCAGTTGCGAGACGTCGAGCGGGGCACCCGAGGTGGCATTGGTCCATCCGGCGCCGCGGGCGGCGTCGTAGGGCAGGCCGGTGTCCGCGGTGTAGCCCGCCGGGACGGGAGCGGCGGCCGTCTGGAAGTTGACCTTCGTGATCTCCTCGCCGTCGACGGCGGGCACGGTCGCGTCGATCTCCGCGGGCGCGGAGATGTTGCCTGCGGCGTCGACCGCGACCACGGCGTAGTGGTAGCTGCTGCCGATGAAGACACCGGTGTCGGTCAGCTTCGGCGTGGTGAGCAGGGCGGAGCCGCCGATCCCGTTGCCGGTCGTCGCGACGGGGGCCGAGGCGCCGCGATAGACGCGGTAGCCGGTGACGTCGGAGGAGACGTCCGAGGCGTCCCAGGCCAGCTCGACCTGCCCCTGCGAACCGGTCGCCGTCAGCCCCGTCGGCGCCGCCGGCGGCTCGGAGTCGGTCTCGGTCAGCGAGAAGCTGTCGAAGGAGTACGCCAGCGCGGCCGACTCAGCCATGTTGCGCTTCGTCGCGAACAGGCCGCCGAACGAGGTGACGTCGGGCATCGTCGCCTTGAGCAGGCTGCCGTTGTGGAACGTCGCGGGGAGCTCGAGCGTGCCGACGGTCTGCTCGGCGCCGTCACCGACGCGGAAGTGGCCGGTCATGGTGCCGGCGAGCGTGTTGATGTCGAGCGTGAGGGTGATCGGCTGCGTCCCCAGCGCCGCCTGCGTGGTGTCGACCATGACCTGGTCCGCGGTCGGCGCGGTCGCGCTGCCCGTGGCCATGACGCCGCCGATCTCTCGGGCGAGCTGGATCTGCCGGCTGGTCGTGCTGGAGGCGACCAGTGCGAGCTTGACGTAGTTGTCGTCGTCGGGCCCGAACCACAGCCCCGCCTGGGCGGAGCTGGTCGCCGCGGCGGGGCTGGTCAGCGTGGTCGTGAAGCGCAGGTTGGTGTCGGTGGTGTCGACCCCGACGCCCAGGGTGTTCTCCTGCTGGTTCACCAGTCCCGAGGAGTTGCCTCCGGGCTTGGTGTAGGCGATCCCCTTGGTCGCCGTCACCGTGAGCCGGCCGTCCGCGACCTCGAGGTTCTCCGGGAGGTAGTACGTCGGATCGGCGCTCGAGGGCTGGACCATGGTGAACCCGGTCCCGACGTCCGCACCCGTACGTAGTCCGCCGTCGACGCCGTCAAAGGACAGATCCAGCTCGTTGTCCACGGCCACCTCGGCCGGCGGGAGCGGCGAATACGGGGTGGTCGCCCAGTCGGCCGCGTTCGGTGGCACGTCGGCGACGGGGACCGCCGTGGCGGGCACGGCACCGACCGCGGCGGTCGCCACCATGGCCACCACCGCTGCGACCGCCACCGCCGTTCGCCGTGCGAGCGGGGCCAGGAGACTCGGACGACGGGACTGGGCTGGACGAGACATAGGGGTCCTCTCACGCGTCGCGTGCGCCGGATGACTGGTGCAGCGAAATCTGTACGCTGCGGGCCAGAAAACCGGGCCGGAGGTCCCATACCGTCCAGAACAGACAGATGATCGGCGGATGATCCTGCGGGGTGGATCAGGGTCGTGTCTGGGTGACGCAAGGGTGAGGCGCCGTCGGCCGTGGAGGCAGGGACGGCGGGTGCCGACGGCTCAGATCATCGGCTTACGGCGGCTTCAGCGGTGATCACCCTGGGTGAGGCTCGATGCCCCTACGCCGGAGAGTTTCACTGCGGGGCCCCTGGGGCGCACCGTGCCGAGAAGTTGCGAAGACTGCCTTCGTTTCCCCTGGGGGCCAGTCCCGACGTGCCGGACCGGGGTGTCGGCGAGCCCCGTCGGTCTCAGGCGTGGATCCCGGCCCGGCGCCGGGTGGTGCGGTTGGCGTGCACCGACCACCGCGGCACCCACCGGCCCAGGGCACCGGCGGCGCCGAAGCCGAGGGCGCCGGTCACCCAGATGCCGGCGGCGAGCGAGCCGAGGGCGGCGCCGGCCGAGACGACCAAGGGTCCCAGCGCCATGCCGCCGTCCTGCAGCACCCGCCACAGCCCGAGGAACTTCGCGCGGGCGTGCGCCGGGGCGACGTCGGAGCCCAGGGTCATGAGGATCCCCGAGCCCATGCCATTGCCCAGGCCCATGAGCCCGGCCACCACCGCGACGGCGGTCAGGGTCGTGGTGAAGGGCAGCAGGACCATGGACACGGCCATGACGATCATCGACGGGATGCCGATCCAGAGCCGGCCCCGGCGGTCCATGACCTTCCCGGCCGGGTAGAACAGCAGCATGTCGACGGCGCCGGCGAGCCCGAAGATCAGCGAGGTGGTGCTGGGGTCGAAGCCCAGGTGCTCGGTCCACAGCGGCAGCACGGTCTGCCGGGCACCGCGCACGGCGCCCACGAGCAGCACGGCCACCCCCAGGGTCTGCAGCACGTCCCGGTGCTCGCGCAGCACCTGCCCCATCGTCGGCGCGGTGTGCGCACGGCGGGCCTCGCGCGCGGCGGCCGCGCGCTCGCGGAGGGTGCCCGAGACCGGCACCCCGATCCGCTCGGTCTCGTCCCGGGCGAAGAGCACCGTGACGGTCGCGGCGACGGCGGTGACCGCGCCGAGGAGGTAGGCGTGGTGCAGGTCGCCGCCGTGGATCACCGCGGCGCCGACGAACGGGCCGAGGAACTGCCCGATGCGGTGCACCCCGGCCAGGGTGGACAGCACCCGGGCTCGGCGCAGCGGCGGGGTGATCTCGGTGAGGTAGGACTGCCGGGCGAGGTTGAACACCGCCGATGCCGCGCCGGTGGCCAGCACGGCGACGGCAAG
Source organism: Georgenia thermotolerans (assembly GCF_009193185.1). GTDB lineage: Bacteria > Actinomycetota > Actinomycetes > Actinomycetales > Actinomycetaceae > Georgenia > Georgenia thermotolerans. Next base: position 27,030 of record NZ_VUKF01000052.1, on the reverse strand, counting down.
CAGCAGCAGGCTCGACGACGCCGCCGCCCCGGCGAACGCCAGGGACGCGACGACGCCGGCGAGGATCATCGCCCGCCGGTCGCCCACCCGGGCGGCGAGCGCCCCGGCGGGCAGGTCGGCGGCGATCTGCCCCACCGGCAGCATGGCGGCCACCGCCCCGGCGACGGCGAGGCTGGAGCCCAGGCCGACCGCCGTCGGGGCGATGATCGGAAGCATCGCTCCCACGCCGATCTCGAAGACCAGCGAGGGCAGCAGGGCGCCGAGCACCACGGTGCGGAAGGGGAACATCGGGCCGTCGCCGTCGCGCGGCGTGGTGGGACGGGCAGTCATGATGCCCCATCATGGCGCGCCAGGCGGGTGCGCTCAGCCCGAGGTCACGGAGCGGTCAGCGGCTCAGCGCAGCACCACGGTCCGGTTGCCGTGCAGGAAGACCCGTCCCTCGCAGTGCCACCGCACGGCGTTGGACAGGGCCTTGCACTCGGTGTCCCGGCCGGCGGCGACCAGCTCCTCGGGGCCGAAGGCGTGGTCGACGTCCTGGACCTGCTGGGAGATGATCGGCCCCTCGTCCAGGTCGGAGGAGACGTAGTGCGCGGTGGCGCCGACCGTCTTGACCCCGCGCTCGTAGGCCTGGTGGTAGGGCTGGGCGCCCTTGAAGCTGGGCAGGAACGAGTGGTGGATGTTGATCGCCCGCCCGGTCAGCCGCGTCGCGAGGTCGTCGCTGAGGATCTGCATGTAGCGGGCGAGGACGACGAGCTCGACGTCGAGGGCGTCGACCAGCTCCAGCAGGCGCGCCTCGGCCTCGGGCTTCGTCGCCGCGGTCACCGGGACGTGGAAGTACGGGATGCCGTGCCACTCCACGAGGTCGCGGTGGTCGGGGTGGTTGGACACCACGGCGACGATCTCGGCCGGCAGGTCGCCGGTGCGGGTGCGGAAGAGCAGGTCGTTGAGGGCGTGCGCGAACCGGGACACCATGACCAGCACCCGGGTCCTGGCCCCCGCCTCCCGGATGGTGAACCGGGCGCCCAGCTCGGTGGCCAGGCCGGCGAAGGCCGTGCGCAGCCCGTCCACGCCCGGGTCGGGGTGCGCCTGGCCGACGACGAAGTGCACCCGGAGGAAGAAGTGCCCGGCCCGGAAGTCGTCGAACTGCTTGAGCTCGAGAATGTCGCCGTGGTGGCGCATGAGGAACCCGGTCAGGGCGTGGACGAGGTTGGGCCGCTCGGGGCAGTCCAGGGTGAGCACGTAGCCCGGTCCGACCGGCACCCCGGCCCCCGCCGTCCGCGCGGGGCCGGGCGCCGCGGTGGTGACCACGACGTCGCCCGTCGCGGCCGCCGCCTCAGCACTCGATGACGTTGACAGCGAGGCCGCCACGGGAGGTCTCCTTGTACTTGATCTTCATGTCCGCGCCGGTCTGGCGCATGGTCTTGATCGCCTGGTCGAGGCTGACCTTGTGGGAGCCGTCCCCCTGCCGGGCGAGCCGGGCGGCGTTGATGGCCTTGACCGAGGCGATCGCGTTGCGCTCGATGCACGGGATCTGCACCAGCCCGCCGACCGGGTCGCAGGTCAGCCCGAGGTTGTGCTCGATGCCGATCTCGGCGGCGTCCTCGACCTCCTCCGGGGTGCCGCCGAGGACGGCGCACATGCCGGCGGCGGCCATGGAGCAGGCCGAGCCCACCTCCCCCTGGCAGCCGACCTCCGCCCCGGAGATCGAGGCGTTGATCTTGAAGAGGATGCCGATCGCGGCGGCGGTGAGCAGGAACTCGACCACGCCGTCGTCGTCGGCCCCGTCGACAAACCGGGTGTAGTAGTGCAGCACCGCGGGGATGATCCCGGCCGCCCCGTTGGTGGGCGCGGTGACGATCCGCCCGCCCGAGGCGTTCTCCTCGTTGACCGCCAGGGCGTAGAGGTTGACCCACTCCATGGCCCACAACGGGTCGGTCATCACCCCGCCGTCCTTCCTGGCCTCGGCCTCCTGGGCCCGCAGCCGCTCGCGCAGCCGCGGGGCCCGCCGCCGCACCTTCAGCCCGCCCGGCAGCGTCTGCTCGGTGCGGGTGCACCCGTTCTCGACGCACTGCTGCATGACGTCCCAGATGGCCAGCAGCTCCGCGCGCAGCTCCTCCTCGGTGCGCCAGCTCAGCTCGTTGGCCAGCATGACCCCGGCGATGGACATGCCCGACTCCCGGCACCGCTGCAGCAGCTCCGCGCCGGTGCGGAACGGGTAGGGCAGGGCGGTGGCGTCCTCCACGATCCGGTCCGCCCCGGCGGCCTCGTCGTCGACGACGAAGCCGCCGCCCACCGAGTAGTAGGTGCGCTCGCGCACCAGCGCCCCGCCGTCGTCGAACGCCTCGAACGTCATCCCGTTGGGGTGGGCCGGCAGCGCCTTGCGGCGGTGCAGGACCAGGTCCTCGTCGGGGTCGAAGGCGATGCGGTGGGTGCCGCCCAGGCGCAGGCTCAGGTCCTGCTTGAGCGCGGCGACGCGGGCCACCGCATGGTCGGTGTCGACCGTCTCGGGAACCTCGCCCTCCAGCCCGAGCAGCACCGCCCGGTCGGACCCGTGCCCGTGCCCGGTCGCGCCGAGCGAACCGAACAGCTGGGCCCGCACCCGGGCGGTGCGCTCGAGCAGCCCGTCCGCCGCCAGCCCGGCGGCGAACCGTTGCGCGGCACGCATCGGGCCGACGGTGTGTGAGGAGGACGGACCGATCCCGACCGAGAACAGGTCCAGGGCGGAGAGGGCCATCAGGCGTACTCCCGCATCCCGTCCAGCAGCCAGCGCACCGTGTGGGTGGCGAAGGAGGCACGCACGAGCACGCGCCAGGTCTGCTCGGCCGTGCGCCACAGGATCACCGGGGTGGCGCCCAGCTGCGTGGCGACGGCGGCGCCGACCGGGAAGACCCGCGGGTGCAGGTCGAGCCGGCAGCCCTTGTCGAGCACCGAGCGGGCGGCGGGGCCGGACAGCTCCAGCGTGGTCCGGTTGGCGGAGAGGTCGACCACCTGCCCGGGCCGCTCGCCCAGCGCCGCGGCGAGCCGGCCGGCGTACTCGGTGGTGAGCACGCCGGACTCGGCCTCGTCGGGCGCGACGGCGAGGAACTCGTCGGGGGCCAGCCACAGCACGGCCAGCCCGCCGGCGCCCGCGGTCACCTCGCCGACCCGGCGGGGCAGGGCCGCGCCGAGCGCGGCCTCGACCGCGTCGCCGCCGGGGGTGCCCGGCTCGGCGCGCAGGGCGACCTGGGTGAGGAACGGGACCTCGCGCAGCGCGACGGCGTCGCCGGAGCCGGCCGTCATCTCCTCGTGGAGGTGGTGGGCCGGGCTGCGCCGGTGGGCCAGCACCTGGGCGCGGCGGGTGGTGGGGTCGCTTGCCAGCGTGAGCACGTCAGCCATCTCGCCTGGCTCCTTCCTTGTCGTAGAGCACCGGTTCGTCGATCCGGACCTCGGCGAAGTGCCCGCCGAAGGAGGCCAGCACGGTCTCCCCCACCCGGGCCCGCCCGTCCTTGACCAGGGCCAGGCCGAACGTGCGGCCCAGCGCCTGGCTGTGGTAGCTGGAGGTGACGTGCCCGAGCATCGGGATCGGCCGCTCGGGCAGGCCCTCGCCGGTGTAGCCACCCAGCGCGTCGGGCTCGACGAGCTGGGTGCCCTCGGGCAGCCGCAGCGCGGTGTCGACCGGGAGGACGGCGACCAGCTCCTTGCGCCCGCCCTCGGCGTGCGAGGCCCGGGCATAGGACCGCTTGCCGATGAAGTCCTTGGTCTTGGACACGATCCAGTCCATCCCCAGGTCCTGCGGGGTGACCGTGCCGTCGGTGTCCTGCCCGACGATGGGGTAGGCCTTCTCGGCGCGCAGCACGTGCATGGTCTCGGTGCCGTAGGGCGTGATGCCCAGGTCGGCGCCGGCGGCGGCGATGTCCTCCCAGACCTTCAGCCCGTACCAGGTGGCGACGTTGACCTCGAAGGCCAGCTCGCCGGAGAAGGTGATCCGGCAGATGCGGGCGGGGATCCCGGAGGCCAGGACGGTCTCGCGGAACTCCATGAAGCCGAAGCCCTCCTTGGACACGTCCAGGTCCGGGGCGATCCGGGCGATCACCTCTCGCGAGCGCGGGCCGACGACGGCGGTGGTGGCCCACTGCTCGGTCACCGAGGTGAACGTGACGTCCAGGTTGGGCCACTCGGTCTGGGACCACTCCTCGAGCCAGTCGAGGACCTTGGCGGCCCCGCCGGTGGTGGTGGTCATGAAGTAGCGGTCCTCGGCCAGCCGGAGGGTGACGCCGTCGTCGAAGACCATCCCGTCGGGGGTGCACATGACCCCGTAGCGGCCCTTGCCCACCGGGAGCTTCTTGAAGGCGTTGGTGTAGACGCGGTTGAGGAACTCCCCCGCGTCGGCCCCGCGGATCTCGATCTTGCCCAGGGTGGTGGCGTCCATGAACGCCACGCCCTCGCGGGCGGCGCGGCACTCCCGGGCGACGGCGGCGTCCATGTCCTCGCCGTCCTGGGGGTAGTACCAGGGCCGCTTCCACTGCCCGACGTCCTCGAACCGCGCGCCGTGGGCGACGTGCCACGGGTGCGCCGGGGTGGTGCGGGCGGCGTCGAACAGGTCCCCGCGGTGGCGCCCGGCCAGGGCGGCGAAGGCCACCGGGGTGAACGGGGCCCGGAAGGTGGTGGTGCCGATGTCCCCGGGCGACACCCGCTCGCCGGTCCCGTCCGCGAGCGCCCGGGTGAGGATGCCGATCGTGGTGACGCCGGCGATCTTGCCCTGGTCCAGGCCGGTGCCGATGGAGGTGTAGCGCTTGACGTGCTCGACCGAGCGCATGCCGGCGCCGGTCGCGCGGAGCACGTCGGCGGCGGTCTGGTCGCGGCCGGGGTCGACGACGTGGGTGTCGTAGGTGCCATCGCGGCCCTCGACGATCCACAGCTGCCGGGTCGCGCCGGCGCGGGCGCGCCGCTCGGCGCGCGTGATGCCGGCGTCGTCCGCGGCGGCGGCCTCGGCGCCGTCGGTGGCGTCGAACCCGGCCGCGGCGGCGGCTGCGGCGCCGGCCCGGCGGCCCTCCTCGACACACCCTTCCGTCCAGTAGGTCCCGGTCACCGCCCCGGCCAGGTGCTGGCCGCGGACGGGCTCCCCGGGCAGGAAGCCGGCGAGGGCGTCGTCCCACACCAGGGCGCCCTGGCGCTGGCTGTGCAGGTGCACGACCGGGCTCCAGCCGCCCGAGACGGCGACCAGGTCGGCCGCGCCCCGCTCCGCCGCGGCGGTGGGGCGGCCGTCGGGGTCGACCGGGGCGACCCAGGCGGCCTCGACGGCGGTGGTGCCGTCGATGCCGACGACGGCGGCCCCGGAGCGCACCGCCAGCCCGGCCGCGAGGGCGCGGTCGCGGGCCGCGGAGGGCTCGGAGGCCTCGCGGGCGTCGACCACGGTCACCGCGGCGCCGGCCTCGCGCAGGGCGTGGGCGGTGGCGTAGGCGGAGTCGTTGGTGGTGAACACGACCGCGGCGCGGCCGGCCCGGACGGCGTAGCGCCCGAGGTAGGTCTGCACCGCGGAGGCGAGCATGACACCGGGGACGTCGTTGTCGGCGAAGACGATCGGCCGCTCGCTCGCCCCGGTGGCCAGCACCACCCGGCCGGCGGTGACGCGCCAGACCCGCTGGCGCGAGACGCCCGGGCGGGGGGTGCCGCCGAACTGCTCGCCCCGCTTCTCCAGGGCCATGAGGTAGTTGCCGTCGTAGCTGCCGAAGACCGCGGTGCGGGGAAGCACCGTGACCTCGGGGGCGGCCTCGAGCTCGGCGCGCACGGTCGCGACCCAGTCGGCGGCGGGCACGCCGTCGACGGTCTCGCCCGAGTCGGCCAGCAGGGACCCGCCGAGCAGGAAGTCCTGCTCGAAGAGCATCACGCGGGCGCCGGTGGCGGCGGCCGCCCGCGCGGCGGCCAGGCCGGCGGGGCCGGCGCCGACGACGGCGACGTCGGTGTGGACGTTCATGGTGTCGTACTCGGCCGGGTCCTTGCGCTGGTCGAGCACGCCGATCCCGGTGAGCAGGGTGACGTCCAGGCCGTCGCTGACCTCCACGGTGGTGGCGGGCAGCATGGACTCGTCGTAGTCGCCGCGGATGCGCACGAGGGCGTTGGGCTCCTCCACACCGGCGGTGAGGATGCCGCGGGGCCGGGAGAGGTAGATCGAGTCGCCCACCCGGGCCCGCCCGGCGGCGAGCAGCGCGGAGGCGACGGTGTCGCCGGCGTAGCCGGTGACCGGCGCGCCGTCGACGACGAACTCGACGGGCCGGGAGCGGTCGATGGCGCCGCCGGCGTCCAGTCGCAGGGTCTGGTCGGTCCCCATCTCAGGCTCCCTTGCTCGGAACGGGTCGTGGCTCGGTCAGGGTGTAGACGCGGGCGATCTCGTAGGTGCGGGTGTCGCGGACGGCGTTGAACCACTTGCGGCAGCCGGCCGAGTGCACCCACCGCTCGGCGAAGTCGCCCTTGGGGTTGTCGCGGTAGAAGAGGTACGCGGCCCACTCCTCGTCGGTCAGGGCGTGGGGGTCCTCGGGGTAGGCGACGTGCGCCTGGCCGCCGTAGCCGAACTCGGTCTCGGGGCGCGGCCCGCAGAACGGGCAGTCGATGGTGAGCATGCTGGTCCTTCCGGAAGGCCGGGTCAGTGGGCGACGGCGGCGGCGCCGTGCTCGTCGATGAGGGCGCCGGTGACGAACCGGTCCAGGCTGAACGGGCGGTTCAGGGCGTGCGGATCGTCGTGGGCGATGGTGTGGGCGTAGGCCCAGCCGGCGCCGGGGACGGCCTTGAACCCGCCGGTGCCCCAGCCGCAGTTGACGTAGAGCTGGTCCACCGGGGTCAGGCCCATGATCGGGGAGGCGTCGAGGGTGACGTCGACGATCCCGCCCCAGGTGCGCAGCAGGTGCGCCCGGGAGAACGCCGGGAACAGCTCGACGGCGGCGGACATCTGGTGCTCGATGATGTGGAACGAACCCCGCTGGCCGTAGCCGTTGTAGGAGTCGATGCCCGCGCCCATGACGAGCTCGCCCTTGTGCGCCTGGGAGACGTAGACGTGCACGTGGTTGGACATCACCACGGTGGGGTGGATGATCTCGTGCAGCTCGGAGACCAGCGCCTGCAGCGGGTGGGACTGGATGGGCACCCGGAAGCCAGCCAGCTCGGTGAGCACGGAGGTGTGCCCGGCCGCGGCCAGCGCGACCTTGCCCGCGCCGATCCGCCCGCGGGTGGTCTCCACCCCGGTGACCCGGTCGCCGTCGAACGTGAAGCCGGTGACCTCGCAGTTCTGGATGAGGTGCACGCCGAGCTCGGCGGCCCGGCGGGCGTAGGCCCAGGCGACCCAGTCGTGCTTGGCGATGCCGGCGCGCGGCTGGTAGGTGCCGCCCATCACCGGGTAGCGGATGTCATCGGCGATGTTGACGATCGGGCAGACCTCCTGAACCTGCTGGGGGTCCAGCCACTCGGCGTCGACGCCGTTGAGCCGGTTCGCCTCCACCCGGCGCACGGACTCGCGCACGTCCTGCAGGGTGTGGGCGAGGTTCAGCACGCCGCGCTGGGAGAAGAAGATGTCGTAGTCGAGCTCGTCCTCGAGGCCCTCCCACAGCTTCAGCGCGTGCTCGTAGATCGCGGCGGACTCGTCCCACAGGTAGTTCGACCGGATGATCGTCGTGTTGCGGGCCATGTTGCCGCCGGCCAGCCAGCCGCGCTCGAGCACCGCGACGTTGGTGATGCCGTGGTTCTTGGCGAGGTAGTAGGCGGTGGCCAGGCCGTGGCCGCCGGCGCCGACGATGACGACGTCGTAGCTGCTCTTCGGCTCGGGGTTGTCCCAGAGGAAGTCCGGGTGCGGGGGCAGGTGGCGCTGGTTCATCGGACGGCCTTCCCGACGGTGGGGTACAGGGGGAAGCGGGCGGCCAGCGCGCTGACGCGGCCCCGCAGGGAGGCGACGTCGGCCTGCTGGCCGGCGGTGAGCGCCTCGGCGATGATGTCGGCGACCTCGGCGAAGGCCGCGGCGTCGAAGCCGCGGGTGGCCAGCGCCGGGGTGCCGATGCGCAGGCCCGAGGAGACCATCGGGGGCCGGGGGTCGAACGGCACCGCGTTGCGGTTGACGGTGATGCCGATGGAGTGCAGCAGGTCCTCGCCCTGCCGGCCGTCGAGCTCGGAGTGGCGCAGGTCGACCAGCACGAGGTGGACGTCCGTGCCGCCGGTGAGCACGTCGATGCCGCGCTCGGCCAGGTCCGGGCCGGAGAGCCGCTCGGCCAGGATGCGGGCGCCCTCGAGGGTGCGCTGCTGCCGCTCCCGGAAGGCCTCCCCCGCGGCGACCTTGAACGCCACCGCCTTGCCCGCGATGACGTGCTCGAGCGGGCCGCCCTGCTGACCGGGGAAGACCGCGGAGTTGATCTTCTTGGCGATGTCGGCGTCGTTGGTGAGGATCACCCCGCCGCGCGGCCCGCCGAGGGTCTTGTGGGTGGTGGAGGAGACCACGTGGGCGTGCGGGACCGGCGAGGGGTGCAGCCCGGTAGCGACCAGCCCGGCGAAGTGCGCCATGTCCACGAACAGGTAGGCGCCGACCTCGTCGGCGATCTGCCGGAACCGGGCGAAGTCCAGCTGGCGGGGGTAGGCGGACCAGCCGGCGACGATCATGCGCGGACGGTGCTCGCGGGCCAGGCGCGCCACCTCGTCGAGGTCGACGAGGTAGGTGTCCTCGCGCACGCCGTAGGCGACGACGTTGTACAGCCGGCCCGAGAAGTTCAGCCGCATCCCGTGGGTGAGGTGGCCGCCGTGGGCCAGGTCGAGCCCGAGGATGGTGTCGCCCGGGGTGAGCAGCGCGTGCATGACCGCCGCGTTGGCCTGGGCGCCGGAGTGCGGCTGGACGTTGGCGAAGGCGGCGCCGAACAGGCTCTTGACCCGCTCGATGGCCAGCGTCTCGACGACGTCGACGTGCTCGCAGCCGCCGTAGTAGCGCCGGCCGGGGTACCCCTCGGCGTACTTGTTGGTCAGGACCGACCCCTGCGCCTGGAGCACCGCCACGGGGGCGAAGTTCTCCGAGGCGATCATCTCCAGGGTGCCCTGCTGGCGCGCCAGCTCGGCGTCGATGGCGGCGGCGACCTCGGGGTCGACGTCACCGAGATCCGCGTCGAGGACAGACGGGGACAAAGCGGTGTGAGTCATGGGATTCTCCAGCAGGTCGGGTGCACGACATCGTGTCGACGGCTGATATATCAAGTGGTGCGCAACACTAGGTGGACATTCCGGAAGCGTCAACGGTCTGACCGAAGTTCGACACGAGGAGGGCGGATGGCCCGCCAGAGCACCGGGCGAACGGCCCGCGAGAGCACCGACCGCACCTACGACTCCCTGGCCGAGCGGGCCTACCACGAGCTGCGCGACCAGCTGGTCCTGCTGGACATCCCGCCAGGCTCGCCCATCAACGAGGCGCAGCTGGCGCTCGAGCTCGGCATCGGCCGCACGCCGATCCGCGAGGGCCTGAAGAAGCTCGAGCAGGACCACCTCGTGGTCTCCTTCCCGCGCCGGGGGACCTTCGCCACCCGGGTGGACCTCACCGACCTCGCCGACATCAGCGAGCTGCGCCAGGTGCTCGAGCCGGTGGCGGCCGCCGGCGCGGCGCGCCGGGCGGCGCCCGAGCTGCGCGCGCAGCTGGCCGCCAAGGCCGAGCAGATCGGCGCGATGGACCACGACCCGGCCGACCGGCGCGGGCTCATGGAGTACGACCTCGAGGTCCACCGGCTCATCTACCGCGCGGCCGGCAACCCCCACATCGAGGAGACCCTCGTCCGGCTCGACAACCTCGCCACCCGGATCTGGTGCCTGGTCCTGGACCGCCTGCCCGACGTCGCCGCCCACATCCACGAGCACGTGGACCTGCTGCGGGCGATCGTCGACGGCGACGCCGACAAGGCCGCGACGCTCGCCGGCGAGCACGTCGCACGGTTCGAGGCGTCCGTGCGCCGGGTGCTGTAGCGGCCCCGCGACCCGCCCCCCGCTCCCCCGCGACGGCCGAGGGCTGCCGTTCCTGCCGACGGCTGCCGTTTCCGCCGACGGCGGCTCCTCGCGTCACGCGCGGGGAGCGCACCACGCGCGCGTGACGCAACCGGGCGCGCCCTCCCGCCGCGGACCTCAGACCCTTGACACCCTTCCCGACCCGTGGGCAGACTTCCGCAACGTCGTTGCAATGTGTGCAACGAGGACGGATCGGACAGTCATGACCGCCACCCACGCGTCACCGGCCCCGACTCGACCCGCCGGGTCCCGGCCCACCCCGGTCACGGACCTGGGCCTGGACCCGACGGCCCCATCCATCTCGACCCGGCCGGGCACCGCCGCCCCGGCCGGCACGCCGGCTCAGCGCTGAGGCCTCGGCGCCGACCGCACCGCCCCATCATCCCTACGGCACCGCGCATCCGGGCGGTGCCCCGAGAGACGAGCACGGCACCGCCGCCTGGCACGAGCTCCATCCCGAAAGGACACCGACAATGACCGTCACCAACACCCCGGCCACCTCCGTCAGCGAGCTGGAGCGTCTCAAGGTCCTGCACAACGGCTCGAAGATCCCGCTCACCTTCTCCGACGCGGAGTTCGAGCGCCGCCTCGCCGGGCTGCGCCAGATCATGGCCGCCAAGGAGCTGGACGCCGTCGTCCTGACCTCGTACCACAACATCAAGTACTACTCGGACTTCCTGTTCACCTACTTCGGCCGCTCCTACGCCCTCGTGGTGACGCCGGACGAGCAGGTCACGGTGACGGCCAACATCGACGCCGGCATGCCCTGGCGGCGCAGCTACGGGGAGAACCTCGTCTACACCGACTGGCGCCGGGACAACTACCAGCACGCCGTCGGCGAGGTGCTGCGCCAGCGCGGCATCCGCGCCCGGCGCATCGGCATCGAGTTCGACACCGTCTCCCTCGACACCCACCAGAAGCTCCAGGCCCTGTTCGACGGCGCCGAGCTGGTCGACGTCGCCCAGGACGCCATGCGCCAGCGGATGATCAAGTCCGCCGAGGAGATCGAGGTGATCAAGCACGGCGCCCGCATCGGCGACCTGGGCGGCGAGGCGATCAAGGCCGCGCTGCGCGAGGGGATCAGCGAGTACGAGGTGGCCCTGATCGGCACCGAGGCGATGACCCACGAGATCGCCCGCACCTTCCCCGACTCCGAGATCCGCGACACCTGGGTGTGGTTCCAGTCCGGCATCAACACCGACGGCGCCCACAACTGGTCCACCACCCGCAAGCTGCGCAAGGGCGACATCCTCTCGCTCAACTGCTTCCCGATGACCTCCGGGTACTACACCGCCCTGGAGCGCACCATGTTCCTGGGTGAGCCGGACGCCCGGTCCCTGGAGCTGTGGAACATCAACGTCGAGGTGCACCGCCGCGGCCTCGAGCTCATCAAGCCCGGCGCCGTGTGCAAGGACATCGCCGCCGAGCTCAACGAGATCTACGTCGGCTACGGGCTGCTGCCCAACCGGACCTTCGGCTACGGGCACTCCTTCGGGGTCCTGTCGCACTACTACGGCCGCGAGGCGGGCCTGGAGCTGCGCGAGGACATCGACACCGTCCTCGAGCCCGGCATGGTCGTCTCCATGGAGCCGATGATCACCGTGCCCGAGGGCCAGCCCGGCGCCGGCGGCTACCGCGAGCACGACATCCTCGTCGTCGGCGAGGACGGCGCCGAGAACATCACCAAGTTCGGGTTCGGCCCGGAGCACAACATCATCCCCTGCTGACGACGACCGGGCCGGGGCGGTCGCGTGACCGCCCCGGCCCGACCGGGGGTGGTCGATGGGGACCACCCCCGAACCGGTCGGGGCGGTCGACTGCGATCGCACCGGACCGGGGCGGAGGCGATCGACGGCGATCGCCTCCGGCGGCCGGGGCCGACCGGTCCCGTGCTCAGGCGAACGGAGCACAATGTCCCCCCACGATCCCTCCACGACGACCCGCACCCCCGACTCGGCGCCACCCGAACCCGCGCGAGCCGCGGGCACGTCCAACGGCGAGACCACCCGCCCGCACCCGGAACGACGGCCCCGCACGGTGGAGCTGCCCCGCTTCCGCGGGCACGTGATCCCGCCGCTGGACCGGGCGATCATCAAGGCGCTGCCGCCGGTGCTCATCGCCGCGACCATCATCGCGGTCGTCAGCAACCCCGAGGGCGCCGCGTCCCTGATCGGCAGCCTGCGCACCAAGGTGACCTCCGGGTTCACCTGGTTCTTCGTGCTCTACTCCCTGATCGCCGTCGCCGTCTGCCTGTGGATCGCGACGAGCAAGGTCGGCAAGGTGCGGCTGGGCGGGCCGAAGGCCAAGCCCGAGCACGGCCGCTTCGCCTGGTACTCCATGCTCTTCGCCTGCGGGCAGGGCATCGGGCTGATCTTCTGGTCGCTCGCCGAGCCGATCATGCTGCGCGACGGCGCGCCGCTCATCCCCGTCGGCGACAACCCCGCCGAGGGCGGGATCGTGTGGACGTACTTCCACTGGGGCCTGACCGCCTGGGCGATGTACTGCGTGGTCGCGGTGTGCCTGGCGTACTCGCACCACAACCTCGGCAAGACCCTGACCTTCCGCGAGGCGACGGTGGACATCCTGCCCACCAAGGCCCGCCGCCCGGCCGGCGTCGTCGTCGAGCTCCTGGCCATCATCGCCACGGTCCTGGGCCTGGCCACCTCCTTCGGCTTCGCCTCCCTGCAGTTCTCCTCGGGACTGGCCTCGTTCACCGGCCTCGAGCCCGGGCCGGCCCTGTGGGTGGCGGTGATCTGCGTGCTCGGCGGCCTGACCGCGGTGTCGGCCTTCCTGGGCGTGAACAAGGGCATGAAGCGCATCAGCGAGGCCAACTCGGTGCTGAGCATCGTCCTCGTGCTCGCGGTCCTCGTCTTCGGCCCCGTGGTCTACATCCTGTCGAACATCTCCCAGACCTTCGGCTCGTTCCTCTACTACTTCGTGCCGATGAGCTTCTGGTCCGAGGCCCACGCCGCGGCCTCCCCGCTCGCCAGCTGGCAGGACAGCTGGAACGGCTGGTGGACGGTCTTCATCTGGTGCTGGGTCATCGCGTTCTCCCCCTTCGTCGCCGGCTTCATCGCCCGCATCTCGCGCGGTCGGACGCTGCGCGAGTTCGTCATCGGCGTCACGGCCATCCCGTCGCTCATCGTCATGATCTGGGTGGGGGTCATCGGCTCGGCCGCCATCTACTACGACGACGCCTCGGCCCGCTCGATCTCCGACGACGTCGCCGCCGACACCTCCAGCGGCCTGTTCTCGATGCTGCAGATGGTGCCCGTGGTCGGCGGCATCCTGCTGGTCGTCGCCACCATCCTGGTCGCCACCTACTACGTCACCAGCCTGGACTCGGGCACCTACGCCCTGGCGGAGTTCGTCTCCGCGCCGAAGAAGTCCGGACCGGGCTTCCGCGTGGTGCTCGTCGTGAGCATCGGGTCGGTGGCGCTGCTCCTGCTCTCCATCGGCGGGACGGCGGTGGTGGACACCGTCCAGACCGGCACGATCATCGGGGCCTTCCCGTTCTCCTTCGTCATCCTGCTGATGATCGCCAACCTGGTGCGCCGCCTGCGCAACCGGGACAAGGACATCAAGCGGCTCGAGAAGGAGGTCAACGACCCCCACCACCGGCCCGACGACGACCTCGTCGGCGCCGACGGCCTGCCGGTGGCGCCGCAGGCGGCTCCTGCGCAAGGATCCGGTACCCAGCCGAGGTCCGCCGTAGAGCCGCCCACGTCCCCCGCCCACAGCTGACAGGAGCCATCATGACGACCCAGGACGACCGCCAGGTCAAGCTGGCCCGCCTCGACGCCCACACCTTCGCCGACTGGGTGCGCTCGGGCGCGCCGACCGTCCTCGTGCCGGTCGGCGCCCTCGAGCAGCACGGCCCGCACCTGCCCATGGGCACCGACGCGATCCTGGCCGAACGCATCGCCGAGGGCGTGGCCGCGGCGACCGGGGCGATGGTGGCCCAGCCCATCACGTACGGGTACCGCTCCCAGCAGAAGTCCGGCGGCGGCGACCACCTCGTCGGGACCACCAGCGTGGACGCGGCGACGCTGATCGGCCTCACCCGGTGCCTGGTCCGCAGCCTGCTGGAACAGGGCGTGCGGCACGTGGTGCTGCTCAACGGCCACTACGAGAACTACCAGTTCCTGTACGAGGGGGTGGACCTGGCCGTCCGCGACCTGGGGCTGAGGGCCGACGACGAGCGGTGCGTCCTGCTGCTGTCCTACTGGGACTACGTCTCGGAGGACACGCTGGAGGCGGTCTACCACGGGGCGTTCCCGGGCTGGGACGTCGAGCACGGCGGGGTGCTGGAGACGGCGCTCATGCTCCACCTGGAGCCCGGTCTCGTCCGCATGGACCGGGCGGCGGACCACGAGCCCGCGCAGCTGCCCCGGTTCGACCGGCTGCCCGTGGTGCCCGCCCGCACGCCGTCCTCGGGGTGCCTGTCCGCGCCCCGTGGCGCCGACGCGGCCAAGGGGCAGCTGCTGTTCGATCAGGTCGTCGCAGACCTGGCCGCGGACCTCACCGCCGAGCTGGGCGGGCGTCCGGCGGCGGCGCTGGCCGCCGGGTCGGTGGGGTGAGGGCCCGCACCGCCGGTGCTCGCGATAATGGGCCAGCTCGTCGCTCCAGCGGCGAGCTGGCCCGCGACATGCCGGCCCGGAAGGGGACGGCGACGCCGAAGGGAGGCGCGGTGGCAGGAGCGACGACAGAACCCGCCGGCCTGAACGGTGACGGGTCCGCGGCCCGCTCGGCCTCGGTGATCGCCAACGTCTTCGACGTGCTGCGCTGCTTCACCGTCCAGGAGCCGCTGCAGGGCGTCACCGAGATCGCGGCCCAGGTGGGGCTCCACAAGTCCAGCGTGTCGCGCATCCTCGCCACCCTCGAGCGCGAGGGCATCGTCGAGCGCGACGACCTGTCCCGGAAGTTCCGGCTGGGGCTGGGGCTGCTCGCCGTCGCCGGTCCGCTGCTGGCCGACCTGGACGTGCGGCGGGTCTCCCTGCCGATGCTGCGCGACCTGTCCGCCGCCACCGGCGAGAGCGCGGCGCTGGTGCTCTGGGACGGGGCGGAGGCGGTGACGGTGGAGCAGGTCCCCAGCGCCCAGAACATCAAGCACACCACCCCGCTGGGCACCCGGTACGCCTCCCCGCTCAACGCCTCGGTGCAGGTCTTCCTCGCCGAGCTGCCGGACGACACCGCGCGGGCACGCATCGAGGACGCGGCGGCGCAGACCGGCAGGGGCGCGGACGAGCTGCTGGCCCGGCTGCACCGGACGCGCGAGCGTGGCTTCGCCGTCAACTACGGGGACACCTTCCCCGAGGAGGTCGGCATCTCGGCCCCGGTGCGCGACCACCGCGGCGAGACGGTGGCCGCCGTCCTGCTGGCCGCCCCGCTCTACCGGGTCGACGACCGGCGCCTGGAGGAGCTGGGCCGGGCGTGCGCTCACACCGCGGCGCAGATCTCCGCGCGCCTTGGAGCGGTCCCCGCCTGAGCCGCCTGGGCTGAGCCCCCGGGCCTGAGCCGACTGGGCTGAGCCGACTGGGCTGCGCCCCGTCGCCTGGGCCGTCCCTGCTTGCGCCGGCCCGGTCCGGGCGCGACCTGCAAACGGCGCCGGGCGCTACTCCACCCCCGCCAAGGGGTCGTCGATCCGTTCGACGGCGGAGTCGATGTGGGACTGGACAAGCCACGCGACCCCGACGACGCCCCCGAGCAGGGCCCCGAGCATCAGCAGCGCGACGACGAGCGCCACGCGCCCGCTCCGGTGCCCGTCCGGCGGCGGAGCGGTGGTCACCGCGTGGTGCTCACCGAGCTGGTGTCGAGCACCGGGGCGAGCGCGGACTTCGTCGCGGTCACGAGCTGGAGCAGCTCAGGCATCGCGTCGCGGGCGGGGCGGAAGTTGCCGCGCCGCAGGCCTGGCTCGAGGGAGTCGGCGAGCTGGCCGAGCTCGTGCGCGCCGACGACGGTGCTGGCCTCGCTCAGGCCGCGCAGCGTAACCAGGGCGCCGGCACTGTTGTAGGCGGCGACGGCGCCCCGCAGCATGTACACGCGTTCCTCGAGCGTGGCCAGGTAGCGCGCCACGATCTCCCGGGCGCGCTCGGCGCCGGCCTCCTGCTGCAGCGCCGTCAGCACCGCGGGGTCCACCACCCGATTCATCGCGCTCCCTCTCCCCCTGCTCGGCACGAGCCGCTCCGCCCGTGTCGGGATGCCTCAGCACACCACCGGACCAATTCGGCAGAATGCCGACGGGTAGGTGATTCCCAGGTGAATCCCCCTGTTCACCCCGCGCATTTTCCAGGGTGAACGGCCGGGACGCCGGGGTGACGGCGGCAGCCGGCGGCCCCCGCCGCAGCCGCGCCGGCAGACGCCCCGACCTGCGACGACATGGATCTGCCGAAATCGAATACGGGTGTCGCACCCGTAGTAATCTCCCGATTGATGTCCGAATTCGTGGAGAACCGCACGGCCGTCGTCGTCGAGGACGACGACGACATTCGCGGGCTCCTCGTCGCGGTGCTGACGCAGGCCGGGTTCACGGTGCACCCGGCGGCCACCGGGCACGCGGGCGTCGACCTGGTCCGGGCGCACGAGCCGCTGGTGACCACCCTCGACATCTCCCTGCCCGACATCGACGGCTTCGAGGTGGCCCGGCGCATCCGGGGGTTCTCCGCGACCTACCTCGTCATGCTCACCGCGCACACCGACGAGGTGGACACGCTGCTGGGCCTGGAGGCCGGCGCGGACGACTACGTGACCAAGCCCTTCCGGCCGCGCGAGCTGCGCGCCCGGGTCGAGGCGATGCTGCGCCGGCCGCGGCACCTCGGCACGGTGCGAGCCACGCCGGCGCCCGCACTGCCGGACCTCGCCGCGGCACCGGTCGCGGTGGCGGCCGCCCCCTGCCCGACCGCCACCGCTGCCCCCGTCTCGGCCGCCACCGCCGTGGCGGTGGCTCCCGGCCCGACCGCCGTCGCGGCGCCTCCGCCTGCGGTCCTGGCCGCTCCCGCCGGCCTGCGCCTCGACGTCGAGGCCCGGCAGGTCTTCGTCGACGGCGACGAGGTTCACCTCACGCCGACCGAGTTCTCGTTGCTCGCCGCGCTGCTCACGACCCCGGGCGCCGTCCGGGCCAAGACCGACCTGGTGGAGTCGCTGTGGGGCACGACCTACGCGGCGCCGCTCGCGGGCGCCGACCGCCGCAGCCTCGAGGTCCACATGGCCAACCTGCGCCGCAAGCTCGGCGACGACGCCACCCGGCCGCGGTTCATCGAGACCGTGCGGGGCGTGGGCTACCGGCTGGTGCCGGCTCGCTGAGCACCGCAAGCAGCACACCCGTCGTCGCCGCCGCGCTCAGCAGGATCTCCGGCAGGGCCGCGCGGGCCGGGCCGTAGCTGCCGTGGGACAGCGCGGGCTCGACCTCCGCGACGATCTCGACCAGCTGGCGTGCGCCCACCAGCGCGCTGGCGCTGCCGAGGCCGCGCAGCGCGATGAGCGCGCGTTCGGTGTCACAGGCCGCCAGGGCGGCGCGCAGGTGGTACACCCGCTCGTCCAGGGTGGCGAGATAGCTGCCGACGAGGGTCTGGACCCGTTCCGTGCCGATGTCCTCGACGAGCGCGGCCAGCGCCGCGCGGTCGATGATCTCCTCCACGCCATGCCTTTCATCTCCGGTCGCGCCCGGCCTGACGGCCGCCGCACGAGTCCCCCCGGCCTCCCAAGGAGACCAGGACGGCCGCGCACCGATTCGCTGTTCGGCAGGGTGATCGGCGGATGAACGGCCGTGGTCACCCGGCGGGTCCCGGGGTGAGGCCGACGGCGTCGCCGGGTGAATGGGCTGCGGGTGCGCCGGACGGCGGGAGGCGTCGGACGTCGGTCGTGACGGGCGAGGGCCGGGGCTGCGCCGAGCGGCACCGCCGCCGGATCGTCAGGCGCTCGCGCCGACCGGGACGGCCGCAGAGGCGCGCGCCACCAGCGCGCCGGTGGTCACCGCCGCGGCCACCTCGACCTCCGCCAACGACTCCGTCGCCATGGCCCCGGCGGCCGGCGGCAGCGCGCCGACCGTGCCCGCGAGCGCCTCGGCCCCGACCATGGCGGAGGTGGTCTGCAGGCTCAGCACGGCCTCGCGGAGGCGGGTGACGTCCGCGGCCTCGGCGGCCAGGCGGAGGTTGCCGAGCCGCTGCTCCAGGAGGGCCAGGTAGCGCCGTGCGAAGAGCTCCGCCTCGCCGGCCCCGACGTCGGCCGCCAGCGCGTCGAGGGCGTCGGTGCGCAGCACCGCGGTCGTGCGGGGAGCTTCGGGCCAGCCGTGCGCGTCCATCGCGGGGAGCGTACCGCCGTCGTCCGGAAGCGGCACGCGGCACGCGCCGGGGCCCTGCGTCCGGGGTGCGCCCGTTCCTGCCCGTTCTCGCAGGAGTTTTTCGGACCGAGCACGTAAGTTGTGATCATGGAGGACTGCGAGCCGCGGACGGCAGTGGTCGTCGAGGATGACGGTGACATCCGCGACCTCCTCGTCTCCGTGCTCACGCAGGCCGGCTTCGCCGTCCACGCCGCGGCCACCGGCACCGCCGGGGTGGAGCTGGTCCGCGACCACAGCCCGCTGGTCACCACCCTCGACGTGTCCCTGCCGGACATCGACGGCTTCGAGGTCGCCCGCCGGGTGCGGACCTTCTCGGAGACCTACATCGTCATGCTCACCGCCCGCGACGAGGAGATCGACACCCTCATGGGGCTGGACGCCGGCGCCGACGACTACGTCACCAAGCCGTTCCGCCCACGCGAGCTGCGTGCCCGCATCCAGGCCATGCTCCGCCGGCCCCGGCGGCTGGCCGGGGCCGCACCGGCCGTGGTCGCCGTGGCGGCGCCCTCGAGCCCGGCCCGCGTGACCGCCCTGGGCGGCGAGGGGTCGCTCATCCGTGGCGAGCCCGGACCTGTCGGGGTCCCCCACGCCGGGCACCCCGGCGCCGACGGCGGCGCGGGCGTCCTCGCCCACAACGGGGTGCGCGTCGACGTCGGCGGCCGCAGCGTCGACCTCGACGGCGCCCGGGTCCACCTCACGCGCACCGAGTTCGACCTGCTCGCCGCCCTGCTCGCCGCCCCGCGGCGGGTGCTGCCGAAGACCGAGCTGGTCCGCGACCTGTGGCCGGAGGACTACGGCGGGGGCGCCGTCGTCACCGACGCCGACAAGCGGGCGGTGGAGGTTCACATCGCCAACCTGCGCCGCAAGCTCGGCGACGACGCCAGCCGGCCGCGGTTCATCGAGACCGTCCGGGGCACCGGCTACCGGCTCGCGCCCGCGCGCTGACCGCGGTGGTCGTGGGCGCCGCGAGGAAGGCGACCAGCGCCTGCGCGGTGGCCATGGCAAGCGCCGACACCTCGCCCAGCGCCAGTCGCGCGGTGGCCAGCGCGCCGGCCCGCAGCTGCGCCGCGAGCGTCCGGGCGACGTCGGCTAGCGCCTGGGCCCCGATCATGGCGCTGGCGGTGTGCAGGCTCAGCGCCACCACCTCTGCCGTTTCGACGTCCGCTCCGGTGAGCGCCGCCGTCAGGTCCCGCACCCGCCCGTCGAGCAGGTCGAGGTAGCGGCGCACGAACGAGCAGACGGCCACGGCGCCCAGGTCCTCCGACAGGTCGCTCAGCGTGCCCTGGCTGAGCACGACGCTCATCAGGCGGCGTCCGCGAGCTCGCGTGTGCTCGTGCGCTCCGGGCGCGGGCGAGGGCCGCTGGTGCGCGCGCCGGCGTCGCGGTCGACGGTCCCGGCCAGGGCCGGCACGCCGTCGGGGCGCGTGGTGGCAGGGGTGTCGTCGTCGGACGTCGTGACCGCCGGTGCGGCGCCGCCGGACGTGGGCGCTCCCACGGTCGCGACAACCGCCATGTCGGCGGCGGCCGTGGCGGCGCCGTCGACCACAGCCGCCGCAGCGGGCGCGGGACGGCGGTGGTGGCGCAGGGCGCCGAGCAGCTGGACGGCGGCGTAGGCCAGCAGTGCCGCGGCGACGACGGCGACGCCCGTCTGCTTCTGCGAGCCGTCCAGGGCGGTGGCGAGGTAGCCGGCGTAGGGCACGTGGTACTCGACGACGCCGCGGATCTGCGTGGCGGTAAGGGTCCACTCGTCGGGGGCGTTGTTGGCGTCGCCCTGGGTGGTGAAGGAGATCGTGCCGTCGGTGCTGAGGGTGCGCGCGACGACGCGGTGGGTGACCAGGGTGGGGTCGTCCGGGTAGGGCATGAAGGTGATGACGTCGCCGATGTTCAGCCGGGCGGCGTCCGCCTCGCCGTCGACGGTCGCGACGACCACCTGCGAGCCGGCCGGGATGGTGGGGTCCATCGAGCCGGTGAGGATCGTCAGGGGCACCCAGCCCATGACCCGCGGGATGAGCACCATGACGGCGGCGAGCGCGGCGACGGCCGCGAGGACCAGCCACAGGACGACGTTCCCCGCGCGACGGGCGATGTTCATGGCGCTACTTCCCTTCCGTGGCGGGCGGGGTGGTCGTGTCGGTGGCGGCTGCCGCGGTGGCGGTCGCTGTCGGTGCGGCGGTGGCGGCCGGACCAGGCGTGCTCGGGGCCGGCGCGGCGGGGGCCGCGGTGTCGGTCGTCGCCGGAGCCGGTGCGGCGGACGCCGAGGGGGTGGGGCTGGTCGCGGCCGGGCTGGGCGCGGAGACGGCGGTCTCCGTGAGCACCTCGACCGGGGTGGGAGCGGCAGCCACCGTGGCCGGGGCTGGCGCTACTCCCGTGCACGCGACCTTCTCGTTGTTCGGGTTCCACGAGGTGAAGGTGAAGACCCTCGTGCTGTCCACGAACCCGCTGCCGACGAAGAGGCGGACCTTGACGTCCCCGGCTCGTGCCTCCTCGCCCGGCCGGATGACGGCGGTACGCCGGTCACCGGGCAGCTTCTTGGTCGCCGGCACCGCCGGGTGGTTGCCAGAGGGGTCCGGCTCCTTGGCGATCGGCGCCCAGATCGAGCCGTTCCACTGCAGGATGTCCCAGCCGTCGGCGGCACCCTCCCAGGTCCAGGTGATCCGGACCGCCTTCTCGTTCGGGGTGACGACGGCGCAGCTGCCCAGCACCGGCGGGGTCAGCTCTGCGGCGGGAACCTGAAAGACCGTCGTCCAGGTCGTCACGGGCGAGGTCCAGGTCGCCGGTGCCGCTGCCACCGAGTCGAGGCTCGTGGTCAACGTGAGCGACCGGCCTCCGTAGACGGCACGGAGGTCGTCTCCCGCGGTGACGGAGAGGCACAGCTGTGCCGACTGACCGGGCTCGAGGGTGGTGCGGTCCCCTGGCGTCGCCGTCGCGGACACGATTCTGAGGTCCGAGCCCGTGGCGATCCAGTGGGCAGGCCTACCCGCGCAGGAGCCCGTGGTCGCGGTCGCGTAAGAGATAGTCGTGCCGATCAGCGCCGTCGAGGAGATCGGAGAGCCGTCCACGGAGGCTGTTAACGCCGTTGGCGCCCACAGCACCGTCGTGGCACTCGCGCTGTTGGTGACGGCCGCGGTCAGTGCGGTCGTCGCCGGCCGGACGTCGAGCGAGAGGTTGTCCATGGCGGCCGATGGCGTCGTCGTCGTGGCCTCGAAGTGCCACTGCGCGCGGGTGCCGGTCGTCGGGCCGAGGACGATCAGGAGGAGGGTGGCGGCGATGGCAGCAAGAACGCCGGCTCTGCGGCCAGGGCGTCGACGAGGCCGGTGCGCGGTGCGAGTTGTGGTCGTCACTTTTGCGTCAGGCTCCAGCGGATGGTGCCCTGCTGAAGGGCCTGGCCGTTGAGCCTCTTGCCCTCGTCACCCGCGCCCGCGCTGGCGGGGATGGTGACGGTCACGACCGCCTTGACGACCTGACCGTTCCACTCCGACGTCACGTGAAGCGGGTCCTTCGCGCCCATGTTCTGGCCGGAGGACACGATCGTGACGGTCGTGTTCTGACGGACGATGTCACCGAGCGGCGCGGGAGTTGACCCAGCAAGCTCGCCGGCGTCCACCCGTAGTTCTGCCTGGAGGGAGGTCCCCTCGAGGACCAGGGTGGCGGGGACGGTGTAGGTGAGGACATCGCCAGGGCGCAGCGCCTGGGCGTCGAGCGTGGCGGTGACGTCGATCGGCACCGCACCGCCCCGGGTGAGGGTGATGGTCATGTCGTGCTGGACGAGGCCCAGCCGCCCGGTGGTGACCTGGGCCGACGGCGCGAGGGCCTGCGCTGACCACAGCGCCGTGCTGCTCAGGCCGCTGCTGAGCAGCACGACAGCGAGGGCGACGGCGGCGAGGCCACGAAGGGCGTTGGCGCGCATGCCTTCCTCTTCTGCTGCTCAGGGGTGGTGCGGTAGGCGGGGAGGGAGCCGGGTTGGGGGGTGTCCGGCTCCCTCCCCAGTTCAGGGGGAGTGCGCCTTAGTTGGCGACCTGATTGACGCGAATACCCGCGTTGGTGAACTCCAGGCTCATGTTCTGCGTGTTGTTGCCCGCATTGCGGTCGAAGGCAAAGGTCGTGGTGACGGTGAGTTCGGTGTCACCGCCCACTCGTGTGGTGATCGGCTGCGGCTCGCTCTGGCCCGTCTGCCACTCGCGCTTGAACCCGGGACCGGCAACCACAACGTTGTACGTGACACCCTGAAGGTCACCCACGATTCCGGGAGCAAGGGGCTCCACGGTGGCGCTCATGGCGCGCTTCTCTGTCTTGAGCGTGACTGTGTCGGTGTAGGTGAGTTTGTCGCCCGGCACGAGCTTGAGCTCGGAGATGCTGCCGACACCCCTCACGGCCTTGTCGTTGAGCTTCCAGTGTGAGAGTTCTCCGGAGCCCTTCCAGCTGCTCTGGAGGCTCATCGAGCCGGCGGAGATCGTTCCGCTCGTGGTCCAGTCCGCGCTCCACGTCGCGAACGACGCCCCTCCCCCAGCCAGCAGGGCAATGCCCGCAATGCCGGCGATGACGCCGTTGCGCATCTTCTTGGAGGAGCTACGGGGCTGAGCGGACGCGGTGCGCGACATCGGTCTTCCTTCAGGGGTGACGGGCTGACGAGCGGGCGCTGCGTCCGCTCCTTGCGACGTCGGCAACGATGCCCGGTCAGCCTCAACAAGCCGTTCGCGCCGGCTTCAGGTCCCCTCAAGGTCGGCTCAAGATTGCCGCAGCCCCCTCAAGGTCGGACAGATCGCCTCAGCGGGTCTCGGATCGCTCCTGGGCACCTGCGACCACGATCCGATTCCCGCCGTCGGCCGCGGCCCGTTGCGCGGCCCCGCGCGCGGCGTCGCACAGCTCTGCGAGCCGGTAGCCCGCCGCGCGGGTGGTGGCGACACCGGCGCTGGCCCCGATGCGGACGCGGCTGCCCGGCACCGCCACGGTCGTGGCGATGAGCTCCTTGCGCACGGCACTCGCCCACGCGACGGCGTCGTCCACCTCCCAGCCCGGCAGCAGGACCTGAAACGACGCCAGCTCGTCCGGCTCGAGGCCCATCAGGGCCCGCGGGGGCAGCAGCACCTGCGCCACCTCGCCGCAGGTGACCAGCGCGCGCTCGGCGACCTCACGCCCGAAGGCGATCTCGAGCGCCTCCGTCCCATCGGGGACGAGATGGACCATCGCGACCGGGGCGAGGGTCTCGGCCGACCGCTGCAGCTGGGCCACCGCGCGCGGCTCGAAGGAGTGGCTGGTGCGGGCCCCCGTCATGGGATCGAAGTTGCGTCCCTCCGCCGCCTTCGCTCGCGCGGTGCGGGCACGCATCGTCACCGCCGCGAAGGCCGCGGCGTTGACGAGCAGGGTGTTGGCCAGCGTGGCGACCGACGTCCCGAGGTACTGCTCGAAGGCCGGGGACGTCGGCCCCGCCAGGATGAACACCGCGAACCGCACGGCGTAGAACAGCCCGGCCACGAGCAGGATGACCGCGAGGACCAGGGCCGCGCGCCCCGCCCGCAGCCGCCCCCGCAACAGAGCGATGCCACCGGCCAGCGCGCCGACCGCGGTGGCGCCCAGCACCAGCGCACCACCGGCCCACGGACCGCCGTCCGGACCGTGGAGGAGCACGGCCGCCGCCGTGACGAGGGCCAGTCCCCCGGAGAGAAGGATGCGGTGCGGGCGGCGCTGGTACGCCCGGATGCCACTCCACATCGCCCAGACGCAGAGCACGCTCGCCCCGTTGCCGACGGCGTTGGCCCACCAGCCGTCGTCACCGAGACTCCCGACGACGTACGCCAGCGCGGTCGTGATCGCCGCGGCGAAGGACAAGGTCCACAACCGGTCCACCAGGTCGCCCGCACGCGCCCAGGCCTCGGCCACGAACATGCCGGCGGAGGTGAGGATGACGAGCGCCGAGACGACGAGGAGGGTGAACAGGTCCAACGTCATGGCCGCGCCTCGCGCTCGGCCGGGCCCGGCATGGGCAGCAGGATCTCCACGCTCGTCCCCTCGCCCGGGACGGAGGTGAAGTTCATGGTGCCCTCGTGGGCCTCGACGATCTGGCGTGAAAGGTACAGGCCGAGCCCTGTTCCGGGCACCGCTCCCTGACGCACCGCCGGCGCGCGGTAGAAGCGGGTGAAGAGCAATTCCTGATCCGCCGCCGCGATGCCGATCCCGGTGTCGCGGATGGTCAGGCGGGCGACGTCCGGTCCCGGCCACAGCGCCACCTCGACCTTCCCGCCCGGCGGGGTGTACTTGATGGCGTTGGACAGCACGTTGTCGACCACCTGGCCGAGCCGGGTCCGGTCGCCGAAGAGCCGGCATGGCTCGGTGAGGTGGTGGTGGACCTCCAGGCCCGCCGAGCGGGCATGGGGCAGCTGGCTCTGGACCGACTCGGCGACGAGGTTGCGCAGGTCGGTCATGGCGCCGTCGAGCTCGACCCCGCGCTCCCGCGTGCGGGCCGCGAGGAGGAGGTCCGCGACGAGGTGGAGCAGCCGCTCGGCGTTGCGCTCGGCCACCCGCAGGTTGGAGCGCACGCTCTCGCTGGCTGTCGGGTCGTCGGAGGCGAGCTCGAGATAGCCCAGCACCGAGGTCAAGGGGGTGCGCAGCTCGTGCGACACCGAGGAGACGAAGTCTTCGCGCTGGGCCAGCGCGGCCATCTCGGCGGTGAGGTCCTGGTAGACGACGACGGCGCCGGTGCGCCTGCCGACCCCGTCGACGAGCTGAGCGGCGGAGACGCGGTAGGCGACCCAGCTGCCCTCCCCGTGGTCCCACCAGGTCAGCTCGCGGTCGATGTCCTCACCGCGGCTGGCGCGGACGAGTGGCGAGCCGCCGACACCGAGGGGCGTCTTGCGGTCCGCGGCGTAGCCGTCGATGCCGCCGTGGACGCTCACGTGGTCGCCGACCCTGAGCCGCCCCTCCACCGCGGCGGCGTGCGCGCGGTTGAGGATCGTGATGTACCCGTCCTTGTCCAGAGCCACGACGCCGACGTCGATCGTGTTGAGGATCGAATCGAGCAGGCGGCTCTGCTGATGGGAGTCGGCCAGCGTCTCCTCGATCAGGGCGCTCTGGCGCCCGAGCAGATCGAGCCGCGCCGCGGAGCGACGCTCCGACAGGTAGCTGCCGACCCCGACGGCGACGAGGACGACGGGCAACAGCACGAGCCGGGGCAGGTCGCCGAGGGCGAGGGAGGGCCCCAACAGGTTGCCGACCCAGACCGCCACCGTGGCCGCGGCCACCGATACGACGGCGCCGCCGGCCCCATGGAGGGCGGACATCCACAAGACCGGCAGGACGAGCAGGAAACTGGCGCGGAATCCCCCGGCGACCACGAGCCCGACGGCGACGATGTCGGCCATGGGCACCAGCACCGCGGCCGGCGTAGGAAGCCGGTGCCAGGGGACGACGATGGCCAGCACGGAGGCGCCGATCGCCAAGAGCAGCCCGGCCCCGAAGAGCGGCCGCCGTAGGTGCTCCGGGTCGTAGGCGACGACCGCGCCCAGGAGCACGAGAATGACCGCCAGGAACGGGAGCTGCCGATAGAAGACCGTGCGCGGGGAGTAGCCCCGCCCGAGAGCAGGGGCCGCCCGATCCGTGCCCCAGCCTGCGCGTCCCCCGGTCAGCGCGCCGAGCCGGGACGCGCGTCCGCCCGGGCCCCCGCGACCAGCGTCGTCGCCACCGCCGGTCCCCTTTCCGGGGCCGGCGCCGCCGCCGGCGCCACGCTCGTGCACGCCGCGCCGCGATCCCGCGACAGCGTCGGGAGTCGCAGCACCACCTGAACGGGCGGGGGCGCGACCGAGGGACGCATCGCTCGCGGTGTGCGCCTCCGGCATAGGTCGAGCCTAGCGAGAATCCACCATTTGCGACTGGCTGCGACTGAAAGTGAACCCGCCCGGCGTGCGGCGATCTGCTGCCAATTGGAGTGGCGGGTCACCGCGCGCGACCCCAAGTCTCGGGGTACGTTGCAGGCTCCGGCCCGAGCCACGACTCCGCGCAGGAGGGGATCCGCCATGGCACGTCACCGCCAGCCCACGACCGCCCTGCCCGCCCCGGACAACGAGGAGAAGTACCGGGTCTTCGACGCGCTCGCCGATCTCGCGCTCGACGGCGTCATCTCTTACGAAACGGCCTTCGAGCTCTATCGCGAGCTCCGTCCGAGCGGCATCCAGGACACCTTGCCATTCGACGACGAACGCTGGACCGCCCACGACCACGAGTACGACGCCAACGTCGGCGAGGTCTGGTGCAGGCAGTGCAACCGCGCGGCCGCGAGCTGCGAGCAAATCGCCGAAAAGCCCGAGCCGTAGCAATCAATCCCGGCCGTCGAGCACGATTACCCGCGGCGGATCGCTCGAGGCATGCGTGCCGGGGTAGAAAGACACATTTCGCGCCGGCCAGGAGTTCTGGTGCCGACACGCAGAAAGGCCCCCACCGGGTGGTGGGGGCCTTTCTGGAATGGGTGTTCGGCGGTGTCCTACTCTCCCACACGGTCTCCCGTGCAGTACCATCGGCGCTGAGGGGCTTAGCTTCCGGGTTCGGAATGGGACCGGGCGTTTCCCCCTCGCTATGACCGCCGTAACTCTATGGAGATATCCGGCCCAACCAACCGTGGTTGGTTGTGGGGCGTATCTCGGGAACCGTACAGTGGACGCAAGCAGTGCAATGACAACTTTGTTGTTGTGGCAAGTTGTCGGCCAATTAGTACCG
>NZ_VUKF01000051.1 GCF_009193185.1 Georgenia thermotolerans | reverse complement strand
GGCCGGCGCCGGCGCGGTCGACGGCCGGCGCCCCGGGGAGGCGGACCTGCGCGCCGCGGTCGTCGAGCTGCTCGAGCGGCGTGACGCCGCGCTGACGGCGGGGGACGGCGCCGCCCTGGCCGCCCTCACGGTGCCCGGCTCGCCGGCGGCCGAGGAGGACGGCGCCCTGCTCGCCCGGCTGCGGGCGGCCGGCGTGCGGGTCGAGGGCCTGGTCACCGAGCTGGCGTCGCTGGAGGAGCGCGGGCGCGCCGGCGCCGGGGGCGAGCGGGTCCGGGTCGATGTCGAGGTGGTGACCCGCCAGGGCGGCTACGCGCTCGTGCCGGGCGGGGCCGCTGCCCGCGGCGCCGGCGGCGCAATGCCCCCGCAACCGCCGCGGTGCTCGGTGCTCACCGTGCTGGGCCCGCCCTGGCGGGTGGAGGAGGTCGGCGGGTGCTGAGCGCGCGGGCGAGGGGCGTGCGGCGGTGCCGGGAACGGGCGGAGCCCCGCACCTGCCGGTGCGGGGCTCCGTGGAGAAGGAGGCTGGCTCAGAGGCCGAGCTCGGCCTCGAACGCGCCCTCCTCCAGGCGGGCCTTGACGGCGGTGAGGTACCGGCCGGCGTCGGCGCCGTCGACCAGGCGGTGGTCGTAGGTCAGCGACAGGTACATCATCGACCGGATGCCGATGGTGTCGTTGCCCTCGGCGTCCTTGACCACGGCGGGCCGCTTGACGATCGCCCCGACACCGAGGATCGCCACCTCCGGCTGGTTGATGATCGGCGTGTCCATGAGCAGGCCCGCCGAGCCGGTGTTGGTGATGGTGAAGGTCGAGCCGGACAGCTCGTCCGGGGTGACCTTGCTGTCGCGGGTGCGGGCCGCCAGGTCGTTGATCTTCTTGGCGATGCCGCCGATGGTGAGGTCGCCGGCGTCCTTGATCACCGGGACGAGCAGCCCGCGCGGGGTGTCGACCGCGATGCCGATGTGCTCGGCGCCGTGGTAGACGACCTGCTCGCCGTCGATGGTGGCGTTGAGCTTCGGGTGCGCCTTGAGCGCCTCGGTCGCCGCCTTGACGAAGAAGGGCAGGAAGGTGAGCTTCGTGCCCTCCGCCGCCTGGAAGGCGTTCTTGGCCCGGGTGCGCAGGGTGGCGATCCGGGTGACGTCGACCTCGACCATCGAGGTGAGCTGGGCGGAGGTGTCCAGGGACTCACGCATGCGCTTGGCGATGACCTTGCGCAGGCGGGACATCTTCTCGCTCGTGCCGCGCAGCGGGGAGACCTCCACCGGTGCCGCCTTGGCGGGGGCGGCGGGCGCGGCCGGGGCGGCCTGCGCCGCTGCCTTCTCGGCGGCGGCCTTCTCCGCGGCCGCCTCGACGTCCTGCTTGCGGATGCGCCCGCCGACACCGGTGCCGGTGACGGTGGCGAGGTCGACGCCCTTCTCGGCGGCGAGCTTGCGCACCAGCGGGGTGATGTAGGCGGTGCCCGCGGCGGCCGGGGTGGGCTCGGGCTGGGCCTGCGGCTGCGCCGTCGTCTGCGGGGCGGGGGCGGCCACGCCCGGGGCGGCGGGGGCCGGCGAGACCGGCTCCGGGGCGGGCTTGGCCTCGGCCCGGGCCTGCGGGGCGGGCGCCTGGGCGGGAGCCTCGGCCTGCGGGGCCTCGGCCGGAGCCTCGGCGGCGGGGGCCTCGGCCTGCGGCGCCTCGGCCTGGGGGGTCTCGGCGGCGGCGGCCGCCGCGCCGGGCTTCCCGACGATCGCCAGGTCGGTGCCGACCTCGACCGTCTCGTCCTCCTGGACGAGGATCTTCACCACGGTGCCGGCCACCGGCGAGGGCACCTCGGTGTCCACCTTGTCGGTGGAGACCTCGAGCAGCGGCTCGTCGACCTCGACGGTGTCCCCCTCGGCCTTCAGCCAGCGGGTGACGGTGCCCTCGGTGACGGACTCGCCGAGGGCGGGCATCTTCACCGGCTCGCCGCCGGCCGCGCCGTCGCCGGACGGAGCGGCCTGGGTGGCCTCGGCCTTGGCGGCCTCGGGCTGCTTCGGCTCCGCGGCCGCGGGCTGGGCGGCCTCGACCTCCTCGGAGGCCGGGGCCTCGGTGGAGGTGCTGGGGGCGGTGTCGGGCTCACCGGAGGTGGTCGTCGCGCCCTCGTCGCCGCCGGCGGAAGCGCCGGCGCCGTCGCCGATGATCGCCAGCTCGGCGCCGACCTCGACCGTCTCGTCCTCCTCGACGAGGATCTTCTCGACCACGCCGGCCACCGGCGAGGGCACCTCGGTGTCCACCTTGTCGGTGGACACCTCGAGCAGCGGCTCGTCGACCTCGACCGACTCGCCGACCGCCTTGAGCCACCGCGTGACGGTGCCCTCGGTGACGGACTCGCCCAGCGCGGGCATCTTCACGGACTCAGACATGTCCTGGGGTCTCCTTCGATCGGGTCAGTTGTGAGCG
Source organism: Georgenia thermotolerans (assembly GCF_009193185.1). Lineage (GTDB taxonomy): Bacteria > Actinomycetota > Actinomycetes > Actinomycetales > Actinomycetaceae > Georgenia > Georgenia thermotolerans. The sequence goes on along the minus strand of NZ_VUKF01000051.1, from coordinate 29,283 downwards.
TGCAGCGGCTTGCCGGCGAGTGCAAGGGCGGCCTCGCCCAGCGCCTCGTCCTGCGTGGGGTGGGCGTGGACGAGGGAGGCGACGTCCTCGGGGTAGGCCTCCCAGCTCACCATGAGCTGGGACTCGCCGATCAGCTCGCCGACCCGCGCACCCAGCAGGTGCACGCCGACGATCGGGCCGTCCTTCTGCCGGACGAGCTTGACGAAGCCCGCCGTCTGGAGGATCTGGCTCTTGCCGTTGCCGGCGAGGTTGTACTCCACCGTCTCGACGCCGTCGGCGCCGTAGGTGTCCTTGGCCTGGGCCTCGGTCAGGCCGACCGAGCCGACCTGCGGCTCGCAGTAGGTCACGCGAGGGATCGCGCTCTCGACCATCGGCGCGGGGTTGAGCCCGGCGATCTCCTCGGCGACGAAGATGCCCTGCTGGAAGCCGCGGTGCGCGAGCTGCAGGCCCGGGACGATGTCGCCGACGGCGTAGACGTTGCCGACGCCGGTGTGGAGGCGCTCGTTGGTGAGCACGAAGCCGCGCTCCATCGGGATGCCGTTCTCCTCGTACCCGAGGTTCGCGGTCGCCGGCCCGCGGCCCACCGCCACGAGCAGCACCTCGGCCTCCAGGGTCTTGCCGTCCTGGGTGGTGACGACGACGCCGTCGTCGTTCTGGGTGACACCGGCGAACATCGTCTTGGTGTGGAAGGCGATCTTGCGCTTGCGGAAGGCCCGTTCCAGGCCCTTGGACAGCGCCTCGTCCTCGTTCGGCACGAGGTGGGGGAGGCCCTCGATGATCGTCACGTCGGCGCCGAAGGAGTTCCACACCGAGGCGAACTCCACGCCGATGACCCCGCCGCCGAGGACGATCGCGCTCTTGGGCACGAAGTCGAGCTCGAGGGCCTGCTCGGAGGTGAGGACGCGGCCGCCGAGCTCGAGGCCCGGCAGCGTCTTGGAGTAGGAGCCGGAGGCCAGGATGACGTTCTTGCCGCGGTAGCGGGTGCCGTCGACCTCGACGGTGTCGGGCGCGACGAGCCGGCCCCAGCCGGTGATGAGGTCGACCTTGCGGGAGGAGACCAGGCCCTGCAGGCCCTTGTAGAGCCGGGCGACGACGCCGTCCTTGAAGCTGTTGACGCCCGACATGTCGATGCTGTCGAACGTCGACTGCACGCCGAAGTTCTTCGACTCCCGGATGGTGTCGACGACCTCCGCCGAGTGCAGCAGGGCCTTGGTGGGGATGCACCCGCGGTGCAGGCAGGTGCCGCCGAGCTTGTCGCCCTCGACCAGGGCCACCTTCAGGCCCAGCTGCGCCCCGCGCAGGGCGGCCGCATAGCCACCGCTTCCCGCCCCCAGGATGACGATGTCGTACTCCTGCGTATCAGCCACGTACCTCTCCTTGAGCACTGACGAGCCTGGCAGACCCGTGGTTGGCCATGGGCCTCGGTCATTGTTCCACCCCCCGCCCCTGAAGCACGAACCGTTCCATGCCACGCCGGTCACAAATGGGCGGTGTGCGGCGGCGATTCCCAGCGGTGCTCCAGGCATCGCTCGTAGGGTGGGGACCCATGCGGCTGTTCTCCCGGCGCCGCGTGCGCCCGGACCCCTCGGCGGGTCGGGAGGCGCGCGCCCGGACGCTGGCACACTTCCACGAGTTCGTCGCCACCCGGGTCGGCGTGGAGGCGTACCTCGAGCCGCCGACGGCGCACGACCCGCACACCGTGGTGCTGGTGGCCAGGTCGGGGGAGTGGACCCGGCGGCGGGTGCCGGACGTGCGGGCGGCCCGCGCCCTGGCCGCCGAGCTGGGCATCCCGATCTACGACGTCCACCTCACCGGCTACCCCGCGAGCATGCGGCGGTGGAGCTCGGCGAACCGGCGGCGCTGAGCCCGGCGGTCTCCGGGCAGCGCCGCGCCGTTGGGCCTTGCGACGCGCGGCGCGTGCCCCGGGGGCATCCACCGCCCGGGACACGCGCCGCGTCGTGCCGAAGCGTCAGCGGGCGGCCGCGGCCTCGAGCAGGCCCAGGAGGGTCCGCAGCCCCATCCCCGTGCCGCCCTTGTGCGTATAGCCGTAGGGCGCCTTCTCGTTGAAGGCCGGGCCCGCGACGTCGAGGTGCGCCCAGGGCGTGTCGCCGACGAACTTCTGGAGGAACAGGCCCGCGACGAGCATGCCGCCGAACCGGTCGCCCATGTTGGCGATGTCGGCGACCGAGGACTTCAGCGACGGGCGCAGCTCCTCGGGCAGCGGCATGGGCCAGAACTCCTCGCCCACCGTCTCCGCCGCGGCGACGACGTCGCCGCGCAGGTCCTCGGTGCCCATGACAGCACCGATACGGGTGCCCAGGGCCGCGACCTGCGCGCCGGTCAGGGTGGCGATGTCGACGATCGCGTCCGGGTTCTCCCGGCGCGCGGCCACGAGGGCGTCGGCGAGGACGAGGCGGCCCTCGGCGTCCGTGTTGAGGACCTCGACCGTGGTGCCGTCGAGCGTGGTGATGACGTCGGAGGGCCGCTGGGCGCCGCCGCCGGGCATGTTCTCGGCGAGGGCGAGCCAGCCGGTCACCCGCACGGGCACGTCGAGGGCGGCGGCGGCCAGGACGGTGTGCAGCACCGTGGCGGCACCCGCCATGTCGCTCTTCATCGCCTCCATGCCCTTGGCCGGCTTGAGTGAGATGCCGCCGGAGTCGAACGTGATGCCCTTGCCGACCAGCGCGTAGTGCGCCGCTGCCCGGGCGGGCGCGTAGTCGACCTTCACGAGCCGGGGCGGGCGGGCCGAGCCCATCCCGACCGCGAGGATCCCGCCGTAGCCGCCGGCCGCCAGCTCCTCCTCGTCGAGGACGGTGACGGTGACCTTGGCGCCGGCGGCCGCCGCGCGCGCCGCCTCGGCGAAGGTCTCGGGGTAGAGGTGCCGCGGGGAGGCGTTGATGAGGTCGCGGGCGGCGCGCACGCCGTCGGCCACGGCCACGGCGCGCGCCAGCGCCGCCTGGGCCTCCTTGCTCTTGGCGACCGGCGTGGCCAGCTCGAGCGTGGCCACCGGGGCGGGGACGCCGGTCTTGTAGTGGTCGAAGCGGTAGGCGCCCAGCAGGGCCCCCTCGGCGACGGCGCCCACCTGGGCGGCGTCCTCGGCGGGCAGCGCCAGGACGGCGTGCTCGGTGCCGGCCAGGTTGCGGGTGGCCGCCCCGGCCGCCCGGCGCAGCGCCTCCCGGCCGGGCCGGTCGGTGACCTTGCCGACGCCGGTGAGCACGACGACGGTGGCGGCCAGGTCGTCGCCGGCGGGGACGCGCACGACCTCGTCCGCCTTGCCGGTCACGCCCAGCGCCGGCAGCAGCTTGTCCAGCGCGGCGACCGCCTTCGCCGGCAGCGGGTCGGCGGCAAGGATGCGGGCGCCGTCGTCGGTGCCGGCGACGGCGAGGACCAGGGCGTCGGCGTGCGCGCGGGCGGGGTTCTTGGGGCTCAGATTCAGGTCGGTCACGCCCCGATGCTAGCCGTCGCCCCTGCGGGCGGTAATCTCCCGGGGTGCAGTTGACGGTCATCATCACCGCGGTCCTGGTCGGTCTCCTGGGCATCTGGGCCCTGTGGTTCACGATCGTCGACCGCGCCGTCATCCTGCGCCAGCTCGTTGCCGGTGCGGTGGTGGAGCTGGCCCTGCTCGCCCAGGTCGTGGTCGGCCTGGTCGCCCAGGCGCAGGGCCATCGGGCGGCCGACCCGTGGACGTTCTGGGGCTACGTCATCACGGCGCTCTTCCTGCTGCCGGTGGCGGCGGCGTGGGCGTTCGCGGACCGGTCGCGGTGGAGCTCGGTGGTGCTGCTCGTCGCCTGCGTGGCGCTGCTCGCCATGCAGGCCCGGGTCTGGCAGGTGTGGACGGCGTGAGCGCGCCGCAGGACGAGGACAGGGAGCACATGGGCGAGCAGACGACCGACCGGCTGGTCACCACGCCGACGACGGACACCCGGCGGCCGGCGTACGGCCTCGGCCGGGTCCTCATCCTCGTCTACGGCATCTTCGCCGTGGCCGCCTCCGCGCGCGCCAGCGTCCAGCTGCTGCGGAACGCCGGCGAGGCGCCGCTGGCCTACTCCCTCTCGGCCCTGGCCGGCGCGGTCTACATCGTCGCCACCGTCGCCCTGGCGCACAACGGCCGGCGCATGCGGCGGGTGGGCTGGATCGCCGTCGTCTTCGAGCTCCTCGGCGTCCTCACCATCGGCACGCTGAGCCTGTGGCACCCCGAGCTGTTCCCCCACGACACGGTGTGGTCGCGTTACGGCAGCGGCTACGGCTACGTGCCGGCGGTGCTGCCGCTGCTGGGCATCGCGTGGCTGTGGCACTCCAGCCCCGCCCGGGTGGTGGCGCGCGCCGAGCGGGCCTGAGCCGCCCGGGCGGTGGCGCGCGCCGAGCGGGCCTGAGCCGCCGGGCCCGGCCCAGGTCCGGGGACGGGCGGACGCGGTACCGGGATCCGGCCGGACCCCGGCCTGAGCCCGGTGCCGGGCTGCGATAGGTTGCTCCGGTGCCGCACGCCCGGACCCTGCTCTCGCTCCTCGACCTCCCGCGCACCGAGATCGAGCGGCTGTGGCTCGCGTCTGCCGGCTGGAAGGAGCAGCGCTCCCGCCGCCGCGAGCGCTTCGCCGACCGCCGGGTGGCGACCATCTTCGACGGTCCCGCCCTGCGCACCCGCCTCGCCTACGACACCGCCATCGACGCCGTCGGCGCCCACCGCGTCGACCTGCCGCTGGTGCTGGGCGAGCGCGAGCCCATCGCCGACACCGCGGCGATCCTCTCGGACGCGGTGGACGCCGTCGTCGTGCGGACGCCCGACCACGCCGACGTCCTCGCCCTGGCCGAGGCGTGCCACGTGCCCGTCATCAACGCGATGACGGACAAGGGACACCCGGTCGAGGTCTTCTCCGAGGCGTTCAGCGTCCTCGAGCGGCGCGGCCCGATCGACGACGTCGTGCTCACCTTCGTCGGCGAGGACACGAACGTGCTGCGCTCGTGGTGCGAGCTCACGGTCGGCTTCGAGCTGCAGGTGCGCCAGGTGTGCCCGCCGGGACACTCCCTGGAGGAGGACTTCCTCGACGGGCTCGCCGAGCGGCGCCCGCGCGGCACCGTGACGGTCACGCACGACCTGGCCGAGGGGCTGGCCGGGGCCGACGTCGTCTACACCGACGCCTGGCCGCGGTCGGCCCGCAAGCCGGGCCGGCGACGCACCACCTTCGAGCCGTACCGCATCACCACCGAGGTGCTCGACGCCGCGGGCAAGGACGTGCTGCTCATGCACGCCATGCCGGTGCACCGCGGGGACGAGGTGACCGCCGAGGCGTTCGACGACCCGCGCTGCATCACCCTCGCCGCCAAGCGGAACCTCGCCCCCACCCATGCCGCGATCGTGGAGCGGGCGCTGGCCTGAGCCCGATGTCAGTGCCCCGCGCCACTCTTGGCACAGGCGTTCGAGCAAGGGGCTCGACGACGGCGCGGGGAGGGCGGCCATGTCGGTCGACGACGGCGTGCAGGTGCTGGAGCTGGAGCTGGCGGGGCTGGCCGAGGCGCTCACGGCGCCGCGGCTGGGGGAGTGCCTCATGTGCTTCACCAACCGGATGCTCGCGGAGTTCGGCTGCGACCACACGCTGCGGTGGTCGCGCCGCTACCAGCAGCTCCAGGCGCCGCAGGCGTACGGGCTGCGCCGCCGGCTCCTGAGCCAGGGCATCTGCTGCGACTGCGACATCTTCGCCCGCGGCTGGGACGTCGCGGTCTCGACGGTGGTGGACCGGGAGTCCGGGCAGGAGTGCTGGCCGCCGGAGGTCACCGGCTGCCGGCGCGTGCGGCGCGGCTCCACCCAGCCGTGCACGCTCTGGGCGCCGCGCGCCGGCCGGCCCTGATCACAGGGCCGGCCGGCGCGCCCCACACAGTGGGCGGCGAGCCTCACTCCGGGCGGCGGCGCGCCCGGTTCGCCTCGCGGTTGACGGCCCAGGCGTCGGCCACCGGGCCGAGATGTCCGAGCTTGTCAGGGTTCACGACCCCGCGGATCGTCTGGATGCGCCCGTCGAGGACGTCGAGCGAGAGGGTGGCGACCACCTTGCCGTCGCCGTCGCGCACGATGGCGCCCGGCTGCCCGTTGACCTGGTGCGGCTCCAGCCACCCGCCGATCCGGAGGAAGCCGGGGAACGTCCCGGCGAGCACCCGGACCACCTTGTCGGCGCCGAAGATGCCGCTGCCCCACATGGGGGCCTTGCCCCCGCCGTCGCCGACCATCTCGACGTCGGCGGCGAGCAGCTCGCGCAGCCCGTCGACGTCGCCCACCCGCAACGCCTCGAAGAACCGGGCGGCCAGCTCCTCCCGCGCCTGCCGGTCCGCCTCGAACCGGGGCCGGCCGGCGTCCATGTGCCGCCGGGCCCGCTCGGCGAGCTTGCGGCACGCCGCCTCCGACCGGCCCACCGCCGCCGCGACCTCGGGGAAGCCGAACCCGAACACCTCGCGCAGCACGAACACCGCCCGCTCGAGCGGGCTGAGCCGCTCGAGCAGCACCAACGCCGCCATCGACACCGAGTCGGCAAGCTCGGCGGACCGGGCCGGGTCCTCGTAGGGGTCGGTCAGCAGCGGCTCCGGGAACCACCGGCCGACGTAGTGCTCGCGCCGGTGACGGGCCGAGCGCAGCACGTCGATGGCGATCCGGGTGACGACGGCCGAGAGATAGGCCTTCGTGGAGGTGGGCGGGGTCACGACGGCGTAGTAGCGCAGCCACGTCTCCTGCACCGCATCCTCGGCCTCGCTGACGCTGCCCAGGATCCGGTAGGCGATCGCGAACAGCAGCGGCCGCAGCTCCTCGAACTCCTCGGCGCGGCTCATGCAGCGAGCTCCGCCATGAAGCCCTGCCGCCACGAGGGGTACCGCAGCTCCCACCCGAGCTCCCGCTTGGCCTTGGCGTTGGAGAAGGCGTGCCCCTCGGTCATCATCTCGACCGCCATCCGCCCGGCCAGCAGCCGGGCCAGCCAGGCGGGCACCCGCCGCGGCGGCCGCGCCCCGGCGCACGTGGCGAGGTAGGGCAGCCACTCGCTCACCGGGGCCGGGTCGTCGTCGACGATGTTGAACACGCCCTTCACCTCCTGCTCCACCGCCAGGACGGTCGCGCAAGCCGCGTCGTCGAGGTGCACCCACGAAAAGTACCCCGTGCCGTCCCCGACCAGCGGCAACAGCCCCTTGCGCACCAGGTCGACCTGGTCGTCGTTGGCGCCGGGCCCGTAAAACCCGCCGTAGCGCAGCACCGTGCCGCCGGCAGCCACCACCACGTCCTCGAGGTGGTTGATCGCCGTCGTGCCCTCCACCACCTCGAGCGGGTCCTCCTCGGTCTTGACCCACCCGCCGCTGCGCCCGCCGTTCATGCTGGCGTGGCCCTGCGCGATGAAGCGGGCGACGCCGGCCGCCTCCGCCGCTGCGAGGAGGTTGTCGTTGCCCTCGGTCCGGAGGCGGTTGGTGATGGCGAAGAAGCGGTCGGCCCTCCGCAGGTTCGGCTTGCCCGCGTGGGCCGCGGACAGCGCCGTCATCTGGTTGACGATCACGTCCGGCCGGGCCGCGGCCACGACCTCGCCGACCGACGCCGCGTCGAGCCCGTCCATCACCACCCCCTCCGCGCCCAGCCGCCGCAGCAGCCCCAGCTTCGCCTCGCTCGTCGTCGTCGCCGTGACCTCATGGCCCCGCGCCACCAGCTGGGGAACCAGCCGCCGCCCGAGGACCCCGGACCCGCCCGCCACGAACACCCGCATCTCGTCACTCTCCTGATCTCGGTCTTCCCGTTCGTCATCGAGACGAGACAGCCGGGCCGGGTGTGACATCGGGGGAACCGAGATGAGGTCACGCCGTCCTCTGGCCCGATCCGACGGCACGGCGGGCAGGGGGCGCGGGTGCCGCTCAGGTGCGGAGCAGCGTGTTGAGCCGGGCGGCCTGGCGGGTGAGGTGGTCGCGCTCGGGGAGGTTCGGCGCGAGCCGGGCCGCCTCGGCGTAGAGCCGCGCCGCCGTCGCCGTGTCGCCGGCGCGCTCGTGCAGGTAGGCCGCGGCGGCCGCGTGCCGGGGCAGGCCCGGGTCCAGCTCCGCCAGGGCCGCCAGGCCGGCCCGCGCGCCGTCCGCCTCCCCGACGGCGACCGCCCGGTTGAGCCGCGCCACGGGACTGCCCGTCAGCCGCATCAGCTCGTCGTACCACTCGACGATCTGCACCCAGTCGGTCTCCTCCGCGCGCTGGGCGTCGGCGTGGAGCGCGGCGATGGCGGCCTGGGCCTGGAACTCGCCCAGGCGATCGCGGGCCAAGGCCCGCTGGAGCACCTCGACGCCCTCGGCGATCATGCCGGTGTCCCACCGGCCGCGGTCCTGCTCGGCGAGCGGGACCAGGCTGCCGTCCGGGCGGGTGCGAGCCGGGCGGCGCGCGTGGTGCAGCAGCATGAGGGCCAGCAGGCCGGCCACCTCCTCGTCCTCGACCTGCGCCGCCAGCTGCCGGGCGAGCCGGATGGCCTCGGCCGCGAGGTCGACGTCGCCCGTGTAGCCCTCGTTGAAGACGAGGTAGAGCACGCGGAGGACGGTGGCGACGTCACCCGGGCGATCGAGCCGGACCGCGGCGACGGTCCGCTTGGCGCGGCTGATGCGCTGGGCCATGGTCGCCTCCGGCACGAGATACGCCTGGGCGATCTGCCGGGTGGTGAGGCCTCCGACGGCGCGGAGCGTCAGGGCGACGGCGGAGGCCGGCGTCAGCGACGGGTGGGCGCACAGGAAGTACAGCCACAAGGTGTCGTCCGCTGCCGTGCCGGGACCGGGCAGGGGCTCGTCCCCGACACGCGCCTCGCGCCGACGCCGGGCAGCGTCGGCGCGGGCGGCGTCGAGGAACTTGCGCCAGGCGACCGCCACCAGCCAGCCCTTGGGGTCCCGGGGTGGGGTGTCCGACCAGACGCGCAGAGCCTCGACGAGGCCGTCCTGCACGGCGTCCTCGGCCGCCGCGAAGTCTGCTCCGCGGCGGACGAGGATGCCGATCACCTCCGGCGTGAGGGTCCGCAGCAGGGCCTCGTCCACCGAGGTCACTCCGTGACGGTCGGTGGCGCGGTGAGGAACGGACGCAGCTCGAGCCACTCGTGGATGGGCTTGCCGCCGGCGCCCGGCGCGGCGGACAGCTCGCCGGCGAGCTCGACGGCGCGTTCGTAGCTGTCGACGTCGATGATCATCCAGCCCGCGATGAGGTCCTTGGTCTCCGGGAACGGGCCGTCGGTGACCGGCGGTCGGCCTTCGCCGTCGTAGCGGACGAACACGCCCTCGGGGGAGAGGGCCTGCTCGCCGACGAACTCACCCGTCACCTCGAGCCGGGCAGCGAAGTCGCTCATGTACTTGATGTGGGCCGCGATCTCCTCGGGGGTCCACTGGTCCATGGGCACGTCGTTGACCGCTGCCGGGGCGCCGCGGTAGTGCTTGAGCAGCAGGTACTTGGCCATCGGGTTCACTCCTTCGTGCGGTACGGCCCATTGTGGCCGCGTTCACCCCAGAGACGGAGCCGGTGGACGATTCTCGACATCCGTTCGCCCGCGATTTCTCTTGGTCGGTCAGGCGGCTGACCCGGTTCTGATCTTTGACCGGCAGGCGAGCCTGTGTTGTTCTGAACGCCCGGGACCACCTCGGTTCGAGCGTTCGTGGGTGGCCGCCTCGACGGTCCTCCACGGCGCAGAAGGGCGGCGAGCAGTGTCACACCATGCCGACGAGCACGCCGGTGGCCACGCCGCCGGGGATGCGCCGGCGGGGGAGGTGTCGGCCGGGCTCGGTGACGCGGGAATCGGCACGTACGAGTACGACCTGAGCCGACGTCGCCTTCGCGCCGACACCCGCGCTCGAGCGGTCCTCGGGGCCGACTCCGTCACAGGCCTCGAGCAGCGCATACACCCCGACGATCTGCCGTTCCTGGCAGCGCTCGTCACCCGCGGGCTCGACCGGAGCGCGGTGTATGACGTGCGCTTCAGGCTCCGGGACGGCGATCGGACGAAGTGGGTCGCCACGCACGGCAGGCTGCTGCGCACGTCCGACGGCATCCCCAGCCGGCTCGTCGGCGTCGTCTTCGACACCACCTCGTCGCGCGAGGAATACCTGCCGGACGCGGCGTTCCTGGAGACGGTCCCATCGGCGTTCATCGCCCTCAGCCCGACGTGGCAGTTCACCTACGTCAACACGGCCGCCGAGCGCCTGTTGCGCCGCAGCCGCGAGGAGATGCTCGGTGGCGACGTCTGGGAGCTCTTCCCCGCGCTGGTCGGCTCGGCGTTCGAGGCCCCCTATCGGCGCGCGATGGCGACTGGGCGTCCCGTCGCCTTCGAGGCCTTCTACGCGCCGCTGGAGGCCTGGTACGACGTCCGTGCCGCGCTCGGACCGCACGGGCTGTCGGTCTACCTCCTCGACGTCACCACGCGCCACGTGCTGCAGGAGCACGCCGAGCGGGCCGCCCGTCGGAACGAGCTGACCGCCCGCCTGGTCACCGAGCTCGTCGGCACTCTCGACGTCCCGGAGACGGCGAGCCGCGTCGCGCGCACCGTGGTGCCGGCGCTGGGGGACTGGAGCGTGGTCTCCGTCGCCGGCATGGACGACACCGGCAGCCTGCGCGGGATGGCCGACGTCGGCTGGTGGCACCCCGACCCTGCCCTCCGCCCGCTGGTCGAGGGATACGCCCGCCATCGGAAGGTCGCGTCGCGCGCCAATTCCTTCCTCGACCGGGCGCTCACCACCGGCGAGGTGGTGAGCCTGCCCGAGGACGCCGCGGGAGAGATTCGCCGCGCTCTGGCCCCCGGACCCGCCCGCGAGCTCATCACCGAGCTCGCGCCGGCGTCCGGAACGGTGCTGCCCCTGCGGTCGCGCGGCCGCACGCTCGGCGCCATCGGCCTGTTCAACAACCCCGGGCGGCCTCCGCTCGCCGGCGAGGACCTGGCGACCGCCCGAGACATCGCGGACCGCGCGAGCGTGGCCCTCGACAACGCCTACCTCTACCAACGGCAGCGGCGGGTGGCGGAGGAGCTGCAGCTCTCACTCCTCACCGACCCGCCGCCGCTGGACCATCTCGACGTCGCGGTGCGTTACCTCCCCGCGGCCGAGGCCGCCCGGGTCGGCGGCGACTGGTACGACGTCTTCGCGCCGGGCGGTGACGTCACCATCGTCATCGGCGACGTCACCGGCCACGACGTGCAGGCGGCGGCATCGATGGGCCAGGTCCGGGCCCTGCTGCGCGGCATCGCGGTGACCACCGGGTCGGGGCCGGCAGCGTTGCTGACGGAGGTCGACCGAGCGATGCGTGCGCTCGGCCATGACACGCTCGCGACCAGCGTCGTCGCCCGGATGGACGCCCACACGCCGCCAGTGAGGGTGCGCTGGTCGAACGCCGGCCACCCGCCACCGATGCTGCTCGAGCCCGACGGCGGCGTCCGGGTGCTCACCGGCTCCGACCTGCTTCTCGGCGTCCGGCCCAGCGTCCAACGCTCCGAGTCCGTGCTCGTCCTCGAACCCGGCGCCACGCTCGTCCTCTACACCGACGGGCTGGTCGAGCGGCGCGACGGCGGGCTCCTTGCGGGGGTCCGTCGGCTGGAGGAGCTCCTGGGCGAATTCGGTGGCCTGGGAGCGGAGGAACTGTGCGACGCCCTGCTCGGCCGGTTGGTGCCCACTGCGCCCGAGGACGACGTCGCGGTGGTCGCCATACGGCCGCGCCCCGACGTACGCCACCAGTCAGGGGCGACGGCGCCGCATCCCGCGGGGGAGATCGCACCCTCGCCGATAGTCCGAGCCCGGCAGCGGCCGAGATCCCGGGGCGCAGCGGGGGAGTAGGGGCCCGAGGACTCGTCCGCCCGTTTGATGCTTGCGCCGGTTCTCGCGCCGTCGCTGATCAGTGCAGCAGATCGTCTGGATCGACGTCCGGCGCAGAGCGCCGGCGACAGCATTGGCGCGCATGCGGTTCAGGTGGTGCCCGGCCGACGGTTGGCGGCGGGGGGAGGGGCGGGCCGTCCCGGCGATGACGCATGGGATGAGAAGTGCCTACGCCTACTGGCACCACTGCGTATCGCCAGTAGGCGTATTCGACCGGCCCGGCCCGGGATTGGCAGGGAATGGTCCAAGACGAACACGGCTGCCTCTAGGCTCCGGCCATGACCTGGAGTTGCCGGTGAGCGGCCGTCCGGCCAGAACGGTGGTGGTGCTCCGGCACGCCGCCGTGGCAGCCGCGGTTGGAATGCTTGCCGCCGGGTGCGGGAACAGCCTGGGGCCAGGCACGTCCGAGGGGTTCGCCGGCACCGCGATCGTCGTACAAGATGTCGAGGGACTCGGCTCGCAGCCGATCGACGAGGGGTGGGTCATCGCAATTCCCACGGACCGGATCGGTCAGGTCCTGACGGACCTACCGGAGGACCAGCTCAGTGAGCCCCACCTACAGCACGTGACGACGCCCGTCGCCACAGAGGACGTGCGCACCGCGGGAGGCTCAGTCGGAGAGCTCGATGGCGGCAGGTTCACCCTAGAGATCGAGGCCAGGGAGTATTTCGCGTGCCTGGTCCGCGACACAGGCCAGGGCCAGCACACGAGCGGATGCGACCTTGTCGACCTGCCTGCTACAGGGACGCTCGAGCTCACCACCGGCGAGGGTGGTGTGCGTGTCGAGGTGCCTTGAGCGCTCCCTCGCCGCGGAACCGCCGGAGCACTGGCCACCGGGAGAGGGGAGTCGCGTCGCGTCGGTGGTGATGCGTCCGAGGGGACACGCAGACACGTTCTGACATAATGCACATTATCGGATCGCAGCCAAGAAGTGCCCGTTCCGGTGGACTGACGCGGTGCCAGCATGTCTTCGTACCCGATGTCGCCGACTTCATGCGCGACCCGGTTGCCGCGCTCGTGTTCGTCCTTGCCGACCGTGCCGGGCTCGATGCAGATGAGCCGGCTGATCCGGCCACCGCATCGGTGCTGGCGTCCACCGCGTTCGACGAGCTCAATCCGTGGTCCGGTGGCGATGACCGACCCGCTGCCCGCCGAGCTCGCGCGCTGGAGCTCGTGAAGCCGCTGCGCCCGCTCGTCGACGCCGTCATCAACGACTCCCGGAACGCCTGGTGGCCCGCCCCTGGGAACCGCTCCCGCCAGCTCCACCTCACCGATGACGACCGAGTCGATCCGATGCGTGTCGCCACCCCGGCTGGGCCGGCAACTGGTTGGGAGATGTACGCGCAGAAGCCGGAACACCGTGTCGAGACCTCCACCGAACTCACCGTGGCTCCCGGCGAAACCACCATCTCCGGTGCCCATGCCGACCTCGGCTACGGGGCTGGAGACTGGTTCCCCGACTACCCGCTGAGGCAGACGCGCCTCTGCGTGTCCGACGACGCGCGCGTCTACGAGATCAACCGTCCTGAAGACTGGCACGGCCTCGTGATGCGTTACGGGGACCCGGGCTCATACCGGGGCCCGAGCGAGCAGCTGCTGGATCTCGCGGGAATCGATCACGGACCCGCCCCGACCTGGAGCGCCGTCGCCGCGGACTGGAACGGCGTGCACCTGACGTTGGCGGGCATGTTTACCAGCAGCTTCGTACTCGTGAGCACAGCCGACGCCACGACGACCTTGTGGGCATGGGAGTTCGAACGCACCCCGTGGCTACAGCCGGTCTTCAACGCGGCCACTCCCCTGCCCCCGCTCGAAGAAGCGCCGGACGGCTCCGGCTTCCTGAACCCCTGGTAGTTCAACGCCAGCTCGATTCAAAGCGTTGCTCGCACGGCTATGCGTGCGGCCGACTGGTGATCGAGCGGTTCGACTCATCCTGCCTGAATCAGTTCGATGAGCTCCTGCGCGTGGGCGCCGACGGGGAGAACTGACTGCACCTCCTCGAGGGCTCACCGGCACCACCCACGGAGTCGCTGATGGCAACAAAGGCTTCTCGAGACGTCACCGTAGTCCGCGGCGCAGATCTCCCGCCACAGAATAGCGATTGTGATCGCCGCGGAAATGCCGCCCGACAAACGTGCCGGGTTTCTACTTGTCATACTTCAAACACGCCGCCTGGCGGATTTTGCGGGCGGCCACCTTGCGCTCCACCAATGTCATTAGCGCCCTCAGGTACCGAGCGGACTAGCTCGCGGCGAGCCGGGAACGGGCGCGTCCCTTGATCTCCTCGATGACCGCTGTCTTCGCGTCGGCGTACGCGTTCATGTCCGGCCAGTCCTGCCTCGTCAGATCCCGCTTGGTGGCCTCGTAGAGCTGGCGGTCCACCTGGTCGATCCGCAGGTGGTCCCGCAGAAGTAGATAGTCGTCGGCTGCCGGGTCGTCGACCTCGAGGATGTGGATGTGCACATCGCGTTGCTTGGTACGAACCAGTCGGTGACCCGGCTCGCGTACGCGCAGCACATATCCCGAGGCGACCAACGGTTCGAGGTAATCCTCCTCCGCGGTGATGTCAGCCACCGTGACCAAGATGTCGATGATCGGCTTGGCGGCGAGGCCAGGGACCGACGTCGATCCGATGTGCTCCACTGCGACCGCAGCACTGCCAGCCGCATCTCGCACACGAGCCTCATGCGCGGCGTACTGGCTCGCCCATGTTGGGTCGTATTCAGCGAGGAACAGCTCGCGCTTCTCCACGCCGCCAACGAGTTCGACCACAGTCACGTCGTCCCGACGCCGCATCGGCATCTCGCGAGGCTCGCCCATCGGCATGAGACTACTCAGCCGACTCCCGGGTCACCTCGCCCTGAAGGAGCAACGGGTCAGCGAGTGACGTAGAGCACGAACACGGTGGCAGCGAGGGCCAGCACCGACATCACGACGATTCGTAGGTCGCTGTCGCGCCGCGGCCCGCTCACCACCGGGCACCTCCGTTCGGCATAGCGAAGTCACTCGCTCGGCCCCAAGCCGCCGACGCGGTGTCGTCCATGATGTCTCCCTCGTCCGGCCGCGCGCCTCCGCGCACCCTCTCGCAGGCTACTGGTCGGGCGCCCCCGTAGACGACGCCATTGGGGCGAGCCGCCCCCCTCTCGCACGACGACACAGAAGCCGCAGCTCACGGAACGGGTGCTGGGCGGCGTTCCTGTGCCACCTTTCGACAGGGTGCCGGATCGGGAACGGCGTTCGGGGACAAATTGCCAGGAGGGCCGGTGGGGCCGGAACAAGGGAGTCACGCGCTGACGCGGTATCTGATGTCGTTCCCCAGCAGTGCGATGAGCATCCCCGCGGGCGAGGGGCCCGACGCAGCCAAGGCCCAGATGCCGTCATGCACGAAGCCAAGGACGCTGGGGGGTACCTCTTCTCCGGCAGGACGAACCACGACGTCGAGCCGGTCATGGTGGCGGGTGATCGGACAGTCACGGACCTCACGGGAGGTATGGCCGCCATCGACTCGCCCTCGAAGGAGACGGCCCTCGAACGGGCAGCAAAACTCGCGGCCGTGTGCCGTCATCCCGACAGAGGTTCCGGCCCGTCGACGTTGATCGTCAGCGGACCGGTGCCACAGCGGGTGATCACCTCTTGCGAGGGCGTCGAACCCGCGTTGACTTCACGGTGCACGATGTGTTTGGGGATGTGGAGGAAGTCACCCGGTCCGGCGTCGATAGCTCGAGCGCCACCAGGACCGAACTCGATGCGAACCCTGCCGTCGATGACATACACGGACGTCTCATGGTCGCCATGGTGATGCCAGCCGGACAGCACACCCGGCTCGGTCCGCACCAACCCCGACCAGAGCCCCTCGACGGCGATGGCCTGCTCGCGAACCTTTCCTGGTGTCGGATCGACGACGCGACGGTCCCCGCCATGAACGCAGGTGACCTCGTGAGGGTCGCTCATCGTGCTTCCCCTTCTCCCTGGTTCAGGTTAGGCCGCAGGCGGAACCGGTGGAAGAACCGGCCCGACGCTGGCCCGCCTCTCCCCCGGGCACGTCACCAGCCCGTCCCCGGCCGAGGCAACTCCTATCCCCTTTCGTCAAACCAGCGTTATCCTTTTCGAGTGACATTGCTGAAGGCTATTGCATGACGGTTATCTGGTGCGCGCGTCGAAGCCTTCACGTGTCCGCGTACCGATAACTGTCCACAGCGAAGATTACTGCGGGAACAATCCACCGTCATTCGCCACTTGCAAGGAATGTGTACGAGGCATCGCCGTCTGGGCCTCGACCGAACAGGTCCACATAATATGGACCGCCGGGTGGCATGGTGAAAGTGACACTTCGACCTTCATCCGATTCCTCGACCGTCAGCTCTTGTCCCGTTCCCACCTCAGGTTTCGGGCTCGCAGCTGCCGGGCGCGTCGCTGCCTCCCAGTGCCAACCGGCGCGCTCGGACGTGACCTGGATCTGCCCAGTGACGACGCCGACGTCCACGGGATTCGTTGACGGGGCGCCGTCCCAGCAGGAGCCGCCCGCAGCATGTGTGATGCAGGCGGACCACGGCTCCACCGCAACCCGGTTTCGGGCGTGGGAAATCTCGATCGCGGGCGGTTTTCGGTCGCCCTCAGAGGGACCGCCGGCCAGCACACTGCACGCCGACAGGAGCAGCGCCAGAGCTACGACGCCAGAACGCAGGCAGGCGGCCATGCGGTCACGGTAGAGCCCCGCGCCGGGGCGCACGGTTGTTACGAGCCCGGTGGCACGCCGTCGGCCCCGGTGATAGGTCGGACGACGCGTGCGGGGACCCCGGCCGCAATGACTCCCGCGGGAATGGACCGAGTGACGACGCTGCCGGAGCCGACGACGCTGCCGGTGCCGATAGTGACACCAGGATTGATGCTGACGTCCCCACCGATCCAGACGTCGTCCTCGAGAGTGACCGGCCTTGCGATGCACCAGCCGGCCGCACGGTCCGCCGGTCGGAGAGCGTGGTTGGTCGTGTAGATGCTCACCCGGGGACCGAGGAGCACGTTGTCCCCGATCGTGATGCCGCCGCCGTCGAGCATGACGCAGTCGAAGTTGGCGTAGAAGTTCTCCCCGATGGAGATGTGGAATCCGAACTCACAGCGAAACGTCGGTTCGAAGTGGACGTTCCGGCCAATCTTCTCGAGGAGGTCTGCGAGCAGCATTTCTCGTTCAGCGGAGGCGCGACCGAAGCTGGCGTTGTACTCGTCGGTGCGCCGCACGGTGTTCTCACGGGCGGCAACGAGTTCGTCGGTGAGGTCGTTGTACCACTCCCCTGCGCACATCCGAGCCCGCTGCTGGTCGAGATTCATGAGGCCTCGTCTCCCTGCTTTCCGCGTGCCGTCCGTGTCGTCGGGATTGCCGCGATTTCCTGTCCACTAGTGGATCATGACGGCTATGAAAGTCCCGGCCGGCGTCGCGGGCGCGCTTCTGGTCTTGATGGCGAGCTGTGCCATCCCCAGGAGTGTTCCCGACCGGGAACCGGATGTGACCGGTGTCGTCCATCTGCGGAGCGACGAGCGCGGCGCCGTCCTGACCGAGGCGAGTGACGGGTACTTCGAGGGCATGGGCCTGCTGAGAAGCGATCCGCTCATCCTCCGCCTGCCCGGAAATAGGCAGATCGAGCCGTCGGAGATCGAGGCCGGCGAAGGCATCGAGGTGTGGGTCGGCGATGTGTGTGCCGAGTCCGATTCCGTGCAGTGCGAGATCGTGGCCCTTCGGGTGCTCGGATTGCGCAACTAGCGCGACCCCGAGAGCCGTTCGCACCAGGGCGCGCTCTGTGGTTGAGGCCGGAATTATCTGTCGCCACTCCCCGCCACTTTCAACCTATAGCGCACTGGGGGTCTTGCGGCAAGGCCCCGGTGCTGCCGCAGAATCTCGGGCTCAGGCCGACGTCGGCCCCTCTCTGACCCGGAGTAGATGACGTGTCTCCCATGACGCCCAGTGCGTTCGACCTGCCAGACCACCTCGCCGCGAAGGCCGATCCAGGGCTCATCGCACGCGACGAGCACCACTTCGCCGCCGTCGCCCGCACGCTGGAGCGGTCGGTCCAGGACCTGGCCGACCGCCTCGACGCCGAGCGGCGAAAGCCCGGCGGCATCGGCCAGCAGGCGCTGGACCGCGACCAGGAGATCCACCGCCTCAGCGCCCGGCTGCGCACGCTGCGCCGCTTCGGGCTGGACCTGTGCCTCGGCCGCATGGTCCGCGCCGACGACGTCGGCGGTGCCCAACCGGTGTACGTCGGACGCCTGGGCCTCACCGACGGGGACGGTCACCGCCTCCTCGTCGACTGGCGCTCCCCCGCGGCGGCGCCGTTCTTCGGCGCCACTCACGCCGACCCGATGGGCCTGGCAAGCCGCCGCCGATATCGCTGGACCCGCGGTCGAGTCAGCGATTACTGGGACGAGGTGTTCACGCCCGACGCGGGCGCCGGGCACGCCGCCCTCGACGATCAGTCGGCCTTCATCGCCAGCCTCGCCGAGAGCAGGTCGCCCCGGATGCGGGACGTGCTCGCCACCATCCAGGCCGACCAGGACGCCGTCGTCCGCGCCGGAAGCGGCGGGGCGACCGTGGTCGACGGGGGGCCGGGCACGGGCAAGACGGTGGTCGCCCTGCACCGAGCCGCCTACCTGCTCCATGCCGAGCCGCACCTGCGGCGCCACGGTGGTGTGCTGGTCGTCGGCCCGCACGAGCCGTACCTCGCCTACATCGCCGATGTGCTTCCCAGCCTCGGCGAAGACGGCGTGCGGACGTGCACCCTGCGTGACCTCGTCCCGGAAGGGGCCGCCGCCTCGCCCGAGGCCGACCCGGAGGTGGCCCACCTGAAGGCCACCGCCCAGATGACGGAGGCGATCGAGCCGGCCGTGCGCCTGTACGAGGAGCCACCGACCGAGGGCCTGCTCGTCGAGACCCCCTGGTCCGACATCTGGCTCAGCCCCGCCGACTGGGCCGAGGCCTTCGGGGCGGCCGATCCGGCGATCCCGCACAACGAGGCCCGCGACCAGGTCTGGTTCGCCCTGCTTGACATCCTGTGTGACGGCGCCCGGGAGGACGACGTCGCGCCGGAGCTGCTCCGCCGGTCCCTGCGGCAGAACCACGAGCTGGTGCGGGCTTTCAACAGCGCGTGGCCCGTGCTCGACCCGGCCGACGTGGTCGCCGACCTGTGGGACGTGCCCGCCTACCTGCGCAGGTGCGCCCCCTGGCTCACCCGCGACGAGGCCGCGCGGCTCCGCCGCGCCGAGCCGGGCCCCTGGACGGTGTCGGACCTGCCGCTGCTGGACGCCGCGCGCCTGCGCGTCGGTGACACGCGGGCCGCCTGGCGGCGGCACCGCCTGGAGGCCGCGCTGGCCGCCGAACGCGAGGAGCTGGCGCGCGTGGTGGACCACCTCATCGCGACCGACGACACGGAGATGCAGGTGATGTCGATGCTGCGGGGCGAGGATCTCCAGGCCGCGCTGGTGGACGGGGCCCGCGGCGCCGCCACGCCGGACGCGCTCGCCGGACCGTTCGCCCACATCGTCGTCGACGAGGCCCAGGAGCTCACGGACGCCGAGTGGCAGATGCTGCTGCGCCGCTGCCCTTCCCGCAGCCTCACCATCGTCGGGGACCGCGCGCAGGCCCGGCACGGGTTCACGGAGTCGTGGGAGAACCGGCTCGGGCGGCTCGGGCTCACCGAGGTCACCGTCGCCGCGCTCGGCATCAACTACCGGACCCCGGAGGAGGTCATGGTCGAGGCCGAGCCGGTCATCCGGGCGGTGCTGCCGGACGCCAACGTGCCCACGTCGGTGCGCCACACCGGCGTGCCGGTCACCCGCGCGACGGTGCCCGAGCTGGACACGATCCTCGGGCGCTGGCTGGCGGTGCACGCCGACGGCGTCGCGTGCGTGATCGGGAACCTCGCCGTGCCGGAGCGGCCGCGCGTGCGGTCGCTGGCGCCCGCCCAGGCGAAGGGCCTCGAGTTCGACCTCGTCGTCCTCCTCGCCCCGGAGACCTGGGACGCGGGTCACGAGGCCGCCGTCGACCGCTACGTGGCGATGACCCGGGCGACGCAGGAGCTCGTCGTCCTCGCGGGTGCCTGAGGTCGGCGGCCCCGGATCAGCAGTCCCCGGCCGCGCTCCCGCCGTCGACGCACCCGGTGGCCACCGCGCTCCCGGCGGCCTGGGCGCCATGAAGGCTCACCGGCTCCGTGCGCGCCGTCCAGTATCCGGAGAGGCCGGCCCGCCGGGCGGTGCGCCAGCCCCGCAGGGCGACGACGAGCCAGAGCACGGCCAGGGCGGCGAGAACGATGACGGCGACCCATGCCTCCGTGGTCATGTGCGCCTCCTTGCACCGGGAGATGACGCCCAGTGTGGCAGACGCCGTGACCGGGGACGCCCGTTCCGACCCCGTCGTCCGATACCTGCGGATACGTTCCACGCATGAGCGACGTCTCCGCGTACGACCTCTACGAAGCCCGGCTCGTCCCGCTCGACGGCGACGGGCCGGTCCGGCGCCTGGCCCGCAGCGTGTGGGCCGCCGCGGCCGCGTGGCCGCCGGGGCTGCTCCCGCTGCCGACCGTCGCGCACCTGGTGGTCACCGAACGGGCGACGGGCCGGACCGTCCACCGCCGCCCCGTGGACTCCGGCGAGGCCGGCGGCATCCTCGCCTACGTGCACGAGCGCATGGCGCGGGAGTCTCCCGAACGGTTCCGGGAGAGCCTCGACGACCTCTACCGCTCTCCCGCGGCGCGGCCCGAGGGCGCCTGACCAGCAGGCGCCCTCGGCCATCGGGCGGGGCGGTCAGGCGCCGACGTAGGCGGCCAGGTGCTTGCCGGTCAGCGTCGCGCGGGAGGCGACCAGGTCCGCCGGCGTGCCCTCGAAGACGATCCGGCCGCCGTCGTGGCCGGCGCCCGGGCCGAGGTCGATGAGCCAGTCCGCGTGGGCCATGACGGCCTGGTGGTGCTCGATGACGATGACCGACTTGCCGGCGTCGACGAGCCGGTCGAGCAGCCCCAGCAGCTGCTCGACGTCGGCGAGGTGGAGGCCGATGGTCGGCTCGTCGAGGACGTAGACCCCGCCCTTCTCGCCCATGTGGGTGGCCAGCTTCAGCCGCTGCCGCTCACCGCCGGACAGCGTCGTCAGCGGCTGGCCCAGGCTGAGGTACCCCAGGCCGACGTCGGCGAGCCGCCGAAGGATCTTGGACGCCGCCGGCAGGCGCGCCTCGCCGTCGCCGAAGAACTCCTCCGCCTCGGTCACCGGCATCGCCAGCACCTCGCTGATGTCGCGGCCGCCCAGCTGGTACTCCAGCACCGCCGCCTGGAACCGCTTGCCCTCGCAGTCCTCGCAGGTGGACTCCACCGTCGCCATGACGCCGAGGTCGGTGTAGATCACCCCGGCGCCGTTGCAGGTGGGGCAGGCGCCTTCGGAGTTGGAGCTGAACAGGGCCGGCTTGACGCCGTTGGCCTTGGCGAACGCCTTGCGGATCGGGTCGAGCAGGCCGGTGTAGGTCGCGGGGTTGCTCCGGCGGGACCCGCCGATCGCGCCCTGGTCGATGACGACGACGCCGTCGCGCCCGGCCACCGAGCCGTGGATGAGCGAGCTCTTGCCGGAGCCGGCGACGCCGGTGACGACACACAGCACCCCGAGCGGGATGTCGACGTCGACGTCCTTGAGGTTGTGCGTCGCCGCGCCGCGGACCTCGAGGGTGCCGGACGGCGTGCGCACCGCCTTCTTGAGCCTGGCCCGGTCGTCGAGGTGGCGTCCGGTGATGGTGCCGCTTCGCCGCAGCCCCTCGAGGCTGCCCTCGTAGCAGACGGTGCCGCCGGCCGTGCCGGCGCCGGGCCCGAGGTCGACGACGTGGTCGGCGATCGCGATGGTCTCCGGCTTGTGCTCGACGACGAGCACGGTGTTGCCCTTGTCCCGCAGCTGCAGCAGCAGGGTGTTCATCCGCTCGATGTCGTGCGGGTGCAGGCCGATGGTCGGCTCGTCGAAGACGTAGGTGACGTCGGTCAGCGAGGAGCCGAGGTGGCGGATCATCTTCGTTCGCTGCGCCTCGCCGCCGGAGAGGGTGCCCGCCGGCCGGTCGAGGGAGAGGTAGCCCAGCCCGATCTGGGTGAAGGAGTCGAGCAGGTGCCGCAGGCCGGCGAGGAGGGGGGCGACGGACGGCTCGTCCAGGCCCCGCACCCACTCGGCCAGGTCACTGATCTGCATGGCGCAGGCGTCGGCGATGCTGATCCCGCGGATCTTGGAGGAGCGGGCCTCGTCGCTGAGGCGGGTGCCCGCGCACTGCGGGCAGACGGTGAAGGTGATGGCCCGCTCGACGAAGGCGCGGATGTGCGGCTGCAGGGCGTCGACGTCCTTGGAGAGCATCGACTTCTGGATCTTGGGGATCAGCCCCTCGTAGGTGAGGTTGATGCCCTCGACCTTGATCTTCGTCGGCTCCTTGTAGAGCAGGTCGTGCATCTCCCGCTTGGTGTACTTCGCGATGGGCTTGTCCGGGTCGAAGAAGCCGCAACCGCGGTAGATCCGGCCGTACCAGCCGTCCATGCTGTAGCCCGGGATGGTCAGTGCGCCCTCGTTGAGGGACTTCGAGGCGTCGTACAGCGCGGTGAGGTCGAAGTCGTTGACCGAGCCCTTGCCTTCGCAGCGCGGGCACATGCCGCCGAGGCGGGTGAAGGTGGCCTTCTCGGCCCTGGTCTTGGCGCCGCGCTCGACGGTGATCGCGCCGCTGGCCCGCACCGTGGGGATGTTGAACGAGTAGGCGTTGGGCGAGCCGATGTGCGGCTGGCCCAGCCGGCTGAAGAGGATGCGCAGCAGGGCGTTGGCGTCGGTCGCCGTGCCCACCGTGGAACGCGGGTTGGCACCCATCCGCTCCTGGTCGACGATGATCGCCGTCGTGAGCCCGTCGAGCATGTCGACCTCGGGCCGGGCGAGGGTGGGCATGAAGCCCTGCACGAAGGCGCTGTAGGTCTCGTTGATCAGCCGCTGCGACTCAGCGGCGATCGTCTCGAACACCAGGGAGCTCTTGCCCGACCCCGACACGCCGGTGAAGACGGTGAGCCGGCGCTTGGGGATCTCGACGCTGACGTCCTTGAGGTTGTTCTCCCGCGCGCCCTGGACCCGGATGAGGTCGTGGACGTCGGCGGCGTGCCGCGCGGGCGCCGGGGTGTCGGTGCGTGTGGCTGTCATGGTGATGTCTCCTTCTTCCCGCGAGTCGTCCTCGCGGTCTTCGCCGGCCTCGACCGGCTCGATCTAACCAGCCGCCGAGCGTTGCTGGTGCGCATCGGTCGGCGGGCGTCAGCGCACCTCCTGGATGCGGATGAGGTTCCCGGCGGGGTCGCGCACGGCGCAGTCACGCACCCCGTACGGCTGCTCGGTCGGCTCCTGGACGACGTCGACGTCCCCGGCCTGCAGCCGCTCGAAGGTGGCGTCGAGGTCCGGCGTGGCGAGCAGCAGCATCGCGAAGGTGCCCTTGGCCATCATCTCGGTGATGGTGCGGCGCTCGTCGTCGGTGATGCCGGGGTTGGCGGCCGGCGGGTCCAGGACGATGGAGGTGCCGGGCTGGCCGGGCGGCCCGACCGTGATCCAGCGCATCTTGCCCTTGCCGACGTCGTTGCGGACCTCGAATCCGAGGACGTCGCGGTAGAAGGCCAGGGAGGCGTCGGGGTCGTCGTGCGGGAGGAAGCTGGCGTGAATGGTGAGGTCCATGACCCTCACGCTAGAAGGGGCACCGGCCCGCGGGCTTCTTGATTCCTGATCGGTCTGGTCACCTGTTTGGCCACGCACGGCGGCATCCCCGCCGACCCGTCCGCCGCCTGGCGCCGGTAGACGCTGGGCGGGACGCCGACCAGCTCGGCGAAGCGGGTACTGAAGGTGCCCAGCGACGAGCAGCCGACGGCGAAGCA
Source organism: Georgenia thermotolerans (assembly GCF_009193185.1). Taxonomy (GTDB): domain Bacteria; phylum Actinomycetota; class Actinomycetes; order Actinomycetales; family Actinomycetaceae; genus Georgenia; species Georgenia thermotolerans. The sequence continues at coordinate 5,563 of NZ_VUKF01000051.1, read as the reverse complement.
CACCTCGGTGACGCTGAGGTCACCGCGGCGCAGCAACGCCATGGCCCGCTCGATGCGACGCGTCATGAGGTAGGAGTACGGCGACTCGCCGTAGGCCACGCGGAACTGGCGGCTGAGGTGCCCGGCCGACATGTGGACCCCGCGGGCCAGCGCCTCGACGTCGAGCGGCTGGGCGTACTCCCGGTCGATGCGGTCGCGCACGCGGCGCAGCAGCGCGAGGTCGCGCAGGCGCTGGGCCTCCGCGGGTCTGCCGGTCACGTGCGCGATCGTGCCACGCGGGGCGCGGTTTGCCCAGGGGCGCCGGAGCGTGGGTCAGGCGCGCATCCAGCGGATGACGGTGTCGACGACGGCGGCCTCGTTGGCCGCGACGTCGTCGAGGTCGCGGAAGGTGATGACGGCCCGGTCCGTGGCGACCCATTCGAGCAGGCCGAACGGGTCCTCGAAGTGGAAGTCCGCGCCGTCGCCCCGCTTCGTGGCGCCGCGGTGCAGGACGAGCTGGAGCCGGTCGCCGGGCTGGAGCCGGAAGGTGGCACGGTCGACGTCCGCGTAGCAGAAGCTCGGCGCGTTCCACTTCACCCGCTCGGTGATCTCGTCGTTCGCCGCCAGGATGGCGGCACGCAGGCGCTCGACCCCGGGCTTGAACGGATGCTGCAGGGCGGCCAGGTACGCCGCGACCTCGTTGGATCGAGCCGTCATGTCTGCTCCTTCCAGACTGTCCCCGGCACCGATGGTCCCAGTACCGGTCGAACCGGGGCGCCAATACGGGACACGACGGCAGAAATGCCTCGACCGGCCGATCGGAGGCTGCGAGGGGCCGGCGGGCAGGGCGCCCGCCGCGGCCCCCGGTCGTCCGACGCCGGCCGGTGCGTCAGTGCAGCTGGCCGCGGACCGCGCCGTCGGGGTACTGCCGCGTGTGCACGTCGACGTAGAAGAGGTTGGGCTGACGCAGCAGGTCACGCGCGATCTCCCGGCTCACCCCGGCGCAGCCGTTCACGCGCCCGCGCTGAGGGGACTTCAGGGCCACGACCACCGCCCCGTTCTCGCCGGCGCGGCCACGGTGGACGTGCGCCTGCGTGGCGTCGTCGATGCGGGAGACGTCGAGGCGGTAGCAGACCTGCTGCTCGGCGGTGTTGACGGTGATCCGGGCGCGGCCGATCCCGTCGGGGTCCCCCGGGCGGCCCACCACGTCGCGACCGTGCAGCGTGGCGACCAGGCTCCTGCCCGGCTGCGTCGCCGCCTCCGCCGTGGCGGCCGGACCCGCCGTCAGTGCCGCGGCCACGGCCAGGGCGACGAGTGCGCGTCTCATGAGCAGCCCCTCACGTGACGGTCGGCGTGTGAGGTCACGCTACGCCTGTCGCCGATACCGCACCGCCCGGGCTGTGGATCACCCGCGCCGCCCGGCGACGGCCAGACCCCCGAGGTCCTCGTCGCGCACGACCCGCGCGCGCAGGCCCGCGGCCTCCATGGCGGCCACCATCACCGGCGCCTGCCGCTCGCCGGCCTCCACCAGCACCCGCCCACTCGCGGACAGCCACCGGGGCGCCGCCGCGACCACGCGGCGCAGGACGGTCAGGCCGTCCGGCCCGCCGTCCAGCGCCGCCCGCGGCTCGTACAGGCGCGCCTCGGGCGGCATGAGCGCGATGGCTTCGGTGGGCACGTACGGCGCGTTCGCGATCACCACGTCGACGCGCCCGCGCAGCCGCCCGGGCAGCGGCTCGAACAGGTCGCCGGCGTAGACCTGGCCGCGGCCGGCGAGGTTGCGGCGGGCGCAGCGGACGGCGGCGGGGTCGAGGTCCACGGCGTGCAGCTCGACCTCGACCGCGGCGGCCAGCGCGGCGCCCACCGCCCCGGAGCCGCAGCACAGGTCGACGACGACGGCGCCGGGACGGCACCCCCGGCGCGCCTCGGCCACAAGCAGCTCCGTGCGCCGGCGCGGCACGAACACGCCCGGCTCGACCGCGACGCGCAGCCCGCAGAACTCCACCCAGCCGAGCACCCGCTCCAGGGGCTCCCCGCCCACCCGCCGGGCGACGAGGGCCTCCAGGGCCGCGGCGTCGTCGGCCGCCGCGAGGAGCAGCCGGGCCTCGTCCTCGGCGAAGACGCACCCGGCGGCGCGCAGGCGGGCGACGACCTCGGGCGCTGGGCGATCAGCGCTCATCCGCCGCCGGTTCGATGACGTCCCACCGGTTGCCGTACAGGTCCTCGAGGATGATCACCCGCCCGTGCGGCTCCTGGCGGGGCTCCTCGGTCGCGACGGCGCCGTGGGCCAGCGCCCGCTCCAGGGTGGCGTCGAAGTCCTCGACGTGGAGGAAGAAGCCCACGCCGTCGCCGGCCTGGTTGCCGACCCGGGCGCGCTGCGCCTCCCGGGTGGCCTGGGCCAGGCGCAGCCCGGCGCCGTCGTCGGGCGAGCCGACCACGACCCAGCGCTTGCCGCCGCCCTGCGGGCTGTCCTCGAGCAGCCGCAGCCCGAAGGCGCCGGTGTAGAACGCGATGGCCTCGTCGTAGTCGTGGACGAGGACGTTGACCAGGGCCACGTGCGGCACGCGGACCCCCTCTCTGGCTGGTCTCAGGTGGTGGACGGCGGGGCCGGGCGCAGCGGCAGCCAGGCCAGGACGTCCTGGATCCTGGCGTCCCAGTAGGCCCAGTCGTGCCCGCCGGGCCCGGCGTCGTAGGTCAGCGGCACGCCGGCGTCTGCGGCGGCCCGGCGGAAGGTCTCGTTGCCGGGGAGGAGCGGGTCGTCCGTGCCGCAGCACGCGTACAGGCGGGGCAGGTGCACGGCGCGGCCGCGGGCCCGGGCGAGGAGCGCGAGGAGGTCGTGCTCGGTGCCCGCGAGCGGCCCGTCGCCGAAGACGCGCCGGTACGTCTCGGCCCGGTCGGCGTCGGTGCGGGCGGCGGCGTCGATGTCGAGCACGCCCGAGAGGCTGGCGGCCGCCGCGAAGCGGGTCGGGCGGGTGAGGGCCCAGCGCATCGCCCCGTAGCCGCCCATCGACAGGCCCGCGACGAAGGTGTCCTCCCGGCGGGTGGAGACGCGGAAGAAGCTCGCGACGATCTCAGGGAGCTCCTCGGTCAGGAACGTGCCGTACCGGTTGCCGTGGTGCTCGTCGACGTAGAAGCTGCGCTCGACCTGCGGCATGACGACGGCCAGGCCCAGCTCGGCGACGTAGCGCTCGACGGAGGTGCGCCGCACCCAGGTGGTGGCGTCGTCGCTGAGCCCGTGCAGCAGGTACAGCACGGGCGGGGCGCCGGCGGGGGCGGTGCCGGTCAGGCCGATCTGCCCGGTGGTGGCCTGGGGCAGCAGCACCGTCATGGAGGTGCTCAGGCCGAGCACCTCCGAGAAGAAGTCACAGCGGACCAGCGCCATGCCGGCTCCTCTCCCCCGCCGGTCGGCGGTCAGCGCCGCTCGCCGAGGAGCCGCCAGGTGCCGGGCAGCAGCAGCGCGGCGCCGACGGCCTTGATCGCGTCACCGACGAGGAAGGGCACGACGCCGAGCGCGAGCCCCTGCGCCAGGCCGACGCCGAGGTAGGCCATGAGCCACGGCACCCCGACCAGGTAGACCAGCGCCGTGGCGGCGACGGCGGCCAGGGCCGTGCGCCACGGGGAGCGGTCCCCGCCGCGCCGGGCGAGCCAGCCCAGGCAGGCCGCCGCGGGCAGGTAGCCGACCGCGTAGCCGAAGGAGGCGAAGGCCCAGCCGCTGGTGCCGTCGGCGAAGACCGGCGCGCCGGCCAGGCCGGCGAGGAGCATGACCGCGATGCTCAGCGCGCCGCGCACGGGCCCCAGCGCGGCGCCGACGAGGAGGACACCGAAGGTGCCCAGCGTCAGGGGCACCGGGGTGAACGGCAGCGGCACCACAGCCTGGCCGACGACGGCAACGAAGGCGGCGCCGCCGAGCACGAGCGCGACGTCGCGGACCCCCACCGCGCGGCGGGCGGCGGTCGTGCCGCCGGGGAGGATGTCGGCGAGGACGGGACGGGCGGACACGGTGGTGGCGGTCATGGACACTCCTGACGTGACGGGAACAACAGGGTCATAGCATGCCGCACCCGGCGGCCGGGCCGGCCGCCGGGTCCGTCCCGCAGGTTGACGAGCATCACAACACCTTCACATCCGGGCTGGAACAGACCGGGGACGCGCTGCGTTGAACCCTTCAGACAACGCGGGTGGTGGGCCTGAGCACTGGCCCCCGCATCCGGCTGCCGGGGACCAGGCCGCCGGGAGTTTCCGAGCGAGGGAGATGCACATGGCAGAGCGCTCACTGCGTGGCATGAAGATCGGCGCCAACAGCATGGAGTCGGACGAGGGCGTCGAGTTCGCCCCCCGGATCAAGGCGCAGTACAACTGCCCGGACGGGCACACCTTCGAGCTGCCGTTCTCGGTCGACGCCGAGGTGCCGCCGGTGTGGGAGTGCAAGTGCGGCAAGGAGGCGCTCCTCCTGGACGCCACCAAGCCCGAGCCGAAGAAGCCGGTGAAGCCGCCGCGCACGCACTGGGACATGCTGCTCGAGCGTCGCAGCATCCCCGAGCTGGAGGCGCTCCTGGAGGAGCGGCTGCAGCTGCTGCGCAGCGGCGAGCTGCGTCGTCGTAGCGCCTGAGGCGCCCCACGGCGGGAGAACGGCCCGCCCGGTCCTGGACCGGGCGGGCCGTTCCGCGTCTCGGGGCCGGCGGGCCGCCGGCCGCTCCCGGCGTCAGCGCGGCGGGCGGCGGCCGGTCAGCAGCGCGCGCAGCTGGCGTCCCCGGTGGGCCAGGCCCCAGGCGGTGGTGCGCCACAGCGCCTCGAGCACGATCTGCCGGCTCATCTTGGACCGGCCCTCGGCGCGCTCGACGAAGGTGATCGGCATCTCGACGATGTGGCCGCCGGCGCGGTGCACCCGCCAGGTCATGTCCACCTGGAAGCAGTAGCCCTGCGACTGGATCTCGGCCAGGGGCAGCCGGCGCAGCGTCGCGGCCCGGTAGACCCGGTACCCCCCGGTCGCGTCGTGGACGGGCACCCCGAGGGCGAGGCGCACGTAGAGGTTCCCGCCGCGCGAGAGCGCCTCGCGCCGGCCGGGCCAGTTGACCACCGCGCCGCCGGGCACCCAGCGCGAGCCGAGCACCAGGTCCGGGGCGTCCGACAGCTGCGCCCGCTCCAGCAGCAGCGGCAGCTGCTCGGGCGGGTGGGAGCCATCGGCGTCCATCTCCACCACGAGGTCGTAGCCGCGTTCGAGCGCCCAGGCGAACCCGGCGACGTAGGCGCGACCGAGCCCCTCCTTCCCGGCGCGGTGCAGGACGTGGACGCCCGGGTCGGCCGCCGCGGCGGCGTCGGCGAGCTCGCCGGTGCCGTCGGGGCTGTTGTCGTCGACGACGAGGACGTCCGCCTCCGGCGCCGCGGCCCGGGTGCGGGCGAGGGTGCGGGGCAGGGCGTCGCGCTCCTCGTAGGTGGGGATGATGACGAGCGTCTTCATCGGCCACCTCGCGCCGGCACCCGGCCCGCGGACGAGCCGCGGCGGGCCGGCTCCCGCCGTCCGCCCGGCTCGCGCCGTCCGCCCGGGTCGCGCCTGCCCGTCCCGGCGGACCCGCCCCCGCGCGGG
>NZ_VUKF01000050.1 GCF_009193185.1 Georgenia thermotolerans | reverse complement strand
TCGGCCGCCTCCGCGGCGCGGCGCCGCTCGGCCTCGGCGGCCTGCTCGGCGGCGGCGCGGGAGCCGGCGGTGAACCCGGCGGCGTAGCCGGCCGCGTACCCGCTGGCGCTCGCCGTCGACGCGGCCGCGGAGGGCAGCGCGGCGGCGGCGAAACGGGCGGGGGCGAAGGCCTCCTCAGCTGACATAGTCGTCCTCGCCGTCGCGGCGGATGACGATCTGGCCGCTCTCCTCCAGAGTGCGGATCACCGTGATGATGTGCCCGCGGGCCTCCTGGACCTCGGAGACGCGCACCGGCCCGGCGAGGTCCATCTCCTCGGACAGGTTCTCCCGGGCCCGCTCGGAGAGGTTGCGCCGGGCCTTGTCCGAGACGGTGGTCGGGGCGCCCTTGAGCGCAATGGCCAGGGTGGCGACGTCGACCTGGCGCAGCACCAGCTGCACCGCGCGGTCGTCGAGCAGGATGATGTCCTCGAAGGTGAACATCATGCCGCGGACCTGCTCGGCGAGGTCGGAGTCGCGCTCGCCGAGGGCGTCGAGGATCTGCTTCTCGGTGCCGGGGTCGGAGCGGTTGAGGATCTCCACCAGCGGCTGCACGCCGCCGACGGCGGTCATGTCGCCCGGGGTGAGCACGGCGGTGGCCTTGCGCTCGATGTTCTCCGCGACGATCTTGACGACCTCCGGCGAGGCCCGCTCCATCAGCGCGATGCGGTGCGCGACGTCGGTGCGCAGCACCGGGTCGAGACCGGCCATGATCGCCGAGGCGCGATCCGCACGCAGGTGGGCCAGCACCAGCGCCATGGTCTGCGGGTGCTCGCCGGTCAGGAGGGACTGCACCTGGCGGGCGTCGGCGTGCTGGAGGAAGTCGAAGGGCTGCCCGGCCATCATCGTGCTCAGCCGGTTGAGTACCCCGGCGGCCTTCTCCGGGCCGAAGGAAGCCTCGAGCAGGCGCTGGGCGTAGCTCAGGCCGCCGTGGCCCATGGTGGGGGCGCCGGTGGAGATCTGGCGGTGGAACTCCGCCATGACGGCGTCCGCGGTGCCCTGCGGGATCTCCTCGATGCGGACGATCTCCGCTGTGATCTCCTCGACCTCCTGCTCGGAGAGCTCGGCGAGGACCTTCGCCGCGCGCTCGTGCCCGATCTGCAGGAGCACGACGGCGGCCTTCTGCACGGGGGTCAGCTGCGTCGCCACGGGGCTCATCGGCGCACCGCCAGCCACTCGCGCAGCTGCTTGGCCACCATGGCCGGGTCCTCGGTGGCCAGCGCCGCGATCTCGGCGCGCATGCCGTCGGCCTCGGTGGCCGGCGGCAGCTTGACCGGCTCGGGGATGGCCGGCAGGTAGGCGGTGTCCTCGAGCGGGTTGTCCAGGGCGGCGGCCTCCTCGGCCTGCTGGGCCTGGATGAGCTTGAGCTCGCCGAGGTCGATCTCCTCGCGGCGCTCGCGGCGGGCGCGGCGGACGAACATCGCGATGACCAGCACGATGACGAGGAGCACGACGGCGATCGCGATGTTGCGGATGAGGGCGTTGCGCGCCGAGGCGGCGGCCTGGGCCTGCTCGGCGGCGAGGGCCTGGGCGGCGGCGTCGGCGGTGGTGGTGTCGAAGGCCATCCGCGAGACGGCCACCTGGTCCCCGCGGGCGGGGTCGATGCCCGCGGCGGCGGAGACCATGGTCTCGAGCTCGTTGAGGCTCAGGCCGGCGCCGGCCTGGGCGTCGACGACGACGGAGACGGACTGGCGGGCCACGCCGCCGGGGTTGACCGTGGTGTGCTCGGTGACCTTGTTGACAGGGTTGTTCTTCACCGAGTCCTCGGAGGTGTAGCTGCCGTCGCCGCCGCCGTTGGGCACGGCGATGTTGTCCGGGCCGAGCACGCCACCGACCGCCTGGCCGGTGCCGGTGTACTCCTCGGTCTTGGTCGACTCCGACAGCGGCGGGGTGCCGTCGGCCGGGGTGAAGGTCTCGGTGGTGCGCTGGGTCTCGTCCCGGCTCAGCTCGGCCTTGACGGAGACGACGGCGTTGCCCACGCCGACCACCCGGTCGAGCATGGCCTGGACGCTGCGGGTGACGCCGTCCTCGTAGTCCGAGGACCCGCCCGGGCCGCTGCCCGTGCCGGTGGACGAGAGCACCCGCCCGGCGGCGTCGACCACGGTCACGCCGGCGGGCTTCATGTTCGGCACGGCGGCGGAGACGAGGTTGATGATCGCCTCGACCGAGGAGGACTCGAGCTGCTTGCCGGGCTTGAGGTCGACGAACACCGACGCGGTGGGGTCGGCGACCTTGTCGACGAAGACGGACTCCTCGGGCAGGGCGAGGTGCACGGTGGCGGCGGCGACGCCGTCGATCGCCTTGACGGTGTTGGCCAGCTCGCCCTCCAGGGCGCGCTGATAGGTGACCTGCTGCTGGAAGTCCGAGCTGGTCATGCCCATGTCGTCGAGCAGGGAGTAGCCGTCTTTGGAGGTGGGCACGCCGGAGGCGGCCAGGGCGATGCGCTCCTTGTAGAGCGACTCGCGCGGAACCAGGACGGTGCTGCCGCCGTCGGTGAGCTCGTAGGGCACGCCGTCGGCCTCGAGCTGGTCGACGACCGCCTGGGCGTCCTCGGGGGCGAGGTTGGAGAAGACCGGCGCCATGGTCGGCTTGGTGGCCCAGGAGCTCAGGGCGACGACGCCGAGCACGAGGACGGCCAGGCCGAGGGTGAGCAGGGTGCGCTGGGGCAGGGTGAACTGGTCCCAGGTGTTCTTGAGCTTCCCGAAGAATCCGGTGACGGCGGCGGGCATCAGGCCTGCATCCGCATGATCTCGGTGAAGGCGTCAACGGCCTTGTTGCGCACCGCGGCGGTGAGCTCGAGGGCCACCTGCGCCTCGGTGGCGGCGATGGTGTAGTCGTGGATGTCCTGCAGGTCGCCGGTGACGGCCTGGACCGCCAGGGTGGAGGACTTCTGCTGGGCGGCGGTGAGGCCGTCGACGGCGGAGGCGAGGGAGACGCCGAAGGAGGCGCCGCCGTCGGCCCGGCCGGGCTCGAGGGCGTCGGTGAGGTAGCCGGTGGGCGCGACGTTCGCGACCGCGCCAAGCCCCCCGATGGCGGGCACGGGCATCAGTTCCTCCCGATCTGCAGGGCCGCGGTGTAGGTCTCCTTGGCGCGGTCCACGACGGCGGCGTTCGCCTGGTAGCCGCGCTGGGCCATGATCAGCTGCGTCATCTGGGCGGCCATGTCGATGTCCGGGAGGCGCACGTAGCCGTCCTCGTCGGCAAGGGGGTGGCTCGGGTCGTGGACCAGGCGGCCCTCGGCGTCGCCGAGCTCAATGCCGGCCACCTCGACGCCGCCGGCCTCGCCGTAGTCCATCGCCTGGGCGACGACGTAGCGAGCGCGGAAGGCCTCGCCGTCGGTGGGGGCGACATTGTTGATGTTCGCGAGGTTGTCGCTGACCGCGTCGAGCCACTTGCGGTTGACGGTCATGCCGGTGCCGGCGATGCCGATCGCGCCGAAGACGGTCATCAGTTGCTCCTCATCGCGGTGCGGATCGCGGAGAAGGTGCCGTCGATGGAGCGGGTGGCCACCTGGTAGCGCAGGTTGGTGTCGACGTTGCTCAGCGTCTCGGTGTCGAGGTTGACGTTGTTGCCGTTGGTCCGCGTGGGCTCCAGGGAGCGCTCCACGCTGGCCTCGGCGGCGCCGGTGCCGCGGTCGACGGCGCGGGTAAGGGCGTCCTCGAAGGAGACCCGCCCCGCCAGGAAGCCGGGGGTCTGGACGTTCGCGATGTTGTCGGCGATCACACGCTGGCGCAGCGCAAGGGCATCCAGGGCGCTCTTCATCGCCACGGATGTCACGGAGTCGAACATGCCGAGTGGTCCCCATCCAGCTCGCGGGTGTGATCGGCCGATCCGTGGCCTGCTTGTCTGAGCGATCCGTGCTCGGTCGGTCATATCGGCAGGTCAGAGCGGTGGATGAGGGGTTGATGGGGAGAAGTCCCCATGCATTTCTGTTGGCGGTTCGTTCGTTTTCTGTTATCTGATGCTGGGGCGCGTCGTTGCGGTGTTTGGTCCGGTTGGTGCTAATCCGGCGCTGCTGGTGCGCGTGATTCAGCCGGCCATGTCGACGTAGACAGGGCGGGCGGGGCCGTTGGCGCGCATCGCTTGGACGGCGCGGGCCTGGCGGCGGCTCATCGAGGCGGCCTCGGTGATCTGGCGGGCCACTTCGGTCTGGCGCTCGAGGAGCGCCTCTGCTCTTGTGCGAAGCGCCGCCGGCATGGGGCCGAGGCCCTCCGGCGGCGTCCAGGGGTCGCGCCGCTCGGGGGTGTGGTCACCGGTCAGGCTCGCTTCGGCGTCGGCGACGTCGAGCTCGAGCGCCGTGAGGGCGTCGACCCAGCGTGCGTGGAAAGCGTCGTCGCCACGGCGGTGACCACCCTCGCGGGCGATCAACTGGGCGGGCGGCGTCCGCCCCTCCCCCTCCCGTGAGACGTCAAGTTCGTGCCGAGAGGTCACAGCGCCGGGATCCGCGTCAGGCAACACCCAGGTCTCCGAGTGGCTGGTAGCCGGCGGGCGCGGCAGGGGCGAACGCTTGGGCGGCCGCCTGACCGGACGCCGTGGCGGCCGCAGCGGCTCCCGCGGCCGGAGCGCCCGTCGAGCCCACCTGGGACGCTGCCTGGTGCCAGGCGTCCCGGAGCGGCACGACCAGGTCACGGCACGCCGTTACCCGCGCGGCGTCACGGGCGATGTTGGCCCCGACGAGCTCGGTGAGCAGGTAGCCGTAGAGATCCATGAGGCCGCGGGCCCCCTCCCACGCGGAGACGTTCAGGCTGCTGCGCAGCTCGTGGATGATCTCCTGGGCGTGGGTGAGCTGCTCATTGGCCGCGGGGCGGTCGCCCCCGTTCAGGGCCTCGATCCCCCGGTCTAGGTCGAGGACGAGGCGGTCGTACAGCATGGTGAGGAGCTTCGCGGGCGTGGCGGTGGCGACGGCCTCGGACCGGAAGCGACCGAGCAGTGCGGCTTGGTTCATCATGGCTCCTTACCTGCTTGCATTCGTCTGAGGCAGGGTGGCGAGCTGGCCGGCGAGCCAGCTCTGCTGAGACTGCATCCGGCTGAGGGCGACCTCGAGCGCCGAGTAGGTGCGCTGCAAGCCCTCGCGGCGCAGTTCCAGACGACGGTCCCAGTCGGCGATCTGACGACCGAGATCCTTGACCATGTCCTCCTGGGCCGTGACCTTGAGGGTGAGCGTGCCGTCGATGGGGTCTGACGCCGCCTCCGCCACCTTCGCGACACGCTCGGCGATCGCCATGGCCATCTTCTGCGTGCCGTCAGGGTCCTTCGCCATGGCTGCGTCGAAGGCGGCCTGGTCGAAGGTGATGGCGCCGTATCGGTCGATGTTGATACCGATCTCGGACGGGGAGCGGCCATCAACTGGGTAGGACGCGGCGCTGCGAACGCTGTCTGCAAGTCCCCGAACGGCGGAGTCTCCGGAGAACAGCCCGCCGGTGACAACCGTGCGCCCGTCGGCGCCCGTGCTCGTCGTCGAAGCCGTCCGCGAGGAAATCTCGGACAGGACGACGCCGACCGACCCGATGACATCGGAGACCAGCTTGCGCATCGCGTCGGCGTCCGGGCTCACCGTGAGGACGACCGGCGAGCCGGCGCTCGTGGTGGCGCTGACCGTGGCGTCGACCCCGGTCATGACGCCCGCGAAGGTGTTCGTCGCACTGGTGAGCTGTGCCGGGTCGGAGGCGCCGGCGCTGGGCCACAGGGTGATCTGGGCGTCCTGGGCGGAGACGAGGGGCTTGGCGGGGTCGTCCGTGCCGGGATCGGTGCCGTGGGCGAGCCTGACGGCGGCGGCACCGACGTTCTCCGTGACCGTCCCCTCCCCGTCATCGGTGATGACGCCGAGTTCGACGGCATCGCCGGCGTACACATCGAAGGCGTTCTGCTGTCCGGAGATGCCGGAGAGCTGGAGGCGGTACTCCGGCTCCCCACCGTTAGTGCCGTTGCTCACCCGGACCTTCACGGCGCTCAGGCCCAGTTCCTTGGCCGCGTTGATGGCCTTCGCAATGTCATCGAGATTGCCAGTGGCGTCAACCGTGTAGACCTTGCCGTCCCGCACGACCGTCAGTGTCGGCGGCGTGCCGAGACCAGCCCCGCTGAGGTTCACCATCGAGACCTGGCCTGCGCTCAGCCGGTCAACGCTGAACTCCAGGGATGCGCTGGCCGCGCCAGCGGAGACCGCCGCAGTCGCGGCGGAGGATGAGCTCGTGACCTTGGATACCTCCCAAGAGGTGGCCTTGGCGGAGTGCGCCGCATTGGTGCCAAGGGAGGCGACCTTGGTGTTCAACGCCTGGAGCGCCGAGACTAGGGTGCTCGTCTCCGCAGAGTTCCTCTGGAGCAGAACCTGTGGCGCGGCCTCGATCTTCAAGAGGTTGTTGATCAGCTCGGTGGTGTTGAGGCCGCTGATCAAGCCGTCGATCGCCATGCCGGACATTGCGTCCGCCCTCCTCGGTCATGTGGGTGCGGCCGGCGACGGGCTGTTCACCCGCCGCCGGCCGCGGTCACGCTCAGATGCCGGGTCTCCCCGGCTCAGATCAGCGCAGGAGCTGGAGAACGCCCTGCGGGATCTGGTTAGCCTGGGCGAGCATCGCCGTGCCGGCCTGGGACAGGATCTGCGAACGGGTGAAGTTCACCATCTCGCTGGCCATGTCGGTGTCGCGGATGCGGGACTCCGATGCCGACAGGTTCTCGATCGAGACATTGATGTTCTTGATCGTGTGCTCGAGGCGGTTCTGGTATGCACCGAGCTCGGCACGGGCGGTCGAAATAGTGCCGATCTGCGTGTCGATGAGGTTGATAGCCGCCTGAGCGCCATCGGCGTCCGCGAAACTAAGCCCGCCAGCGATCGCAGTCGCGGTCCCAACCCCGGTGCCAGCCGCAGCAGCACTAGCAGCAGTGCCGCCGGTCACGGTGCCCCCGGTCTTGGACGTGACCACGAGCTGGTTGTCCTTATTCACGGAAGCGGCGAAGGTGTTGGCGAAGTCTGCGTCACTGTTCAGAGCGTCAGCAACATCCTGGACCGTCTTGTAAGTGCCTGCCGCGCCGAGGGTCACAGAGACGTCAGTGGTGCCGTTCGTGAAAGCCATCGCGCCAGTCACATCGGTCGGCGTGAGGACATCGAACTTCGCCCCGGAGTTGCCAAGGTTTGCCGCCATGGCCTTGACATTGACATTCGCCAGGTTGACGGTGATCTGGCTGTGGCCGTCACCGTCGGCACCGACCTGGAACTTCAGTTCGGTGACGTCGCCGTTGAGCAGCTTGGTGCCGTTGAAGTTCGTGGACTCCGCAATGCGGGTGAGCTCGCTCTGGAGGCTCGTGACCTCAGTGGCGATGTTGGCGCGCGCCTCGCCATTGTTCGAGTCGTTGGCGGCCTGGACAGCAAGGTCGCGCATACGCTGCAGGATCGAGTGCACCTCGGTGAGCGCACCCTCAGCGGTCTGGACGACAGAGATGCCGTCCTGGGCGTTGCGGGCGGCAACCTTGAGGCCACCGACCTGCGAGCGCAGGCCCTCGGAGATGGCCAGACCAGCAGCGTCGTCCGCGGCCCGGTTGATGCGGAAACCGCTGGACAGCTTCTCCAGCGACTTGCTCAGGTCGTTCTGGGTGTTGGACAGGTTGCGGTAGGCGTTAACCGCCGCAATGTTGTTGTTGATGGTGAGAGCCATCGTTCCTCTTCTTCCTGAAGTGGGTGCTGAAACTGCCCATCCGTGGGCGGTCAGCCAGTCAGATCGGCCGGACCAACTCAGGTATGAGGAATTCGAGAGGGAACTTACGTCAGACGACGTCCACTGTGGCACGGATCGGCCGCGGCTCCGCTACACCACGAGCAAGAGTCGAACTGGCTCGCTCCGCAACAGCGGCGTAGTACGCCTGGCGCCGGCGTTCTGCCACGCCAGGCGCGGCCGACGACATGGGCGCGAGGTCGGGCTCCAGTGAGGAGTTCATGGCATCCCGAAGCATGCCGAGCGCCTGGGTGCGCAGCTGGCTGATACGCGATTGAGTCACCCCCATCTCAGCAGCGAGCTCGACTACTGGCCGGTCCCGGAAGAAGAGTTCCTCGACTACGTGCCGCAGCCGCTCCGGCAGCTCTACGACGCCGGCGGCGAGATACCTCAGGCGCTCGTCCACGAGCGCCCGCTCCTCAGGCCCTAAACCAGAAGCGGTCAGCGACTCGGCCGCACCGGCCCCCTCCGCATCGATACTGAGCACGCGCCGTTCGGCGTCGCTTCGCGTGGCGTCCACGTCGGCCACGTCCACTCCGAGCGCCTCGGCCAGCTCCTCGCGGGATGGCGTCCGACCGAGGGCCGCGGTGAGTCGCTCGGAGGTCTCCGTCAGCTGCCGGGCCCGGTGCCGCGCCCCACGCGACGCCCAGTCCATCCCCCGAAGCTCGTCGACAATGGCGCCACGCACACGCATGGCTGCATACCTACTGAAAGGAACACCGAGTTCCGGATTGAATGCGCGGGCCGCCTGCACCAGCGCCAGCGATCCAGCAGCGGCGAGCTCATCGCGCTGCACGTGCGCCGGCACACGACGGATCATCTCTGAGACGAGGTAACCGACGAGCGGGAGGTTCTCGACTATGAGCGCATCCTGCTCTGAGCGACCGTACGTCACGGCGAATCTCCCTCGGGGGAACCCGGCGTACCGGCTAGGCCGGGACGATCGGACGGCTGTTAGTAGGACATCCCTGCGTCGCGTTCCTAAATGAACGGTGAACGCACCGAAGCCACGATTCTCGCCATCCCCCGAGGGCGTGAACTCCAGCAACCGGACGCTCTCACACCGCAATTGTTCCGGGCAAGCACCGTTTCGCCCGTGTGTCGTAGATCACATCGAGAATTGCTCAACGGCTGCTCAGTCCACCGGAAATCGCTCCATCGTCACGTGTCGAAGGATTGCTCGAAGCGATGTGCTCATACACCTTCTCCCCCGACCGATCAATGGGTTGACCAGGCACGAGCGACCAGGAGGTGGATGCGTGCCACTGAAGGCCCTGTCAGACATCCTCTGGCGCGAACGCGAACTCCTCGAGCAGCTTCTCTTCAAGCTTGAGGTCGAGCAGCTCTTCCTCATCACGGGTCGGACGACGCGGCTTCCGCTGGCCTCCCGTGAGGTCGAGGAGGTCCTCGAAACCATCCGGGCAGCCGAGCTCGGACGGACGGTCGAGGTGGACGAGGCGGCACTCGCGCTCGGCCTTCCGACCGGCGTGAGCCTGCTCGACCTCGCTCAGGCGGCCCCAGCACCGTGGGACGCCATTCTGCTGGAGCACCGCAAGAACTTCGTCCGCCTGACGGCGGAAATCAACGAGCTCGCGCAGAGCAATCGCGATCTCCTCGCCACCTCTCATCGCGCCACCCAGGAGACGCTGATGAACCTGCGGGAGAGCGTGCACACCTACGACCCCAGCGGCGCCGCCGCCGCGAGCACGTCCGGCGCCCAGCTGCTCGACGAGACCTTCTGAGGAAGCACACCCCGATGAGCACCTTTTCCGCCCTCAACGGCGCCCTGACGTCGCTGATCGCTCAGCGCCAGGCGTTGGAGATCGCCGGGCAGAACATCGCCAACGTCAATACGCCGGGATACACACGCCAGCGCGCCAACCTCCAGGCGATCGAGGGCACGGCCCCCGCATCGATGATCGGGGCAGGAAGCTCCGTGAACGGAGGCGTCCTCGTGACTTCGATCGACCGGCTGGGCGACGTCTTCCTCGAAGCCCGCGTTCGCCAGGAGACCTCGTCGGCTGCCTTCCTCGACGCCGTTGCCGACGCCTACGCACTCCTCGAGTCCACCATCGCGGAGCCCGGGGACAAGGGCCTGGCTGCCCAGCTCGACACGTTCTTCACCTCGTGGCAGGACGTCGCCAACCGGCCAGACGACGACGCCGCCCGCGCGGTGCTCCTCGAGAACGCCAACACGCTGGTCGCCCGCGTCGCCTCGGGCTACCGCGCCGTGGAGGCGCAGTGGCAGGCCGCTCGCTCACAGGCCGCAGCGCTGGCCACCGACGTCAACAGCGCCGCCGACGCCGTCGCGGACCTCAACGCCCGCATCAAGGCCATCACGGTCTCCGGTGCCAGCCCCAACGCCCTCATCGACCAGCGCAACCAGGTCCTCACCCAACTGAGCGGGCTCGTCGGCGCCGAAGCGCGCCTGCGTGAGGATGGCACGGTCGACGTGATGGTTGGCGGCAACGCACTCGTGCGCGGCGAGAAGGCCAACCACATCGTCGTTGAGGGCGCGAACACCCTTCGCGACCTCGCAGTCACACCGCCAGCGCGCGACAAGGGGCAGGTCCGGCTGCTCTGGGCCGATTCGAAGAATGACGTCGGAGCGACGGGCGGCCGCCTACCCGGGCTGCTCTCCGTCCTCGCCCCGGCCAACGCGAACGGCACGGGCGGGGCCATCGCCGAACTCGCCGGCCGCCTCAACTCCCTCGTGACGAACGACCAGAAGACGGGACTCGCGGACGTCGTCAATGCCCAGCACCTGGCCGGGGAATCACGACCGGGTGTAGGCGGGACTCCGTTCTTCGGGATGACCAATGGGGAGCCGGCCGCGCTCTCACTCAGGGTCCTGATCACCGATGTTGCCGACATCGCCGCGGGTCTCCCGGGCGCCGGCGCCAGGGACGGTTCCAACGCGGACAAGCTCTCGCAATTGGCCAACGACGTGGGGGCGCTCTGGTCGCATGCCGTCGTCGACCTCGGAGTCAACACCCGGACTGCAACCCAGCGCGCCATGAGCGCCGAGGCGACGCGTGCGGTAGCTGACGGGCTGCTCACGTCGCAGGCGGGGGTCGACCTTGACGAGGAAACCGTCAACCTCATGGCGTACCAGCGCGCTTACGAGGCCGCGGCGCGAGTCATCACAAGCGTCGACCAGATTCTCGATACCTTGATCAACCGCACCGGTGTGGTGGGGAGGTAACCGTGATCGGCCGAGTCACCCAGCAGGGCCTCAAGCAGGCGACGCTCGCGAACCTGCAGAGCAACCTTTCCCGGATGTCCCAACTGCAGGAGCAGTTGTCCTCCGGCAAGCGGATCATGAAGGCGTCCGACGACCCCGCCGGCATGGTCGATGCCATGCGGATCCGCGGCGACCAGCGCGCCAACGCCCAGTACGTCCGCAACGCGGGCGACGGCGTCGGCTGGCTCAGCACCGTAGACAAGGCACTCCAGGGCTCCACCGCGCTGCTAACGCGCGCCCGCAACCTCACCATCCAAGGGTCGAACGCCGGAGCGCTCGGTGCGGCGGCCCGTGAGGCGCTTGCCACCGAGATCGAGGCCACTGCCGAAGCGATCCGGGAGCAGGCCAACTCCACTTATTTGGGGCGTACGGTCTTCGCTGGCACGTCGAGTGCCGGCGAAGCGTTCAACGCCGGCGGGACCTTCGTCGGTGACCCGGTGTCTCCGGTGGCCCGGAGGATCTCCGACAACACCACGGTCCGTGTCGACTCCAATGGCAAGACGGTGTTCGGCGAGAACGCATGGCCTGCCGGCAAAGCACCTGGAGAGTTAACGCCGGTCGAGGCCGAGGGGGTATCTGTTTTCGCGCTCCTCAACCAGCTCGCCGCGGACCTCCGCGCGGGCAACAGTGTGAACGGGTACCTCGATCACATCGACATCCGCATGGACGCCATGCTCAAGGAGGTCGCCGCCGTCGGCACCCGGTACAACCAGGTGCTGCAGGCCCAGGAGACGCTCGCGGACGACAAGGTCCGGCTCAAAGGGCATCTCACCGACGTCGAGGACGTCGACCTCGCCGAGACTATCGTCGAGCTCAAGGCCCAGGAGATCGCCTACCAGTCCGCGCTGAGCGCCACCTCGCGCGCGCTGCAGCCCAGCCTGCTGGACTTCCTCCGATGAGCGCCACCGCCGAGATTGCCGCCGAGTCGGCCGCCGTCCTGACCTTCCTCGACCCGCCCCCGGGGCTGGGCCACCTGGACCGCTTCGCCCTGACCCCGCTCGACGAGGGCGGCCAGCTGTTCACACTGCGTAGCGTCGAGGCCCCCGAGACCCGGCTCTTCCTGCTCGACCCCGAGCCGTTCTTCCCGGACTACCACCCACGCCTGGCGCAGGAGACGCTCTCCCGGCTGGGCCTGAACGGCGAGGAGCAGCCCGCCACGGTGCTCGTCGTCGTCCACCCGGCCACCGAGGAGCACCCGCACACCGCGAACCTGCTCGCGCCGGTGGTCATCAACCCGGCCACCGCGACGGCGGTGCAGACGGTGCTGGAGGGCGACGACTGGCCGCTGCGCGCCCCACTCAGCGCCGCCTGAGGAGTAGGGCAGCAGGGTACGTAGAGCCCGTTCAGGCGGTAGGCGCCAGGCTCGGCGTTTGCCTGATTCCGAACCGCTGCTTCAGTGCCCGCTGCGCGGCGTGCCACCCGCTCATCCCGTGAACCCCAGGCCCCGGCGCCGTGGACTCCGAGCACAGGTACACGCCTGGCACCCCGCCGTCGTAGTAGTCCCACGCCAGGCGCGGACGGGAGAACATCCGCCACATGGTGATGGCCCCGGCGGCGATGTCCCCGCCGACGTAGCTGGCGTTGTGCTCGTGCATCCGCGCCGCCGGGATGCACCGCGAGGCGACGACGACGTCGCGGAAGCCGGGCGCGAACCGCTCGATCTGCCGCGTCATCGTCTCGGTGATGTCCACCTCGGAGTTCGCCGGCACGTGCGCGTACGTCCACAGCGGCCGCAGCCCGTCGACCAAGCGCGAGGGATCCGTCACCGCCGGGTCCGACAGCAGCCCCATCGGCAGCTCCGGGTGCCGGCCGGCGGCCACCGCGTTCTCCGCCGCTGCCATCTCCGCCCGGGTGCCACCCAGGTGCACGGTGCCCGCCTCGCCCACCCGCGGGTCCGCCCACGGCACCGGCCCGGACAGCGCGAAGTCCACCTTGGCGATGGCGTTGCCGAACGGGAAGCGCTCGAGCCCGGCGCGCACCGACGGGCGCATCCGGTCACCCCAGATCTCCACCAGGGACGCCGCGCTGACGTCGAACAGGTACGCCCGCGCCCGCGGCAGCTGCCGCCAGTGGCTCACGTGGGTGTCCGTCCGCAGTTCCCCACCGTGCGCGCGGATGTCCGCGACCAGGGCGTCGGTGATCGACTGAGAGCCCCCGACCGGGATGGGCCAGCCGGTCGAGTGCGCCAGCGCGCCGAGCATCAGCGCGGTCCCGGCGGCGGCCAGCGCGGGCAGCGGGGAGATGGAGTGCGCGGCCACGCCGGTGAGCAGCGCCGGCGCCTCCTCGCCGCGCCAGCGCAGGTTCCACGCCGCGGTGCCCTGCTCGAGCGAGCCCAGCCCGAGCCCCAGCGCCCCCGTTAATCCGCCGGGCCGCAGCACCTCACGCGGGATGGACCGGTGGTCACCGAGCACCGTGGAGGCGACGGCGTCCGAACCGGCCACCAACGGGCCCATGAGGGACCGCCAGGCGGCGCCGTCGTCCCCCAGCCCCTCCACGGTGCGCTCGAGATCCTTGTAGGCCAGCGCCGCCGGGCGCCCCTCGAGCGGCTGGGCGTAGGAGATGTCGGGGACGTTCAGCCCGACCCCGCGCGCGGGCAGGTCGAACTCGTGCAGGAACGGGCTGGCCAGAGCGAGCGGGTGGACCGCGGAGCAGATGTCGTGGACCATCCCCGGCACCAGGCCGAGCTCGAGGGTCCGCGCGCCGCCGCCGAGGGTGGGCTGCCCCTCGAGGACGAGCACGTCGAGGCCGGCGCGCGCGAGGGTGACCGCGGCCGCCAGGCCGTTCGGCCCGGCGCCCACGACGACGGCGTCGCGCACCTCCCGCGGGCCGGGCACGGGCTCAGCCCCGGTAGTCCGCGCGGATCACGATCGCGATGTCGGTGCTCTGCGTGGCGCTGGCGCTCTCCACGAGCGTGTTGATGCCGAGGATCCTGCCCACCTCCTGCGCCGTCGACCGAAGCTGTGCGTTGTTGTAGTACAGCGTGGTCGCCTGCGGCGCGCCAGAGCGGTAGTCCGCGGCGGTGCCGGAGGCGAAGCCCTCGCTGCTCAGCTTGGCGACGAGCTCGCCCGCGAGCCCGTTGATGCCGGCGCCGTTGAGGACGGCGATGCCGGCGTCGTAGTCGACGGTCCCGCTGGCGCTCTCCTCCTCGGTGGGAGTCTCTGAGGGCTCCGGCGTCGGCTCGGCGGCCGGCTCGCTCGGGGCCCCGGACGGCGCCTCGCTGGGGGCGGCGGACTCCGACGGCTCGGCGGCCGGCGCCGTCGTCGACTGGCTGCCCGACGGCTGCTGCGCGCCGCCGCTGCCCCCGCCCAGCAGCGTGATGGCGCCCCAGGCGAGCAGCGGGGCGAGGATGACGACGGCGAGCACGGGCAGCAGCGCGCGCCACACCGACCGCGGGGAGCGGTGCACGCCCTGCGGGCTGCGGTTGCGACCGGCGCGGTCGAACTCGTCCTCGGGGTAATCCTCGTGGCGCTGCGTACTCACGCTGTGCAGGTTATCCGCTCACCCCTGCCCCGGCCGATTTCGACCCGGTGGGTGCGGCGCCGTGTCGTGGCGGCTGGCGGCGCGAGCGTGGCTCAGATGCCGGTGAGGCGGCGCGAGGACCGCTCGCGCTGGCGCGCCGAACGCATGCGGCGCAGCCGCTTGACGAGCATGGGGTCGGCCGCGAGGGCGGCCTCGGAGTCGAGGAGTTGGTTGAGCACCTGGTAGTAGCGGGTGGCGCTCATGTCGAACAGCTCACGGATCGCGGTCTCCTTGGCGCCGGCGTACTTCCACCACTGGCGCTCGAAGGCGAGGATCTGCGCCTCGGTCTCTCTCAGCCCGGCCGGGACGGCGGACTCCGCAGGCGTGGCGGCCTCGTCGGCGTGCGCGGTCATCCGTCCTCCTTCCGGGTGCGCCACCGTTGTGCGACGGCGACCTCACGAGTCTAGGCGTGGAACGACAATCGTGTCATTCATCCGGGGCGCCCCTCGCTCGTCGTATGCGTCACGACGGCGAGCGGTCGCCGTCGTCGGAAGTGCCCGCGTTACCCTGCCCGGGTGAGCGCAGCACCCACCACCGCCCCGCGGCCCCTCGCCGAGATCATGGACCCCGGCTGGGCGGCCGCCCTGGCGCCGGTGGAGGACCAGATCCACGCGATGGGCGCGTTCCTGCGCGAGGAGATCGCCGTCGGCAACGGCTACCTGCCGGCCGGGACGGACGTGCTGCGCGCGTTCACCTACCCGCTCGAGCAGGTGCGGGTGCTCATCGTCGGCCAGGACCCCTACCCCACGCCCGGGCACCCGATGGGGCTGTCGTTCTCGGTCCAGCCCGACGTCCGCCCGATCCCCCGCTCGCTGCAGAACATCTACCGCGAGCTGCGCGACGACCTCGGCCTGCCCACCCCCGACCACGGCGATCTGACCGCCTGGTCGCGCCACGGCGTCATGCTTCTCAACCGCGTGCTCACCGTCCGGCCCGGCACGCCCGCCTCGCACCGCGGCAAGGGCTGGGAGGCGATCACCGAGCACGCCATCCGCGCCCTGGTGGCCCGCGAGGCGCCGCTCGTGGCGATCCTCTGGGGTCGCGACGCCGCCACCCTGCGGCCCATGCTCGGGACGACGCCGATCATCACCTCCGCGCATCCCAGCCCGCTGTCGGCCTCGCGCGGGTTCTTCGGCTCCCGGCCGTTCTCCCGGGCCAACGCCCTGCTGGCCGAGCAGGGCGCCGACCCGGTGGACTGGTCGCTGAGCTAGCCGCAGGAGGCGCGAGCTGGCCCGGTGGGCCTTCTCAGCATGCGGCGTAGGAGCCGAACTCGAGTTCCTCGAGCAGGGACGGCTCGACCGGGCGCCAGCCCAGCTCGGCACGCGCCCGGACGCCGGTCGCGTGCTGGTCGAGCTGGAACGGGCCCGCCAAGGGCCCGAACGCGGCCGCGGTGTCCGCCGCCGAGCTCCGAACGACCCGCCCGCTGCCGCCTGCGCCACGGTCGGCCGCCTCGCCGATCTGCCGCACGGTGGGGTTGGCGCCACTGACGCCCAGGTAGTAGCTGCCCGCCGCGGCCGTGGTCAGAGCGCGCGCGTAGAGCCGGCCGAGGTCGGCGGTGTGCACGGTCGTCCACCGCTGCTCGCCGCTCCCCGGCAGGCACAGCGCGCCGTCGGGCGTGCGCGGGCCCGAGCGGATCACCCGCGGCATGCCGGCGCCGCGGCCGTAGACGATGCCGGGCGCGATGATCACGCTGCGCACGCCGGCGTCGGCCGCGGCGCGCACCCGGGCGTCGAGCGGCAACCGCCACGCGGCCACCGCGCCAGGGTCGGCCGGGGTGTCCTCCTCCAGGGCACCACCGGCGTAGGTCCACACCCCGCTGGTGTGCACGTACGGCTTGCCGGTGCCGGCCAGCGCGCCGAGGACGGCGTCCAGGACGCCGGCGTCGGTGGCCGCGCTCGAGGCGGTGTGGACGACACCGTCGGCGGCGCGGGCCGCCGCGGCCAGCAGCTCGCGATCGGCCGCGTCGCCGCGGAGGGGGTCGGCGCCGACCGCCGCGAGGGCCTCGGCCGCGGCGTCGCTGCGGGCAAGTGCGGTCACCCGGTGCCCGTCGGCGAGCAACGCGGCCAGCACCCCCGACCCGATGAGGCCGGTGCCGCCGGTGAGAAAGACCTGCATGGTGGGCGTCCTTTCGAGGGGCGGCGCCCGCAGTCCGGGCGCCGGGTCAGGGGGGCGTGCTCATCTGCGCTGACCGAAACCTGCATACCGGGGCGGGGTATTCCCTATCCGGGCCCGTGATGGCCACGAGCGAGGCTGCCCGGGCACCGAGAACGTGGGGGCGGCCCCACCCCGCGCCCTGACAACCATGCGCCAGAGAGGCGTTCTTGACCGTTTCCAAGGACCTCTTTGCCGCCGCGACATGCCGAAACATCCGTCCCGTGCATCTGTCGCCGGTCACGGCCCGACCGGTGCATGATCGAGGCAGTGGACCGCGTCCCGGCGCCACAGCGACGCCCGACCCAGGAGGCTGGCATGGAGCCCACCCGCTCGACCGCACGACCCGCGCTCGTCGAGGAGGCGCTCATCCACCGCGGTCTCGTCCAGCCCGAGGGCGTCAACGCCACCGAGGATTCCCGCGTGCGCGACGTGCTCGGCGGCGGGCGGGCGGCCGGCGCCCCGCGCACCGACGCCGACGTCAAGCGCTACGGGCCCGACGCCGAGCTGGTCGGCGCCGGCCCGGACGACGAGGAGGACCTGGTCTACGGCGACTCCGGGCAGGACGACGGCTACATCGACTGACCCGCCGCGCGGGCCTCGCGCCCGTGCGCGAGGTGGTACAGCCCCGCGGCGAGGGCCACGACGACGGCCACGGCCAGGTACATGTCCCGGTACCCGGCGGCACCGACGACGACGCCGAGGACGATCGGCCCGAGCCCGGTGCCGACGTCGAGCATGAAGTAGAAGGTCGAGACCGCCACGCCGATGCGGGCCGGCGGAACCTGCGCGACGGCGATCGCTTGCCCGGCGGAGACGAACGTGCCGAAGCCCAGCCCGACGAGCGCGGCGGCGAGGACGAGGCCGGCGTCGGTGGTGACGCGGGCGAGCAGCAGCAGCCCCAGCGCGAAGGACGCGATGGCCGGGTAGACGACGACGTTGTCGCCGCGCCGGTCCTGCACCCGCCCGACGAGCAGGCGGGAGACGAACAGCACCGCGGCGTAGGCCAGGAAGAACGCCCCCGTCCCCTTCGCCAGGCCGAGCTCGGTGCCGTAGGAGTTCACGAACGTCACCACGCCGGAGTAGCCGACGCCGAGCACGAGCATCACGCCGGCGACGGGCAGCACCCGGGCGTCGAGGAGGTCGGCCGGGCGGAAGCGGCGCAGCCGCGCGCGGTGGTCGGGGGCGAGGCGGATCTCCGGGGCCCGCAGCACCAGCGCGAGCACCATGGCGACGCCGGAGGCGATCGCCGCGGCCGCGAAGAGGGCGGAGTAGCCCGGCCCGCGCACGAGCAGCAGCGCGAGGAACGGCCCGGCGGCGGTGGAGAGGGTGGTGCTCAGGGCGAAGTACCCGGTGCCCTCGGCCCGTCGCGCCGGCGGGATGAGGCTCTGGGCGATGCTGATCGCCGCCGTGCTGCCCACCCCGAAGGCGACGCCGTGGACGCACCGCACGAGCAGCAGCAGGGGCAGCGCCGCAGCGGGCAGGTAGCTCACGGAGGCGAGGACGTACACGACCATCGCCACCACGAGGACGCGCTTGCGGCCGACGAGGTCGACGAGGTTGCCGGCGAACAGGCGCCCGGCGGTGGAGCCGACGATGAACATGCCCGCCGCCAGGCCGGCGAGGGAGTCGCTGGCGCCGAAGCGCTCGACGGCGTAGAGCGCCATCGAGGTCATGAGCAGCATGTAGACGAGGCCGACGCAGAAGTTGACGACCGCGGCGAGGACGAAGTCCGGGGTCCACAACGGCTCGGCGGGCCTCGTCCGGGTCACGGCATTCCTCCTGCTCTGGGGCGCACCGGCAGACGTTACGCGGGCCCACCCACGCCGCGGCTCCGAGGCCCAGCCGGCACGGCACGCCGGCGCGGCCCAAGGCCCATCCCGGGCGGCGCAGCCGCCCTGGGCGTCGGCACCCCTCGGGCACCCGCTGAGGTGCGCTTGCTCACACGCGCCCCCTCCGCCCGGTCGGCATCAACTCAGCAGGGTTCCAACTAATGAGACGCGATACGTCCGTATCGCGCCGCCGACAGTTCGCGAACTGTTCCGCGCCAGGCCGAGGCCACCAGGTGCCCCCGGGGGCACGCCGCCGCCGGACGGAACGGTTCGCGCATCGAAACATCGGTGCCCGACATCGAGCGGGATATACCTACAGCCAAATTCTGAGCTCCCCATCGTCGGCAGAAAGGCCGATAGCACCTCACCACCCGAAGCGAGCACGAGGACTTCCATGTCGATCGCACCGTTCCCCTCCCCACCACGACAGGGACTGAGCCAGGGCAAGGGGCGCCGTCCGGCCCGTCGGCGGGTTCCCCGCGTCACGAGGTCGACGCCCCTCCCGGCCGCCATGCAGGTGCGCGACGTCCTGAGCAGCACGCTCGAGCGCGACGTGACGGTCGAGCCCACCGAGGAGGCCGTCACCCCGACGACCCCGGCCGTCACAGGCCTCTACGTCGACGACGACTTCCGTGCCGTCGCCATGGTGAGCATCGAGGCGAGCCTGGCCGCGCAGATCGCGGGTGCCTTGGCCCTCCTCGCCCCGGGCCGGGCTGCCGCCGCGTTCGATCGCGCGGGCGCCCTACCGGCGGACCTGCTCGAGAACATCCGCGAGGTCCTCAACATCATGGCGCGGGCGCTTAACGTCGAGGGCGCGCCGCACGTGCGGCTCTACACCGTCTATGACTCGTCCGGCTCCTTCCCGCCTCGTGACGTGACCGAGTGGCTGCAGAGCTACCGTCCGCGGCTCGATCTCATGGTCGGCGTCAAGGGCTACGGCGACGGCGCCATGACCGTGATCGTCGGGGCCTGACCGGTGTCGCAACTGCTGGACGCACGGGCCAGCCGTGCCCATCTCCCGCTCCCGTCGCGCGAGCTGGCGCGCCTCCTTTCGGCGCCACCCCGCCGCTCCCCCGCCGACCTCGGCCGAGCCATCCTCGAGGAGCTGGACAGCCCCGGCGCGGACACCGAGATCGGAATCGGCTTCGGCGACGGCCTCGCCGGGATCCTCTGGGCGCTGACGGAGGCCGGCCTGACGGTGCCGGCCGAGCACACCCGATCGCTGGCCCGGAGGGTGTCGGCGATGACTCCGCGCACGGCCGGCCTGCGCACCGGTCTGAGCGGCATCGCGCTCGCCCTCGACCGCCTTGGAGAGCATGCGCACGCCGCCTCGCTCTGGCGCGAGCTGGACGACCTCCCGCTCGATGACCTCGGGATCACCATGGCCGACGGGCTTCCCGGGCTCGGGCTCGCGCTGCTCGAGCGAGCTCCCGTCGCCGACACCGGCACCCTGCTCGACCGGGTCCAGGACATCGCCGGCGCGCTGGTCGCCCGCCTCGCCGCCGGCGAGGCGCCGCGCGCCTGGGGCCTCCTCCACGGCGGCGCCGGAGCCGCGCTGTTCCTCCTGCACGTCTATGACCTCACCGGCGACACCGCTTTGCTGGCCCCCATGGAGGCCGCCCTCCGGCACGACGTCGACCTGATCCAACGGAGCTGGTCACCGGATCGGGAACCGTCCAGTGACTGGCCGATGCTCGGCCCCCTCCTCACCGGCAGTGTCGGCGTCGCCATGGTGGTGCACGAGGCGAGCACCTACATCGATCCGGCCTGGCTCAGCGACGCCCGCGACCGGGCGGGCGCCGCCCTCGCCGCCCTTGGCCACGAGCACCCGGCGTCCGCCGCCGCCCGGCTGGCGCTGCGTGACATGCACCCAGAGGCCGAGGACGGAGGCGCGGAGCCGACGCCGGGCGACACCACGGACCTGTGGTCCCCGTGGGCGATGTCGCCGCGGCTGGGACTGGTCTCAGGCGCTGCGGGCGAGCTGATCGCGCGCGCCTACCTCACCGAGCCGTGGCGACGGATCCTGTTCTTCTGGTGACGCCGGCGCCTCCGCATCCTTTCCCAACAGCGCCGGACGCGCGGCGAAGTTTACCGGCCGGAGTCGGACCACCCGGCGCAGCAGCCGCATGGCGTTGGCGATCACCACGAGCACCGACGCCTCGTGCATGAGCATCCCGATCGCCATGGTCACCCCGCCCAGCAGCACCCCGGCGAGCAGCACCGCGACGGTGAGCAGGGCGACGACGATGTTCTGCCGCATGGTGCGCACCGTGCGCCGCGCCAGGCGCACCGCCTCGGGCAGCCGGTGCAGCCGGTCGCCCATGAGGGCGACGTCCGCGGTCTCGACGGCCACCGCGGTGCCGGCCGCCCCCATCGCCACCCCGACGTCGGCCGCGGCCAGCGCGGGGGCGTCGTTGACGCCGTCGCCGACCATCGCCACCACGTGCCCCTGGCGCTGCAGCTCGCGCACCGCCTCGAGCTTGTCCTCCGGCAGCAGGCCCGCCCGCACGTCGTCCACCCCCACCTCGGCGGCGACCGCCCCGGCGACGGCGGGCTGGTCGCCGGTCAGCATGACCACGCGGCGCACGCCGGCGGCGTGCAGGTCGGCCACCATGGCGGCGGCGTCCGGGCGGACGGCGTCGGCGACCGCGAGCACGCCCGCCACCCAGCCGTCGACCGCGACGACCATCGGGGTGCGCCCGGCGGCGGCGAGGCGGTCCACGGTGGCGGCGGCGCCGTCGTCGGGCACGCCCTCGGCCTCGAGCAGGGCCGGAGTGCCGACGAGGACCCGGCGGCCCTCGACCACGGCCACGATCCCGCGGCCGGGGACGGGGTCGGTGTGCTCGGGCAGCCCGGCGACCATCAGGCCCTCGGCGCGGGCGCCGTCGACGACGGCCGCCGCCAGGGGGTGCTCCGAGCCGGCCTCGGCACGGGCGGCGGGACTCAGCACGTCGGCCCTGGTCAGGGCCGGATCGAGGACGACGACGTCGGTCAGCCGGGGCCGGCCGGTGGTGAGGGTGCCGGTCTTGTCGAGGGCGACGGCGCTGACGCGCGCGGCGGTCTCGAGGTGCTCCCCGCCCTTGATGAGGATGCCGTCGCGGGCGCCGCGGCCGATGCCGGCGACGACGGCGACCGGGATGGAGATGACCAGCGCGCCGGGGCAGCCGATCACGAGCAGGGTCAGCGCGAGCACGACGTCGCCGCTGACCAGCCCGGCCACGACGGCGAGCGCGACGATCGCCGGGGTGTACCAGGCGGAGAAGCGCTCGAGAAAGGCCTGGGTGCGGGCCCGGGCGTCCTGGGCCTCCTCCACGCGGTGGATGATCCGGGCGAGGGTGGTGTCCGCGCCGACCCCGGTGGCCCGGACCTGCAGGAAGCCGCCGCGCGAGACGGTGCCGGCGAAGACCCTGTCGCCTGCGCCCTTCTCGGCGGGGATGGACTCGCCGGTGATGGAGGCCTCGTCGATCGCGCCGGTGCCGCCCACCACCTCCCCGTCCACCGGCACCTTCGCGCCGTTCTTGACCAGCACGGTCTGCCCCGGCGCGACGGCGCCGGCGGGCACCTCGACCTGCTCGCCGTCGCGCAGCACGACGGCGACGTCCGGGGCGACCGCGACCAGCTCGGCCAGCGCCGAGCGGGTCTTGCTCAGGGTCGCCCGCTCCAGGGCGTGGCCGATGGCGAAGAGGAAGGTCACCGCGGCGGCCTCCCACAGCTCGCCGATGACGACCGCGCCGATCGCCGCGACCGAGACGAGCAGGTCGATGCCGACCACCCGCGCGCGCAGCGCCCGCAGCGCCGCGAGGACGATCGGGCCGCCGGCGACCACGGCGGCGGCGAGCATGAGAACCTCGCCGGCGGCGGCCGCGCCGAGGCCGCGCGACGCGGCGAACGAGGCCGCGATGAGCAGCCCCGAGGCGAGCGGCACCGCCCAGCGGCGGAGCCGAGATGTGGCGTGCATGTCCGTTCCCTTCGACGTCTCCTCCCCTAAGGGGCTGAGGCCGACGCTAGGAACTGGGACGGACGGCGACCATGACGGGCATCAATCGACCGCAATGTGGGGGGCGAGCCGGCCGACCGCCCTCAGGCTCAGCCCATCGAGGCGATCTGGATGAGGTTGCCGCAGGTGTCGTCGAAGACCGCGGTGGTCACCGGGCCCATGTCGGTCGGCGGCTGGGTGAAACGCACGCCCAGGCCGCTGAGCCGCTCGTACTCGGCGGCCACGTCCTCGACGGCGAAGGAGGTGAACGGGATCCCGTCGGCCACCAGCGCCTGCTTGAACGGGCCGACGGCCGGGTGGTCCGAGGGCTCGAGGACGAGCTCGACGCCGTCGGGCGCCTGCGGCGAGACGACGGTCAGCCACTTGTGCTCTCCGAGCGGGACGTCGTTCTTCTTCACGAAGCCCAGCACGTCGGTGTAGAAGGCCAGCGCCTTGTCCTGGTCGTTCACGAAGACGCTCGCGAGGGTGATCTTCATGGCCTCTCCTTGGTCCAACGGTCGGTCAGACCCACGAGCGGACGCGGGTCGAGGTGGTGAAAGGTGTAGCGCCCCTCCCGGCGCGCGGTGACCAGTGCGGCGTCCTCGAGCACCCGCAGGTGCTGGGAGACGGCCTGGCGGGAGGACCCCAGGCCGTGCTTCATGGCCAGGCGCGCGCAGAGCTCGAAGAGCGTCTGCCCGTCCCGGTCGGTCAGCTCGTCGAGGATCGCCCGGCGGGTCGGGTCCGCGAGCGCCTTGAAGACGTCGGCCACGACGAGCACGATAGGCAAGCAACCACTTGCCAGTCAACGGCGTCGCCCGGCGACGCCCGGGTAAAGCCGAAAACCTCCTTACAGGCTGGACGCCGGAATTTCGGTCGGAAGCCGTTCGCTACTATTCCGGCGGCACGACACGCCGCCGCACACTTCCCCCGATGTTTCACAGAGGACCCCCTGATGTCGCAGACGCCTCCGCCCTTCGGCGCGCCCGACCAGTCGCCGTACGCCCCGCAGCCCGAACAGTCCCCCTACGCCCAGCAGCCCGGCCAGGCCCCGTACGCGCCGCCGGCCGACGCGTCGCCCTACGCGCCCGGTCAGGGCGGCCAGCCCGGCTACGGCGAGCCGCAGGCGCCGCACGGCACCGGCCAGCCCTACGCCGGCGGCCCGCAGCAGCCCGGCCGCCCCGGCAGCGGCCTCGCCATCGCGGCGTTCGTGATCGGCATCGTCGCGTTCCTGATGGCGTGGATCCCCGTCATCAACATCGTCTCCATCATCGGTGGGATCGTCGCCGTCATCCTCGGTGCCATCGCCCTGTCCAAGGCGCGCAAGGGCCAGGCCGGCGGCAAGGGCCTCGCGATCGCGGGCCTGGCGCTCTCGGGCGTCGCCATCATCGGCGCCATCCTAATGAACGTCGTCTTCGGCGCCGCCATCTCCTCGGCGGTGGACGACGCCGTCCAGGAGTCGATCCGGGACACCGAGAACCAGCTCGAGGACCTGGGCACCGACGTGTCGGCCGAGGAGGAGACGGCGGCGGCCGAGGAGCAGGCCGCGGCGGCCGAGGCGCTGCCGCTGGGCCAGAGCGCCGAGGTGGGCGACTACACCGTCACCGTCAAGGGCGTGAACCTCAACGCCAACGAGGTCATGGCGGACGAGAACCTCTACAACGATGAGCCGACCAACCAGTACGTGCTCGTCGACGTCAGCGTGGCCTACAACGGCGACGACGAGGGCGATGCGTGGCTCGACCTCAACCACGTCTTCCAGGGCTCGGACTCGCGCCAGTACGACTGGGTCGACTGCGAGGCCATCGAGCCGAACTCGGTCATGGACGCGCCGACTCTCACCGCCGGCGGCACCGCCGACTACCAGGTGTGCATGGACGTCCCGCCGGCCGCCATCGAGGGCGGCACGGTGTTCGTCGAGGACGCCTTCCCCTTCGACGGCACCCGCGCCTACTGGGCCGCCAAGTAGCCACGCGCAGTGCGCAGAGGGGTGCCGGCCGTGGGCCGGCACCCCTCTTGGTTTTGTCCCCGGGCGCGGCGCCGCGCTTCGGAGGGCGACCAAGGGCCCTTGCATCGAGGAGGGCCACCGGGCGAACGCGGCAATTGCCTCTCGCACGGCTGGGACGACGCCAAAGACGTCGCCATTTCGGATTTCCGTCGGACTCCGTTCGCTAACGTTTTCTCCGTCACCCCCGCTCTGTCTCCCCCGAATTCCCAGAGGACTTCCTCATGTCTCAGCCCCCTCCGCCGTTCGGCGCGCCCGAGCAGTCGCCGTACGCCCCACAGCCCGAGCAACCGCCGTACGCCCCACAGCCCGAGCAGTCGCCGTACGCCCCGCAGCCCGACCGGGCCCCCTACGCCCAGCAGCCCGACCAGGCCCTCTACGCCCAGCAGCCCGGCTACGGCCCGGCCCAGGCGCCGTACACCCCAGGCCAGCCCTACGCCGGCGGCCCCCAGCAGCCCGGCCGCCCCAGCAGCGGGCTCGCCATCGCGGCGTTCGTGATCGGCATCGTCGCCTTCCTGATGGCGTGGATCCCGGTCATCAACGTCGTCGCGATCATCGGCGGGATCGTCGCCGTCGTCCTCGGGGCCATCGCCCTGTCCAAGGCGAGCAAGGGCCAGGCCGGCGGCAAGGGCCTGGCGATCGCCGGCCTCGTCCTCTCGGGTCTCGCCATCGTCGGCGCCATCCTCATGAACGTCGTCTTCGGCGCCGCCCTGTCGGCGGTGGACGACGCCGTCCAGGAGTCGATCCAGGACAGCGAGGACCAGGCCAACGACCTCGGCAGTGAGGTCTCCGCCGAGGAGCAGGCCGCCGCGGAGGAGGCGCTTCTCCCGCTCGGTCAGAGCGCCGAGGTCGGCGACTACACGGTGACGGTCACGGGCGTGAACCTCAACGCCAACGACATCATCACGGCCGAGAACATGTTCAACGAGGAGCCCACCAACCAGTACGTCCTCGTCGACCTCAGCGTCGTCTACAACGGCGACGAGGAGGGCGACCCGTGGATCGACCTGACGCATTCCTTCCAGGGCACCGACGCCCGCCAGTACGACAGCTCCTCGTGCAACGCCGTCGAGCCGAACTCCATCATGGATGTCCCCACCCTCACGCAGGGCGGGTCCGCGGATTACCAGGTCTGCATGGACGTGCCCGCTGCGGCCATGGAGGGCGCGAGCGTCTTCGTCGAGGAGATCTTCTCCTTCACCGACGACTCCCGGGCCTACTGGAGCGTCCAGTAGGCCACTGGCTGAAGGGGGGGTGCCGACCGTGTCGGCACCCCCCTTCGTCGTTCGACGGCGCACCTCACCGTCGCACCTGGCGTTCCAGCCCCAGCTCCTCACTGAAGAGATCCCGCCCGGGCGCTCCTCGTCCTGCTCAGCGCGCCGTCGGCGTGGCGGTGTAGCCGTCCCGGCTCAGAACGCCGTCGGCGTGGCGGCGTAGCCGGCCCTGGCGACCGCGGCGACGAGGTCGTCGACGCTCACGCTGGGGTCGTGGTCGATCTCGACGCGCGCCGAGGCGAAGCGCACGGTCACACCCCGCACGCCCGGCACGCGGCCGACCTGCTTCTCGATCTTGCTCACGCAGGAGGGGCAGGAGAAGCCCTCGGCGCGCAGCACGGTGTGGACGGTGGCGGGAGCGGTGGCGCTCATGGTCTCGACCTTTCGTTCTCCACCCGGCCTTTCCAGGTGCTGCTCCGCACGCTAGGAGCGGCCCGCCGCGGCAACCATGACGGCCGTCAATCGACCGCATCATAGGGTCGGGGACGAGGGAGGTCGCCATGAACGCGGAGCCGAGGACGACGGCGCGGCGCCGCGCCCCGCTGCGCGCCACCTGCGCCCAGCCGCACGCCTGCCCCCGCCCGGTGCGCATGCGGGTGCTCAGCCAGGTCGGCTACTTCGCCGGGCTGACCGAGGCGGAGCTGGCCGACATCGACCGGCGCATGGTCGCCCTCTCCTGGGCCGAGGACGACCCGCTCTACCGGGCCGGCGAGCCCGCCGACCACCTCTACGTCCTCGCCGCCGGCCGGGTGAAGATCACCCAGCCCACCGCCACCGGTGCCGAGCTCATCACCGACCTGCTCGCCCCCGGTGACCTCTTCGGCGCGCTGAGCACGCTCGGCGAACCGACCTACCCCGAGTCCGCGGTCGCCCTGACCACCACGTGCGCGCTGCGGATCGACCCCGGGGCGTTCCGGGCGGTGCTCACCGCGCACCCGCAGGTCGCGCTGCGGGTGCTCGACGACGTCGCAGCCCGGCTGGCCCGGGCCCGCTCGGACGCCGGCCGCGTGGCGAGCGGCTCGGTGGCGCAGCGCCTGGCCGCCACCCTGCTGCGCCTGGCGACCAAGCTGGGCCAGGAACGCGCCGGGGACGGCACCACGCTGCTGCAGCTGCCCCTGACCCGGGCGGACCTCGCCGCGATGACGGCATCCACGCCGGAGTCGGTCTCGCGGCTGATGAGCCGGTGGCGCGCGGAGGGGGTCATCGACTCCGGCCGGCGCTGGACCGCCATCCGCGACCGCGAGCGCCTCGAGGAGATCGCCGCCGGGTAGCCTGCCAGGGTGCCGGAGGAACGAGGGAGGCGTGCGGCCTTCGCGGGGCGCCCGGCACCGGACTACCGCACGGGCACGGGAACGCGGGCCCTGCGCCTCGCCGCCTGGGCCGTCTTCGTCGCCGGGGTGCTGCTGATCGCGGCGCGCTATCCGGCGCTGCCGGCCACGATCCCGACCCACTTCGACGCCACCGGGACGCCCGACGGCTTCGGGCCGCGCACGAGCATCCTGTGGCTCCCCCTCCTGTGGTTCGTGCTCCAGGCCGGCCTCCTGGCGCTGTCGAGGTACCCGCGGATCTTCAACTACCCGGTGCCGGTCACCGCGGACAACGCCCAGCGCCTGTACCGCGAGGGCGAGCAGCTCATGGTCGTCCTGGCCGCGGAGGTGGCGGTGATGTTCCTCGGCATCGTGCTCATGATGCTCGACGGCGCGTCCACCGGTCGCCTGGCCCTCGGCGCCGGCCCCGTGCTCGCCGGCGCGGGGCTGGTCGGCGTGCTGGCGGCCTGCGTCGTCGGCATCGTCCGCATGCTGCGGTGACGCGCCTCGTCCGGGAGGCGGCTAGCCCGGCCCGGCGGCCGGGAGGAAGCACGCCCGCGTGCCGTCGTCCGAGATGTCGACGTGCTGGAGGAGCTCCCCGACCGCTTCCTCCAGGGTGGGACCCGTCGCGTCGTAGTCGGCCGGCAGGACACCTTGACGCTGGAGACACTCGGCGATCACGACGGCGAGCCCCCGGTTCTCCGGGTCGACCTTCATGTTCCAGGCCAGCTCCTCCAGCCGGCCCCGGGTGCTGTCGTAGCACTCGTCGACCACGGGGAAGCCAGCCTTGTCCTCTGCCCACACCGGGTCGACCCCCGCGTCCCGCAGGCACGCCCTCCAGCGCCGCCGGGCGTCCGCGATCTCCTCGTCGGTGATGCGGCGGTCCGCGAGCACGTCGAGCTGAAATGCGGAGGCACCGTGCCGCGCCGCGGCCAGCTCCTCGGCGTAGGGGTTGGTCTCCGGCGCGAGGAGCATCACCCCGCCGACGACGACGGCGACCAGGCCGGCGCCCAGCCATTCCTTCGCGCGCCGTCGCATGCGCTGACGCTACTGGTTACAGACGACGGTGACCGGCAAATCCGGAGCGCGGCGACGCGTCGGATCGAGACGGGCTCGCCGCCATGCCAGCGCCGGGACGGCTCCCGCCCAGCCCCCGAGGTCCGCCCTCCGGATGATGACGCTGCCGTCGGTATCCGACCCTGCGGTGACGCGCCGACCCCGGCCGACCGGCCATATTCGCCACCATGCCCCGCATCAGCGCCGATCAGTCCACCCGCCGCGCCTTCGCACGCCGCGCCGTCCTCGCCCTGGCCGTGCTCGCCGTCGCGGGTGTGGGCCTCCGGCTGACGCTGGACGGCGGTGCCGAGTCAGCATGGGCCACGCTCGCCGGCCCCGCCCTGCGGGCACCGGCCGCGGCCACCGCGCTCGACGCCGACCTCGAGCGCCGCTTCGAGGCGGCCCAGCTGGACGCGGCGGCCGGCGGCGTCGAGCTGCGGATCACCTCCGGCTGGCGCAGCGCCCGTGAGCAGCAGCGCCTGGTGGACGAGGCCATGACCCGCTACGGCTCCGCCGAGGCCGCCCACCGCTGGGTCCTGCCGCCCGAACGGTCGGCGCACGTGGCCGGCCTGGCGATCGATGTCGGCCCCGCGGCCGGGGCGCAGTGGCTGGAGCAGCACGGCAGCGCGTACGGGCTGTGCCGGGTCTACGTCAACGAGCCCTGGCACTTCGAGCCTCTGGTCGCGCCCGGGACGCCGTGCCCGGAGCTGCAGCCCGACGCCGGTGCGGCGCTGGGCTGAGCCCCGCACCGGCGCGGCGGCGCGGGCCGGGCAGCCAGCCACCGCAGCGCCGGCCGGCAACAAGGAAGGCCCGGCGCCTCATGCGCCGGGCCCTCCCGATGGAGCCGCCTGTCGGATTCGAACCGACGACCGTCCGCTTACAAGGCGGGTGCTCTACCAGCTGAGCTAAGGCGGCGAGACCGGGGTCGAGTCTGCCACGAACGCCGCGCCGACCCCGCACGCGGCTCGTGCCGCGGACGGCCAGGCGCCGTCGGTGCGGACCCCGCCCCGACCCGGCGGCCCGGCGACCTGCGGACGCAGGGCCGGGCCGCCGTCGGACGTCAGCGCCTCACTGGGCCGCCTTGACGGCGTCCGCGAGGGCGCCCGGCTGGGACCAGTTCTGGAAGTCCTTGCCGTTGATAAGCACGGTGGGCGTGCCGGAGAAGCCGTCCTTGCGGAACTGCTCGGTGGTGGCACCCACCCAGTCGGTGAAGGTGCCGTCGCCGACGGTGTTGGCCACGTCCTGCGGGACGCCGGCCTTGACGGCGGTGTCGATGATGGCCTGCTCGTCCGGCTCGGTCGAGGCCACGCCCTCGGTGGCGCCGGAGCTGGTGTACATGTCGTACAGGGCGGTGTGGAAGGCGTTGAACGCCTCCGGCGCCTTGTCGGCGACCGTGGCCGCCGCGGCGGCCGCCCGGCCGGAGAAGCCGGAGAAGTTGCCCGTGCGGTCGAGGATGGCGACCGGGTGGTAGACCACCGTGGCGTCGCCGGCCTTGACCAGCTCGTTGATCGAGTCGGCGTTGATCTTCTCGAACTGGGCGCAGTACGGGCAGGTGTAGTCGAGGTAGACGTCGATCGTGGGGGCGCCCTCGTTCGCCGTGCCGGCCGTGAGGGACGAGCCGAGCGAGATGCCGCCGTCCTTGACCTGGGTGTTGGCGGGGACCTCCTTGACGGCGGAGATGGCGGGCTTGCTGCCCTGGCGCACGATCGCGAACACGGCGACCGCGACGACGACGATGAGGACGATGACGCCGGTGATGAGGAGGTTGCGGTTGCGCCGCTCGCGCCGGGCCTGCGCCTCGCGCAGCTGGCGGGCCTGCTCGCGGGCGGCCTCGCGCTTCTCGGCCTTGGATATGTTGCTGGACATGGGGCTGCTTCCTGTCGGTCGGGTGGGCGGGTGCCGGCGACGCCGGAATCGGCGCCCGCGCGGGCCGACGGCCTCAGCTGCGGGCGCAGGCCACCTGCGGCGGACCGCGCCGGTGCGGGCGCCGCCAGGCCTCCCGCGGCAGCGGCGCGAAGGCCGCGCCGAGGACGACGGCGAGGCGCGGGCGCACCGGCAGGCGCACCGGGCCGGGCCGCAACCGGCGGATCAGCCGGCGGGCGGCCGCGACGACGACGGACCGCGCCGCCCCCAGCACCCCCGCGGCGCCGGTGAGCAGCGCCAGGTGGGCCAGCACGGCGGGGACGGCCACCGCGACGACGACGGTGAGCACCTGCCCGGTGGTCGCGCCGACGGCGAGCGAGCCGTACGGGCACGCCTCGTCCGGGCCGAGGAGGGCCAGGGTCAGCCCGGCCTGGGTCCAGCCGCCGGGAACGGGCACGCAGTGCACCGTCGCCGCGCCGGAGACGAGAGCCAGGAGCAGCGGCGCGCACACGGCCAGGGCGAGGACGAGCCCCACCTGCCACCGACCGCGCATGCTCACGGTCCCAGGGTAGAGGGAGGGGTGCGGACCATGGTCCCGTCGGCGTGGGCGGCGAGCCGCCGCCGGCGCCCGCGGCAACCGCGGCCAACCGCCGCGGCGCCCGCGGCACCCGGGCCAACGGCGGCGGCGTCGTCAGAGACCGAACGGCGGCCCGGGCAGCGGCGCCCAGCTGGGCGGGGCGGGCGCCAGCACCACCGTCTGGGCCACGAACAGCGCCGCCACCACGAGCACCAGCACCACGAGCAGGGTGCGGAACCCGCGGGTCGGGGTGAGCACGTCGACCAGGGCGCGCGCCCCCTGCCGGGCCGTCCAGCTGCCGGGCGTGAACCAGGCGGCGAGCAGCGCGGCGGCCGCGGCGATCCACAGCACCAGCGGCGGGCCGAGGCGGGGGTCGCCGAGCGAGGTCAGCACCCACCACGTGGCGCCGCCGACGACGGCGCCCACGACCGCGCCGGGCAGCACGCTGAGCACCCCGCGCAGCAGGTGCCAAGGCAGGCCGACGAGCATGCGGGCGTCGTCACCGGGGCGCGGCCCCCGGCGCAGCCGCGCCGCCCGCCGCGAGCGCCCCGCCCAGCCGGTGGTGGCGGTGAGCAGGAGCAGCGCCGCCGCGGTGGCCAGGAAGGCGCCCGGGAACGCGGTGGCGAGGGCAGTGACCCCGAGGCCGACCGTCGCGACGACGAGCGTGCGCCGGCGCGGCGGCCGCGCCCACGCGGGCGGGGCCTCCCCGGGCTGGCCGGGGTAGGGATAGCCGGCCGGGGCGCCGGGCGGCGGGTGGCCCTGGGCGGGATAGCCCTGCCCGGGGTAGCCCTCGACGCCCTGGCCGGGCCCCGGGTACCCCTGAACGGCCTGGCCCGGCCCCGGGTGGCCCTGGGTGCCCGGGTAGCCGCCGTGCCCGTAGCCCTGCTCGGCGGGATAGCCTGCCGCGCCGGGGTGTCCCACGGGCGGGTAGACGGCCGTGCGGTCCTCGGCGTGCTGGGCCGGCGGGTACGACGTCAGCGTGCCCTCCGGCCGCCGGGGCGGGTAGGACGCCGGCATGACCGGCGGGTCGGCGGGCAGCGCCTGGGTGGCGGGCTGGACCGGCATCGCCCGGGTGGGCGGGTCGGCGGGCAGGGCGCGGGTCTCCGGCGTCGGCATGGCGCGGGTGGGCCGCCCCGCCGGGACGGCGCGGGTCGCCGGGTCGTCGCCGCCGGGCCGGGCCGCCGCCCCGACACCTTGGCCGGCCGTGGTGCCGGGAACCGGGTCCGGCGCGGTGGTGGCGTCCGCGGCGGCGGGCAGCGCGCGGGTGGCGTCACCGGTCCCGGTCGTCGGCGCGTGGCCGTCTGGCGAGGGCAGCGCCGCCGTCGCGTCGGTCGCCGGCATCGCGGCGGTCGCGCCGGCCGCTGCGGCGCCGGCGGGCAACCCGGTGGCGGCGGCGCGCGTGCCGTCGGTGAAGGGCGCCGTGGCCGGGCCGCCGTCGAGCGCCCGGG
>NZ_VUKF01000004.1 GCF_009193185.1 Georgenia thermotolerans | reverse complement strand
GTCGCGCTCCGCGCGAGCCTTGACCCCGACGCCTCATGCCCGACGCACCCTCAACTACGCGAAGGGGACCAGACCGCCGGTCACCAACCCCCTTGACTCACCACGCTCCTTCAGGGATGACGTCTCGTGCACTGCTTGACGTCTCGCGCCCTACTTGACGTCTCGCGGGAGGGTCAGGCCATCTCCACCAGCGGCAGCCCGCGGGTGAGGACCTCGCCGTAGGTGGGGTCCGGGTCGAGCCGGCGCAGCTCCTCGATCAGGCAGTTCTCGATGTCCCGCTGGGGCAGGTTCACCCGCTGGTCCGGGCGCCCCGGCCGGCTGAGCACGGCCACGGTGGAGCCGTTGGCCCGCGCCAGGCTCACCGGCCCGGACTCGCGCTCCAGCACGACGGCGCTGATGGCGTCGTCGCCGGCGACGCCCTCCATGGTCACCGGCACCCGCAGCCGCTCGGCCAGCCACCCGGCCAGCAGGGCGATGGAGGGGTGGTAGGGCGAGCCGGTCACGGTCGCCGCCGTCACCGCCTCCATGGGCGGCTCGTCGAGCGCCGCCGCCAGGATGCTGCGCCACATGGTCAGCCCGGCCCAGGACAGGTCGGTGTCGCCGGGGGCGTAGTTCTCCCGCAGCTCGGCCATGACCAGCCCGGGGTCGGGGCAGTGCATGGAGTTGGTGATGCGCCGCTGCGCCATCCGCCCGATCGGGTGCTGCGAGGGCGCCGCCGGGGGAGTGTTCACCCACCAGGCGACGATCGGGGCGTCGGGCAGCAGCAGCGGCATGATGAGCGTGTCCGGCCGGGCGCCGGCCCCGCCGTAGGGACGCAGCACCACGACCTCCGAGGCGCCCGCGTCGCGCCCGACCCGGATCTCCGCGTCCAGCCCGGCCCGCCCGTCGGTGTCGTTGTCCCGCAGCACGACGAGCACGCGCGAGGGGTGCTCGTGCGAGGCGACGTTGGACGAGCGGATGCCCGCCTCGGCGGAGGCCTCGTCGTCGGCGAGGATGACCAGGGTGAGCACGCGGCCCAGGGCGACGGCGCCGCCCTCGTCGCGCAGCGAGACGAGCCGGTTGCCGACGGCGGCGGACGTGGTGTCGTTGAGGGTGACGATCATCGGCGGACCTTCCCGGTGAGGGACGACGGCGCGGCGGGCGTCGTCGGGACGAGTGACGGCACGGGGGCGGGGCGGGTCACGGCCGGCGCCAGGTGCGGCCGTCGATCGCGAGCATGTCGTCGGCACCGGCCGGCCCCCACGAGCCGGGCGCGTACGGCTCCGGCTGCCCGCTGTGCGACCAGTGGTCGATGATCGGGTCGAGGATCTGCCAGGACAGCTCGACCTCGGTCTGGCGCGGGAACAGCGGCGGGTCGCCGAGCAGCACGTCGAGGATGAGCCGCTCGTAGGCCTCGGGGGAGTTCTCCGTGAAGGCGTGGCCGTAGCCGAAGTCCATGGTGACGTCCCGGACCTCCATGGCGGTGCCCGGCACCTTCGAGCCGAACCGGATCGTCACGCCCTCGTCCGGCTGGACCCGGATGACCAGGGCGTTCTGCCCGAGCTCCTGGGTGGAGGTGCTGTCGAAGGGCAGGTGCGGCGCCCGCTTGAAGACGACGGCGATCTCCGTCACCCGCCGGCCGAGCCGCTTGCCGGCCCGCAGGTAGAACGGCACCCCGGCCCAGCGGCGGGTGTCGACGTCGAGGCGCATGGCGGCGTAGGTCTCGGTGATCGAGGTCGGCGGGATGCCGTCCTCCTCGAGGTAACCGCGCACCTGCACCCCGCCCTGCCACCCGGCGGCGTACTGGCCGCGGGCGGTGTGCAGGGACAGGTCCTCGGGCAGCTTGACCGCGGAGAGCACCTTCTCCTTCTCGGCGCGCAGCGCCTCCGGCCCGAAGGAGACCGGCTCCTCCATGGCGGTCAGCGCGAGCAGCTGGAGCAGGTGGTTCTGGATGACGTCGCGGGCGGCGCCGATCCCGTCGTAGTAGCCCGCCCGGGTGCCGATGCCGATGTCCTCGGCCATGGTGATCTGGACGTGGTCGACGTAGTGGGCGTTCCACACCGGCTCGAACATCTGGTTGGCGAAGCGCAGCGCCAGGATGTTCTGGACGGTCTCCTTGCCCAGGTAGTGGTCGATCCGGAAGACGGCGTCGGGCGGGAACACCTCCGAGACGACCTTGTCCAGGTCCTGGGCGGAGGCCAGGTCGTGCCCGAACGGCTTCTCGATGACCACCCGGCGCCACCCGGTCGCGTCGCGGCCGGACAGGCCGGAGCGGGCCAGCTGGCGCAGCACCACGGGGAAGGAGTCCGGCGGGACGGACAGGTAGAAGGCGTGGTTGCCGCCGGTGCCGCGCTCGGTGTCGAGCTCCTGGACGGTCTGGGCGAGCCGGTCGAACGCGGCGTCGTCGTCGAACTCGCCCTGGACGAACCGGAACCCGGACGCCAGCTGGTTCCAGGTGCGCTCGTTGAACGGCGTGCGGGCGTGCTCGCGCACGGCGTCGTGGACCACCTGGGCGAAGTCGTCGGTGCTCCAGTGCCGCCGGCCGAAGCCGGTCAGCGCGAACGAGGGCGGGAGCAGCCCGCGGTTGGCCAGGTCGTAGATCGCCGGCATGAGCTTGCGGCGGGCCAGGTCGCCGGTGATCCCGAAGATCACCAGGCCCGACGGGCCGGCGATGCGGGGCAGCCGGCGGTCGCGGGGGTCGCGCAGCGGGTTGCTCACGGCGGGGGTGGTGGTGCGGATGGTGGTCATGCTGCCGGCCCTTCCAGAACGCCCGCCAGCCAGGCGAGCGCGTCAGCGTTGGTCACGTGCAGGCGCAGCACGGGACGGCCGCGCTCGGTGAGCACGGCGGCGTCGCCCGCGGCCTGGGCGGAGATGAGGGTAGCGAAGTCGAAGTCGCGGCCGGGGATCTGTACCGGGTGGCGGGCGGTCCCGGTCAGCTGCAGGAAGACCCCGACCGCCGGGCCCCCCTTGTGCAGCTGCCCGGTGGAGTGCAGGAACCGCGGGCCCCAGCCGAAGGTGACCGGCCGGCCGGTGCGGGCGGCCAGGGCGGCGCGCACCCCGGCGAGGGTGTCGGCGGCCCGGCCCTCCCGGTCCAGGTAGGCCATGACGGCGAGGTAGCCGTCCGGGCCGAGCCGGCCCAGCAGGTTCCCGACCGCCTCGGCCACCGTGGTGGCCCCGGCCAGCAGGTCCGCGGGGCCGCGGACCTCCACGCCGGAGTCGGTGAACGCCGGCGGTTCGGGCGCCGGGGTCTGCTCGAGCAGCCCGCGCGCGGCCGCCTTGGCGGCCTCGACGTCGGGCTGGTCGAAGGGGTTGATGCCGAGCAGGCGGCCGGCCACGGCCACCGCATGCTCCCACAGCAGCAGCGTGCCGCCGAGGGTGCCGGCGACGGTGACCTCGGTGCGCGCGGCGGCGCCGGCGTCCTCCCCACCCTCGTCGGTCTCGTCCGTCAGCGGCAGGAGCACCACGGGCAGCACGTCCGCGGCGGGCGCGGCGAGCTCGGGGGCGTCGGCGCCGACGACGACGGGCAGCAGGCCGGTGCCGGCCTTGCCGGTGGACTCCGCGAGAAGCTGCTCGGCCCAGTCCCCGAGGTGGAACAGGCCCGACCCGGCGTCGCGCAGGACGACCTTGCCGCGCAGGGGGTCGGTGCCGGCCAGCGCGGCGCCGAGGACGAGCGCCGGGTTGGCCTCGGAGTCCTCGGCGAAGAACGGGGCGACGGCGGCGGCGTCGTCGAGCACCTGGGCGACGTCGACCCCGGCCAGCGCCGCGGGCACGAGCCCGAACGCCGTCAGCGCCGAGAACCGGCCGCCCACGTGCGGGTCGGCGGTGAACACGGCCCGGTACCCGGCGGCCCTGGCCGCCGCCTCGAGCGGGGAGCCCGGGTCGGTGACGACGACGATGTGGCGGGCCGCGTCCAGCCCGGCGGCGGTGAACGCCGCCTCGATGGTGCGGCGCTGGGAGTCGGTCTCCACCGTGGTCCCCGACTTCGAGGACACGACGAGGACCGTGGCGCGCAGGTCGCCCTCCAGGGCGCGGTGGACCTGCTCGGGGTCGGTGGAGTCGAGCACCGTCAGCTGCGCGCCGGCGGTGCCGGCGAGCACCTCGGGCGCCAGCGACGACCCGCCCATGCCGGCCAGGACCACCCGGTCGATCCCCTCGGCGGCCAGCTCGGCGCGCAGCGCGGCCAGCGGCTCCAGGAGCGGGCGGGAGGTGTCGGGCAGCGCCGTCCAGGCCAGGCGCACCCGCGCCTCGGCCTCCGCGGCCGGACCCCACAGGGTGGGGTCCTGGGCGGCGAGTCGGCTCGCCACCTGCTCGGCCACCAGCGCCGGCACGCGCGCCGCGACGGCGTGGGCGGCGTCGCCGGTGGCGGTGACCTCGATGAGGGCACCGCCGTCCGGCCCCGCCCACGCCACCGTGGCGGCAGGTGCGCTCACTTCGCGACCGCCTGCCCCGCACGGTCGAGGGCGGCGGTGACGGTCTCGAGGAGCTCGGTCCAGCTCTTCTCGAACTTCTCGACGCCCTCGGCCTCCAGCACGTCGGTGACGTCGGTGTAGGAGACCCCGAGCCGCTCGAGCTCGTCGAGCAGCGCGCGGGCGTCGTCGTAGGTGCCGTGGACGGTGTCGCCGCGCAGGTCCGCGTGGTCGGCGACCGCCTGCATGGTCTTCTCCGGCATGGTGTTGACGACGCCGTCGACCACGAGCTCGTCGACGTACATCGTGTCCGGGTAGGCCGGGTCCTTCACGCCGGTCGAGGCCCACAGCGGGCGCTGGGGGTGGGCGCCGGCCGCGGCCAGCTCCTCCCAGCGCGGGGTGGAGAAGATCTCCTCGTAGGCCTCGAA
The DNA here is from genome assembly GCF_009193185.1 of Georgenia thermotolerans. Classification (GTDB taxonomy): domain Bacteria; phylum Actinomycetota; class Actinomycetes; order Actinomycetales; family Actinomycetaceae; genus Georgenia; species Georgenia thermotolerans. The sequence goes on along the minus strand of NZ_VUKF01000004.1, from coordinate 155,641 downwards.
GGCGAGGCGGGCGTTGGCGATGCCGGCCTTGCCCTTGAGGGCCGCGGCCTCCTCGGTGCCGATGGCGTCGAGGCGCTTGTCGATCTCGGTGTCCACGCGGGAGACGAAGAAGGACGCCACGGAGCGGACGGTGCTCAGGTCGACGCCGGCGCGGTGGGCCTGCTCGAGGCCGTCGAGGTAGGCGTTGGCGACGGCGCGGTAGCGGTCGAGGGAGAAGATCAGCGTGACGTTGACGCTGATGCCCTCGCTGATCGCCTTGGTGATCGCGGGCAGCCCCTCGAGGGTGGCCGGGATCTTCACCATGGTGTTGGGCCGGTCGACCGTGCGCCACAGCAGGCGGGCCTGCTCGATGGTGGCGTCGGTCTGCTTGGCCAGGCGCGGGTCGACCTCGATCGACACCCGCCCGTCCTGCCCGTCGGTGTCGCGGTAGACGTCGGCGAACAGGTCGGCGGCGGAACGGACGTCGTCGGTGGTGATGGTCAGCACCGCGTCGTCCAGACTCGTCCCGGCGGCCGCGAGGGTGGCCACCTGCTCGTCGTAGTCGTGGGCCTTGGCCAGGGCGCCGGCGAAGATCGTCGGGTTGGTGGTCACGCCCACCACGTGCTTGGTCCGGATGAGGTCGGCGAGGCCGCCGCCGTTGAGCCGGCCGCGCGAGAGGTCGTCGAGCCAGATGGAAACGCCCTGGCTGCTCAGCTCGCCCAGTCGGTCAGTCGTGCTCTCGGTCATGTTGTGTGCTCCAGACTCCGTGATGGTGAGGTGTGGTGGGCGCGACCACCGCGGTCACTTGGGCAGGTCGCCCGTGCCGGCCGTGGTGGGGGTGGTCTCGCCGGAGGGCGCCGCGTCGCCCTCGGCGGCCGCGATGGACTCCTTGGCGGCGGCGGCGACGGCCTCGGCGGTGATCCCGAACTTCTCGTAGATCACCTTGTAGTCGGCGGAGGCGCCGTAGTGCTCGAGGGAGACCGAGCGGCCGGCGTCGCCGACCAGGTGACGCCAGCTCATCGCGATGCCGGCCTCGACGGAGACGCGGGCGCGCACCGCGGCGGGCAGCACCTCCTCGCGGTAGGCGGCGTCCTGCTCGGCGAACCACTCCTGGCTGGGCACGGACACCACGCGGGCGTGGATGCCCTCGGCCGCGAGCTGCTCGCGGGCCGCCAGGGCCAGCTGCACCTCCGAGCCGGTGCCCATGAGGATGACGTCGGGGGTGCCGCCCTCGGCCTCGGCGAGGACGTAGGCGCCGCGCAGCGTGCCCTCGGCGCTCGCCAGGGTCTCGGCCGTGGCCGGGCCCTCGCCGCGCTCGGGGTTGGGCACGTCCTGGCGGGTCAGGACGATCCCGGCCGGGCGGTCGGTGCGCTCGAGGATGCCGCGCCAGGCCCAGGCGGTCTCGGCGGCGTCGGCGGGGCGGACGACGTCGAGGCCGGGGATGGCGCGCAGGGCCGAGAGGTGCTCGACCGGCTGGTGGGTCGGGCCGTCCTCGCCCAGGCCGATGGAGTCGTGCGTCCACACGAACGTCGACGGGATGCCCATGAGCGCGGCCAGGCGGACCGCGGGGCGCATGTAGTCGGAGAAGGTGAGGAACGTCCCACCGTAGGGGCGGGTCAGCCCGTGCAGCACGATGCCGTTGAGGGCCGCGGCCATGGCGTGCTCGCGGACGCCGAAGTGCAGCGTGCGCCCGTAGGGGTTGCCCGGGAACATCTTGCTGGCGCGGTCCTCGGGCAGGAAGGACGGCTCGCCCTTCATCGTGGTGTTGTTCGAGCCGGCCAGGTCGGCGGAGCCGCCCCACAGCTCGGGCAGCGTGCCGGCCAGCGCGGAGAGGACCTCGCCGGAGGCCTTGCGGGTGCTCACGGCCTTGCCGGCCTCGAAGGAGGGCAGCGCGGCCTCCCAGCCCTCGGGCAGGGCGCGGGCCTGCAGCCGGTCGAGCAGGGCGGCGGCGTCGGGGTGCTGCTCGCGCCAGGCGGCGAAGGCGGCGTCCCACTGCTCGCGGGCGGCCGCGGCGCGAGCGGTGGCGTTGCCCCGGGTGTGGCCGATGACGTCGTCGGCGACCTCGAAGGACTTCTCCGGGTCGAAGCCGAGGATCTTCTTGACGGCGGCGACCTCGTCGGCGCCGAGCGCCGAGCCGTGGATGGCGCCGGTGTTCTGCTTGTTCGGGGCCGGCCAGCCGATGATGGTGCGCAGCGCGATGATCGAGGGGCGGCCGGTCTCGGCCTTGGCGGCCTGGATGGCGTTCCACAGCGCGGGGACGTCCTCGGCGTACTCGCTGCCGCCGTGCGTCCAGTCCACGCTCTGGGTGTGCCAGCCGTACGCGGCGTAGCGGCCCAGCACGTCCTCGGTGAAGGCGATGTTGGTGTCGTCCTCGATGGAGATCTTGTTGTCGTCGTAGATGACGACGAGGTTGCCCAGCTGCTGGGTGCCGGCCAGCGAGGACGCCTCGCCGCTCACGCCCTCCTCGAGGTCGCCGTCGGAGGCGATGACGAAGATGTGGTGGTCGAAGGGGCTGGTGCCGGGGGCGGCGTCGGGGTCGAGCAGGCCCCGCTCGCGGCGCGATGCCATCGACATGCCGACGGCGGAGGCGATGCCCTGGCCCAGCGGGCCGGTGGTGATCTCCACGCCCTTGGTGTGGCGGTACTCCGGGTGGCCGGGGGTCTTCGAGCCCCAGGTGCGCAGCGCCTCGATGTCCTCGAGCTCCAGGCCCATGCCAGCGAGGTAGAGCTGGATGTACTGGGTGAGGGAGGAGTGGCCGGCGGAGAGGACGAAGCGGTCACGGCCGAGCCAGTGCTCGTCCGCCGGGTCCAGCCGCATGACCTTCTGGTACAGGAGGTAGGCGGCGGGCGCGAGCGACATCGCGGTGCCGGGGTGGCCGTTGCCGACCTTCTGGACGGCGTCGGCGGCGAGCACCCGGACGGTGTCGACGGCGCGCTGGTCGAGGTCCGACCACTCCAGGTCGGTGCTCTGATCGGTCGCGGCGGGCGTTGCGTTCACAAATCCTCGATTCCTCGTCCGGACGTGCACGTCCGGGGCTCGGCCTGTGCGGGCGCCGCGGAGAGGCCGCGTGGCGCCGATGTCTCTACGTTTCTGACCCTACCGGCGTGGCGGTGGGGTGGAACGTCGGCCCCGGTTGTCGCGCCGCTCACGGACGGCTAGGGAACGGTCCGCGGGGCGGCACGATCGCCGTCGGGGGGCCACGTACGATGGAAGCACCAGGGGCGGAGCAATATTCCGCCCTCGTCGCGCCCGAACCGGGCAGATGGGAAGCAGGGATCGCGTGCACAGTGCCCAGCCAGCCGCCGAGCGGGCCGCCCGTGTGGCGGACGCCGAGGGTGCGCCCCAGGGTGCCGACATCGTGGCGGGCGCCGGACCCGCCGCCGGTCCTGCGGGGTCCGCCGGGCCGCTGCACCCCCAGGCCCGGCCCGCCCGGTCGAAGTTCTGGGCGTACCTGGCGCTGACGAAGCCCCGGATCATCGAGCTGCTGCTCATCACCACCGTCCCGACGATGATCGTCGCCGCGGACGGCTGGCCGGGCACCTGGCTGACGCTCCTGACCCTGGTGGGCGGCGCCTTCGCCGCGGGGTCCGCCAACGCCTTCAACATGTACATCGACCGGGACATCGACCGGCTGATGAACCGCACCAAGCAGCGCCCGCTGGTGACGGGCGAGCTCACCGACCGGCAGGGCGTGGTATTTGCCACAGTTCTCGGCGTGGTGTCCATCGCCTGGTTCGCGGCGCTGGTCAACCTCGTCGCCGCCGGGCTGACGCTCGCGGCGATCCTGCTCTATGTGGTCTTCTACACGCTGGTCCTCAAGCGGCGGACGTCGCAGAACATCGTGTGGGGCGGCGCGGCCGGGTGCATGCCCGTCCTCATCGGCTGGTCCGCGGTGACCGGGTCGCTGGACTGGGCGGCCCTGGTGCTCTTCCTCGTCATCTTCTTCTGGACGCCGCCGCACTACTGGCCGCTGTCGATGAAGTTCAAGAAGGACTACGCCCGCGCCGGGGTGCCCATGCTCCCGGTGGTGGCCGACGACGTCCGGGTCGCCCGGCAGATCCTCGCCTACGGCGCCGCCATGGTGGCCGCCACCCTGGCGCTGATCCCGGTGGCCGGGATGGGCTGGGTCTACACCGCGGCCGCGGTGGTCGCCGCGGCGTGGTTCCTGGGCATCTGCGTGCGGCTCTACCGCCGGGCGCTGCACCCCGAGCGCGGCAAGCTCGCCGCCATGAAGGTCTTCCACGGGTCGATCACGTACCTCACGATCGTCTTCGTCGCCGTGGCCGTCGATCCCATGCTGCCGTACTAGGCCCCGGCTGGCGTGCGGTGAGGGCGGGCGTGAGGACGGCCGCGCCGTGACGGCGCAGGCCCAGGCGGGTCCAGGCACCCTCGGGCGCGCGCTCGCCGACTACCTCGCCCACCTCACCGTCGAGCGGGGCATGAGCGAGCACACCGTCGCCGCCTACCGCCGCGACCTCGAGCGCTACACCGCCTACCTCGCCACCCGCGGGGTGCACGCGCTGGGCGAGGTGCGCGAGGCCGACGTCGCCGGCTACGTCGAGGTCATCCGCACCGGCGCGGACGGGCGCAGCGCGCTCGCCGCCTCCTCGGCGGGCCGGGCGGTGACGGCCGTGCGCGGCTGGCACCGGTTCGCCCTCGAGGAGGGCGCCACCGCCGAGGACCCCAGCGCCGCCGTCCGCCCGCCCGCGGCCGGCAAGCGGCTGCCCAAGGCGATCACGGTCGACGAGGTCGAGCGGCTGCTGGAGGCGGCGTCGCTGGGGGAGGGGCCGGTCCCGCTGCGGGACCGGGCGCTGCTGGAGGTGCTCTACGGCACCGGGGCGCGCATCAGCGAGGCGGTGGGCCTGGCCGTCGACGACCTCTCCCTCGACGCCGACGTCGCCACCGTGCGGCTGTTCGGGAAGGGCCGCAAGGAGCGAGTGGTGCCGGTCGGGCACTACGCCGTGGAGGCGCTCGAGGCCTACCTGGTGCGGGCCCGGCCGGCGCTGGCCCGCTCCGGGCGCGGCACGCCGATGGTGTTCCTCAACACTCGCGGCAACCCGCTGAGCCGGCAGAGCGCCTGGGCGGTGCTGCAGCAGGCGGCCGGGCGGGCCGGGCTGGACCAGCGGATCTCCCCGCACACCCTGCGTCACTCCTTCGCCACCCACCTGCTCGCCGGCGGCGCGGACGTCCGCGTGGTCCAGGAGCTGCTCGGCCACGCGTCGGTGACCACCACGCAGATCTACACCCAGGTCACCGTGCAGACGATGCGCGAGGTCTACGCCGCGGCCCACCCCCGGGCGCGAGACGTCAAGTAGCGCGCGAGACGTCCAACAGGTCGCGAGGCGTCAAACAGGTCATGCGACGTCAAACACGTCGCAGCGGTCACCAGCGCCGGCGCGCCGGCACCAGCGGCAGGCCGAGGACCTCGATGACCGTCGCCTCGACGACCGGACGCCACCCCAGCACATCGCCCGCGTGGAACGAGAAGGTCCGCCAGCCCCAGCGCCGCTCGATGTCGGACCGGCGGGCGTCGTCGTGCCGCGCTTGCTCGACCGTCCGGCGGTGGTGCTCCTCGCCGTCGTACTCGAGCGCCAGGAGGTGCTCGAGGTAGCCCATGTCGAGCCGGTAGACCTCCCGGCCCGTGCCGTCGCGCAGGCGGATCTGCAGCTCCGGCATGGGCAGGCCGGCCTCGTGGAGCCGTAGCCGGGTCCAGGACTCCCCGGGCAGCTCGGTGCGCGGGTCGGCCAGGGCGTGCACGGAGCGGGCGCGGGCGATCCACCGCTGGCCGGGGAGCGCCGCGATCCGCTCGCCGATCTCCTCCAGGGTGATCAGGCCCTGGTGGCTGAACATGTCGAGGGCGGCCAGGCCCATGTACCGCTCGGCGTAGCGGGCAAGGTCGAGGGCCGTGCGGGCGGGGGAGGTCACCGGGACGCCGGCGACAGTGACGACGTCGCTCGCGGGCAGCCCGCCGCGTGAGCCCCTGATCTCCGGGCGGCGGATCGCGTTGAGCGCGAGGTCGGAGTCGCTCACACACTCGAGGCGCGGCGGCTCGCGGAACCGCTCGGGGGGCCGGATGTCGATGCCGTGCAGCCACGCGGCCGATTCGCGGGCCAGCGCGGTCCCCGACGGGACGAGCAGACTGAGCGCCCGGACGCGTGCCTTCGGGTCGCTCGCGAGCTCGGCTGGGAGGTAGACACCGCGGAAGGGGCGCACGAGGCTGCCCTCACGCACCATCGCGCGGAGGTCGTGCTTGCTGAACCCGGCGGCGACCGCAGCGCTCAGCGTGATGGGCTCGTCGGGTGGTCGAAGCTGCATGGGTCCGATCGTGGCGGGTGCGCTCCCCGCGGCTCGGCGAAAGCGTCAGGGGTGTGGACAACCGGGCCACAGGGGCGTCGTCGGACGGGGAGCGGGCGGGGACCGGTCCTCGCCGCCTCCGGTGCACAAGTTGACCGCTCGCGCCCAACTTGACGTCTCACGGCCGGGAGGAGGCGTCTCACCTGCCGACGCGCGGGCGTTTCTGGCCCAAGAGCGCCCGGAGCGTCGACTACCGTGGCGGGGTGAGCATCGAGCAACCAGGACTGATCTCCCAGACCGCAGTGGGCGCGAGCCCCGACGGCGCGGCCGAGGACTTCCCGGTGCCCGCCCCGCTCCGCACCCACGGGCCCGCGCGGATCATCGCCATGGCGAACCAGAAGGGCGGCGTGGGCAAGACCACCTCGACGATCAACCTCGCCGCCGCGCTCGCCGAGTACGGCCGGCGCACCCTCATCGTCGACTTCGACCCCCAGGGCGCCGCGTCCGCCGGGCTGGGCATCAACGCCCACGAGCTCGACGAGACGATCTACACCCTGCTCATGACCCCCCGCTCGGACGTGCGCGAGATCATCGAGCACACCGAGGTCGAGGGGCTCGACGTCGTGCCCGCCAACATCGACCTGTCGGCCGCCGAGGTCCAGCTCGTCAACGAGGTGGCTCGCGAGCAGGCCCTCGCCCGGGTGCTGCGCCCGGTCCAGGACGACTACGACGTCATCCTCATCGACTGCCAGCCCTCCCTCGGCCTGCTCACCGTCAACGCGTTGGCCGCCGCGCACGGCGTGATCATCCCGCTCGAGGCGGAGTTCTTCGCGCTGCGCGGGGTCGCGCTGCTCGTCGAGACCATCGAGAAGGTCCAGGACCGCATCAACCCGCGCCTGCGCATCGACGGCATCCTCGCCACCATGGTCGACCTGCGCACCCTGCACTCCCGCGAGGTCATCGAGCGGGTGCGCGAGGCGTTCGGCGACAAGGTCTACACCACGATGATCTCCCGCACCGTGAAGTTCCCCGACGCCTCCGTCGCGAACGAGCCGATCACCACCTACGCGCCGTCGCACGCCGGCGCCGAGGCGTACCGCCGCCTCGCCCGCGAGCTCATCGCCCGTGGCGACGCGGCCTGACGCGACGACGACGGCGCCCGCGCCCACCGGCGCCCGTGCCTTCGAGCTCCAGCTGGAGAACTTCTCCGGCCCGTTCGACCTCCTGCTCTCCCTGATCGCCAAGCACCGCCTCGACATCACCGAGGTGGCGCTGGCGCAGGTGACCGACGAGTTCATCGCCTACATCTCCGCGCAGAGCGAGTGGGACCTGGGGCAGGCCAGCGAGTTCCTCGTCATCGCCGCGACCCTGCTCGACCTCAAGGCCGCCCGGCTGCTGCCGCGCGGCACGGTCGACGACGAGGACGACCTCGAGCTGCTCGAGGCCCGCGACCTGCTCTTCGCCCGGCTGCTGCAGTACCGGGCGTTCAAGGAGGTCGCCGAGCACCTCGAGGAGCGGTGGGCCGCGCAGGGCAAGAGCTACCCGCGCAGCGTGCCGCTGGAGCCCCACCTGGCGGCGCTGCTGCCCGAGCTCGTCATGCAGGTCGGGCCCGACGAGCTCGCCCGGCTCGCCGCCGGGGCGTTCGCGCCCAAGCCCGGCGCGCCCCAGGTCGACATCGCCCACGTGCACGACCCGGTCGTGCCGGTGCGCGAGCAGGCCGCGCTGATCGTCGAGAAGCTGCGCCGGCTGCGCACCGCGACCTTCCGCGCCCTCACCGCCGACGCCGCCTCCACCGCGGTCGTGGTGGCGCGGTTCCTGGCGCTGCTCGAGCTCTTCCGCGAGCGGGCCGTGGCCTTCGACCAGCCCGAGCCGCTGGGCGAGCTGACCATCCGCTGGTCGGGCGCCGAGGAGGGCGAGGTGGCCGTGGGGGACGAGTACGACGGCGACCCCGCCTCGCCCGCCGACCTCGCCCCCGCGCCCGGTGCCGGGGAGCCGGACGGCGCCGTCGACCCGGCCGCCGCCGTCGCCGCCGATCTCGTTCCCGCCCATCCCGCCGAGGACCGCCCATGACCGACGTCCAGTACGAGCCCGTCCCCGACGACGCCCTGCCCGAGACGCACCTGGCCGCCCTCGAGGCGGTGCTCATGGTGGTCGACGAGCCGGTCCCGGCCGCCCAGCTCGCCTCGAACCTGGGCCTGCCCACCGGCCAGGTCGTCGAGCTGCTCGAGGAGCTGGCCGCCGAGTACCGCGGCGAGCGCGGCACCCGCGCCCGCGGCTTCGAGCTGCGCCAGGTCGGCGGCGGCTGGCGGGTCTACTCCAGCCCCGCCCACGCCGACGTCGTCGGCCGCTTCGTGCTCGACGGGCAGACCGCCCGCCTCACCCAGGCCTCCCTGGAGACCCTCGCCGTCATCGCCTACCGCCAGCCGGTCTCCCGCGGGCGCATCGCCGCGATCCGCGGGGTCAACGTCGACGGCGTCGTGCGCACCCTGGTCGCCCGCGGCCTGGTGGAGGAGGCGGGCCACGACCCGGAGGGGGGTGCGATGCTGTACCGCACCTCCTCCTACTTCCTCGAGCGGATGGGCCTGGACGCCCTCGAGGACCTGCCCCCGCTGGCGCCCTACCTCCCCGAGGTGGACGCGCTGGACGACGTCGACTGAGAGCTGTGATGAACAACCACACCGACCCGCACGACCCGAACGGCGTACGCCTGCAGAAGGTGCTCGCCGGCGCCGGCCTGGGCTCGCGCCGGGCCTGCGAGGAGATCATCGCCTCCGGCCGGGTGAGCGTGGACGGGCAGGTGGTGCGCGAGCTGGGCGTGCGGGTCGACCCGACCCGCGCCGTCATCCACGTCGACGGCCTGCGCGTCCAGCTCGACGACTCCCTCGTCACCCTCGCGCTGAACAAGCCCCGCGGCGTGGTCTCCACCATGGACGACGACCGGGGGCGGCCGAGCCTGTCCCAGTTCGTCGCCGACCGGCCCGAGCGGCTCTTCCACGTCGGGCGCCTCGACGCCGACACCGAGGGCCTCATCCTGCTGACCAACGACGGCGAGCTGGCCCACCGTTTGGCGCACCCCTCCTACGAGGTCCTCAAGACCTACCTGGCCACCGTCGATGGCCGGGTGCCGCGGTCCCTGGGCCAGAAGCTCAAGCAGGGGGTCGAGCTCGACGACGGGCCGGTGCGGGTGGACGCCTTCACGGTCAAGGAGACGACGGCGGACGCCTCCCTGGTGGAGGTCGTGCTGCACGAGGGCCGCAACCGGATCGTCCGCCGGCTCATGGACGCCGTCGGCCACCCGGTCACCCGCCTGGTGCGCACCCGCATCGGGCCGGTCCGGCTCGGCACGCTCAAGCCCGGCCGCACCCGGGTGATCGCGGGCACCGAGCTCGGCCAGCTCATGCGCGAGGTCGGCCTCTGACCCCTCCCGCCGCGAGGCGTCAAGTAGTGCGCGAGGCGTCAAGTAGTGCGCGAGACGTCAAACGGTGCGCGAGACGTCAAACAGTGCGCGAGGCGTCAAGTAGTGCGCGAGACGTGAGACCGCTTCGCCGGGCGACCTGCGCGCCCAAGATGACGTCTCGCGACCAACTTGACGTCTCGCCGGAGGGGGCGGGTGCGGGGGACGTCACGCCCCGCCACACGGGCCCCGGACAAGGGGCGACGGCGCCGGGCGGTAGTCTGCCCGGGTGCCCGAGAACATGCCTCGCCCTGCTGTGGCCACGGTCGGCCCGGTCCGGGTGGTCGGCACCGGGCTCCTCGGCGCGAGCCTGGGCCTGGCGCTGAGCGCCGCGGGCGTCGACGTCCAGCTCGAGGACGCCTCGCCGTCCGCCGTCGCCCTCGGCCGTGACATGGGCGCCGGCCGGCCGGCCACCCCCGACAGCCCCGCCCCGCGCCTCGTCGTCGTCGCCACCCCGCCCGACGTCGCCGGCCCCACCGTGCTCGCCCAGCTTCGCGCCCACCCTGGCGCCGTCGTCACCGACGTCGCCTCCGTCAAGGCCCGGGTGGCCCACCACGTCGAGCGCCACGGCGGCGACGACGCCGCCCGGTACGTCGGCTCCCACCCCATGGCCGGCCGGGAGCGGTCCGGCGCGGCCGCCGCGGACGCCGACCTGTTCGTCGGCCGCCCCTGGGTGATCGTCCCGGGCCCGCGCTCGACCCCGGACGCCGTCCTGGCGGTGCGCTCCCTCGCCGTCGACGTCGGCGCCGCCCCCACCACCCTCGGCGCCCAGGAGCACGACGACGCCGTCGCCCTCGTCTCCCACCTGCCCCAGCTGGCCGCCTCGATGGTGGCCGCGCGGCTGCGCGACGCCCCGGAGACGGCGCTCGGCCTGGCCGGCCAGGGGCTGCGCGACGTCACCCGCATCGCCGCCTCCGACCCGCAGCTGTGGGCCGCCATCCTCGTCGGCAACGCCGGGCCGGTGGCCCGCGCGCTGCGGGCGCTGCGCGAGGACGTCGACACCGCCCTGGCCGCCCTCGAGCGCGCCGCCGCCGACGGGCCGCTGACCGAGGGGGCCGCCGGGCCGCTCGCCCGGGTGGTCGCGGCCGGCAACACCGGCGTCGCCCGCATCCCCGGCAAGCACGGCGGGGCGCCGCGGCGCTACGCCGAGGTCAGCGTGCTCGTGCCCGACCAGCCCGGCGAGCTCGGCCGCCTCTTCGGCGAGGTCGGCGAGGCCGGGGTCAACATCGAGGACCTGCACCTGGAGCACTCGGCCGGGCAGCCGGTGGGCCTGGCGATCCTGTCGGTCGACCCGGCCGCCGCGAGCCGGCTGGAGGCCGAGCTCGACCGGCGCGGATGGCGCCTGGTGGCCAGCGGGCGGGCCGAGGCATGAGCCCGCGGGCGGGCGGCGCGGCGTGACATCTCGCGCACTACTTGACGTCTCACGCACAACTTGACGTCTCGCGCACAACTTGACGTCTCACGACACTTCTTGGAGGAGGACACGGTGGAGCAGGCAGGCAGGCCCGACGGGCGCGGGCTCGTGGTGGCGATCGACGGGCCCTCGGGGACCGGCAAGTCCACCGTCTCCAAGCGCCTGGCCGCCGAGCTCGGGCTGGCCTACCTCGACACCGGCGCCATGTACCGCGCGGCCACCTGGTGGTGCCAGCACGAGGGCGTCGATCTCAGCGACACCGACCGGGTCGCCGCCGCCGTCGAGGCCATGCCGCTGCAGATGGTCACCGACCCCGCCGACCCCCGGGTGGTGTGCGCCGGCACCGACATCACCGCCGCCATCCGCGAGGCCGCACTGACGGCCGTCGTGTCCACCGTGGCCACCAACCTCGCCGTGCGCGCCGAGCTGTGCCGCCGCCAGCGCGCCGAGATCGACGCCGAGGCGTCCGGCGCCCCGGGCACCCGCTCCGCCGGGCGGGGCATCGTCGCCGAGGGCCGCGACATCACCACCGTCGTCGCCCCCGACGCCGACGTGCGCATCCTCCTCACCGCCGACGAGGCCGCCCGCCTGGCCCGCCGCGCCCGGGAGCGCCACGGCAGCGCCGACGCCGCCGCCATCGCCGCCACCCGCGACGAGGTGGTGCGCCGCGACGCGCAGGACTCCACCGTCTCGACCTTCATGACCGCGGCCGACGGCGTCACCACCGTGGACACCTCGGCCTTCGACATCGAGGACACCTTCCGCGCGGTCCTGGGCGTGGTCCGCGCCGTGAGCGAGGCCCGCTGATGGGCGCCGCCACCGGCGCGACCCGTGGGCAGCGGGTGCGCCCGGAGGACATCTACCGCTGGGGACCGACCTGGTCCCGCCGCGTGGGCTGGGTGCTCGACCACGTGTGGTGGAACACCACCGTGCACGGCGCCGAGAACGTCCCGGCCACCGGCCCGGTGATCATCGCCTCGAACCACACCGGCATCGTCGACGGGCCGGTGCTGCACGGCGCCCTGCCGCGCGGCTCCCACGTGCTGGTCAAGCAGGAGTTCTTCGACTCCACGATCGGCTTCCTCATGACCTGGGCCGGGCAGATCCCGGTGGACCGCGCCTCCGGCCGGGCCGCGCTGGCCGTCGGCAAGGCGCTGCTCGACGAGGGCCGCGTCGTGGGCATCTTCCCCGAGGGCACCCGCGGGCGCGGCGACGTCAGCGAGGTCCGCGCCGGCGTCGCCTGGCTCGCCGTCAACTCCGGCGCCCCGGTGGTGCCCGCCGCCGTCCTGGGCACCCGCCGCACCGGCGACAAGCGCGGCTACGTCCCGCCGCCGCGCGCCAAGCTCCACGTGGCCTTCGGCAAGCCGCTCGACCTGGCCCTGCCCGACGGCGTCAGCCGGCGCGAGCGCCTGGCCCGCGCCATGGACGGGATCGGCGCCGGGCTCGCCGCCCACGTCGCCGCCGCCGTCGCCCTCACCGGGGTGCCGCTGCCGGCCTCCGCGCAGGACCCGGTCGGCCCCGTGGCCACCGACAAGGAAGAATGAGACCCATGAGCACCGATCCCGCGCGCGAGCCGAACCTCGCCGACCCCGCCGAGGCGGAGGACCTGCGTACCGCCGAGCAGATCGCCGCGGAGGAGGCCGAGGAGGACCGCCGCGCCGAGGCGCTGCGCGCCGGCCTGGCCGACTACGTCCTGGAGGAGGAGGACCTCGTCGTCCTCGAGGGCGCCGAGCCCGCCGAGGCGCCGGGGGAGCGGGCCGGGCTGCCCGTCCTCGCCGTCGTCGGCCGTCCCAACGTGGGCAAGTCCACCCTGGTCAACCGCATCCTGGGCCGGCGCGAGGCCGTCGTCCAGGACACCCCCGGCGTCACCCGCGACCGGGTCAGCTACCCCGCGGAGTGGGCCGGGCGCCACTTCACCCTCGTGGACACCGGCGGGTGGGAGGTCGACGTCGCCGGCATCGACGCCCGCGTGGCCGAGCAGGCCGAGGCCGCCGTCGAGCTCGCCGACGCCGTGATGTTCGTCGTCGACGCCACCGTCGGGCCCACCGACACCGACGAGCGGGTGGTCCGCCTGCTGCGCCGCTCGGGCAAGCCCGTCGTGCTCGTCGCGAACAAGGTCGACTCCCCGATGCAGGAGGCCGACGCGGCCATGCTGTGGTCGCTGGGGCTGGGGGAGCCCTATCCCGTCTCGGCGCTGCACGGGCGCGGGTCGGGCGACGTGCTCGACGCCGCCATGGCCGTCCTGCCCGAGGTCTCCGCCGTCGCCGGCAAGCTGCCCGAGGGCGGGCCGCGCCGGGTGGCGCTGGTGGGCCGGCCCAACGTGGGCAAGTCCTCCCTGCTCAACCAGCTCGCCGGCGCCGAGCGCGTCGTCGTCCACGAGACCGCCGGCACCACCCGCGACCCCGTCGACGAGCTGATCGAGCTGGGCGGCAAGCCGTGGTGGTTCGTCGACACCGCCGGCATCCGCCGCCGCGTGCACCAGACCTCCGGCGCGGACTTCTACGCCTCGCTGCGCACCCAGGCCGCGCTGGAGAAGGCCGAGGTCGCCGTCGTCCTCGTCGACGCCTCGGTGCCGATGACCGAGCAGGACACCCGGGTGATCCAGCAGGTGATCGACTCGGGCCGGGCACTGGTCGTCGCCTACAACAAGTGGGACCTCATGGACGAGGACCGCCGGCCCTTCCTCGAGCGCGAGATCGAGCTCGACCTGGTCCAGGTGCAGTGGGCGCCGCGGATCAACGTCTCGGCCAAGACCGGCTGGCACACCAACCGGCTGGTGCGGGCCCTGGAGACGGCGCTGGACTCCTGGGACACCCGCATCCCCACCGGCCGGCTCAACGCCTTCCTGGGCGAGCTGACGGCGGGGCACCCGCACCCGGTGCGCGGCGGGAAGCAGCCGCGCATCCTCTTCGCCACCCAGGTCTCCAACCGGCCGCCGCGGTTCGTCATCTTCGCCACCGGGTTCATCGAGGCGGGGTACCGGCGGTTCATCGAGAACCGGCTGCGGGAGAGCTTCGGGTTCACCGGCTCCCCGATCGAGATCAGCGTGCGGGTGCGGGAGAAGCGGCGGCGCTGATGCCCAGGCCCCGGCGCCGCGCGGCGGGGGAGCGGCCGGTGGCCGCCCCCGAGGAGTCCGTGCGCGGCCGGCCGGGGGAGGAGTCCGGGCGACCGGGGCGTGAGCACGCCCCGCTGCGGCGCGCCCCCGAGCGGCCCGGTCGGCTGCTGCGGTGGGGCCTGCCGCGGGACCCCGAGGCGACGGCGCACGTCACCGGGTTCGTCGTCACCACGGTGCTCACCGTGGTCGTCACCCGGGCGTTCCTGCAGCTGGCCGGCTTCCCGCAGGTGGGCGGCGGCGGGCTGCACGTCGCCCACGTGCTGTGGGGCGGGCTGTTCCTGGCGGTGGCGGTCGTGCTAGCGCTGTCCTTCGCCGGGCCGGTGGTCCGCCCGCTCGTGGCGCTGACCGGCGGCATCGGCTTCGGTCTGTTCATCGACGAGGTGGGCAAGTTCCTCACCCAGGACAACGACTACTTCTACGCGCCCGCCCCGATGATCATGTACGTCACCCTCGTGCTGCTCATGGTGTGGGCGGACGTGCTGCACGGCCGGCGCGTGCACCACCGCCGCGAGCACCTCGCCGCGGCCGCCGACCACGCCGTCTCCGGCCTGGTCGGCGGGTTGAGCCAGCGGCGCCGCGCGGTCGCGGAGGACCTGCTCGCCCGCGGGCGGGGCGCGCGCGGCTGGGCGGAGACGGCCGCCCTCCTGCGCGCCATCCCCGACGACGAGGAAGAGGTCCTGGACCCCGTCGACGCCGCCCGTCAGCGGCTGCGGGCGCTGCTGCACGGCGTGGTGCGCCGGCGGTGGTCGACGGCGCTCACCGGCGTGCTGCTGCTCGTGCTGCTCGCCGGGGCCCCGGCCACGCTCATGGTGCACCGCGCCCAGGGGCAGACGGCGCCCGGCTGGGTCGAGGCCGGGGTGCTGGGCGCGACGGCGCTCACGCTCGTCGTGGCCGCGCGTGGCTGGCTGCTGCTGCCGACGGACCGGTACGCCGCGTTCCGGTGGCTGCGCGGCGCGGTGCTGGTGACGCTGCTGCTCACCCAGGTGGCGCTGTACCGGGTCGAGCCGTGGCTGGCCTCCGCCGGGCTGCTGCTGGCAGTGGCGGCGCTGGGTGTGACGGGGGCGGAGCTGCGGCGGCTGCAGCGGGTCGCCGGGGCGCCGGCGTAGCGGCTTCGCATCCCGCCGCCTCGGGTTGCCGTTGCCGCCTCCGGCGGCCCCACCCAGACTGGGAGCTTGTCCGTCGAACCAGGAGGAACGACTGTGAGCGAGCAGGACCAGAACCCCACCGAGGAGCCCCGTAAGCACGGCCGGCACGTCAAGGAGGACAGCGACGTGCCCAACCCGGAGACGGGTGCCGGCCTCGGCGCCGGCAAGAGCAGCACCTTCGAGGGCGAGGAGGACGCCGACACGGGCGCCGACAAGTAGGCAGCCGGGCGGTGGGGGGCGGGTGAGGCGACCGTCACAGCCGGCCGGATTCGGTCGCACCGGGTGCGCTGGGGTAACCTTTCGGAGTCCGGTTCGCCGGACAACGGGCTGTGGCGCAGCTTGGTAGCGCACCTGACTGGGGGTCAGGGGGTCGTGGGTTCAAATCCCGCCAGCCCGACACTGTAGAGCCGCACGCCAAGGGCCGTTCCGGAGTTTCCGGGGCGGCCCTTTCGGCGTGCTGGAAGCACTCAGGCAGCCCGCGTCACGCCCAAGGCGGCCGTCGCCCGCGAGCACCAGCCAGCCGGGGGTCGGCACCTGTTCTGCGAGACCTCGATGCTGTGGCCGAGCCCACTCATACGGAGAAGCGGCGTCGGGAATTCCCCTGGAGAGGTCGGAGTTGCCCCGGGTAGATCGATGCATACGTATCGACTGCGGCCGTGTGGCCGGTGTCATGCCGGCCAGTTGGGAGGGAAGTGTCATGAGGTTCGCAGCTGGCTCCATCGGATCGGTCGCCCAGGAGGGCATCCCGGACGAGGTCGATGTGGTGATCGTCGGGTCCGGTGGCGCAGGCCTGACGGCGGCGCTGACCGCCGCGAAGGAGGGGGCACGCGTCCTGGTCGTCGAGTCCCGGGAACTGGTGGGCGGCGCCACGGGGATCTCCGCCGGGGCCGCCTGGATCCCCAACCACGGCTTCTCGCGCAAGGAGCTGAAGGTGGACGACGACCTGGACCAGGCACGGCGCTACATGTACGGCCAGGGGCGCGACCAGGTCCTCGACCACGATCTGGTCGAGAAGTTCCTCGAGACCGGACCCCGCGTCGCCAGGTTCATCGAGGAGCACACCTCCTTCGGGTGGATCCCGACGATCTGGCCCGACTACCGCTCCGACATCGACGGCGCGTCCGTCGGTCGCGCGCTGTTCCCCGGGCCCTACTCCCCGAAGGGCCTGGGCAGGGCAGCGAAGTACGTGCGCCCGGCCCTGACCACCGGCATGGCGAAGAACCCGCTCCCGTTCTGGCTCCTGGGCGGGATCGGCATCGACGACGTCTGGCTCGCCGGACCGGCCCTGGTCGGCGCGCTGCTCGAGGCGGGCCTGCGCAACGGCGTCGACGTCCGCGTCGAGGCGCCCGCCACCCGACTCGTCATCGAGGACTCGCAGGTGCGCGGCGTCGTCGTCGAGGCCGATGGCGTCGAGCACACGGTGCGGGCCACCAGGGGCGTGCTGCTGGCCAGCGGCGGGTTCGAGAGCTCGCCCGAGCACACCTCGACCTACCTCGGCGGCCCGTTCGGCGTGCAGGTCTCCCCGAAGGGCCACAACGGCATTGCGGTGCAGCTGGCCCAGGAGGTCGGCGCCGACCTGACAGGCATGGAGGACGCCTGGTGGATGCCGGGCGTGCAGCTGCCCGGCGAGGAGCTGGAGGGCCGCCCGCTCGCCCGTGTCTTCCTCGGCGAGCGCGCCCTGCCCCACAGCATCATGGTGAACAGCAAGGGCGAACGCTTCGCGAACGAGGCCCTGGCCTACGACCAGTTCGGCCAGATCATGCGCGAGATCGACCCGGAGACCGGCACCATGCCGAACGCCACGGCGTGGCTGATCTTCGACCAGAACTACTGGGAGAAGTTCGGGATCTTCGGCGTCACGCCGGGCGGGGCGGTCCCCGACTACCTGCACCGCGCCGACACCCTGGCGGACCTGGCGGGGAAGATCGGGGTCGACGAGGTGGGGCTGCTCCGCACCGTCGACCGGTTCAACCCCGACGCCGCCCGGGCCCGAGACCCGCAGTTCCACCGCGGCGAGACCTTGTTCGACCGCTACTTCGGTGCGTTCTACCCCCGGTTGGGCAAGCTCTCGCCGGACGCCCGGTTCCCCGCCCTCACCGCCAAGGCCCGGAACGGTATTGCCGCGACGATCGGGCCGGTCGTGAGCAAGCTCGCCGGACGGGTGGCGCAGAAGAACGACCCCGAGCGCGTGCGTTCGATGGTGGTCGGGCCCCTGGCACGGATCATCCGTCCGGTGCTGAAGAGCCCGCGGTCGAGCGTCCTGGGGCCCGTGGACAAGGCGCCGTTCTACGCGCTCAAGGTCGAGGCCAGCGCGCTGGGCACCGTGGGTGGCCCGCGGACCGACGCGCTCGGCCGCGCGCTGAACACCGGGGGCGAGGTCATCCCGGGTCTCTACGCCGCCGGCAACGCCGGTGGTGCACCCACGAAGGGGTTCTACGGAGGCGCCGGCGGCACCATCTCGCTCGGGCTGGTGTTCGGCTACCTCGCGGGACGGGAAGCAGCCCGACGGCAGGCTGAGGCCTGAGCCAGGTTCTCCGCCCCCGACCGCCGTCGAGACGGCGGTCGGGGGCGGACCGCACGACAGCTGACGTCGCGCGTCGCGAACCGACCAGGCCGTGTCCGGGGGCCGACGGTCGTGGACAAGCTCGGCAGGACGGTTCTTCATCGCGGCGCGGCTAGGCGGCCCGGGCCCGTCGCTGGAAGGTCAGGTGGATGACGCCGCTGGGCGAGGGGGCTGCCTCGATGTGGAAGCGCTGCTCGAGTCCTTCGAGGCCGTCCCAGAGCCGTTCGCCCCGGCCGAGGACGATCGGCACGAGGACGATGTGCATCTCGTCGATCAGATCTGCCTCGAGAAACTGGCGGACAGTGGTGGCGCCGCCGCCGATGCGGACGTCGAGTTCGCCGGCCAGGGCGCGTGCCTGCTGGAGCGCCTCGGCGGGTTCGGCGTCGAGGAAGTGAAAGGTGGTCCCGCCGTCCATCTCCAACGGTCGGCGCCAGTGATGGGTGAGGACGATCACCGGCGTGTGGAAGGGCGGGTTGTCGCCCCACCAGCCCCGCCAGCTCTCGTCCGGCCACGGGCCGCGCTGAGGACCGAACTTGTTGCGGCCCATGATCTCGACCCCGATCCCGGTGGCCCACCGGCTGGCGAACGTCTCATCGATGCCGACGGAGCCCGGTTCCTCGCCGTGAAGGCCCATCTGCTGGAAGGTACGCGTCGGCAAGGCCCACTCGAGCAGGCGGCTCCCGGCGTGGCCGAAGGGCGCATCAAGCCGCTGGCCCTCGCCCGTACCGAAACCGTCCAGCGAGACAGAGAAGTTGTGAACACGAACGAGTGACATGACGTCTCCTGGTCGTGGGGCGGCTCGCGGACGGGAACCCGCAGGCCGGGACGTGACCCGTTGGCGGTCCGCATCCGGTATGCCGACCGTAGCGCCGAGGCTGCTGTCCAGCTGCCCGATCGAGGCTGGTGGAGGCGAGCACAGTTATTCGTGCGTTGTGTCCGGCTCTCTCTGCGCGAGCCGCTGTACCTGCCACCGATGCACGTCGGGCAGCCACTCCAACGGGGCCGATGGACCGACCCGCGGGTCATCGAAGACCCCGCCGCCTCGCAGGGCTTGCACGTACGCACGGTCCTGGTCGATTCGCGCCCGTACCTGGTCAGCCCTGCCGACGGCGCCGTGACCGGGAATGACGGCCGCGACGTCGTCGGCCACGGTCTCGAACAGCCGCAGCGTGGCGAGGTAGTCCCCGATCGGATCCGTGGCATCGAGGTCGAGGAAGGGCATCAGGATGTCAGAGAGCATGTCGCCGGCGACGAGGACGCCGCTCTCCTCGATCAGCAGCGCCGCATGGCCCGGGGCATGGGCCTGATGCTCGATGATGCGGACCGCGGGGCCGTCCCAGTGAATCTGTGTGGCTCCCGCGGGCAGGCCGGTGATGAGACCGAGCAGATCCATCGGGATGTCGTCGGCGAACTCCGGTGGTAGCCCCTCGGCTATGCGGACCTGCCAGTCCTCCTGCGACAGCAGTTCTTGGATCGAGGCCGCGCAGCGGGCTGTGCCGTAGCGGGGCGCGTCACCGAAGTTTGCGTGCCAGAGCACGTGGTCCCAGTCGGGATGGGTCGAGAAGCCGGCCACGACGGGCTGGTCCAACCCGCGAAGGTCGTTCGCGAGGGCGGCCATCTCGTGGCTCGTGATGCCGGGGTCGATGAGGAGAACGCCGGCCCGGCCCTGCACGACGACGGAGTTGCTCCGGATGAACTCGCTCTCGTGAACGAGGACGCCCTCAGCGACGTGCTGCAGCATGAGTTCCCTCCGAGGGTGGTCGCGCGAGCCTGTCGTGACGCTAGTGCCTGCGGTCGCGCAGGTAACAGGGTTCTGGCCACGCCGAGGGGGCGGTCGTCCGTGGGCCGCCTACCGGAGCGTCACGGCGTTGCTGAGCGTGCGGTCGACGGCGAAGGCGAGGACGCAGGCGGCGGCGTAGGCGAACAGGTCCGCCACTCCGAACGTGGTGCCCAGCACCAGCCGGATGGGCGGCCACGACCGTGCCAGTTCCGCAGGGAGGCCGGTGAGCTGGAACACCTCGATCAGCAGGCAGGCCGTCATCGCCGCGCCGACGACCTGTACCCGGGGCTTCCCTGGGAGCAGGATTGCCACGAGCAGATAGATGAGGACGGCGTACAGGGCGTCGCCGACGGGGCCGGTCCAGGCGCCATCGCTGAACGTGCGGACGCTGAGCCCGAGTGCAACGGTCATCAGCGCGGCAATGCACAACGTCGCTCGCCTGGTTCTGGTGTGCGCCGGTGGGCGGGCCTGCGGCGGAGAGGCGGGCACCGGACGGTCTGCCATGGTCTCTCCGATCCCTCCGGGCCCGTCTGCGATGAGGGTGTGCCGATACGCGTCCGAGGTTGGAGCAGCGTGGGTCCCGGTCGGGATTCGCCGCAGACGGAGCGTCTCACGGAGCCGGCCTCGCTGTGGTGTCGGTGGTGACAGGGAATTCCGACGCCCGGTTCCATGATAGGCAGCCGCATGCGAAGCTCCTGGCGGGTCCGGCAGGCGAGGCCGACAGGCGCCCGCCGCCCGCTCACTCCTCCTGGGCGACGTGTGAAATGGACGGTGGTTCGGGATGACCGATGAGCGGCTCGTGCCTGCTCGGGATCTCGAGGAGGGGCAGCGGGTGGCGCTTGAGAGGCTGCTCGCGGTGATCACGCCGGCACAAGCGGGTGGTGAGTGGTCGGTAGAGCGGATCGTCGGTGCCCTGCGTGCTGCACACGCTGCCGGTCTCTCGCCCGACGAGATCGCGGTCGAAGCTGGCATGTCCATCAACGCGGTGCGCGGCTTCCTCGACCTGCCGCGAGGGCGCCGCGAGGCCTACGATTGGAGAATTCGATTGTCGGATCAGGCAGGTCCACCGGTGGCCGGGGAACAGCCGCCGGCCTGCACGGAACGCGGATCGGTTCCCTCGCCCTGACCACCGGCGGCCGCCTGCCGCAGGAGAAGAGGGAGAAGGCCCCGACGACGGCCCCGGCCCTTGGGTGCTGGGCTCGAGGGACCGGGGCCGCGTCCTCGGTGCGGCTAGCTTGCCGCGGCGAGCTCGGCCCGCGGCATGCTCGGCCGGGTGCCCTCGAGAACTGCCGCATCGACGATCGCGGTGGCCTTGTCCGTGTCGACGCCCAGCACGAGGGCCAGCTCGGCGACGAACGGGGTGAGAGCATCGCGCAGCATCGTCGTCTCGCCGAAGGAGAGCCGCTTCTCCTGGTTCCACCGGGTGAGGTCGCGGATCAGACCGGCGATGACGCGGACGTCGCCGGAGCGCAGCCGGTCGGCGTTGTTCTTGACGCGACGGGACCACACGCCGTCCTTCTCCCCGGTCGGCGCAAGGAGCAGGTCGAAGACCTCGCGCAGGCCGTCGGCGTCGAGCAGCGCGCGCACACCGAGCTCCTCGGCCCGATCCAGCGGCACCCCGACCGAGAGGTCGGCGTCGTGCACGTCCAGCTTCAGGTAACGCTGACGCCCCTTGCCAACTTTCCGGTCGATGATCTTCGAGACGGTGGCCGGGCCGTGGTGGGAATGGACGAGAACCTGGCCGGGGTAGTAATTCAACGCGTAATCCTTTCGACGAACGCCGCCGGCTGTGCGCCCCGGAGGGGAGCGTCGCGCTCGCGGTCGGTGTCCTCCGTCGAGAGGCAGCCGTCGCCGTGTGCCGAGTTCTTGGAACCAGGTGCTGGTCGGTCTCGGACGGGCGACGCCTGCGCGTGGGGGAAGGGACTCGAAGTCATCCGGTGCGGGAGAGTCCGACCTCAGCGAGCCAGCCCATGAATTATGTCAAAAAATACAGAAAATATCTAGACCAACGCCACAAAGTGCCGCCGGTCACCATTTCTGGGCATTCTTGCCACCGTTCTTGGAGGGCGTCAGGGCAGGGGACCGGTCGACGCAGACGCGCCGACGGGCGCCGCTCGCCGGCCGGAACCGCAGGTGCGGCCCTGTGCAGGGCTCGCCCCTACCAGGTGATGGGGTTGACTGTGCTGGACGAGTGGTCCTCCATGTTCTCGCGGGCCGTTGCGTCGTCGAGGGGACCGCACTGCCACCGAGCGCGCGCCTGGCACGCCATCCGTAGGGCTGTTTCGACCCGCAGGAGGCCTCCATGACCGCCAGCCCGTGAGCATCTCCGCCGCCGTGTCCGACGCCCTCGCCGCGGGGCGCCCCGTGGTGGCTCTGGAGTCGACCATCGTCGCCCACGGCTTGCCCCGGCCGCGCAACCTCGACGCCGCCCGGTCGTTCGAGCGGCTTCTCCGCGATGCCGGGGTGACCCCGGCGACCGTGGCGGTCGTCGACGGCGTGGCGCGGGTGGGGCTGACAGCCGCCGAGCTCGAGCGGATCGCCGAGGATCCTTCGGTCGTCAAGCTCTCGGCCCGGGATCTTGCGCCGGCGATGGCGTTGCGGGTCACGGGAGCGACCACGGTCGCCGCGACGGCGCTGCTGGCGGCGCGGGCGGGCATCCGGGTGTTCTCCACCGGCGGGATCGGTGGCGTCCATCGCGGCGCCGCGCGGTCCTTCGACGAGTCGGCCGACCTGGTCGCGCTGGCGGGGTTGCCCATCACGGTCGTCTCCGCGGGGGCGAAGTCCGTCCTCGACCTCCCGGCGACGCTCGAGCGCCTCGAGACGCTCAACATCACGGTGCTCGGGTACCGGACGAACCGGTACCCGGGCTTCTACCTCGCGGACTCGGGCCTGCCGATCGACTGGCGGGTGGAGTCGGCCGAGGACGTGGTGGCGGTCATGGCGGCACAGGACGCCCTGGCGCTGCACCGGGCCGTGCTGGTGGCCAACCCGCTGCCCGCGGAGCGGCAGCTCGACCCTCGGCTGCACGACCGGGTCCTGGCCGAGGCGCTGGCCGCGGCCGACCAGCGGGGAGTCACCGGCAAGGGCGTCACACCCTTCCTGCTCGCCTACTTCCAGGAGCACACGGGCGGCGCGAGCCTCGAGGTCAACATCGACGTCGCCACCGGCAACGTCGTCCTCGGTGGGCAGATCGCCACCGCCTGGGCCCGGCGCGAGCGCTCCTCAGCGACGGCGTGAGGAGGCGCCACGACGCCGTCCGGGGGAAGCCGCCCGGAGTAGCGCGCCGAGCGGGCGTGCTATAACTCATCTCACCGGACCACACACGCAAAGTAGCGCCCGCCCGCGACGCGGTGACGATTCAGGCGAAGCGCACGCCTGAGACAGGGCACGTGCCACCCACGTCAGCCCGCTCAGGAGGTCTCCGTTGCTCGACACCGTCATCACCAACGCCACCATCTACATCGACCGAGGGGTGGAGATCGAGGGCGGCTGGCTCGCCCTCGACGGCGGCCGGGTGCACAGCGCCGGCCGGGCCGGCGAGCCCGAGCCGGACGCGGCCCGCCGGGTGGACGCCGGGGGCCGGCTGGTGACCCCGGGCCTGATCAACACCCACCACCACATGTACCAGAACCTGACCCGGGCCTACGGGCCCGCGGTCAACGGCACCCTCTTCCAGTGGCTCACCACGCTGTACCCGCTGTGGGCCCGGCTGGACGAGGAGGCGGTGTACCTGTCGACCTACGTCGCCGTGGCCGAGCTGCTCCTCGGCGGGTGCACGACCTCCTCGGACCACATGTACGTCCACCCCCGCCCCGGGCTCATCGACGCCCAGGTGCGGGCCACGACCGACATCGGCTTCCGGTTCATGGCCAACCGCGGCTCCATGACCCGGTCCGTCGACGACGGCGGCCTGCCCCCGCGGGAGGTCGTCCAGGACGAGGACACGATCCTCGCCGACTCCGAGCGGCTGATCGCCGCCCACCACGACCCCGGCCCCGGCGCCATGACCCGCGTGGCCCTGGCGCCGTGCTCCCTCTTCTCCGTCTCGGAGAGCATCATGCGGACGACGGCGGAGCTGGCCGAGAAGCACGACGTCCGGCTGCACACGCACCTCGCCGAGGACCGCGACGAGGACGACTACTGCCTCGAGGTGTACGGGTGCCGGCCGGTGGAGTACTTCGAGCGGGTCGGCTGGGCCGGCCCGCGCTCGTGGGTGGCCCACTACGTGTACGGCTCGGCCGAGGAGAACAAGCGCCTCGCCGCGGCCGGGGTGTCCGCGACGCAGTGCCCGAGCTCGAACATGATCCTCGCTGGAGGGACCGCCGACGCGATGACCCTGCGCGGCGTGGGGATGAACGTCGGCCTGGGCTGCGACGGGTCGTCCTCCAGCGACGCGGCCTCGCTCTGGATGGAGACGCGCGGCGCCCTGCTCCTCGGCCGCTTCCGCCACGGCCCCCAGGCGATGACCGCCCGGGACGCGCTCGACATGGCCACGCGCGGCAGCGCCCGCGCCCTGGGCTGGGACGACGAGATCGGGCACCTGCGGCCCGGGGCGTGCGCCGACGTCGTCGTCTGGGACACCTCCCCGGTCGCGCTCGCGGGCGCCCTCACCGACCCCGTCGAGGCGTGGCTGCGCACGGGCCCGTCGCGGGCCTGGTACACCTTCGTCGCCGGCACCCCGCTCGTGGCCGACGGCGAGCTCCGGCTCCGCGATCTCGAGGACGTGCTGCGCCGTCACCGCTCCGCCGCGACCGCCATCCAGGCCGCCGGCTGACGACGACGGCGCGGCGGGCCGGCGCCGTCGCCGTCACCGGCGCGCGTCGCCGCGCTTCCGGCGCGCCAGCTCCTCGACCGCCCGCGGGATCCGGGTCTCGAAGTCGTGGATGCGGACCCAGGTCGGGGTGACGTCGATGCGCGCCATCTGGTCGTACAGCGCGCGCACGCCGGCCTCCCAGTCTGCGAACTCCGCGGCAGGGGTGAGCTTCCGGGCGCCGGCCACGTACTCGGGGAAGACGCCGTCGACGAGGGTGACCGTGGCCGTCCCGCGCACCAGCAGGACGTGGGGCGGCCAGGCGGGCGGGCTGGTGTCGATCGTCAGCGCCACGGCGGGGTTGGCCTCCAGGGCCCGGACCTTCGCCGAGCCCGGGACCGTGCCGATCACGATCGTCGCGCCGTTCCAGTCGAACCCGACCGGCACCACGCGCGGCGTCCCGTCCCGGGCCACGTAGGCGAGGCGGGCCGGGTTCGCCGATGCCAGCAGGCGCTGGGCGACCGGGTCTGCCATGGCGGCGGCGACGTCGTCCGGCGTCACGGGACCACCTCCTCGTGTGCCGCGGCCGGGCCCCCAGGGTGCCACCGATCGGTCCGCGCGGACCAGGGCGGCCGGACGAGACGCCGGCGACCACGCCCCGGGCCGCACCGGTCCGTTCCCCAACGGACCCGTCCGGTGGACGCGGCACGCGAACGCTGTGACGCTCGTACTGCGCACCTTCGCCCGCGACCGGGTCCAGGGCGCTCCCACCGAGGGGAGCGGTCGAGATGGCGTCAGAGCACGGCTCGATCTGGCGGCGGATGCCGGTCGAGCGGATCGAGGACATCGAGAGCGAGACCGGCTCCGGCAAGCTCATCAAGAGCCTGGGGCTGTGGCAGCTCACCGCGATCGGCGTCGGCGGCATCATCGGCGTCGGCATCTTCTCCCTCGCCGGGGTGGTCGCCCACGGCGACGCGAACAACCCCGCCGCCGGGCCGGCCGTGCTCATCTCCTTCCTCATCGCCGGACTGGCGTCGGCGGCCGCGGCGCTGTCCTACGCCGAGTTCGCGGGCATGGTGCCCCGTGCCGGCTCGGCGTACACGTACGGCTACGTCGCGCTCGGGGAGATCATCGGCTGGTTCATCGGGTGGGACCTGCTGCTCGAGTACACCGCCATCGTCGCCGTCGTGGCGATCGGCATCTCCGGGTACCTGGACGCCTTCCTCGCCGGGACCGGCCTGGCGCTGCCCACCTCGATCACCGCCAGCTCCTTCGAGGCCAAGGGCGGGGTCGTCAACGTGCCGGCCATGCTGATCTGCCTGCTCGTGACGTTCATCCTCAGCCGCGGCTCGCGCACGTTCGGACGCTTCGAGCTGATCGCGGTGGCGGTCAAGATCACCCTGATCCTCGCGATCATCGCGCTGGGCGTCTTCTACATCGACACGGGCAACTACATCCCGTTCATGCCCAACGGCTTCGGCCCGGTGCTCACCGGCGCGGCGACGGTCTTCTTCGCGGTCTTCGGCTACGACGCCATGTCCACCGCGGCGGAGGAGGCACGCGAGGGGCGCCGGCACATGCCCAAGGCGATCATCCTGTCGCTCATCATCGCCATGATCCTGTACGTCGCCGCCACGCTGGTGCTCACGGGCCTGCAGAGCTACCAGGACATCAACCCGGCGGCGGGCTTCGCCTCCGCGTTCAACAACGTGGGGCTGCCGGTGATCGCGGACATCATCTCGATCTTCGCCGTGCTGTCGATCCTCACCGTGATGATCACCTTCCTGCTCGGCGTCACGCGCGTGTGGTTCTCGATGAGCCGCGACGGGCTGCTCTCACCGTGGTTCGCACGGGTGGACCGCCACGGCACCCCGCAACGGGTGACCTGGATCGCCGGGGTGGCCGCGACCGTGCTGGCCGGGGCGCTGCCCATCCGCGCGGTGGCCGACCTCACCAACATCGGCATCCTGTCGGCCTTCGTCGTCGTGTGCGTGGCGGTCATCCTCTTCCGCTACACCCGCCCCGACGCGGAGCGCTCCTTCCGGCTGCCGTTCATGCCGGTGGTGCCCGCGTTCGGCGTGCTCGCCTCGGTGTTCCTCATCCTCCACCTCCACTGGGAGACCTGGGTCCGGTTCGCCGTGTGGCTGGTCATCGGCCTGGTCATCTACTTCACCTACGGGCGGCGGCACGCGCTGCTCAACCCGGCCAGCCCGCTGCACCAACGCCAGCGGGCGCCGTCATAGGCCCGGGTCACGCAGCGGCGGGCGGTGTCGCACCGCGGCGTGCGGCCGCCCACCCGACGGCCCACCGGGCGACGACGACCCCGAGGCCCGCGCAGGCGACGCCGATGCCAACGCCCGCCACGATGTCCGGGACGTGGTGGAGATGAGCGGCCACGCGCGCCGCGCCCACCGCGACCGCCACCGCCAGGAGCGCGACGCCGACGCGGCGGCGCCAGGCCAGGACGACGGCCGCGACCGCGGCGCCGAGCGTGGCGTGGTCGGAGGGGAAGCCGTTGTCGGCGGCGTGCGGGACCAGGGCGGTCTGGCCGTCGGCGACGAACGGCCGGGGATCGGTCCACACCAGCGCGGCCAGCTCGATCCCCACGGCCGCGAGGACCAGCGTCACCACCGCGGCGACGGCGAGGGTCACCTTGTCGCGCCGGCCGGCACGCCACCACACCAGCAGCGCGCCCGCGGGAATGACGAAGACGGCGTAGCGGGCCATGGCGGAGATCAGAGCGGGCACGCGGCCATGGTGCAGCCACCGCCTGAGAGTTCCGTGGGTGGCGACAGCGTCCCGGTACCGCGCCGCGGCGTGGGGCGGCCCGGGACGCCGGGGCAGGGCGGCAGGCGGGCGGGGCAGGGCGGCGGGCGGACGACACCGGGCCGCAACGGCGCGCCCTTCCCATTTCCCACGGGAGGGCGGAGGATTCGCGGCAGTACGGGTTCCAGTCACCTACGGAAGGAAGACCGATGAGAACCGTACGCACGGGCCTGGCGCTCACGAGCGCGACCCTCTGTCTCGGGCTGGTGGTCACCGCCTGCAGCTCGAACACCACGACGTCCTCCCCGACGACGCAGTCGGCGACGTCCGCCGCGGTACCCCAGCTCAAGGCGACCGACTTCACCGCCGACTTCGCCGCCATGAAGCAGCTCACCGACCTCGCCAAGCAGGGCAAGGGGATGATCGGCGTCCTCCTGCCCGACACGACGACGTCCACCCGGTACGTCCAGTACGACGCGCCCTACCTCACGAAGGCGTTCGAGGCCGCGGGGCTGACGACGTCCGACTTCAAGATCGACAACGCCAACGGCAGCGCCGCGACGATGCAGACGCAGGCCGAGGCGGACATCAACGCCGGCGCCTCGGTGCTGCTCGTCGACCCCCTCGACCCCGGCAGCGGCGCCGCGATCGAGGCCAAGGCCGAGGCGGCCGGGGTGAAGGTCATCGACTACGACCGCCTCGTCACCGGCGGCCCGGCCGACCGGTACTACGTCAGCTTCGACAACGTCGAGGTCGGCAAGCTCATCGGCCAGGGCGCGGTGGACTGCATCGGGGCCTGGAACGTCCCCAACCCCAACGTCCTCGTCATGGACGGCGACCCCTCGGACAACAACGCCAAGCTCTTCGCCGAGGGCTACAACGGCGTGCTGGACCCGAAGTTCAAGGACGGCACCTTCACCAAGGTGGGGGAGCCGGCCGGCACCTGGACCCCGTCCGTCGCGGCCACGACCTTCGAGCAGCAGCTCACCGCCAACCCGGCCACGAACGCCGTCGTCACGCCCAACGACGACAACGCCAACGCCGTCATCGCGGTGCTGAAGAAGAACGGCACCCCCGCCAAGAAGTTCCCCACCACCGGCCAGGACGCCTCGCTCCCGGGCCTGCAGAACGTCCTCACCGGCTACCAGTGCGGCACCGTCTACAAGCCCATCTACCTCGAGGCGCAGGCGGCGGCGGCGCTCGCGCTGTACCTGCGGGCCGGCCAGGAGCCGCCGTCGTCGCTGGTCGCCGCCACCACCAAGGACACCGTGCTGAACAAGGACATCAAATCGGTGTACACCACGCCGGTCTGGGTGACCCCGGACAACATGGCCGACACGGTGGTCAAGGACGGCGCCGTCAAGGTCGCCGACCTGTGCACCGGCGAGGTCGCCACCGCCTGCACGAACGCCGGCATCAAGTAGGCACGTCGACCGGGACGTGGCGGGCCGACGGCGGCCCGCCACGCCCCTCCACCAGGGGAGGACACCACGGACGCCACCACCACCGCCCCGGCCGGCGCCACCCCGGCCCCCGGGGGCGACGACGAGACGCCGCTGCTGCGCCTGCGGGGCGTGAGCAAGCACTTCGGGCCCGTCCAGGCCCTCACCGACGTCGACCTGGACCTCCCCGCCGGCCAGGTGACGGCCCTGGCGGGGGACAACGGGGCCGGGAAGTCGGTCCTCATCAAGTGCATCTCGGGCATCCATCCACCCGACGCGGGGCAGATGTGGTGGAACGGCGAGCCGATCCACGTGCGCACGCCCGGCGAGGCGGCCGCCCGCGGGATCGAGACCGTCTACCAGGACCTGGCGCTGTGCGACAACCTCGACGTCGTCCAGAACATGTTCCTCGGCCGCGAGCGGGTCCGGCACGGCCAGCTCGACCAGGAGGCCATGGAGCACGCCGCGCGGGAGACGCTGTCGAGCCTGGCGGTGACGACGATCCGCTCGGTCCGCCAGGTCGTGGCCTCCCTCTCCGGCGGCCAGCGCCAGTCCGTCGCCATCGCCAAGGCGGTGCTGTGGAACTCCCAGCTCGTCATCATGGACGAGCCCACCGCCGCGCTCGGGGTGGCCCAGACCGCGATGGTCCTGGACCTGGTGCGCCGGCTCGCCGACCGCGGGCACGCGGTGCTCCTGGTCTCGCACAACCTCAACGACGTGTTCGCGGTGGCCGACCGCATCGCCGTGCTGCACCTGGGCCGGATGGTCGCCGCGCGCCCCACCGCGGAGCTGGACCGCCAGATCGTGGTGGACCTCATGACGACGGGTGCCTCCACGCGCACCGCGCGGGCCCCGGGAACGGCGGGGTAGCGACCATGTCCAAGCTCCAGGACGCCGAGAAGCCTCCGGCCCAGACCCCGCCGGGCGCGGGCGCCGTCGTGGCCGGGCCCGCCGCGCCGCCGTCGGCCGGGGAGTACCTGCGCCTGTCCCTGCAACGGATCCGGGGCGGCGAGACGGGCGTGCTGCCGGTGGTGGGCGGGCTCGTCCTCGTCGCGATCCTGTTCCAGTCGCTGAACAGCCACTTCCTGACCGCGGGCAACCTCGTCAACCTCCTCGTGCAGGCGGCCGTCTTCAGCCTGCTGGCGATGGGGGAGGTCTTCGCGCTCCTGCTCGGCGAGATCGACCTGTCCATCGGGTTCGTGGCCGGCGTGGGCGCCGTCGTCATGACCGAGCTGGTCCTGCCGGGCCCCGGCTTCCCGTGGTGGGCGGCGATCGCCACGGCGCTGGTCGTGACCGCGCTGATCGGCCTCCTCCAGGGCACCCTCATCACCCGGCTGGGCCTGCCCTCCTTCGTGGTGACGCTCGCCGGCCTGCTGTTCTGGCAGGGCGTCATGCTCTGGGTGCTGGGCAACGGCGGGTCGATCCTCATCCAGGACCCCATCATCAACGCGATCGGCTCCGGCACCCTCACCCGGGTGGGGGGCTGGGTCGTCATGCTCGTCATCGTCGGGGTCTTCGCGCGGCAGACCTGGCGGCACGACCGGCGACGGCGCGAGTCCGGCCTCGTGGCCCCGCCGCCCCAGCTGACCGTGGCCAAGATCCTCGCCGCCCTCGCCGGCGGGGTGGCGCTGGTCCTGCTGTGCAACGCCGACCGCGGGGTGCTGGCCCCGGTGTACGGGATGCCGTGGGTCGTGGTGCTCGTCTTCGCGGTCCTGGCCGCGTGGACCTACCTGCTGGGGCGCACGCGCTTCGGCCTGTACGTCTACGCCATCGGCGGCAACGCCGAGGCGGCCCGCCGCGCCGGCATCCGCCTCCCGCGCATCCGCACCCTCGCCTTCATGCTGTGCTCGCTCACCGCGGGCATCGGCGGGATCGTCTACGCCTCTCGGCTGCGCTCGATCTCGACGGCGCTCGACGGCGGCACCCTCGTGCTCTACGCGGTCGCCGCGGCCGTCATCGGCGGGACGAGCCTGTTCGGCGGGCGCGGCAAGGCGCTGCACGGGGTGCTCGGCGGCGTGGTCATCGCCGCTATCGACAACGGCATGGGGCTGCTCGGGTTCAGCGCGGCGGCCAAGTACATCGTCACCGCGATCGTGCTGGTGATCGCCGTGACGATCGACGCCGTCGCCCGGCGCAACCGGCCCGAGGGCAGGTAGGCGAGGGCGCGGCGGCCGGAGCGTCCCCCGTCCGGGGGCCTGACCGGGGCGGCCGACCGGAGTAGACACGGCTCTACCGTCGCCGGGTTGCGTGAGGGGAACCTGGCAGTGAACGCACGCGATGCACGGAGGTGCGCGATGGGGCACGGCGTGATGGGGCACGGCCCGATGCGACACGGCGTGATGGGGCACGGCGCGATGCGAGGGGCACCCTGGATGATGCGGCGGGCGGCGATGACGCCCACCGTGAGCGGCCCCCAGGCCCTGCCGGCGCTCGCGATCGGCGCGTTCGCGACGGGCGCGAGGAGCATTGCCTTCGCCAGCCTGCTCGGCACGGCGATGGGCGCATCGGCGCTCGGCGTGGTCGCGGTTTGGCGCCTGTCGGTCAACAGGGCGGTGATCCGCCGGCTCAGGATCCAGCAGCTCGAGGTGGACGAGCTCACCGTGCGGCGGCTGAACGTCGTCGAACGGACCTAGAGCGTTCTTCGGATCGGCTCACCCGCTCTCCAGGGCGTGGGTGGCCCGGCCGGCGGGGTCTGCCCGCCGGCCGGTGACGCCGTCGCTCAGCGCCGCGACAGGCTCCGCTCGACGATCTCCTGGATGTAGGGGGCGACGACGCCCTGAGAGACGCGCAGGTCGGCGAGGAACGTGCCCAGGGCGCCCGCGCCGAGCCACTCCTCCACGGCCCGGAGGTCCTCGAGCCGGTCGATGGTGGCCGCCGCGGCGCCCAGGCCGCGCGCGATGGTCGCGAAGTCGATCTCGTCGATGGCCATCGCGGTGCGGTCGAGCCCCTGGGAGCCGTACTGGTGGACCTCCGCGCCGTAGGCGGCGTCGTTGAACACCACCACGAGGGCGCTGCGGGCGCACCGCACGAGGGTGTCGAGGTCGGCCAGGCCCATGAGGCCGCCGCCGTCGCCGGTGACGACGACGGTCAGCGCGTCCGGGCGGGCCACGGCCGCGCCGGGCGCGGACGGGAAGCCCAGGCCGATCGCCTGGAACGCGGTGCCGACGAGGGTGATGGAGTCCGCGGCGGGCAGCTCGAGATAGGTGTTGGGCCAGCCGATGAAGTGCCCGCCGTCGCAGACCACGAGCCGGTTCGCGGGCAGGAGCGCGTCGAGGCGCCGCGTCACCGTGCGCGGGTCGAGCCGGCCGTCGGGGGCGGCGTCGTCGCCGGCCGGCCGGGCGTGCTGGAGCCGGCCGTCCTGGGCCTCGGCGGCGGCGCCACCCCACGGCTCGACGGGGGCGGGCCGCCCGTCGAGGCTGTCGAGCAGGCCGAGGACGGCGAGGGCGGCGTCGCCGCGGACGTAGTGGCCGACCACCGGGTGCGTGGGACCCTCGGCCACGTCCACCTGGACGACGCGCGCGCCCGGGGCGAAGGCCGAGCCGAAGGAGGTGGTGAACTGGTTGAGCCCGGCGCCGACGACGAGGACGACGTCGGCGCGCCGGACGAGGTCCGCCGTCGGCTCGGAGGCGAAGCCGCCGCACACGCCGAGGTCGTAGGGCCGGCCGGCGAACAGCCCGCGCGCCGGGGCGCTCGTGGCGGTCAGCGCCCCCAGCCGGTCGGCGAGCGTGCGCAGCTGCGCCGCGGCGGCCTTCGCGCCACGGCCGGCCAGGACCAGCGGGCGCTCGGCCTCCTGGAGCAGGCGCACGGCCTGCGCGAGCGCCGCGGGGTCCGGCGTCACGGGCTCGGGCAGCAGCGGCATGGCCGGGACGTCGTCGTCCGCGGCGGGCGCGGTCGCGAGGTCGTAGGGCAGGGCGAGCACGACCGGCACCCGGTGGGCGAGCGCGTGCGCCGCCGCCTCGACGGTGGTGCGGCCCGGGGCGGCGGCGTCCAGGACCATCGTCACGGCCCCGACCGCGGCGGCCAGCTGGATCTGGTCCACGTCCCAGGGCCTAGGCCCGGCCGCGGGCGCGTCCCCGACGACGAGAACGAGCGGGGTGGCCGCCTGGGCGGCCTCCGCCAGGGAGGTGATGGTGTTGGTGAACCCCGGTCCGTAGGTGGTCGTCGCCACCGCCAGGCGTCCGGAGACCCGGTGGTAGGCGTCGGCCGAGGCGACGGTGGCCGCCTCGTGGCGCACGGTCGTGACGCGCACGGGCGTGCGCGCGAGGGCGTCGAGCAGGTAGGCGTTGCCGTTGCCCATGAGGGCGAAGACGTCGTCGGCGAGCGAGGCGACGGCGGTGGCGACGACCTCGGAGACGGTGCTCATGCGGGGAGTGGCCTTTCTGTCCGGGGCTCCGCGACGGTGCGGAGCGGATGGGGCTGTCGTGGCTTCCGCGACGGTGCGGAGAGCG
This sequence comes from Georgenia thermotolerans, assembly GCF_009193185.1. GTDB lineage: Bacteria > Actinomycetota > Actinomycetes > Actinomycetales > Actinomycetaceae > Georgenia > Georgenia thermotolerans. The sequence goes on along the minus strand of NZ_VUKF01000004.1, from coordinate 122,491 downwards.
CGGGGCTGTCGGCGGCGGTGCGGGGAGCGGAGCCGGGCCCGGCCCGGAGGGGGCTGCGCGCGCCCCGCCGGGCCGGGTGACCGGGAGCTCGTCGAGGAAGTATGGGCCGGCGCGCCCGGGTGGGCGCGCCGGCGTCGTTCAGTAGCTCGCGCGGGCGCCGTCGTCGGCGGCGGGCACGAACGCGGCCGCGAGGGCCTCCGAGCCGCGGGCGAGCAGCGCCACGTCGGCGCCCACGAGCACGAAGGAGGCGCCGGCCTCCAGGTACGCGCGCGCGACGGCGGGGTCGAACGCGTTGACGCCGACCGGCTTGCCGGCCGCGCGCACGGCCGCGAAGGCGCGCCCGACGGCGGCGACGACGTCCGGGTGGCTCTGCTGACCGAGGACCCCCATGGACGCGGCGAGGTCGGACGGTCCGACGAAGACGCCGTCGACGCCGTCCACCGCGGCGATCTCGGCCGCGGCCTCCACGCCCTCCGCGGTCTCGATCTGCACGAACAGCGACACGTGCGCGTCGGCGTCCGGGAGGTACCCGTCGACGCGGTTCCACCGCGCCGAGCGGGCGAGGGCCGAGCCGACCCCGCGGCGCCCGCGCGGGGGGTACCGCACGGCCTCGACGACGGCGCGCGCCTCGTCGGCGGAGGAGATCATCGGCACCAGCAGGTTCTGCGCCCCGAGGTCGAGCACCTGCTTGATGGTCACGACGTCGCCGATCGGGACGCGCACCAGCGGGGTCACCGGGTAGGGGGCGACCGCCTGGAGCTGGGCGAGGACGGACTCGAGGCCGTTGGGGGAGTGCTCCATGTCGATGAGCACCCAGTCCAGCCCCGACCCGGCGCAGATCTCGGCGACGAGGGGGCTGCCCGAGCACACCCAGATGCCCGCGAGGGGGCGCGCCGCCGCGCCCCGCTCGCGCTGGGTCGCCAGGGCGTCGCGGAAGGTCGGCGTCAGACGAAGCGGCACGAGACGGTCCCCAGCTCTCGGAAGTCGGCGAGCACCGTGTCGCCCGGGTGCACCCACATCGGGCGCGTGAACGAGCCCGCGAGCACGATTTCGCCGGCCTCGAGCCGGTCGCCGTGCTGGGCAAGCTTGTTCGCCAGCCACGCGACGCCCATGGCGGGGTGGTTGAGCACGGCCGCGGCGACGCCGGACTCCTCGATCGTCTCGTTGCGGTACAGCAGCGCCGAGACCCAGCGCAGGTCCACCTCGCCGGGCTTGACCGGGTTCCCGCCATAGACCATCGCCCCCATGGCGGCGTTGTCGCTGATGTTGTCGACGATCGTCTTGTTCTGGAGCTCGATGCGCGAGGAGAGGACCTCCAGCGCCGGCACGACGTACTCGGTCGCCCGGAGGACGTCGAAGACCGTCGCGTGCGGACCGTCGATCGCCTCGGCGAGCACGAAGGCGAGCTCGACCTCGATCCGCACGGTCGAGAACCTCGCGTGCTCGATGACCGCACCGTTCTCGAGGACCATGTCGGCGAAGATCGCCCCGTAGTCCGGCTCGTCGATGCCGGTCGCCGCCTGCATCACCTTGGAGGTCAGCCCGATCTTGCGGCCCACCGGCCGTCGACCGGCCTCGATCGCTCGGCGACGCCACTCGTTCTGGACGGCGTAGGCATCCTCGATCGTCATCTCGGTGTGCCGGCCGCTCAGCGGCGGGACTGCAGTGCGGTCGCGTTCGGCCTCGGCGAGCTCGTCGGCGATCGCGGCTATGGTCTCAGGCGAGAGCATCCGGTCCTCCTGGTCTGTCCATCGTGTCGGGTCCGCGCGTATGCGGCGGGAAGAGTGAGGTCACAGCTGGTGCCCGAGCTTGTACTCGCCCTGCTTCCAGCTGGGCAGCGCGTCGGGCTCGTCGCCCTTGCGGGTGTAGGAGAAGCCGTCGGCCCCGATGGTCACGGCCATCTCGCTCGAGTCGGTGCGGGCGATGACCGGCTGGGGCTCGCCGTCGAGGTCGAGGACGAGGGAGGCCTCGGTGTACCAGGACGGGACGACGGGGCTGCCCCACCAGTCCCGGCGCTGGTTGTCGTGCACATCCCACGTGACGACCGGGTTGTCGGGGTCGCCGGTGTAGTAGTCCTGCGTGTAGATCTCCACGCGGTGGCCGTCGGGGTCGCGCAGGTACAGGTAGAACGCGTTGGAGACCCCGTGGCGGCCGGGGCCGCGCTCGATGTGGTCCGACAGGCGCAGCGCGCCCAGCTTGTCGCAGATGGCGATGATGTTGTGCTTCTCGTGGGTGGCGAAGGCGACGTGGTGCATGCGCGGTCCGTCGCCGCCGGTCATCGCGGTGTCGTGCACGGTGGGCTTGCGGCGCATCCAGGCGGCGTAGGTGGTGCCCTCGGCGTCCTGGATGTCCTCGGTCACGCGGAAGCCGAGGTCCTCCATGTACTTCACGGCCCGCGGCACGTCCGGGGTGACCTGGTTGAAGTGGTCCAGGCGGACGAGCGCGCCGGGCGTGTAGAGGTCGTAGCGCCACGCGAGCCGCTCGACGTGCTCGACGTCGTGAAAGAACTCGTAGGGGAAGCCCAGCGGGTCCTCCACGCGGACCGAGTCGCCGATGCCCTTGGTGAAGCCCTCGGGGCGCCGCTCGACCCGGCAGCCGAGCTCGGTGTAGAAGGCCACCGCCTTGTCGAGGTCCTCGGGGGTGCGCACGCGGTAGGAGAACGCGGCGACCGCGGCGACCGGGCCCTTGCGCAGCACGAGGTTGTGGTGGATGAACTCCTCGAAGCTCCGCAGGTAGACGGTCTCCTCGTCCTCCTCGGTCACCACGAGGTCGAGCACGTCGACGTAGAAGTTGCGGGAGGCCTGCAGGTCGGTGACGACCAGCTCCATGTAAGCGCAGCGCAGGATGTCCGGCGGCGCCGCCTTCGGGGTGGGGATGGGGTCGCTGGTGCGGATCGGGTCCTGCGCGGTGACGACCGGCTCGGGGGAGTTCTGGCTGAGGGGAGTGCTCACGTCAGCGTCCTTGCTTCTCTGCGGTTCGGGTATCGGGGTTGATGGGTGCGGGGCGCGCCGAGCCGGGCCCGGCGCGCCCGCGTCGGCTCAGCGGGGGTCCGGGTCGTCCAGGTCGGTCGGCTCGTGGGTCTCGACCTTGCCGAAGGTGGGGTTGTGCACCTTGCCGAGCGTGATGTGCACGGCCTGCTGGTCGGTGTAGAAGTCGATCGAGCGGTAGCCGCCCTCGTGGCCGAGACCCGAGGCCTTGACCCCGCCGAACGGCGTGCGCAGGTCACGCACGTTGTTGCTGTTCAGCCACACCATGCCCGCCTCGATCGACTGGGCGAAGTTGTGCGCCCGCTTGAGGTCGTTGGTCCACACGTAGGCGGCGAGGCCGTACTTGACGCCGTTGGCGAGGGCCAACGCCTCCTCGTCGGTGTCGAACGGCGTGATCGCGACGACCGGGCCGAAAATCTCCTCCTGGAAGATGCGGGCGTCCGGGGCGACGTCGGCGAACACGGTCGGGGCGACGTAGTTGCCGGTCGGGAAGCCCTCCGGCCGGCCGCCGCCGGCGACCAGGCGTCCCTCGGACTTGCCGATCTCGATGTAGCTCATGACCTTCTCGTAGTGCTCGGGGTGCACCAGCGCGCCGACCTCGGTCTTGGGGTCGTGCGGGTCGCCCACGATCACGCGCTTGGCCTGCGCGGCGTAGCGCTCGACGAACTCGTCGTACACCTCGCGCTGGACGAGGATGCGGCTGCCCGCGGTGCAGCGCTCGCCGTTGAGGGAGAACACCCCGAAGATCGTCGCGTCGATGGCGGCGTCGAGGTCGGCGTCGGCGAAGACGACGGCGGGGGACTTGCCGCCGAGCTCCATCGACAGGCCCTTGAGGTACGGGGCGGCGTTGGCGAAGATGATCTGCCCGGTGCGGCTCTCGCCGGTGAAGGAGATGAGCGGCACGTCAGGGTGCTTCACCAGAGCGTCGCCGGCCTCCTCGCCGAGCCCGTTGACGAGGTTGAAGACGCCCTGCGGCAGGCCCGCCTCCTCGAAGATGCCGGCCCACAGCGACGCCGACAGCGGCGTGAACTCGGCGGGCTTGAGCACGACCGTGTTGCCGGTGGCGAGGGCCGGGCCGAGCTTCCAGGACTCGAGCATGAACGGGGTGTTCCAGGGCGTGATGAGCCCGGCGACGCCGATCGGCTTGCGGTTGACGTAGTTGATCTGGCGGCCGGGCACCTTGAAGGTGTCATCGGCCTGCGCCACGACCAGGTCGGCGAAGAACCGGAAGTTCTCCGCGGCGCGGCGGGCCTGGCCGAGCGCCTGGGTGATCGGGAGGCCGGAGTCGAAGCTCTCGAGCTCGGCGAGGCGGGCGTCGCGCGACTCGACGATGTCGGCGATGCGGTGCAGCACGCGCGAGCGCTCGCGCGGCAGCAGCCGCGGCCACGGGCCCTCCTCGAAGGCGCGCCGGGCGGCCGCGACGGCGCGGTCGATGTCGGCCTTCTTGCCGGCGGCGGCACGCAGGTAGGTGGTGTTCGACACCGGGTCGAGCACCTCGAACGTGTCGCCGTCGGCGGAGTCGACGAACTCGCCGTCGATGTAGTGCTGGATGCGGTCGGGCAGGTCGGCCGGCACGTGGTGGGCGGCCGTCGCGGTCGATGCGGTCCTGGTGTCACTCATGGATGCCTCCGGTGGGGTGCGGTCAGGGTGTGGGCCGGCTCGGCGCTGCGGCCGAGTGAGCGGTGTCGCCCGGCGTGCCGGCGGGGTGCTCGGGGTGGTCGTCGGGGTGCTGGTGGCTGAGGTAGGCGGCGAGGGTGGCCGAGCGGTGGCCCCGGGCCGCCCTCTCGATCTCCGCCGGGGGAGCGCCGGCCTCGATGAGCTGCAGGATGCGCTCGTGCTCGCGCACGGACTCCTGCGCGCGGCCCGGCACGAAGCTGAACGTCGAGTCGCGCAGGTGTCCCAGGCGTGCCCACTCGGCGTTGACGAGCTCCAGCATGCGCGGGTTCCCGCACGGCGCGAACAGGATGGAGTGGAACTTCTGGTTGAGCGTCGTGAAGGCCCGGGGGTCGAAGTGGTCGAGCGTGTCGATCATCAGCGCGTTGATCTCGCGCGCCCGGCGGACGTCGTCGGCGGTCAGCCCGGGGGCCGCGAGGGCGGTGGCCGCCCCCTCGAGGATGGCGAGGGCCTCCATGCTGTGCCGGTACTGCCCGTTGTCGATCATCGAGACCTGCGCGCCCACGTTGCGGGTGAAGGTCACCAGGCCCTCGGCCTCGAGCTGGCGGATGGCCTCGCGCACCGGCACCACGCTCATCCCGAGCTCGGCCGCGATGGTGGCCAGCACCAGGCGGTAGCCCGGGGTGAACTCGTGGCTGGAGATCCGCTCCTTGAGCCAGTGGTAGGCCTGCTGCGACTTGCTCCAGGAGGCGGGGGCCGCCGCGGTGGCGGCGGCCGTCACCGGCTGGCGCGCCATGCCTCGTACCTCTGACGCCACTCGGCGTTCATGGGGAAGAGGCCGTCGACCGGGTGCCCGGCGGTGACCTGCTCGGCGATCCAGGCGTCCTCGTCCTCCTGGGCGAGGGCCGCGTCGACGACCTCCTCGACGAGGGCCGGGGGGATGACGATGACGCCGTCGCGGTCGCCGACGATGACGTCGCCGGGCTGCACGGTGGTGCCGCCGCAGCCGACCGCCACGTCCGCCTCCCAGGGCACGTGCTTGCGGCCCAGGACCGCGGGGTGCGCGCCCTTGGTGTACACGGGGATGCCCACGGCGGCCACGGCGTCGTAGTCGCGCACGCCGCCGTCGGTGACGATGCCGGCGGCGCGGCGCGCCTGCGCCCGCAGCGCCAGGATGTCGCCGAGCGTGCCCGACCCCTCCTCGCCGCGAGCCTCGATGACGATGACCTCGCCCTCGCCGACGGCGTCGAAGACGCGCTTCTGGGCGTTGTAGCCCCCGCCGTGGCTGGTGAACAGGTCCTCCCGGTTCGGCACGAACCGCAGGGTGCGGGCGGTGCCGACGACCTTGGCCTCGGGGTGCATCGGCCGGACGCCGTCGACGGTGACGTTGTTGAGGCCCCGCTTGCGCAGCTGCGCGCTCAGCCCGGCCACCGGGACCCGGTGGAGCTTGTCGCGCAGGGCCGCCGTGAGCCGGAACGGCTCCGCCTCCGGCTCCAGCCCGGCGGCGGCCCGCGAGCCCCACGCCTCGGCGCGCTGGACGTCGTCGACCGCGGGCAGCGAGCCCACCGCGTCGTCGAACCCGTGCTCGCCCTGCGTCACGGTGGTGACGAGCCGGCCCGAGCTCGGGGCCCCGGGCGCGCCGGGGGCGTCCACCTCGACCTCGACGACGTCCCCGGGGACGACGACGGAGGACCCGGCCGGGGTGCCGGTGAGGATCACGTCGCCCGGCTCGAGCGTGAAGTGCTGGGAGAGGTCGGCGACGAGCTGGGCGAGGGGGAAGATGAGCCCCGCCGTCGTGTCGTCCTGCCGGAGCTCGCCGTTGACCCAGGTGCGCAGCCGCAGCGCGGCCGGGTCGACCGTGCGGGCGTCGATGAGGGCCCGGCCGATCGGGGTGAACCCGTCGCCGCCCTTGGAGCGGACGTTGGAGCCCTTGTCGTTGGACCGCAGGTCGTACAGGCCGAAGTCGTTCCCCGCCGTCACCCATGCCACGTGGCTCCACGCGTCCGCGAGCGGCACGCGGCGGGCCGCCGCGCCGATGACGAGCGCGACCTCGCCCTCGAAGGCCAGCAGCTCGGTCCCGGCCGGACGCTCGATGGTCCCGCCGGACGGCGCGACCGAGCTCGACGGCTTGAAGAAGTACGACGGGTGCGCCGGGCGGCGGCCCCGCTGGTCGGCGCGCGATGCGTAGCTGAGATGGATCGCGATGATCTTGCCCGGACGGCCGGGGAGAGCCGAGAACCGGGGGTCCGCACTCTGCGCGATCAGGGTGTTGTCAGTCATGAGCTCCCTCGCCCTTGCGTAGTATCTGAAAACATATACGATGGCATCCTGCGAGGCAAGCCTGGAACCGTCCAGCGGGTCTCGAGAAGACAGCGACGTCGTATCGACACAGGAGTCAGCAAGAGATGAGTTCCTCTCCCACCGTTCCCCCGGGCGCGACGCCCGCGGGGACCACCACCCTCACCGCCGTCGACGAGACGCGGGACCGCAGGCGGGTCGTCTTCGCGACCGTCATCGGCACCACCGTCGAGTGGTACGACTTCTTCACTTACGCCTTCGCCGCCGGGCTCGTGTTCGGCCCCGCCTTCTTCTCCGGGCTCGGGGAGAACAGCGTGCTGCTCTCGTTCGCCACCGTCGGCGTGAGCTTCCTCTTCCGCCCCTTCGGCGCGTTCCTGGCGGGCCACCTCGGCGACAAGTACGGCCGCAAGCTCGTCCTCATGGTCACCCTGATCATGATGGGCGCGGCCACCGCCCTCATCGGCGTGCTGCCGACCTACGCGGCGATCGGGGTGGCGGCGCCGACCCTGCTCATCCTCCTGCGGATCGTCCAGGGCATCTCCGCCGGCGGCGAGTGGGGCGGTGCGGTCCTCATGGCCGTCGAGCACGCCCCGGACAAGAAGCGCGGCCTGTTCGGCGCGGGCCCGCAGACCGGTGTCCCGCTGGGGCTGCTGCTCGCCTCCGGCGTCATGGCCCTCATGGCGATGATCGCCCCCGGCGACGCCTTCATCCAGTGGGGCTGGCGCGTGCCGTTCCTGCTCAGCGTCGTCCTCATCCTCGTCGGGTACTACGTGCGCCGGAAGGTCGAGGAGAGCCCGGTCTTCGCCGAGCTGGCCGAGCGCAAGCAGGAGGCGCAGATGCCGATCCTGCGGCTCTTCCGCAAGCACACGGTGCTGGTCATCGTCACCGCGCTCGTCTTCGCCGGCAACAACGCGGTCGGCTACATGACGACCGGTGGATACATCCAGAACTACGCGACCAACCCCGACGGGCCGCTCGCGCTCGACCGCAGCCCGGTGCTGTGGGCGGTGACCGGCTCCGCCGTCACGTGGCTGCTCTCGACGATCGTCGCCGGCTGGGCCTCGGACTACCTGGGGCGGCGCACGACCTACGTCCTCGGCTGGGCGATGCAGCTCGGCGGGGTCTTCGCCCTGTTCCCGCTGGTCAACACCGGCAACGTGGCGCTGCTGTTCGCGGGCCTCGCCCTGCTCACGATCGGCCTGGGCTTCACCTACGGCCCGCAGGCGGCGCTCTACTCGGAGCTCTTCCCGGCCTCGATCCGGTTCTCCGGCGTGTCGGTCTCCTACGCCATCGGTGCGATCCTCGGCGGCGCCTTCGCGCCGATGATCGCGACGGCCATCGTCAAGGCGACGGGCGGGACCGCGGGCGTGACGACGTACCTCGCCGCGATGACGATCGTCGGCCTCCTCGCCACGCTGCTGCTGCGTGACCGCTCGGGCATCCCGCTCGGGCCCGACCACGAGGCGGAGCAGCAGGTCAGCCCGATCCGCGGGCTCGCGCAGGCCTGATCCTCCGACGAACCGCGACAGGGGCGGGGCCGACGTCGGCCCCGCCCCTGTCGTTCGTCCGGCGCCGGATCGTGCCGGCGTGGCGCGCGCCCTGACTCTCGGGCCGGTCCCGGCCGCCGTCAGTCGCCCAGCGCCTCGCGGATCGACGTCGCGCTCGCCGCGAGCCGTGCCCCGATCGCCGCCGGCTCGGTGCCGCTGGCGACGTAGACGACCGCGACGGCGGAGGGGGAGCGCCCGCGCAGCCGCAGGGGCACCGCGACCGACTTCACGCTGGGGATGACCTCGTCGTGGCTCTGCGCGTAGCCCCGGGGGCCCGCCGCGGCCACCTCGGCGGCGAGCTGGGCGGAGACCCCGGACGGCCACTCGGACTGGGGGAGCGCCGCGAGGATCGCCTTGCCGGGCGCCCCGACGCTCACGGGGTGCCGCGTCCCCGGCCGCTGCGCCACCGAGGCCACCGCGTGCCGCGGCTCGACGCTGACGAGGGTGACGCACTCGTCGTGGTCGAGCACGGCCAGGAAGCACGTCATGCCGAGCTCGTTGGCGACCGCGGTGAGCTCGGGCAGGGCCTCGGCCTGGAGGTCGGGGGCCACCCCGGCGGCGAGCGACGCCATCCGCGCACCCAGCGCGACCCGACCCGCCTGGTCGCGGGTGACCAGGCCGTGGTCCTCGAGCGTGCGCACCAGCCGGTAGGCGATGGAGCGATGGACGCCCAGGCGCTCGGCGAGCTCGTCGATCGTCAGCGGCTCGCGCCCGTCGGCAAGCAGCTCGAGCACGCGGATGCCCCGGCTCAGCGTCTGCGACGCCGGCGCGCTCGCCTGGCGCACCTTTCCCGGCCCGGCGCTCATCCCCGGCCCCCAGGGCGGTTGCGCGCGTCACACATCATCGTATACGTTTCCGTTCGATAGTAGAGTTGCGTGTTCGACTATAGAACACAGTGGTTCGGTCCGACACACCTCGACACCGATGTCCGAGAGGGAATCGCCATGCAGTTCCACCACTACGGCTATGTCTCCGGCGAGCCGCGCGTCCAGCCCGCCGCGGGGGTCGGCCTCGACCGTCCCGACGAGCTGCCCGACGAGGTCGACGTCCTCATCGTCGGCACCGGCCCGGCCGGGATGATCGCGGCGGCCCAGCTCTCCCAGTTCCCGGACGTCACCACCCGGATCATCGATCGCCGGCCCGGCCGGCTGGAGATCGGGCAGGCCGACGGCATCCAGGCGCGCAGCGTGGAGACCTTCCAGGCCTTCGGGTTCGCCAACCGCATCATCGAGGAGGCGTACCGGATCACGGAGATGTGCTTCTGGCGGCCGGACCCGAGCGACCCCACCCGCATCGTCCGCGGCGACCGCCCCAAGGACGACCCGCACGGGATCAGCGAGTTCCCCCACCTCATCGTCAACCAGGCCCGCGTGCTGGACTACTTCGCGGAGTTCATGGTCAACTCGCCCAGCCGGATGAAGCCGGACTACGGGTACGAGTTCCGCGGCCTCGAGGTCACCGGCGAGGGCGAGTACCCCGTCGCCGTGACCCTCACCCACACCGCGGGCGAGCGACTGGGCCAGGACCGCGTCGTGCGGGCCAAGTACGTGGTCGGCGCGGACGGCGCCCACAGCGGCGTGCGCCAGTCCATCGGCTGCACGATGAAGGGCGACCAGGCCTTCCACGCCTGGGGCGTCATGGACGTCCTGGCGGTCACCGACTTCCCCGACATCCGCACCAAGTGCGCGATCCAGTCGCACACCGGCGGCAGCATCCTGCACATCCCCCGCGAGGGCGGGCACCTGTTCCGCATGTACGTCGACCTGGGCGAGGTGGACCCGAAGGACAACGGCGCCGTCCGCCGCACGACGATCGAGCAGATCATCGCCAAGGCCAACGAGATCCTGCACCCCTACACCCTCGACGTGCGCCACGTCGCCTGGCACAGCGTGTACGAGGTCGGCCACCGGGTCACCGACCGCTTCGACGACGTGCCCGCCGCGGAGGTCGGCACCCGCACGCCGCGGGTCTTCATCGCCGGCGACGCCTGCCACACCCACAGCGCCAAGGCCGGCCAGGGCATGAACGTCTCGATGCAGGACGGGTTCAACATCGGCTGGAAGCTCGGCTACGTGCTCTCGGGCCGCAGCCCGGAGAGCCTGCTGGCCACCTACTCGGCCGAGCGGCAGGTCATCGCGCAGAACCTCATCGACTTCGACAAGGAGTGGTCCACGCTCATGGCGAAGAAGCCCGAGGAGTTCGCCGACCCGGCCGAGCTCGCGGACTTCTACGTCCGGACCGCCGAGTTCCCTGCCGGCTTCATGACCCAGTACCCGCCGTCGATGCTCGTCGCCGAGCCGGTCCACCAGGACCTCGCCACCGGCTTCCCGGTCGGCAAGCGCTTCAAGTCCGCCCCGGTGACCCGGGTGGGCGACGCCAACTCCGTGCACCTGGGCCACCACCACCGGGCCGACGGCCGCTGGCGCGTCTACGCCTTCGCCGACGCCGCGGCCCCGGGCCAGGCCTCGGCCCTGACCGACTGGGCGGCCTGGATGGCCGGCGCGCCGGACTCCCCGGTCGTCACGCACACCCCCACGGGCGCCGACCTCGACAGCCTCTTCGACGTCAAGGTGGTCTACCAGCAGCCGCACACCGCCTTCGACATCACCGCGGTGCCCGACCTGTTCCTCCCGCGCAGCGGGCCGTTCCAGCTCGTCGACTACGAGAAGGTCTACGCCGCCGACCCCGAGCAGGACATCTTCGACCTGCGCGGCATCGACCGCGCCGGGTGCGTCGTCGTGGTCCGGCCCGACCAGTACGTCGCGGCCGTCCTCCCGCTCGACGCCACCGCCGAGCTCGCCGCCTTCTTCCGCCAGCACCTGCTCGTCCCGGCCCCGCAGCCGGTGGGCGCGTAAAGGAGTCCCATGACCGACAACCGCCAGACCCAGCTGCTCGACGCCCGCGAGGCCGAGCTCCTCGCGGGCGTGCCCGACGGCCTGTTCATCGCCGGCCAGTGGCGCGCCGGCGAGCGCGGCACGCTCGACGTCACCGACCCGGCGACCGGTCAGGTCGTCAAGACCATCGCCGACGCCTCGGCCGCCGACGGCCGCGCGGCGCTGGACGCCGCCTGCGACGCCTTCCCGGCCTGGGCCGCCACGCCGGCCCGGGAGCGGGGTGAGCTGCTGCGGCGGGCCTTCGACCTCCTCCAGGAGCGCAAGGAGGAGTTCGCGCTCCTCATGACCATCGAGATGGGCAAGCCGCTCGCCGAGGCACGCGGGGAGGTCGCCTACGGCGGGGAGTTCCTGCGCTGGTTCGGCGAGGAGGCCGCGCGCATCCAGGGCCGCTACGGGCCCAACCCGGAGGGCACCGGTCGCATGATCGTGTCCCAGCACCCGGTGGGCCCGTGCTTCCTCATCACGCCCTGGAACTTCCCCCTCGCGATGGCGACCCGCAAGATCGGCCCGGCCCTCGCCGCCGGCTGCACCGTGGTCGTCAAGCCCGCCGCGCTGACCCCGCTGACGACCCTGTACTTCGCCAAGCTGCTCGAGGACGCCGGGCTGCCGAAGGGCGTGGTCAACGTCGTGACCACCTCCAGCTCGGGCGCGGTGTCGGAGCCGATCATCCGCGACCCGCGGCTGCGCAAGCTCTCCTTCACCGGCTCGACGGGCGTGGGCCAGCGCCTCCTCGAGCAGGCGGCGCAGGGGGTCCTGCGCACGTCGATGGAGCTCGGCGGCAACGCGCCCTTCGTCGTCTTCGACGACGCGGACCTGGACAAGGCGGTCGACGGCGCGATCGCGGCGAAGTTCCGCAACATCGGCCAGGCGTGCACCGCCGCCAACCGGCTGATCGTGCACCGCGCCGTCGCCGAGGAGTTCGCCCGCCGGGTCACCGAGCGTGTCCAGGGCTTCGGCATCGGCCGCGGCACCGAGGACGGGGTGACGATCGGCCCGCTCATCAACCAGTCCGCCGTCGACAAGGCCGCCGCGCTGGTGGACGACGCCGTCGAGCGCGGCGCGAGCGTGCGCACCGGGGGCCGCCCGGTCGAGGGGCCCGGCACCTTCTACGAGCCCACCGTGCTCACCGACGTCCAGCCGGGCAGCGACATCCTGCGCGAGGAGATCTTCGGGCCGGTGCTCGCGATCGTGCCGTTCGACACCGAGGACGACGCCGTGCGCCTCGCCAACGACACCGAGTACGGCCTGGTCTCCTACGTCTACACCGAGAACCTCGCCCGCGGGCAGCGCATGATCGAGCGGCTCGAGACCGGGATGATGGGGCTCAACGTCGGCGTCGTCTCCAACGCCGCCGCCCCGTTCGGCGGGTGGAAGATGTCCGGGCTGGGCCGCGAGGGCGGCGCGGAGGGCATCCACGAGTACCTGCAGACGAAGTACACGCTGACGCCGAACCCGTTCTGAGGGGCCGCAGGGGCCGTCATCCGCGCCCCTGCGTGGCCGTCATCCGCGCCCGGCGCTCGCCGGCGCGGATGACGGCCACCCGGCGTCCGGCCGGTCGCGGGGTCAGGCGGGCGCGCTCTGGGCGGCCCGGGCGGCCAGGTACTCGTCCAGCGTGCGGAGCTTGTGCGCCCGGGCGGCGCGCTCGACCTGGTCGACCGGCGCGCCGGTGCTGATCAGCCGCAGGATCTCGTCGTGCTCGGCCACCGAGGCGTGGCTGCGGTTGGGCATGATGACGAAGCTCGAGCGGCGGATGAAGGACATCCGCTGCCACTCCCGCTGCAGCAGCTCGAGCAGGCGCCCGTTGGGGCATGCACCGCACAGCACCTGGTGGAACTGCTCGTTGAGCTCGGTGAAGCGCACCGGGTTGAAGTCGGCGCCGCGCAGGTCGCGCATCCGCTCGTTGAGCTCGCGCGCCCGCTCCAGCTCCTCCGTGCCCAGGTGCGGCGCGCCGACGCTGGTCGCGGCGCCCTCGAGGTAGGCGAGCACCTGCATGGTGTCCGCGTAGTCCTCGGTGTCGATGCCGGCGACCTCCGCGCCCACGTTCCGGGTGAAGGTCACCAGGCCCTCGGCCTCGAGGCGTCGGACCGCCTCGCGCACCGGCACCGGGCTGACACCGAGGTCACGGGCCACCTGGTCGAGCACGAGCCGGTATCCCGCGGAGTACTGCCCGGAGAGGATGTGGGAGCGCAGCTCCCGGTAGACCATCTCCGACTTCGACACGGTTCCCGGGGCAGTCGCCTGCGCCATGGTTCATTCCCATCTGGTCGTGCTCACAGCACCGGCCATCTCTGGTCGTGCTCACAGCACCGGCCATCGTATCCGACCGCGTCCGGGCGGGGACGGGCGGGGCCGGCGTCGTCCGGCTCGCCGCGCACCGCCCGCGAGGTGGCGCGGTGAGCGCCGGGGGAGAGGACACGCCCGGACGGCGGACCGGCCGCGGCGGGGCGACGTCGTCCGCCGCGGAACAGACGCCGTCCCTCCGGTGTTGGGATGGACACGGGGCGTCGCCACGATGGTGAGATCCGCGACCGCAGGCGGATCTGGCCGGTCGACGCGCTAGCATGGACGTGTCAAGGGCTTTCCGCCGTGCTCGTCTCTCGACGCCGTCGCGTGTCGAGGCCGGTGAGCGGCCCTTGGTCGGAGGAGCTGCGGCTCCGGGATGGCCGGCTCGGGTGTGCGGTGATCGCGCGTCGACGGTCGGTTCACGCTCCGGCGGACCCCGCGGGTCCCGCCGAGGGCCCCGCGCCGCTCGCTCCGGTGTGCGTCCGTGCCCCGCACGGGCGCCCGCGTCAACGTCTCTGGCGTCCGTCGCCAGACCTAGAGGAGGACCGTTTGGGTCGAGCAGCCCAGAAGGCAGGCACACGCCGCCCCGCCACACGTCAGCGGCGGGCACGTCACCACGACGAGGACGGCATCATGCCGGTGCTCGCGCGGGTCGTGCGCGAGGTCGAGGCGGCCGTGCAACGCCGCCGGGTGGCACCGTCGGTGCGCACCAAGTTCCAGGTGGTCGCGCTGCTCGTGCGCGAGGAGCGCGCCCGGGTGAAGGCGGACGACACCCTCACCGAGGCCCGACGCGCCGAGCAGCTCAAGCGCCTCGACGGCATCGCCGTCATCCTCGCCAAGACCGCGGCCCGCGACACGTCCCTGCTGGGGCTGCTCGACGACGACGCCGTCGTCTCCGAGCACGCCCGGGCGCTCAAGGTCGAGCTCCTGCACGACGCCGGGCTGGACCCGGCGCCCGAGGACGTCGCGCCGCCGGAGCCGGTGGAGACGGTCGAGACCACGGGGCGCCAGGTGGTGCCGCCGTCGGTGGTGTCCCGCCAGCTCGCCAACCCCTTCCTGGCCCCGGACTTCTCCGCCGTGCAGAAGCGGCTGAGCCGGCCCCGCCGCCTGGCCGGCTGGGAGCTGCTCGGGCCCCTGTTCCGGGCGTTCGAGCTGGGCGGGGCGTCGTCGTGCATGGACCTGCCCGAGCCCACCGCGGGCTTCGCGCCGGCCGGCCTGACGCTCATGCCGCACCAGGCGCGCCTGGTCGCGGCCGCCGCGGCGGGCCAGCGGACCTTCCTGCTCGCCGACGAGCCGGGTCTGGGCAAGACGGCGCAGGCGCTGCTGGCGGCCGAGGCGGCCCACGCCTACCCGCTGCTCGTCGTCGTCCCGAACGTCGTCAAGACCAGCTGGGCGCGCGAGGCCGGGCGCTGGACCCCCCAGCGCACCGCCAGCGTCATCGACGGCGACGGGGAGAACGTCGACGGCTTCGCCGACATCATCATCGTCAACTACGACGTGCTCGACCGGCACGCGGGCTGGCTCGGCGAGTTCGGGTTCCGCGGCATGGTGGTCGACGAGGCGCACTACATCAAGAACAAGAAGTCCCAGCGCTCCCAGCACGTGCTGCACATCGCCGACAACCTCCGCCTCCGCGCCGGCGACCCGCTGCTCATGGCCCTGACCGGCACCCCGCTGATCAACGACGTCGAGGACTTCCGCGCCATCTGGCAGTTCCTCGGCTGGATCGACGACACCAAGCCGGTCGGTGAGCTCATGGAGGCGCTGGAGGAGACCGGCCTGAGCCCCGCCGACCACGGCTTCTACGCCGCGGCCCGCACGTGCGTGATCGAGCGCGGCATCGTGCGCCGGCGCAAGATCGACGTCGCCGCCGACATCCCCGCCCGGCGCGTCGCCGACCTGCCCGTCGAGCTCGACGGCGAGGCCGGGCGCTCCGTCCGCGAGGCCGAGCGCAAGCTCACCCGGCGCCTGGTGTCGCGCTACGAGATGGCGCTCGAGGCCCGCCACCCCGGCGGCCTCGTCGACGGCATCGACCACGACCTCGTGCTCCAGGTCGCCCGGTGGGAGCGGGCCGGCAAGTCCGGCCCGGAGTCCGGCGAGAACGTCTTCAGCATGATGCGGCGCATCGGCCAGGCGAAGGCCGGCCTCGCCGCCGACTACGCCGCGGAGCTGGCGCACAACGTCGGCAAGGTGGTGTTCTTCGCCAAGCACGTCGACGTGATGGACGCCGCCGAGAAGGTCTTCGCCCGGCGCGGCCTGCGCTTCGCGTCGATCCGGGGCGACCAGACGCCGTCGGCCCGGCAGAAGAACATCGACGCCTTCACCAAGGACCCGGACGTCGCCGTCGCGGTGTGCTCGCTGACCGCCGCCGGGGTGGGGCTCAACCTGCAGGTCGCCTCCAACCTGGTGCTGGCCGAGCTGTCGTGGACCGACGCCGAGCAGACCCAGGCCATCGACCGCATCCACCGCATCGGGCAGGAGGAGCCGGTCACGGCCTGGCGCATCATCGCCGCGCAGACCCTCGACGCGCGCATCGCCGAGCTCATCGACAGCAAGGCCGGGCTCGCCGCCCGGGCGCTCGACGGGTCCGACGAGGAGGCGTCCGCCTCCGCCGACGTCCAGCTCGACGCGCTCGTCGCCCTGCTCACGGACGCGCTCACGGAGTCCGCGGCCCTGGTCGCGGTGTAGCCCGCGCCGCGGCGCGGGCGCAGGGCGACCGCCCGCATCGCGGTGCAGGCGCGTGGCAGGGGCGCCGCCGCGGCCGCCGCGGCCGCGCGTGATGTTGGCGACCTCCGCGTGCCCGGGCGCCGCCGACCGCGTCGGCATGTGGTGGTGTGTGAGGAGCTGAACGGTCGAGCGGTGAGGAGGCACGCCCATGGCGCACGTCGGCGACGTGGAGCTCGAGCAGGTCACGCGGGACGTCGAGCGGGCCCTCCGGGAGCCGGACCTCGGCCAGCTCACCCGGGTGCTCGCCCCGCTGCCGGTCCCGGAGGTCGTCGGCGTCCTGGAGCGGCTGGGCCGGCGGGACGGGGCGGTGGCCTACCGGCTGCTGCCCAAGGACGTGGCGCTGGAGGTCTTCGAGGGGCTGGACCCGGCGCTGCAGGGCGACCTCGTCCACGGGCTGCAGGACGAGGAGGTCGCCCAGGTCTTCGCGCGGCTGAGCCCGGACGACCGGGTCGGCCTCCTCGACGAGCTCCCGGCCTCGGTGGCCAGCCGGCTGCTGCGCGGGCTCGCCCCGCGCGAGCGCGAGCTGACCGCCGTCGTGCTGGGCTACCCCGCGGGCTCGCTCGGCCGGCGGATGAGCCCGGGCTACATCACCCTCCATCCGGAGATGTCCGTGTCCGCGGCCCTGCACCGCGTCCGCTCCCGCCTCGACGACGCGGAGACGGTGTACACCCTGCCTGTCGTCGACGACGAGCGACGGCTGGTCGGCGTCGTCAGCCTCCGCGACCTCATGCGGGCGGAGGGAACCGAGCGCGCGGTGGGCGAGCTCATGCAGCCGCCCTACGCCGCCCTCGCCACCGCCGACGCCGAGACCGCGGCGCGGCGCTGCGCGGACCTGAAGCTGCTCGCGCTCCTCGTCGTCGACGAGGAGGGCCGGCTGGTGGGCATCCTCACCGTGGACGACGCCCTGCGGATCCTCGAGGACGCCGAGAGCGAGGACCAGGCCCGCAGCGCCGGGTCCGAACCGCTGCGCCGCCCCTACCTGTCCACCCCGGTGCGCACCCTGGTGCGCTCCCGGGTGGTCTGGCTGCTCGTGCTGGCCGTCGGCGCGACGCTCACCGTCCAGGTGCTCGAGGTCTTCGAGGCCACGCTCTCGCAGATGGTGGTCCTGTCGGTGTTCATCCCGCTGCTGATCGGCACCGGCGGCAACACGGGCAACCAGGCGGCCGCGACCCTGACGCGGGCCCTGGCGCTGGACGACGTCTCCCCGCGCGACGCCCTGCGGGTCGTCGCCCGGGAGGTGCGGACCGGGCTGAGCCTCGGGCTCATCCTCGGCGGCGTCGGCTTCGCCGTGACGTCGCTGTTCTACGGCGCGTCGGTGGGCGCCGTCGTCGGGCTGACGCTGCTGGCCATCTGCACGCTGGCCGCCACGGTGGGAGGGGTGATGCCGCTGGTCGCCCGGACGCTGCACGTCGACCCGGCCGTGTTCTCCAACCCGTTCATCACCACCTTCGTCGACGCCACGGGGCTGATCATCTACTTCCTCATCGCCCGGGTCGTGCTCGGCCTCTAGGCCTCCCGACGGCGCCCGGCAGGCAGGCCGACGGCGCTCGGCACGCGGGCCACCGCGAGGCGCCCCGGCATGCAGGCCACCGGCGGGCGAGAGATGCTGTCGTCGCCGTCCCGCGCGGCCCTGCCCGGAACGCGGTCACGCGGTCGAGGTGTCGAGAGGATGTCGAATGAGTGCTGCGCCGACCGTCGAGACGGTTCTCCAGGGACAGGCGGACCTCAAGGAGTGGCAGGAGGGGGTGTACCGCGACCTGCACGCGCACCCTGAGCTTGGCCACCAGGAGACCCGGACCGCGGGGATGGTCGCCGCCGAGCTGCGCGAACGGGGCTTCGAGGTGCACGAGCGGGTCGGCGGCACCGGCGTCGTGGGCGTGCTGGCCAACGGCGACGGGCCGGTGGTGCTCATGCGCGCCGACATGGACGCCCTCCCCGTCGCCGAGGCGACCGGGCTGCCCTACGCCAGCACCGTGCGCACCACCGACGCCGACGGCCACGAGGTGCCGGTGATGCACGCGTGCGGGCACGACGTCCACGTCGCCTGCCTGCTCGGCGCGGCCCGCCTGCTCGCGGGGGCCCGGGACGGGTGGTCGGGCACCTTCATCGCGCTGTTCCAGCCGGCGGAGGAGCTCGCCGACGGCGCCGACCGCATGGTCGACGACGGGCTGGCGCGACTCGTCCCCAAGCCGGACGTGGCCTTCGCCCAGCACGTCCTGGCCTATCCCGCCGGCACCGTCGGCGCCCACCCCGGCCCGTTCCTCTCCCTCGCGGAGAGCATGCGCGTGACGGTCCACGGGCGCGGCAGCCACGGGTCGATGCCGCACCTGGCCGTCGACCCCGTCGTCCTCGCCGCGATGATCGTCGTCCGCCTGCAGGCGGTGGTCTCCCGCGAGCTGCCGCCGGGGGAGTTCGCCGTGCTGACCGTGGGCAGGGTCGCCGTCGGCTCGAAGAGCAACATCATCGGTGACCACGCCGTGCTCGAGCTGAACCTGCGGGCCTACAGCGAGGAGACGCGCTCCCGCATGGTCGCCGCCATCGAGCGGATCGTCCGGGCGGAGTGCCAGGCGTCGGGCTCGCCGAAGGAGCCGGAGTTCGAGACCTACGACCGCTACCCGCTGACCGACAACGACCCGGCGGTCACCGCCCGGGTCGCGGCGGCGTTCCGGGCGCACTTCGGGGACGCGGTGCAGGACTACGGGCGGCAGACCGCCAGCGAGGACTTCTCGGCCGTGCCCAACGCCCTCGGCGTGCCCTACCTGTACTGGGCGATCGGTGGCATCGACCCCGACCTCTACCGGGACGCGGCCGCCCGGGGGGCGCTGCTGGAGGAGATCCCGGGCAACCACTCGCCGAAGTTCGCGCCGGTGATCGAGCCGACGCTGGAGACGGGGACCGCCGCCGCCGTCGTGGCGGCCCTGGCCTGGCTGGCGCCGTCCGGCCAGGATGGAGACACGTCGTCAGCCGAGAGCTGAGCGGCGTCACCCACGGCGCCGGGCCGCGACGTGCCGCGAGATCGCGGCGGCTGCCTCGCCGGCGGTCCCACAGTTGTCGACGGCGGTCCCGCAGGGTCGTCGTCCCAGGAGATGGAGGTCGTGTGGTCCTGCACGTCGCTGAGGTCGCCCGGGCGCTGGACCTGCTCGGCGTCTTCGCCTTCGCCGTCAACGGCGCGTTCACCGCGGTGGAGAAGACCCGGGTCGACATCGTCGGCATCCTCAGCCTGGGCATCATCACCGCGCTGGGTGGTGGCATCATCCGCGACCTGTGCATCGGCTCCGTCCCACCGGCGGCGTTCACCGACCGCTACTACCTCGGCATCGCCGCCGGGGGCGCGCTGCTCGCCTTCTTCGTCAGCAGGCTGCCCCGGCTGCTGCAACGCCCCATGCTCGTGCTCGACGCCATCGGCCTGAGCGTGTTCGCCGTGTCGGGCGCCCAGAAGGCCCTCGCCTTCGGGCTCTCTCCGGCCCCCGCGATCCTCCTCGGTGCCGTGACGGCGGTGGGCGGAGGGACCATCCGCGACGTCCTCATCCGGGAGGTCCCGTCGGTGCTCAGCAGCGGCCTGTACGCGATCCCGGCCATCATCGGCGCCACCATCACCGTCCTGACCGTCGCGTACGACCCACGCCTGGCGGTCTGGGGCGCGGTCGTGGGGGCCGTGGTGTGCTTCGTGATCCGGATGCTCGGCCTGCGGTACAACGTCGACGCCCCCACCGGCCTGCGCCGCGGGGAGCGGCACGGCTGACCGGCGTCAGCGGGCCGGCCGGCGTCGAGGTCCGCGACACCCGCCGGCCGGCACCGGCGTCAGCGGGACCGGCCGGACACCACCGGGACCACGGCGCCGACGACGATGAGCCCGGCGCCGAGGACGGCGAGGAGGGAGAGCGGCTCGCCGAAGGCCGCCGTACCGATCATCATCGCCACGACCACCTCCCAGTACGACAGCCCCGAGAGCTCGGCGGCGCGCAGGTGCTTGCCGGCGACGACCAGCAGGGCCAGCGCCACCAGCCCGCACACGAGGAAGAACCCGACGGCCCACATCCAGTTGGCCGTCGTCATCCCGGACAGGTCGGGGCGGGCGAGGGCCACCATCGCCGCGGTGGCCAGCGTGCCGAAGGCGAAGTTCCAGAAGCTGCGCACGTCGGCCGGCATGTCCGTGCGGTAGCGGTAGCACAGCAGGGCCGCGCCGTAGAAGATCCCGGAGACGGTGCCGAGCACCACGCCGAGCGCGTACTGGTCGGAGACCACCGTCGGCTCCCCGCCGACGAGGCCGGCGGCGAACATCATGCCGAGGAAGCTGGCGCCCAGGGAGACGAGGTCGGGGCGCGAGACGCGCTCCTTGAGCAGGACCCGGGCGAGCAGCGTCGCGAGGACCGGGCCGATGTAGTGCAGGACGACGGCGAGCGAGAGATCGATGAGCACCGTCGCGGACAGGTACGTGGCGAGGGAGACGCCGAGGAAGACCCCGCCGAGCACGACCGACCAGGACAGGCGGGTGCGGCGCAGCAGGCCGAGGTGCCGCGACAGCGCGAGCATGACCAGCATGCCCAGCGCGCCGACGAGCATCCGGCCCAGCGTGAGGGCCTCGCCGAGCACCGCGCCGGGCGGGGTGGCCATCCGGCCGAAGAGCCCGGCGGCGCCCATGGCGGTCGCGGAGACGACGATGGCCACGACGCCGAGACGACGGCTGGTCCGCGGCGCGGCGGGGGCGGTGGAGACGGCACGAGGTGCGTGGACGCGCGCGGGCGCGTCGGTGGAGAGAGCCACAGAACTCCTCGGGACAGGGTGCGGCGAGCGCACCGGGGGATGGTGTCTCCCCGCTCTGTCATCGGACCTGAGAGCTTTCGCGGGCCGGACCCGCTTACACCGTCGGTGAACCCCGCAGGGTTGCTTTCCAGAGGAGCCTCGCCGGCGGCGGTCTGGGGGCCTGAGAGATTCCCGGGGAGGTTGCTCCTTCGGCGCCCGCTCGCGCGGGACTCTCCCGCCGCGGTTCGGTGGCATGTTCACTTGTCGCTCATCAGTATGCCTCATCGGACGGCATTGGTTCACAACGGTGCGGTCTCTCGGCCCGCGGCCCTCGGCGCTCGGCCCCTCGGCGCTCGCCTCGCCGGCCGGCGGCTCGCAGTCGGGAGGCCGGCCCGTCCTCGGTCGGGGACAATCGCGGCATGGCCACGGAGACCGACCACCTCGAACGCTGCATCGAGCTCGCCGCCGAGGCGGTCGCGGCCGGGGACGAGCCTTTCGGCTCCGTCCTGGTCGGCGGGGACGGCCAGGCCCTGGCCGAGGACCGCAACCGGGTGGTCACGCGGGCCGATCCCACGGCCCACCCCGAGCTGGCGCTGGCCCGGTGGGCCGCGATCCACCTCTCGCCCGCGGAGCGCGCCGCGGCGACGGTGTACACGTCGGGCGAGCACTGCCCCATGTGCTCGGCCGCGCACGGTCTGGTGGGCCTCGGGCCGATCGTCTACATCCACTCCTCGGCCCAGCTTGTCGAGTGGCGGCGGGCCTTCGACCTGCCGCAGCCGCGCGTGAACCCGCTGCCCATCCAGGAGGTCGCCCCGGGGGTCCCGGTCGAGGGGCCGATGGCCGGCCTGGACGACCGCATGCACCTCCTTCACGCGAAGTACCTGCGCGCCCTGCTCGACGAGGCGTGAGCACCGCTCACCGCCGCGGCAGCGCCACGGCCAGGGCGGCGGTGACCAGGGCGACCACCGCGGCGGCGGTGAAGGCGGCGGCGAACCCCGGCGCCGACAGGCCCGCCGCCGGGCCCGCCCCCACGCCCCCGGCCGCCGTGGCCACGGCCGTGAAGGCCGCCAGCCCCAGGGCGGCGCCCACCTGGGTGCCCGAGCCGGCCAGCCCGGAGGCCAGGCCAGTGTGCGGTGCCGGGACGCCGGCGGCGATCACCATGGTGGTCGGGGTGAAGCTCAGCGCCACACCGGTGGCCACGAGCAGCAGCGCGGGCAGCACGTCGACGGCGTACAGCGCCTCCACGGGCGAGCGGGCGAGCCACAGGTGGCCGGCGGCCAGCACCACCAGGCCGACAACCATGCTGCGCCGCGGCCCGAGCGCCCGGAGCACGCGGGGAAGGAGGGCGAGCGAGACCGCGAACCCGGCGAGGGAGGTCGGCACCATCGCCAGGCCCGCCACCGCGGGCGCCATGCCCAGCGCCTGCTGGAGGTAGAGGGCGACCAGCACGAACGTCGTGGCGCGCGCCGCCCCGCCAAGGACGCCGAGGGCGACGCCGAGGGAGACCGTGCGGGAGCGGAAGAGCTCCAGCGGCACGAGCGGGTCGGCGACGACCCGCTCGACGAGCACGAACGCCGCCAGCAGCACCGCGGCCAGGGCGGCGCTGGAGAGCACCGTCGTGGAGGCCCAGCCCTGCTCCGGGACGGCGAGCGCGGCGCGGATGAGGGCCAGCACGGCGCCGGTGATCGTGGCGGCGCCGAGGGCGTCGAAGCGGCGGCGGGCCCCGCCGCGGGTGCCGTCGAGCAGGCGGGGCGCCAGGACGAGGCCGGCCAGGGTCACGGGCACGGACACGAAGAACACCCACGACCAGCCCAGCGTCCCGGTCACCAGCCCGCCGGCGACGACGCCGGTGGCGCCGCCGAGCGTCGAGGCGGCCCCCCACGCGCTCATCGCCCGGGCGCGCTGCCCGCCGGGGAACATGACCAGGAGGAGGGACATCGCGGCGGGGCTGAGGGCCGCGGCGCCGGCGCCCTGGACCACCCGGGCCGCGACGAGCACGCCCTCGCCCGGCGCGAGGCCGGCCAGGAGGGTGCCTGCCGTGAACACGGCCGATCCGGCGAGGAACATGCGGCGCCGCCCCACCACGTCGGCGGCGCGGCCGGCGAGCAGCAGCAGGGCCCCGAAGGTGAGCACGTAGGCGTTGACCACCCACGCGAGCCCGGCGGCGCTCAGGCCCAGGTCGTGCTGGACCGAGGGAAGGGCGACGTTGACGATCGAGGTGTCGAGCATGACGACGAACTGGGCCGAGACGAGCACCGCCAGGGCCGCCCGGCGCCGCAGCGAGCCCCCGGTCGTGCCGGCGACGGCGGGGGCGGCGGGCCGCGCCGTCAGCGCGCTCACCGGGTCACCGCCGCCGGGGTGGCCAGGCAGCGCCGGTAGGCCGCGGGGGTCCAGCCGGCCAGGACCTTCGCCCGCAGGGTCGCCCCGAGGCGGGCGTAGAACCGCTGCGCGGCGGCGTTGTCCGGCTCGACGCCCCACGTGAGGGTCAGGCCGTCGGGGTCGGCCAGCCCGGCCATCGCGGTGAGCAGGCGGCGTCCCAGGCCGGCGTCGCGCTCGCCGGGTCGCACGTAGACGTCGTCGACGGCGAGCACGTCGCCCCCGGTCCACAGGTGCAGGCGCCGCACGGCCGAGGTGTACCCGAGCGCCCGGCCGGCGCGCTCGGCCAGCAGCACGACGACGTCGTCGCGCTCGAGCAGCTCGGTCCACCGCGCGGCGGTGACCCGCACGTGGTCCAGGGAGTCCTCGTGCGCGGCGATCTCCCGCACCAGCGTGTGGACGGTGGCGGCGTCGGCCGGGGTGGCGCGGCGGACGACGACCGGGTCGGCGGGCGGCTCGGGCGCCCGGCTGGGGGTGGTGGTCACGGTGGTCGCTCCTCGGGGTGGCGGTCGGTGATGGTGCCAGGCTCCCGTCGGTGCCACCGCCCTCGCGCCGGTGAAACCACCGGGATCCCGGGGTTGCGACCGCGAAACCTCCGGTACGTGGGACGGGCCGCCCCTAGGCTGGCGATGCCGTCCCCCGACCCACCGGAGGTCCGCGTGGTGTTCCGCCGGCTCGTCCTGCCGCTGCTGGCCGCCGTCCTGCTGGCCGGCTGCGGCGTGGCCACCAGCCCCGCCCAGGTGGCGCCCGCCCGCTACGTCGAGGACCCGCTCGTGCGCGGCGGGGCCGAGGAGGTCTTCGGGGCCGACCGGGTGGCCGCCGCGTGGGAGGAGGTCTCCGCCTTCACCCTGCGCGAGTCCTTCCGCGAGGACCTCATCGACCCGCAGCGGACGACGTACACGCGGCGGGACCTCACCGTGGGGGTGGTGGAGCGCATGACCGCCGCGGCGGCGCAGGCCTGGATGGCGCAGGTCGACGCGGCGCTCGGGGGAGACGCGGCGGCGCAAGACGCGGTGCGGCTGCTGCGGTTCTACGACATCGAGGCGCCCGCCTCCCGGCTGCCGGCCGCGGGGGAGGTCGTGACGAAGCAGCACCTCACCGAGGGCGAGATCCGGCTCCTGCCCGGGACCGAGGCGGTGCCCGACCGGCTGGAGGTGAGCTGCCGGCTGGACGCGACGCTGCGGTACGTCGAGGACGGCGTCTCCTACGAGATCAGGGCGGTCAAGCCGCTGACGTACCGGCTCCGCCCCGCGCCGGCGGGGTACGGGCCCAGCTGGCTCATCGCGGAGTACGACGGCTCGCTCGAGCTCAAGGTGGTGCCCTGACCCGGCACCCTCACTGCGGGAGGGCCCCGGCCGCGCGCAGCTCCTCCAGCACGGTGGGCAGGTGCCCGAACGCCCGCGCGAGGTCGTCGGGGGCGGCCACCCGGTGGCCGTTGTCCCGCAGGTAGACGCGCAGGGCGGCGTCGAACGGCTCCGCCCCGGCGCGCCGGCGCGCCCGCAGCAGTGCGTCGGCGCCCTCGACGTACACCGCTCGCACGTACGCGGCGGAGGGGTGGTCGAACTCGGTCCAGTGCGTCATGGGGCGACCGACCTGGGTCGCCAGCCGCCCCGGTTCCCCCGGGTCGGGGTCGCGGTCCGGGTCGTCGACCACCTGCTGGACGAACGAGGCGAGCGACTCGTCCAGCCACGGGTCGCGGGCCTGGTTGTTGCCGACCAGGCCGTAGAACCACATGTGGGCCAGCTCGTGGGTGACGAGCCAGGCGTCCTCCCGCGGGTCGGTGTCACCCATCTGCACCGCGCCGGGGAACTCCACCCCTTCCGTGGTGCCGGGCAGGACCGACACCCACAGGTCCGCGTACGGCAGCGGACCGAGCTGCGCGGTGAGTCGCGTCAGGGAGGCCTCGACCTGCTCCGCCCACGCCTCCGGCGAGGTGGTGGTGCCGGCCGGGGCGCCGACGTGGACCCGGACGCCGTCGACCTCACGGTGGACGACGGCGAGGCGCCCGACCGTCACGGTGAGGTCCCGCACCGCCGGGGCGGTGAAGCGGTGCACGACGTCCTCGCCGGCCGGCACCTGCCCGAGCGTCGCGCCGGCGGCCAGCACCTCCAGCCCCGCGGGCGCCCGCACCTCCAGCGACCGCAGGGCGAAGGTCTCCGAGGTGGCCATCTCGCCGGCCACGTCGACGGCCTCCTCCCGCGCCCAGCCCCGGCCCGCCTCCCAGGCGAGCAGCGGGAACGCGGAACCGAACCAGGCCACCTGCTCCTCGGCGGCGACCCCCACCCGCTCGTCCGTCTCCTCGGCGAGGTCCAGGGTGAAGGTGAGCGTGGTCTGCACCGGCGTGCCCGCCGGGACGCAGGACGCCAGCGGCACCTCCACGAGGGTGCCCGGCGCCCCGTCCGGCGCGCCGGACGCGGCGACGGTGAACGCCGACCGCTGGCCCTCCACGGTGACGGTCTCGACCTCCAGGCGGTTGCCCGCGCGGGCGGTGACGGGCTTGTTGGGCCAGGCGCGGAAGACCAGCTCGCAGACGGGCAGGTCGGGAGTGAAGACCACGTGCTCGGTGCCGGTCACGATCCGGAGGTCGTCGGCGACGTCGAGCTCGAGCTCGACCACCGGACGGTCGGGGCGCGGCTTCGGCCACGGCGCGGCGTCGATGTCGCCCGGGCCGTCGGCGGCGGTGCAGGCGGCCAGCACCGCGGCGAGGGCCGTCACCGCCGCCCGCCTCACGGGCGCCTCGCGCGCCTCGGCCGCCCGCACCGCGGTCCCCCTCCGACGGCCCGTCTCACCGCAGCCCGTCCCGCGGACGCCGGCCGGACGCCGGTCCCGTCCGCCGGGCGGCGGCGGCCGCCCGCAGCACCGGGCCGGCGTCGTGCTCGACCACGGAGACGTCCGCGGACCCGAGGACCGCCAGGGCCGCGGCGTACCCCGGTCCGGCGTCGAGGTCGACGAGCCGCACCCGCGGGGCGGGGCCGGGCCCGGACCAGCCGGTGAGGGCGGGCGGCGCCCCCGGGGCGCTGAGCTCGACCGCCGCCGGGTCGACGGCGAGCCCGTCGCCCGTGGCCTTGAGGATCGCCTCCTTGCGGGTCCACCAGCGCAGCAGGGCCCCGTGCCGCGACCTCTCGGGCAGCGCCTGGTACGCGGCGAGCTCGGCCGGGGCCAGCACGGCGGCGGTGGCGCCGTCGTCCACCGCCGCGGCCAGCACCCGCGCGGAGGCGAGGCGCTCGACGTCGACGCCCACGCCCGCGGCCTGGGCGAGTGCGACGACGACCCGCCGGCCGGAGGAGGAGATGCTGAAGGCCAGCCGCGGATGGTCCGGGAGCGCGGGCTTGCCGTGGGCGCCGCCGCACCGGGGGCAGCGGGCGACGAGGCGCACCGCGGCCGGGTGGAGCCCGGTCGGGCTCGCGAGCACGATCCGCGCGAGCGCGTGGGCGGTGACGAACCGGCGCCGGTCGGGGCTGTCCAGCCGGGCGGCGCGCGCCTGCTCGCCGCGGTCCAGCAGACCGCCGAGGGCGGGGGCCGTGGACGCGTCGGCCCACCACACGTGGCAGGTCGTCACGTCGACAGCACCGCCTCGAGGAGGTCGAGGCCGAGGTCGGTGGCCGGCGGGGGCACCGGCAGGCCGGCGTCGGTGAACCAGTCCGGCGTCGCCTCGGGATGCGGGCCGACGACGCCGACCACGCCCCGGCCGTACCGGGCCACGACGGCGGCGGGCCGCCCGTTGTCGTACTCGGCCAGCACGACGGCGTCCCCGCCCGGCGCGAGCAGGAAGCAGGGCCCGTCCTGGAAGAACACCTGACGGGGCCGCCCCCGCCACCGCACGGTCACGATCGTGTCGTCCGCGTGGCGCACCGTGGCGCCGTCGGAGGCGATGTACTGGTCGGCGTCGCCGGGCAGCAACCCGAAGCCGGGCCGCCCGGCCAGGTATGCCCCGAGGCAGAAGCCCAGGTACCGCCCGCCCGAGACGACGAAGTCCCGCACCGCGGCGGCGTGGCGGCGCAGCCGGCGGTACGCCGGGCGCAGGTCGCCGCCCCCGGGCTGGGCGTACAGGGTGGCCCCGCCGAGGACGGCGGCGCCCAGCGGCGTGGCGGCGTGCGGGCCCACGTACCGCACCCGGTCGAAGCGCCCGGAGCGCTCCAGGAGCTGGGCGACGGCCTCGGGGCAGCCCGGGAGCGAGGCGGGCCCGCGATAGACCAGGGCCAGTCCGCCGCTCATGTGCGCATCGCCACGTGCCTCCCGGGGGGCGGGCCGGCAGCGGCCAGGACGGACGCCCTGGTCCGGCTGGTCGCCCACCACACCAGGTGCTCCAGGGGGCCGCGGCTGAAGCGGCGGCGCCACAGGAGGGCGAACGTCACGAGGATCGCGACCTGGGCGGCGTAGTCGCCCACCGCGCTGCCGGTGGTCACCGGCGCGGCGACCATGAGCAGGTGGGCGACGTAGAGGGTGAGCGGCATGCTGCCCGCCCGGGTGAGCGGCGTCAGCGCCGTCGCCGCGACCCGGCCCAGCAGGATGGCCACGCCCAGCACCACCAGGGACGTGCCGATGGTGAACGCCAGGTCGGCGGGCGTGGAGGTGTGGGGGGCGAGCACGGCGAGCCACCAGAGGGTGTCGGTGGGCGTGGTGCCCTCCCCGCCCCACACGAGCAGGTCCGTGTACTCCCCGGCGGTCATCGACGTCAGCGCCACCGACTCCAGCTCCGGGCGACCGCCGAGGACGTCGAGCGCGAGGTACGAGGCGGTGCTGGCCGCCGCCGTCACGACCACCCCGGCGAGGGTGAGGCGGATGACGACGCCGCGGGAGGTCAGCCGCGAGCGGCCCACCGCCATGCCCACGCACAGGTACGCGAGCCACGGCAGCGCCGGGTACACCCCGGTGAGGGACAGCTCGGTGAGCAGGCCCACGCCGTCGTGCAGCACCCGGTCCAGCCCCGGGTTGGCCAGCGGCGGCACCGGCAGGTCGCGCCGCACCAGGTGGCTGACCAGCGGCATGACCACCACCGCGGCCGCCGCCAGCCAGGCCAGGGCGCCCGCCCGGAGGCGGAGCAGCGGGATCGCCAGCACGAACAGCACCGCGTAGTAGGGCAGGATCACGCGGGCGTCGTCGTAGAAGACCACCGGGCCCACCAGCAGGCCGACGGCGCCGATGAGGATCGCGCGCACCGCCAGGGACGCCGCCGCGGCCACATGCCCCCGACCGCGCAGCCGCTCGCGGCCGGCGCTGAAGGCGATGCCGACCCCGGCCAGCACCGCGAACAGGGCCGCGGCCTTGCCGGACGCCAGGATCCACGGCAGCGTCATGTCCCCCTTGGCGGTGGCCGGGGGGAGGATGTGCACCGTCATCATCCCGAGCAGCGCGACCCCGCGGGCCGCGTCCACGCCGATCAGCCGCCGCCCGCGCCCGACCGGTGGGGCGGCGACCGGCCGCAGCGTCGCCGGCTCGCACGCGTGCGGGAGGTCCACCGCCGGGACGGGCGCGGTCATCTGCCCCGCGGGCGCCGTCACGGTGTCACCAACGCCCGGTCCGCTCCCGGACGGAGGCGGGGCCGGCCGGGCTGGGCCGGGATGCCGCACCAGGCCGTCCGGGGCGGCAGCCGCTCGCCCTTCATCACCAGGGAGAGCGGGGCGAGCGTGGCGTCCACGCCGACCTCGGAGTCGTAGAGCACCACCGCGCGGCCGCCGACGCTGGCGCGGTCCCGCAGGGTGACCGTGGACATCTTCATGACACGGTCCTCGAAGAGGTGGGTCTGCAGGGAGGCGTGCGGGCCGACGACGACGTCGTCGCTGATGCGGACGAGGTCGAACTCCGAGAGGTAGGTGCTCTCCACCAGGGTGCGGCGTCCGACCTTCGTGCCGAACAGGCGCAGCAGCGGGCCCAGGACCGGCGTGCCGGTCAGGGCCTCCAGCAGCGCGGGCACGGCGGCCGCCTCGTAGATGCCGGTGACGAGCTCGGTGCGGCGCACGAACCCGCTCCACAGCGGCTCGACGCGGGGCCGGTACCGGCCCACGAGCAACCACTTGAGGGCGGCGACGAACAGCACGACGAGGAGGCTGAAGGTGAGCGCGACGAGCGGGGTCAGCAGCACGGTGGGCGGCGTCGTCAGGAAGGCGGCGACGAAGGTGAGCGTGTACAGGGTGCCGAACGTCGAGAGGGAGAGCACCGACGCGGGCACGACGACGCGGAAGAACTCGATGACGTACCGGCGGCGGACCTGGCGGCGCGAGGGCCGGTAGGTCTGGGCCTCGGTGAACTCGTCGTACATCTCCCGCCGCGGGAGGAAGAACGCGGGCGAGCCGAGCCAGCTCGTCCCGCGGGGCACCCCCGTGGCCGGCGGCACGCTCTGGACGCCGAGGAGCGAGCCCTCCTCCAGGTGCGTCCCGGACGGGACGAAGGACGCGTTGCCGACGAAGGCCCGGGCGCCGACCTCCGTGGCGCGCAGGGCCACGTGCCCGTTGCAGTAGGTCGCGCTGCCCACGCTCGCCATGTCCGCCACGAAGGTGCCGTCCTCGAGGGTGAGCAGGTCCGGGTCGATGTGGCCGATGGTCGAGACCTCTGCCCCCCGCCCCACCCGCGCCCCGAGCGCACGCAGCCACACGGGCGTGTAGAGCGTGGAGTACATGGTGTTGTTCAGGTCCACGCTCAGCTCCAGGAGCTTGTCGCCGAACCACTTCTCCAGGCCGAGCTGGGAGCGGAGGTGGTGCACGCCCACCGGCGTCGCGGGCAGCGCCAGGCGGCGCACGCCCAGGACCAGCACGCACGTGGTGACCACGAACACCGGCCCGGTCGCGGCCGTGACCGCCAGGCCGGCCAGCTGGCCGTGGGTCAGCAGGGCCCACCACACGAGGGCGACCACCGGGACGAGCGCCGCCAGCGGCATCAGCTCGAGGATGACCAGCCCGACGGCGAAGCCGGGCAGCAGCCGGGCCGGCCAGGTCCGCGGCGCGAGGGGGCAGCCGCGCATGAGCTCGAGCACCGGGTCCGCGGTGGTCCCGGCCGCCTTGGCCGGCGATCCCGCCCAGGTCTGCCCCTCGGGGACGTGCTGGCCGGCCTGGAGCAACGACTGCTCCCGCAGGCTCGCCCCGGCCCCGATCTCGCAGGGGCCCTGGAGGACGCTGTTGGCCCCGACCATCGCGCCGGCCCCGATGTCGATGTGGCCGAGGGTCAGGACCCCCTCGGCGAGGTCGTAGGCGTTGAGATGGACGGCGTAGCCGACGGTCGCGCCCTCGCCCAGCCGCACGAATCGCGGGAGCGGGACCTGGTCGGTGCCGATGTGGCAGGCGTCGCCCACGCGGGCGCCGACGGCGCGCAGGTAGGGCGCCGCCCACGGCGAGCCTGAGAGCATGTTGAGCGGCGCGAGCGACATGGCCTTCGACGCCGCCCACACGCGCAGGTGTACCTGGCCCCACAGCGGGTAGGTGCCTTCGCGCAGCCCGGCGGACAGCACCCGGACGGTGGCCAGCGGCAGCACCCAGCGCCCGACCAGGTAGCTGACCGGAAAGGTCAGCGCGAGCTGGGCGACCATGAGCAGCGAGGGCTGGCCCCCGTGGATGCTGTAGACGACGGCGATCGGCAGCATGAACACGACGAGCACCGTGTAGAGCCAGGCCACCTGGGTGGTGCCGAAGAGCGCGATGCGCCAGCCCCGCGGCGGCGCCGGTCGCGTCGGGGCCGCCGCGGTCACGGCACCGTCCGCGGCGTGCTCGCACAGGAGGTCGTCCTGGCGCCGGGCCAGCGTGCGGATGGTCGGGTGCGAGTAGAGGTCGACGATCGACAGGCCGGAGTCGCCGATCTCCGCCCGGAGCCGGGAGACGGCGGTGGCGGCGAGGAGGGAGTGGCCGCCGAGGTCGTCGAAGAAGTCCGCCGTGACGGAAACCGTGCCGGGCTCCAGGCGCAGCACCGTCTCCCACGCCGCGGCGACCCGTTCCTCGGTGGGGGTCGCCGGCGCGACGTACTCGACGCCGCCGCTCACGAGGCGGGGGCCGACGGGGTCGGGCAGGGCCTTCCGGTCGGCCTTGCCGCTGATCATCATCGGGATGCTGTCCACGACCTCGAGGTAGGCGGGCACCATGTACCCGGGCAGCTTGTCCCGCAGCGTGCCGTGCAGGCGCGGGACGAGGTCGTTCACGTCCGCGACCGAGGCGGCGGGCACCACGTATCCCGCCAGCTCCGCCGCGGCCCCGGGGGCGGTGAGCACCTTGACCACGGCGCCGACGACGTCCGGGTCCTCGAGGAGAACGCTCTCGATCTCCTGCAGGTCGATGCGGTGGCCGCGGACCTTCACCTCGCTGTCGGCCCGGCCGAGGTACTCGATCTGCCCGTCGGGCAGCACGCGCCCCAGGTCGCCGGTGCGGTAGATGCGCGCCCCGTCGGGCCGGTCCGGGTCGGGGATGAACCTCTCGGCGGTGAGGTCCGGACGGCCCACGTACCCGCGGGCGACGCCGACACCGCCCACGCAGATCTCGCCGACCTGGCCGTCCGGCACCGGTCGGCGTGCCTCGTCGAGCAGGATGACGCGGTAGGTGGGCAGCGGCCGCCCGATCGTCACGGGCTGGCCGGGCTCGAGCTCCGCCAATGTGCACGTCACCGTCGTCTCGGTGGGGCCGTAGGTGTTGAGGATGCGGCGGCCCGGTCCGGCCCACCGCTCGACGAGCTCGGGCGGGCACGCCTCGCCGCCCATGTTCACCGTGCGGATGGAGGGGATCGTGCGGTCCAGGGTGGCGAGCACCGTCGGGACGCAGAAGAGCATCGTGATCGCGGACTCCTCGAGGAAGTCCGCCAGCGCCGGGCCGATGCGCCGTCCGTCGGTGGGGCCGGCCACCACCGTGGCGCCCACTGCCCACGGGGTCCACATCTCTTCGATGGAGAAGTCGAAGGAGATGGTGATGCCCTGGTAGACGCGGTCGGTGGGCCGCACGTCGTACACGCTCGTGATCATGGGGACGTAGTTGCAGATGCTGGACTGGCAGACCTCCACGCCCTTGGGCCGCCCGCTCGACCCGGACGTGTAGATGATGTACGCGACCGGGTCGCCCTCGATCCTCACCTGTGGCCGCTGGGGCGAGGCCGCCCGGACCTGGGCGGCCGCACGGTCGACGTGCAGCGCCGGGCACGGCAGGTGGTCGCTCACGGCCGCGAGGTCGGACGTGGACAGGACGACGTCGAGGGCGGCGTCCTCCGCCATGTACGCCACGCGGTCGGCCGGCGCTCCGGGGTCGATCGGCACGAACGTCGCCCCGGTCTTGAGGGTCGCCAGGAGCGCCACGTACATGTCCACCGACCGGCCGATCATGACGCCCACGCGGGCTCCGGGCCGGAGCACGCGGGTCAGGAGGTGGTTGGCGAGGCGGTTGGCCTGCTCGTCGAGCTCGGCGTAGGTCAGGGCCCGGCCGTCGCACTCCAGGGCGATCGCGGCGGGAACGGCGTCGACGGTGCGCTCGAAGTAGTGGTGGAAGCGGGCGAGCCGCTCCGTGCCGGCGCCCGCGTGGGTGGCTCGGGCGACGGTTGGCGCGCGTTGCCGCTCGTCGTCGAGGATGCCCGACGCGTCGTGAAGGTCCGTCATGCCTTCCCCCCTGCGGAACAGCGCTTGGACCGAGTCCAACAGGGCTGCCACGGGACGGTGGACGGGCGTCCGGATGATCCTCGGTGGAAACTCCGGGGTGGTATGGGGTGAATCGGCAGGTCATCCTCGCCCACCCTCCAGACCTCTCCCTGCTCGTGGCGGGCGGTTCGCGATCGGCCCGTCCCTCGCGGACCGGATCACTCCAGCAGCTGACCGATCAAGCGCTCGAGGGTTTGACCGACGTGACGTCCGGTGGAGGGCGGTTGCGGCCCCGAGGACCGGCCGGACCACAGCCGGTCGGGCAAACCCCTTGTGGAACCCGGCGCGCGGCTCGACGCTGGTATCGGGCTCCATCTCGTGACCGCCAACGACGGCGGCCGGAGCAACAGGAGGGGAGAGCCGCCATGAATGATTTCGAGACCGTCCTGGCCGACCACGTCGCCCAGCTCGACGACCTCACCGACACCGGCGTCGACGCCATCCGCGCCGCGCACGCCGCCGCCACGCTGCGGATGGGGTCGGCCTTCCCCCAGGCGTTCAACGGCGGACGCCGCGCCCTGGTGGCCGGGCAGCACGGCGCAGCGCTCGCGGCGGCGGACGAGGCGGCACGCGGAGCCCGGCCGGACCTGCCCCAGGACGTGCGGGTCGCGTTCCGCTGGGCGGTCCTCGCCGAGGCCTTCCGCGAGGAGCTGACCGACGCCCAGCACGAGGCGCTCACCCTGGCGTGGGCGGCGGGCGTCTCGCCCGCCCGGGCCGCCTGAGCGGCGGCGCCGTCCCGCGGTCACGGCGGTCCCGAGTTTCCCCGCAGGAGAGGCTGGTGGGAGTGGGGAGGGGGACGGGGTGAGTGACCAGCACGGCGCCCAGTCGGCGTGGGTGCACCACGGCGACTTCGGGGGCACCGCCGCGGCCGACGGCGTCGACGCCCAGGATCCCGCGGGCATGTACGAGCTCGCGGGACTCGACCGGACACGGTGGGCGATCCTCGCCGTCGACCTCCGGCGGTGGAGGGGTGGCGACAGCGTCATCGTCTACGCCCTGGACCGGGCGAAGTACGGCGTGAGCGACCCCGACGAGCTCATGGCGCTCGCGGCTCGGCTCGGGCACCTGCCGGTCGTGCGCTTCCGGGTGCAGGTGGCCGATCTCCTCGCGTTCGTCGACGCGTCCTTCACCCGGTTCTCGGCCCGGCTGGTCCACCGCGGCGTGGAGGGGTACCCGCTGACGGTCGTCGGCGCGGAGGAGTCCGGCTCGGCATAGCGCGGGGGCACGGCGGCGCCGGCACAGGAAGGCGGCCGCGCACCGGAGGGGGGTCCGGTGTGCGGCCGCGGCTGTGGCCAGGTCCTGGCGGGTTAGCTCACAGCGTCCAGGGGAACCGGCACGGAGTCGGTGACGTCGGCTGTGTCGAGCGAGGCCGGGTCGACGGCGGCCTGGTCCATCACCGTGGTGGCGATGTCCGTCACCGCATCGACGGCGCCCTCGATGGCCGGGAAGGACAGGGTCGCGGTGACGATCTGGAGCAGGATGTTCTCGTCGGTCGCGGCATCGTCCGGCGTGGTGACGTCGTCACCCGGCACGGTCACCGGCGGCTCGTCGGCGACGGGCTCCTCCGTGGTCGGCTCGTCGGCGACGGGCTCCTCCGCGGTGGGCTCGTCCGTGACCGGCTCGTCGCCCGGGGTCAGCTCACCGGGCGGCTCCTCACCGACCGGCCAGTCCATGGGCGGCTCCTCACCGACCGGCCAGTCCATGGGCGGCTCGTCAGCCGGCGGCAGGTCCGCCGTGGGCTCCTCGGTGTCGGGCTGCTCGGCGTCAGGCTCGTCGGCCTCGGGCTCCTCGGCCGGGGGCTGCTCGTCGACCGGGGGCTCCTCGGCGTCAGGCTCGTCGGCCTCGGGCTCCTCGGCGTCAGGCTCGTCGGCGTCGGGCTCCTCGGCCGGGGGCTGCTCGTCGACCGGGGGCTCCTCGGCGTCGGGCTCCTCGGCCGGGGGCTGCTCGTCGACCGGCGGCTGGGTGATCGGGGCGTGCTGGTGGTTCAGGTGGCCGACGCCGTGGCTGAAGTGGTGCCCCAGCCCGCGCACGTGGCCGAGCTTGCGCCCCGGGCCGTCGTGCCCCTCGCCGTCGTCGTCCTGCTTGTCCGTGGGCGTCGCGTGGAACGCGCCGTGCTTGAAGTTCTCGTCGTGGGGGCCGTGCGCCGGCGAGGCCGCCGCACCGCTCGCGCCGCCGATGATGGTCGCGGCGGACAGACCACTGATGAGCCAGAGCTTCTTGCTGCTGTTCAAGGGTTGTTCTCCCTCTCTCAGTTCGGCCGGCCACGGTGACCGGCCGCGCAGCACGTTAGATACGGACGCGAGGCGGCGAAAGTGGAGATTTCGAGCGGGACGACTCGATCCGCGCGGTGACGCGGATCGCTCGGTGTGTCGTCTACGGGCGCTTCCGACACGGCCTTCCGAGCAGGCGAGAACGGCGGAACCGTGCCGATTTCTCAGGGCTCGCGGCTCTACCGGGCGTCCGCATGCTGAGATCGTGGACGTGGGTACTCAGAGGTCCACGCGTCGCCCGAAGGTGCGCGGCTTGCGTGGCGGCGGGGAGCAGGTGGCGGCCTCGCGCAGCCGCACGAGCTGGTGCGGCTGGATCTCGGCCGCGGCGGCGAAGGCCTCGAGCGAGGCGAAGCCACCGCGTCGGTTGCGCTCCTTGACCAGCCGCCGGGCACGGCTCTGGCTCAGGCTCGGCAACCGCGCCAGCTGGGCGGCCGAGGCGGTGTTGACGTCCACGGGCGCGTCGGCGAGGTAGTCGGAGCGGCTGGTGCCGGGCTGGTCGAGCAGCCCCTCGGCCCCGGCCGGCACGGTGGCCGCGGTCCGGGCGCGCGCGGGCGAGGCAACGGGCTCCGCCCCTGCCTGGTTCTGGCGCCGGGAGGTGCCGGCGCCGCCTCGCCCCTGGCGGCGCGAGCGTGGCCGGGCCTGCTTGCGCGCCTCGTCCGTCGCCCGGGCCTCGCGCCGGCCCCACATGATGGCCAGCCAGCGGCGGTTCACCACGAGGGCGTGCACGATCCCGATGAGGCAGAGGACGCCGCGGGCGACGATGCCCCAGGCGCCCAGCTCGCCGCTGCCGAGGACCAGCGTCGCGACGAGGTAGGCGACCGCCGCCACCACCCATCGTCCGCGGCGGGCGGCCAGCCCCACGATCCCGAACGCGACCCAGGTGGTGTGCCCGGCGAAGAACGTGAAGACGATCCACGAGCTCATCCACCACAGCCAGGCCCGTGGTGGCACCAGCTGCACGCTCACCGCACGCCGCCGGCGGTCATGCGTGGTCCTTCACGGTGAGCACCATGGTGAGGGTGTCGTCGCGCTCGACGTGCTCGGAGGTCAGCTCGAATCCGGCGGCGTCCGCCCGTTCCCGGATCTTGCGCGCGACCGCCTGCTGCACCATGGCGGCATAGGCGCCGTCGAGCTCCTGGACGAGCGCCGTGGCCTCTGCCTCGCTGACCTCCTGCCCGGCCGCGCCGGCCACGTGGGCCTCCCAGACCTCTGCCTCGGTCAGCCGCATCGTCACCACGGCGTCGCCCACCGTGCCGCTCACCTCCCCGTGGTCGGTGGTGACGTCGACCGCCCCGAGGGACCGCAGCGCCGCGGCGAGCAGCCCGACGTCCTTCATGCGCGTCCGCACGCGCACCGGCCGGTGCGCGGCGGCCTCGGCGTCCTCCACGGCCCGGGCGCCGGCCGCAGCGACCTCGGCCACGCCGCCGGCGGCCGCGGCCAGCAGGCCGATGGGCAGCAGGATCAGGGACACGCTCATCGCGGAGCTCCTTCCGTCGTCCGGGTGAGGTGAGGGCCGGTCGGACGGCGGAGCCGGGCGAGCCGGGCGCCGTCGAGCCCGTCGAGCAGCTCTTCCAGGGCGGCGACCTCCGCCCAGCCGTTGACCTCGATCCCGCCGTCGCGCGTCAGCCGCAGCTCGACGC
The DNA here is from genome assembly GCF_009193185.1 of Georgenia thermotolerans. GTDB lineage: Bacteria > Actinomycetota > Actinomycetes > Actinomycetales > Actinomycetaceae > Georgenia > Georgenia thermotolerans. The sequence goes on along the minus strand of NZ_VUKF01000004.1, from coordinate 85,517 downwards.
GGTCGGCCCCGCCCTCCCGCTCGAGGCGGGCAACCTCCGCGGCGTAGGCGGGCGTCAGGGCCCGCAGGCCCTGGTTGGTCGAGCCGAGCCATGGGCGGCGCCGGTCGGGATGGTCGCGCAGGTACGGCCCGTCGACGAGCAGATCCGTGGCCGCGAGGAGCGCGGCCACGTCCTCGCGGCCGTCGTCGGCCCACGCGGTCAGCGAGGGGTGGCGGTACCCGGTGAAGGTCATCACCGTCAGCCCGGCCTCCCGGAAGGCGCGGGCGACGACGGCGAGCGCGGCGGCCTGGTCGAACGGCTCGCCGCCGAGCAGGGTGAGCCCCTCGACGCCGCCGTCCTGTGCCTGGGCGAGCAGCCGGGCGGCGAGCGCGGCGGGGTCGTCCACGCGCCCGCCCCGGGCTGCCCACAGCTCGGGGTTGAAGCAGCCGGGGCAGTGGATGCGACAGCCCTGGACCCACAGCGCGGCGCGGCGCCCGGGCCCCTCGGCCACGGTGGCGGGCAGGAACCGGGCCCAGCGCAGCCGCCCCGCCGGGGACGCCGGCGGAGGCGTGGCCGCGGCGGGCGGGGCGGCCGGCGCGAGCGGGGTCGTCGACGCGGCGCCGGGGGAGACGGGTGCCGGGGTGGCCGCGGGCACCGTCACGTGGTCTCCCACTGCCGGCCCTCGACGGACTGCTCCGCGGCCACCCGGTGGTAGTCGGCGGTGAAGGCCGACTCCGTCGTCTCGGCGTCGAGCAGGTCTTCGAGGGCGGTGATGTAGTCCAGGCACTCCTCCCCGGCCATGCCGACGGTCTCGGCCCGGACGGTCCCGTCCGGGCGCACCTGCACGATGAGCTGCTTGTCCATGGACCCTCCGCCTCTCAGAAGTCCACCGTGCGGCCGCCGCGGCCGGTCGACAGCGCCCGCCCGGCCGGCTCGCGCCGCTCGCCCACCTCGGTGGCGTCGAGGTCCTCCCCGCCGGTGGCGCGCACCGCGCGGGTGGCTGCCCAGTCACGGATCGCCTGGACGTCCTCGGCCTGGGTCACGGCGAGCGGGATCATGTCGGTCACCGCCTGCTCGAGGTCCCCCACCGTGACCGCCCGGCGGTCCGTAAAGGCCTCGTACAGGGCGACCACCACCGCCTGGGCGATCTCGGCGCCGGAGTAGTTCTCGCTGGCCGCCACGAGCCGGGCCAGCGCGTCGGGGTCTGCGGCCACCGCCTCCAGCCCGTTCTCGGCGGTGGCGCGCGAGCGCATCTGGATCGCCCAGATCGCCTCGCGCTCGGCGACGGTGGGCAGGTCGACGAAGAAGATCTCGTCGAAGCGGCCCTTGCGCAGGAACTCCGGGGGAAGGACGTCGATGGCGTTCGCCGTCGCGACGACGAACACGGACTTCTCCTTCTCCTGCAGCCAGGTGAGGAACGTGCCGAAGACGCGGGCGGTCGTGCCGGAGTCGCCGGTGCCGGTGGTGTTCGAGAAGCCCTTCTCGATCTCGTCGACCCACAGCACGCACGGCGCCACGGCCTCGGCGGTGGCGATGGCGGTGCGCAGGTTCTGCTCGCTGGAGCCGACCAGACCCTGGAACACCCGACCGATGTCGAGGCGCAGCAGCGGCAGGCCCCACGAGGCCGCGGTGGCCTTGGCCGTCAGCGACTTCCCGCACCCGGGCACGCCGGTGATGAGCACGCCGCGGGGGGCGGGCAGCCCGAACCGCTCGGCCTCGGAGCGCCAGGTGCCCTGGCGCCGGCCCAGCCACCGCTTGATGTTGTTGAGCCCGCCGACCTTGTCGAGGTCGAGGCCGGGGTCGAGGAACTCCAGCAGCCCGGACTTGCGCACCGCCTGCCGCTTCTCGTCGAGCACGACGTCGGCGTCGGCGCCGGTGAGGCGGCCGTCGTCGACCATGGCGCGCGCGAAGGCGTCCTCCGCCTCCGACATCGTCAGCCCGAGGGCCGCCTGCACGAGCGTCTCGAGCTCGGCGTCGTCCGCCCCGACGGTGATGCCGCCGTCGCCGGAGGTGTTGTTCTCGATCATGGCGCGCAGCAGGTCGCGCAGCTCGTCGCGGGTGGGCAGGGGGAAGTCGAGCAGGTGGACGAGCTTGTCCAGCTCGGGCGGGATGGCCCGGACCGGGGACGTGACGATCAGCGCTCGGGAGGCCTCGCCGTGCCGGAACTCCAGGGCGGTCTCGCGGACCTTGCGCACCACCGCCGGGTCGGCGGGGCGGTGCTCCGTGCCGAACCAGGCGTGCAGGTCGCAGAAGACGAAGACGGCGTTCTCCTGCACGCCGACCGCGTGCTCGAGGGCCCGGGCGGGCTGGGTGGTGCCCGCCTGGATCGTCCCGGCGGGGTCGGCCAGGCCGGTGGCCGCCGTCCAGGTCCACACCTGGCGGGGGCGGCGCAGCCCGGCGGCCGCCGCGGCGATGGCCTGCTGGACCCGCACCTCCTCGCTGGTCTCGACGTAGAGCAGGGGGAGCCGGGCCTTGAAGACCTGGTCGAGCGTGTGGGCGAACGGCGGCGCCGTCATGGGGCGGTTCCTTCCTCGGGGCTGCCGGCCGTCGCGGCCGGGGCGGCGGCGAGCTGGTCGACGGCGACGGTCCACGCGCCCTCGCCGGTGGACTCGATCGCGAAGAGCACGCTGGAGGACTCGTCCCACGACAGGCGCCGGTCGACGTCGCCGGACTCGATGATCGCGGTGTCGGCGCCGTCGTCGGTGTGGACCGTCACGGTGAAGACGCCGTTCCCCCGGTGGACGAACCGGGCGCTGAGGGAGTCCCCGGTGTACTGCAGGACGGCGTTGCCGGTGCCGTCGTGGGCGGTCTCGAGCGGCTGCGGGCGCAGGTCCTCGATGCTCAGCGCCCACTCGCCCTCGCCCTGGACCCACAGCTCGACACGCTCCTGGGCCGGCGGCACGACGATCGCCGGCCCGGCGCTGGGGGAGAGGTAGTCGACGTAGCGCGGCCACTCGCGGTCCCGGGCCGGGAGCGACAGCTGGGGCGCGGCCTTGGTGACGCTGAGGTTCACCCGGCCGTGCTCGACGGTGACCTCGCGCGGGACGACCTGGCCGGGCGGCTGGTCCAGCTGGATGAGCGCGCTCCCGGTGCCCGACCACGTCCCGTCCGCGGCGGTGACGACGGGCGGGTCCTCGAGCTTCCACGGATAGGTCTCGGCGGAGGAGCCGGGGTCGGCGACGAGCCGGCCGGTGGCGGCGTCGTAGCTCACCTGCCCGATGACGGCGAGGACGACGAGAACCATCGCGACGGCGCCCACGACCCATGGCCAGCGGGAGAAGCGACGGATCTCCTCGACGGCGGCGTCCGACGCCGCGTCGCTCCACTTCGCCACTGTTGACCTCCCCGTCCGATTCCTACCGCATCGGGCGGGCAGGTGTCGACGAGGCACGCGACGTGGGACGGCGGCTCGGCGTCCTCGAGCTCGCCGAGAGGTCGGGAACGCCCAGGAGGGAGGACGGGGGAGGCGAGGATGACCAAGCCGAAGAATTCGTGCGGGTAACCAGAGCCTCTTGGTTGTTATCCGTACGAAGTCTTCGGCTCGCAGGCGACCGGGCTGGCTGGGGGTGAGACGGCGTCGTGCCTCGGAGGCACTGCCGACGAGCGTGAGCTCAGAAGCTGCGGTGGTCCACGAGCTCGTAGACGTCGATCTGCGGCTGCGGGATGCCGCCCGCGGCGAAGGCCTGCTGGATGGCGGGCTCCGCCATCGCGCGCTGGAGGCCGTCCGGGGCGTCCCACACGTCGACCACGAGGACACCCTCGGACGTCTTGGACATGGTGTGCCACCGCACGCCGTGCGCGGGGGCGACCTCGAGCATCACCGGCTCCACATGCTCGTGGATCAGGCCGACGAGGCTGTCGGCATCTCCGGCGAACCGGGCGACGACCAGGACGGCCATGGGGATCACCCTCGACGGGACGGGGCTGCGGTCCGTCGAGCTTAACCCCGCCCGGGTCACGCCGGTACGGGCCACTTCCGGGGGCGCCGGCCGCACCCGCGCGCCGGCCGGGCGGCTCGGCATGGCTCGGTGGGACGCTCGCGAGCAGCGGTCCGCTATGTTCTCGGTCACACGACCCCCGAGCCCCGCCCACGCGCCGCCCCCAGGAGCAACGATGCCCGTCCTGCCCCCCGGCTCGTTTGACCCGGAGTTCCCCTGTCACGCCTTCCTGCTCGGCAACGGCAAGTACGGCCTCGCCCAGCTGCAGAACCTCGACCAGCTCCCGCCCACCGGCGCCGTCGTGGTCGCCGCCCCGCTGAAGATCGTCGGCGGCTCCGGCTCCCCGGCACGGGTGCTCGCCCTCGTCGAGGACTGATCGTGCGGGTCAGCCAGGCGGTCGGCCGCACGCTCGTCGAGCTCGGCGTCGACCACGTCTTCGGCGTCGTCGGCTCGGGCAACTTCCACGTCACCAACGCGATGGTGGCCGCCGGCGCCCGGTTCGTCGCCGCGCGCCACGAGGGTGGCGCGGCCACCATGGCCGACGCCTACGCCCGCACCGCCGGCGCGCCCGCCGCCCTCACCGTCCACCAGGGCTGCGGCCTGACCAACGCCATGACGGGGGTCGCCGAGGCCGCGAAGAGCCGCACCCCGCTGGTCGTCCTGGCCGCCGAGGCCACCTCGCCGACGTCGAACTTCGCCGTCGACCAGGACGCCCTCGCCCGCGCCGTCGGCGCCGTCCCCGCCCGCGTCACCGCGCCGGAGCGGGCCGTCGAGGAGACGACGGCGGCCGTGGCGACGGCGGTGCACCAGCGCCGCACGGTGCTGCTCAACCTCCCGCTCGACGTCCAGGACCTGCCCGCCCCGGCGCCCGAGCCGGTGCGCCTGCCCGCCCCGCCGGTCCCCGCCGAGCCGCCCGCCGAGGAGCTCGACCGCCTGGTGGACCTGCTCCGGGCGGCCCGCCGGCCGGTGTTCGTCGCCGGGCGCGGGGCCCGCTCTGCCCACGCCAAGGCCGCGCTGGGCGCCCTCGCGCACCGCTGCGGCGCGCTGCTGGCCACCTCCGCCGTCGCCAAGGGGCTCTTCCACGACGACGCCTGGGCGCTCGACGTCTCCGGCGGCTTCTCCACCCCGGTGGCGGCCGACCTCATCCGCGGCGCCGACCTCATCGTCGGCTGGGGCTGCTCGCTGAACATGTGGACCATGCGCCACGGCCGCCTCATCGGCGAGGGCGCCGCGGTCGTCCAGGTCGACGACACCCCCGAGGCGCTCGGCCGCCAGCGTCGGCTGGACCTGGCGGTGCTCGGGGACGTGCCGACGGCGGCGGACGCCGCGCTAGCCGTCCTGGGGGCACCGGTGACCGGCTACCGCACGCCCGAGGTGCTCGACCGCCTCGCGACCGGCGGGCGCTGGCGCGACGTGCCCGTCGAGGACCGCACCGGCGGCGGGCGCATCGACCCGCGCACCCTGACCACCGCGCTGGACGACCTGCTGCCGGCCGAGCGGGTCGTCGCCGTCGACTCGGGCAACTTCATGGGCTACCCGAGCATGTTCCTCTCCGTGCCCGACGAGCAGGGCTTCTGCTTCACCCAGGCGTTCCAGTCGATCGGGCTGGGTCTGGCCACCGCCGTCGGCGCCGCCCTGGCCCGGCCCGACCGGCTCCCGGTGGCGGCCCTCGGCGACGGCGGTGCGCTGATGGCGGCCGCGGAGCTGGAGACGGTGCGGCGCCTGGGCCTGCCGATGGTCGTCGTGGTCTACAACGACGACGCCTACGGCGCCGAGGTGCACCACTTCGCCGACGCCGGGGAGCCGCTGGACACGGTGACCTTCCCGCCCACCGACATCGCGGCCGTCGGCCGCGGGTACGGGTTCACCGCCGTCACCGTGCGCGGCCCGGGCGACCTCGCCGGAGTCCGGCAGTGGCTGGACGGCCCGCGCGCGACGCCGCTGCTCGTCGATGCCAAGGTGGTCGCCGACGAGCCGTCGTGGTGGCTCGCGGAGGCCTTCGGGCACTGACGAGCGGGGGAGGGGACGTGGACGAGTACGACCTGCAGCGCTTCGTCACCGCCCAGGACGGCGGCGGCACCTACGACCAGGCGCTGGCGGAGGTGCGGCGCGGGCGCAAGACCAGCCACTGGATGTGGTTCGTCTTCCCGCAGCTGGCCGGGCTGGGCCGCAGCCCGATGGCCCAGCGCTACGCCATCGCCTCCCTGGACGAGGCACGTGCCTACCTGCGTCACCCGGTCCTGGGCGCCCGGCTGCGCGAGTGCGCCGCCGTCGTCGCCGGGAGCGACGCGCCGTCGGCGGAGGAGGTCTTCGGCCCCACCGACGCGATGAAGCTGCGCTCGTCGATGACGCTGTTCGCCCGCGCCGCGCCCGACGAGCCGGTCTTCCAGGAGGTGCTCGAGAAGTACTACGGCGGCGCGGCCGACCCGGAGACCCTGCGCCGGCTCTGAGCCCGGCGCCGGCTCTCGCGGGCCACCGCCCGGCGCGCGGCCGGGCCGGTCGACGTGGTGCGGCTCACGCCCGCCGCCCCGGGCGGCGGCACTACGCTGGCCGGGCCATGCAGTGCTCCTACTTCGACGCCGCCCGCTGCCGTTCCTGCACCCTCATGGGCCAGCCGTACGCCGCGCAGCTTGCCGGCAAGGAGCGCCACTGCCGGGACCTGCTCGCGGACCACCGCGACATCGCGTGGCTGCCGCCCGTGGCCAGCCGGGAGTCCGGGTACCGCAACAAGGCCAAGATGGTGGTGGCCGGCACCGTCGACGCGCCCACGCTCGGCATCCTGGACCGGGACGGCCGCGGCGTGGACCTGCGCGCGTGCGGCCTGTGCACCCCTGGCCTCCAGGCGGTCCTGCCCACGCTCGCCGCATTCGTCACCCGGGCCAGGCTCACCCCCTACGACGTCCCGCGCCGCCGCGGCGAGCTGAAGTACCTGCTGGTCACCGAGTCGCCGGACGGCGAGCTCATGCTCCGGTTCGTGCTGCGCTCGGAGGAGCCCCTGGGGCGCCTGCGCAAGCACCTGCCGGCGCTGCGGCGCGAGCTGCCGCAGCTGCGGGTCGTCTCCGTCAACCTCCAGCCCGAGCACAAGGCCGTGCTCGAGGGGGAGCGCGAGATCGTCCTGACCGAGCAGGCCACCTTGCCCATGCGGGTCAACGGGATCGCCCTGCACCTGCGCCCGCAGAGCTTCTTCCAGACCAACACCGACGTCGCCGCGGCGCTGTACCGCCAGGGCCGGGAGTGGGTGGAGGAGCTGGCGCCGGCGTCGGTGTGGGACCTGTACTGCGGCGTCGGCGGCTTCGCCCTGCACGCCGCCGCCGGTGGCCGGGACGTGCTCGGCATCGAGACGAGCCGGGAGGCGGTGGCCAGCGGGCGGCTGAGCGCCCGCGAGGCCGGGCTGGACCGGGTGCGCTTCGAGGCCGGCGACGCCACCGCCTTCGCGCTCGGCGCGCAGGCCCCGCCCGAGCTGGTCATCGTCAACCCGCCCCGACGCGGCATCGGCCCCGAGCTGAGCGGGTGGCTCGAGGCCGCCCCGGTGCGGCACGTCGTCTACTCCAGCTGCAACGCCGCCTCGCTGGCGCGCGACCTGGCCGCGATACCCTCCCTGCGCCCCCTCCGGGCGCGGGTGCTGGACATGTTCCCGCAGACGTCGCACTACGAGGTCATGGTGCTGCTGGAGCGGGCCTGACGGGCGCCGCCGAGCCCCTTTTCGGTCCACAGCACAAGATCCGGCGGCGACACGTCGCAATTCAGGCTCCTCACAGCCGTTGCTGATCTACTCTCCACCCGACGAAAGGGCGGGGACATGACGCAACCACAGGCAGTTGCCGACGACGCGGCGCAGGCGGCCAAGCGGGGCCCGGGCCGCCCGCGACACGCCGACACCGAGGATCGCGCCTACCGGGCGGTCCTGGACCTCTTCGGCCAGCGCGGCTGGGCCGGCGTGAGCCTGGACGCCGTGGCCTCCCACGCGGGGATCGGCAAGTCCTCCATCTACCTGCGCTGGAAGGACAAGCACGCCCTGCTCCTCGACGCCGTCCGCCACCTCGAGGTCGGGCACGTCAACCCGGCCCCGGACCTGGGCATCCGCGACTACCTCATCGCCCACGCCCGCGGCCGGGCGGAGCTGATGCTCGGCCCGCACGGGCCGATGATCGCCAACGTCGTCTCCGCCGCCGTGGCCAACCCGGCCGAGTTCGCCGAGATCCGCGACGAGAGCATCACCCACGAGGTGCTCGCCCTGGTCGCCCGGGTCGACCGGGCCATCGCCGACGGCGAGCTGCCGCCGTCGACGTCGACCGCGCAGCTGGTGGACGCCATCGAGGGCACGGTGTACTTCCACTTCCTCATGGCCCGCGCGGGGGCGCCGCGCGAGGAGCTCGCCGCGGGCCTCGAGGAGTACGTCACCAGCCTCGTGGACCTCGTGCTGCGCGGCCTGGGGGCCTGACGCCGGGGGCGTGACGCCGTCGCCGGTCCCGGCGCGTCTACACTCCCGGTGCGGCCGCCGGCCGCGGACGGAGGGACACGTGGAGGGCACGACGACGGCGCCGGCCGCGCGCATGATCTTGTCCGGGCCGCTGGCGGCGCCGGTGGCGGAGCGGCTCGCCGAGCTGGCCCCCGACCTCGCCACCCGGGTGGTGCCCGCGGGCCCGCTCGCGGCCGAGGACCTGGCCTGGGCCGACAGCTGGTCCGGCAGCGCCCTGCCGGCCAACCTGCCCCGCTCCCGGGTGCGGTGGGTGCACAGCATGGCCGCCGGCGTGGACGCGATCGTCGGCGCCCTGGCCGACGCGCCCGGCCCGCTCGTGCTGACCCGCACCATCGGCGCCATGCCGGCCCGCATCGGTGCCTACGTCCTCGCGCACGTGCTCGACGACGTCCTGCGGCTGGGTGACTACCGCGCGCAGCAGGACCGGGGCGAGTGGCGCCAGCTGCCCGCGGACGACGTGCCCGGCCGCACCGCCGTCGTGCTCGGCACCGGCGCCATCGGCGCGGGGGTGGCCGCGGCGCTGCGCGCGGCGGGCCTGCGCGTGGTCGGCGCCAGCCGCAGCGGCACGCCCCGCCCGGCGTTCGACGACGTCGTCGGGCTCGCCGCGCTGCCCGCGGTGCTGCCGGCCTGCGACGTCCTCGTCTGCGCCCTGCCGCTGACCGCGGCGACCCGGGGCCTGGTGGGGGAGGCGCTGCTCCGGCGCCTGCGCGGCGCCCTGGTCGTCAACGTCGGGCGCGGCGCGTGCGTGGACCCGGTCGCCCTGCGCGGCGCGCTGGACGCCGGCCGGGTGCGCCGCGCCGTCCTCGACGTGGTCGAGACCGAGCCGCTGCCGGCGGGGGACTGGCGCTGGTCGCACCCCCGCGTGACCCTCACCCCGCACGTCTCCGGGCCCACGCTGCCCGACGACGTCGCCCCCGAGATCGTCCGCAACCGCGACCTGCTGGCCGCCGGTGTCGTGCCGGAGACCGCCGTGGACCTGGGCCGCGGCTACTGACGGTCGCCCGCCTCCCCGCGGCTGCTCACGCCCGCCCGCCGCGCAGCCGCTGCTGACGGCCGCCGGCTCGCCGCGACGGGACCCGGCCGGGTCCCTAGCCTGGGGACGTCCGGCGAATTTCACGGCTGCACCTCGAAGGAGTGGGAGATGCCCTCCGAGCAGAAGACGTACGACGTCCGGTCCGCGCTGCTGCGTGCGCTGATGGAGAAGGTCCACGACGACCCGTACCCCTCGGCGACCATGCTGGACATGATCGAGTCCCTGCTCGAGCCCCGAGAGGTGCCGATCTACGTCGAGGAGCTGCTCGACCGCGTCCGCGCGGACCGGTTCCCCAGCATCGACATGCTGCAGCGCATCGACCGGCTGGTGTAGCGACCGTGTGAAGGGCTCCGGCGGGTGTGACGCATCACCCGTCGGTGTGACGCGTTCGCATCCCCCAACCGCTGCCGCGAGGGGGCGGAGCGTACTTAGCCTGGTCCTGATGTCGCACGACCAGAACCGCCCTCGCCCCTCGTCCCCGCCGGAGCCCGACGGCGCCGTCACCGCGGCGACCGCCGTCAAGGAGACGCCGGAACCCGAGAAGAAGACATCGGACCGCCCTTCGGCCACGCAGCTCACCGCGGGTGCGCTGGCCGCGGTGACCACGACGTCCCTCGCCTCCTACCTCGGCGTGGCCGGGACGATCATCGGGGCCGCACTGTCGAGCATCGTCACGGTGCTGGGCAGCTACATCTACACGACCTCCCTGCGTCGCACGGCGGACAGGGTCAGCGCCGCGGCCCCGCTCGTGCGGGCGCGGGCGCTGGGCACCCGGACGACCACCGTGATGAGCACCCGCCGTCAGGGCGCCACCCACGGCCCCCGGCCCCGGTCGGAGACCGGAAGCCCCACCCGCGTCGACGACGGCGCCACCGTCGCCGCTGCGCAGGCGGGCGCCGCGGCGCAGCCCGAGGACGGGAAGTGGCGCGCCGCGTGGCGCGCCGTCGTCGAGCGCTACGGCTACCGTCGGCTGGTCGCGATGGTGCTCGGGGTCTTCGTCGTGATCATCGGGGCCGTCACGCTCGTCGAGGTCGCGGCCGGCAAGCCGCTGAGCGACGTCGTGCGGAACGAGCAGGGCAGCGGCACGACGATCGGGGTGAGCTCCGGGACCACCTCCCGCGAGACGCCCGCGGCGCCCGCCACCCCCGGCCAGGGCCCGTCCGAGGCGCCCAGCTCCACCCCGGGGCCCGGGAGCACGCCCACGCCGGCCCCGACGGCGACCACGGCGCCCGGGGAGCCCACGCCCGCGCCGACCCAGGCGCCCGAGCCGAGCCCGGCGCCCGGGGAGACTCCGGCGCCCGAGCAGAGCCCCGCGCCGCAGCAGCCGGCCCCGGCCCCGCAGCAGCAGGCGCCCCAGCAGGCGCCGACGGGCGGGGCGGGCCAGCCCGGTACCGCGGCCAACGGCCAGCCCGAGGCCGCCGGCGCGGCGCAGGGGACCACCAGCGCGGAGTGAGTCGCCCCTAGCCGGCGGTCGGGGCCGCGGTCGGCGCGCCGCCCTCCCCGTGCCAGGTGAGCAGCAGGACGCAGACGTCGTCGTGGCCGCGCTGGTCCTGCAGGAACCCGTCGGTGAGGGTCTGCACGGCCTCCGCGGGGGCGAGCGCGCCCGCGGCCGCAGCCCGGCCGACCAGCACGCCGAGCCCGTCGCGCAGGGACTGGTGCCGGCGCTCGACCAGCCCGTCGGTGTACAGCAGCACACGGTCGCCCGGCTCGAGCCGCAGCTCGGCCTCGCTGCGCCCGGACGGCAGGACCAGCCCGAGCGGCGTCGAGCGGCCCTCCCACACCAGCCCCGGGGCGCCGCGGGCCGGCAGCAGCACCGGCGGCAGGTGCCCGGCGCAGGCGAGCCGCACGTGCCCGGTGCTCAGCCGGACCTCGGCGTAGGCGAGGGTCGCCGACGCGGCCGCCGGCACCTGGTGGACGAACCGGTCCAGGCGGGAGACCAGCGCCGCCGGGCCGACGTCGGGCCCGGCGACGGCCCGCACCGCGCTGCGCAGCTGCCCCATCGCGCTGGCCGCCGGCAGGCCGCGCCCCACCACGTCGCCGACGACCACGGCGAGGACGTCGTCGTCGACGAGGAAGGCGTCGTAGAAGTCCCCGCCGACCTCGAGCGTCTCCACGCCCGGCCGGTAGGAGGTGGCGACGTCGAAGCGCGGGTCCTGCGGGACCGTGGTGGCCAGGAGCGAGCGCTGCAGCTCGTGCGCCACGGCGGCGTGACGCTCGAACATCTGCGCCCGGTCCAGGGCGAGGCCCGCCTGCTGGCCGACGGCGGTGAGGAAGTCCAGGTCCAGCGGGTCCATGCCGGGGTCCCGGCGCGGGGCGAGCGAGAGCAGCCCGCGCAGCCGCGACTGGCCGTGCGCGGGCACCACGACGCGCTCGCCGTCCGCCGTCGCCATCCGCAGACCCGGGTCGACCGCCGGGGGCGGCGCGTCCCCCGGCTCCTCGCCCGAGGTGGCGTAGGCCACCGGCCCGGCGCTGCGGTCCCAGCGCCAGAAGGTCGCGGCCGCGGCCCCCAGCCGGGTGGTGGCCGCGTCGAGCAGGGCCTGGACCACCCCGGCCACGCCGACGGCGCCCGACAGCGCCGAGGTGACCTCCTGCAGCACGCGGGTGCGGCCGGCCGCGTCCTCGGCGGCGCGGCGGGCGGCGAGCAGCTCGCGCTCGTACCGTGACCGCTCGCGGGCGCTGGACAGCGCGACCTGGACGACCGGGGCGGTGCCCGGCGGCGCGGGGAAGGGCGTGACGACCGCCGTGAGCAGCACCGGCAGGCGCCCGTCCGGGCCGCGCAGCTCGAGGGCCACCTCCTCGGCCCGGCCGTCGGCGTGCAGCATCGGCGCCAGGTGGGTCTCCCAGTAGATCCGGCCGCCCACCGACAGCAGCTGGCTCAGCCGGGCCCGGCCGACGACGTCGGCGCGTGCCCGGCCCACCCACTCCAGGAAGGTGGCGTTGGCGTCGACGACGGTGCCGTCGCGGTCCAGGGTGAGCAGCGCCGTCGGCGCCTCGTCCCAGGCGTGCTCGCGGTCGACGCTCACGCGGCGAGGTACTCGCGCATCGCCCGGGTCAGCTGGTCGGGCGCGCTGAGGTTGGGGCAGTGGCCGACCGCGTCGAGCATCACGAAGTCGCTCGCGGTGAGGTTCTCGTGGACGTAGGTGCCCACCTCGACCGGGGCGATGATGTCCTCGCGGCACTGGACCACGAGGGCGGGGGTCTGCACGTCGGGCAGGTCGCGGCGGTTGTCCGAGAGGAACGTGGTGCGCGCGAAGCGGCGGGCGATGGCCGGGTCCATGGCGCAGAAGCTCGACGTGAGCTCCTCGCCGAGGTCGGGCCGGTCCGGACGGCCCATGATCAGCGGGGCCACGTGGGCGGACCAGCCGAGGTAGTTGTCGTCCATCGTCTCGAGCAGCTCGTCGATCTCGGCCTGGGTGAACCCGCCGCGGTACCCGTCGTCGTCGATGTAGCGCGGGCTGGGGCCGACCAGCACGAGCCGGTCGAACAGTTCCGGGCGCTCGCGCGCCGCCAGCACGCCGATCATCGCGCTGACCGAGTGGCCCACGAAGGTCACCGGGCCGGCGTCGAGGGCGTCGAGGATCTCGACGACGTCGGCGGCGTACCCGTCCAGGCTGCTGTAGCGCACGGGGTCGAAGGCGGTGGCGTCGGAGCCGCCGGCGCCGACGTGGTCGAACAGCACCACCCGGTGGCTGGCCTCGAACTCCGGCGCGACGTAGCGCCACATGCCCTGGTCGCAGCCGAAGCCGTGGGCGAAGAGCATCGTCGGGCCGTCGGCCCGCCCGCTCGACCGGACGTTGTGGCGTGCCAGCGCGTTCATGGGGTGAGGTTACGGGACAAATCCGGCTCGGCTCGCGGCGGCCTGGCGAGCCGGGCGCGGCCCGGGGTGTGGTGCGGCCCCGGGGTGTGGTGCGGCGCCGCCGGTGCTGCGCCCTGCTCGTCAGCCGGGTGGGGACGCGCCGACCGGGGCACGCGCGGCCTCGAGCGCGGCGATGAGGGTCTGGGCGTCGTAGGGCCCCACGTGGCGCCGGTCACCGACGAAGAAGGTCGGGGTCCCGCGCGCGCCGCTCGCCTCCGCGCTGGCCACGTCCTCGCGGATCTGGGCGGCGTGGCGCTGCCCGTCCACGTCGCGGAGGAACGCCTCGACGTCGAGGCCCAGCTCGCCCGCGTACCCGGCGAGGTCGGCGAGCTCGAGCTCGTCCTGGTGGGCGAAGAGGAGGTCGTGCATCTCCCAGAACATCCCCTGGGCGCCGGCCGCCTCGGCCGCCGCGGCGGCTAGCTCGGCGTGCGGGTGGACGTCCGGCAGGGGCAGGTGCCGGAAGACGTAGCGCAGGTCGGCGCCGAAGTGGGCGCGCACCTCCCGGGCCGCGCCGGTGGCCTTGGCGCAGAACGGGCACTCGAAGTCGCCGTACTCGACGAGCGTGACCGGCGCGGCCGCCGGGCCGCGGACGTGGTCGCGGGCGGGGTCCACCGGCCGGTCGAGGGCCGTGGGCAGGTCCGCCGTCGTCTCCCCGTGGAGGACGGCCGCGAGCCTGAACACCAGCCAGCCCAGCCCGGTGGCCAGCGGCAGGGCGAGCAGGACGCCGACCGTGGCGTCGTCGCGCAGCGCGGTCCGGTCGAAGGCGAGGCCGGCGATGAGCAGGGCGACGGTGAACCCGATGCCGGACAGGGCCGCCCCGCCCAGCGCCTGGCCCGGCCCCACGCCCTGGGGCAGGCGCCCGAGGCCGAGGGCCGACCCGCCGAGCGTCGTCGCCCCGATGCCCACGAACTTGCCCACGACCAGCCCGACGACGACGGCCCACGTCAGGGCCGAGGTCAGCGCCGCACCGAGCACGCCGCCGCGCAGGTCCACCCCGGCGTTGGCCAGGGCGAAGAGCGGCACGACGACGTAGCTCGCCCACGGGTGCAGCACGAGCTGGAGCCGCTCGTTGACCGGCACGGCCCGGGCGAGGGCGACCTGGGCCGAGCGTCCGACGTCGGCCAGCGGGGACTGCCGGAAGGCCCGGAACCGCCCGGCCGCCGTCTCCACCTCGGCGCGGCGCGGCGGGTAGGCGGGGATGAGCAGCCCGGCGACCATGCCGGCGAGCGACCCGTGCACGCCCGCGGCCAGCGTGGCGCCCCACAGCGCCAGGGTGGCCAGGGCGTAGGGCCAGGTGCGCCAGACCCCGATCCGGGCCATGACCGCCAGGGCGACGACGCACGCGGCCGCCGCGGCGAGCCCGCCGACCTCCGGCGGGCCGGAGTAGGCCACGGCGATGACGGTCACCGCGACGATGTCGTCGACGACGGTGAGGGTCAGGAGGAAGACGCGCAGCTGGGTCGACGCGCTCGGGCCCACGAGGGCGAGCGTGCCGAGCAGGAAGGCGGTGTCGGTGCCGATGACGATGCCCCACCCGGCCGCCGCCTCCCCGCCGCGCACGACGAGCAGGTACAGCAGGGCGGGGACGACCATCCCGCCGATCCCGGCGACGAGCGGCAGGACGACCCGGCGGCGGTCCGTGAGCTCCCCGACGGCCAGGTCGCGGCGCACCTCCAGCCCGATGACGAGGAAGAACACCGCCATGAGGCCGTCGTTGACCCAGTGGCCCAGGTCCATCGCCAGCGTGGCCTCGCCCACCCGCAGCGCGACCGGGGTGGCCCACAGCCCCTCGTAGGCGCCGGACCAGGGCGAGTTGGCCCAGAGCAGGGCGACGACGGTGGCCCCCAGCAGCAGCGTGGCGCCGCCGGACTCGGTGCGCAGGTAGCGGCGCAGCGGTTCGGAGAGCTGGCCCAGGAGCTGCCGTCGGCGGGTCTGGCCGCCGCCGTCGCGGTTGCGCCTCACCCGGACAGGCTAGTCATCAGCGGGCCGCCCGGGCCCCTCCGGCTCGAGCACCACGAGCGCGATCTCGCGTGCCGTGCGCTCCTGGTACCCGCGGTAGCCCCGGTAGACCGCGGTGACCCGCGGCCACCAGGCGGCCCGCTCCGCCGCCGTCGCGACCCGGGCCCGCATCCGCCGCCCCTCACCGTCGCGCACGTGCGTGCCGCCGCCACCTCGTCCCGCGCCCTCGCCGCGTGGTGCCGTGCCGCCGTCTCCTCGTCCCGCGCCCTCGCCATGTCGCGCCGTGCCCTCACGCACACGCACGACGGGGTCGGCCTGAAGGTTGAGCAGCCAGTCGGGCGGGCGGTCGTCCCCGCCGCGGGAGGCGACGAGCACCGCGCGCCCGTCGACCCGCAGCGGGACGGTGAGCAGCACGGTGTGCGGCCGGCCCGAGCGCCGGCCGGTCGTGGTCAGCTCGACGACGTCCATCCGCGCCACCCGCCACCCGAGCCGCCCGCCACTGACGCGCTGCAACGCGCGGTGCACCCCGTTCAGGGCCGCGAAGGTGAGGCGGCTGGGCACGATGGGCGGCGCGTCGCCTACAGCCGGACGCTGATGTTGAGGATGTTGCCGTCCGGGTCGGCGAACCAGACGGACTTCATCTCGTCGCTCCGGGCGACGCCGTCCTCCCAGGTCGCCCCGGGCAGGTCGAACGTCTGGAAGTCGACCTTGCCGCGCAGGGCCGCGACCTCCTCGTCGAACTTCTCCGTGGGGACGTCGAAGGAGACGTAGGTGGCCTTGTTGCTGCCGGCGTAGGAGGAGGGGTAGACGAACACCCGTCCCGAGCCGGCGGTGTACATCACCCCGTCCGGCATCTCCTCCTCGGACGGGGTCAGACCCAGGGTGTCCTCGTAGAACTTCCGAGCGGCGTCCAGGTCCTTGACCGCGAGCGTGGGAACCGGGTTGTAGGCGGAGAGCATGGCGGCCTCCAGGGCATGATCGAACGACCCTCGGTCGATCAGCAGCACGACGGTAAGGCGGCTCCCAGGGACCGTCAAGGTCGCTGCCGCACAGCGGCGGGCCCCGCGGGCCGTGCCTTCCCACAGGCGCCGCGGCCGGGACGGGCCGTCCTCGCCCCACCCGGCTGCGGCAGACTGCGTGGCGTGCCCGACCCCCTCGCCCGCCTGCTCGCCGACCCGCCCGACCTGCCCGTCCGCGCGGGCCTGACCGACGTGGTGCGGGCCGTGCGCGACCACGGCGCGGCGGTGGTCCAGGCCCCGCCGGGCACCGGGAAGACCACCCTCGTCCCGCCGGCGCTCGCGGCCGCCGTGGGCGGCACCGTGGTGGTCACCCAGCCGCGGCGGCTGGCGGCGCGGGCGGCGGCCCGGCGCCTCGCGGCGCTGCTGGGGGAGCCGGTGGGGCGCACGGTCGGGTACGCGGTGCGCGGGGAACGACGGCGCAGCGCCGCCACCCGGGTGGAGGTCGTCACCACCGGGGTGCTGCTGCGCCGGCTCCAGCGCGACCCCGACCTGCCCGGGGTCGGCGCCGTCGTCCTCGACGAGGTCCACGAGCGCCACCTCGATGCCGACCTCGTCCTCGCCCTGCTCGTCGACGTGCGCACGAACCTGCGCGAGGACCTGCCGCTGGTGGCCATGTCGGCGACGGTGGCGGCCGAGCGGGTCGCGGCGCTGGTCGGCGGCCCGGCGCCGGCGCCGGTGGTCGAGATCCCCGGGGTGCTGCACCCGGTGGAGGCGGTCTGGTGCCCGGCGGCGTCGCCGCGCACCGACGCGCGCGGCGTCACGCCCGCCTTCCTCGACCACGTCGCGGCCACGACCCGCCGGGCCCTGGCCGAGCGCCCCGGCGACGTGCTCGTCTTCGTGCCCGGCGCCGGGGAGGTGGCCGCGGTCGCGCGCCGTCTCGCCGGGGTGGACGCCGACGTGCGGCCGCTGCACGGCCGGCTGCCGCACCCCGAGCAGGACCTGGCGCTGACCGAAGGCCCGCGGCGCCGCGTGGTCGTCGCGACGGCGGTGGCCGAGTCGTCCCTGACGGTGCCCGGCGTGCGGGTCGTCGTGGATGCCGGCTTCTCCCGCGAGCCCCGCACCGACCACCGCCGCGGCCTGGCCGGGCTGGTGACGGTGAGCGTGAGCCGGGCGGCGGCCGAGCAACGGGCGGGGCGGGCCGGCCGCGAGGGCCCCGGCGCGGTGTACCGGTGCTGGTCGGAGGCGGACCACGCCCATCTGCCCGGGCACGCCCAGCCCGAGATCGCCACCGCGGACCTCACCGCCTTCGCGCTCGAGCTGGCCTGCTGGGGCAGTCCCGGCGGCGCCGGCCTCACCCTGCCGGACCCGCCGCCCGCCGCCGCGATGGCCGCCGCCCACGAGACCCTCGCCGGCCTGGGGGCGGTGCGCCCCGACGGCACCGTCACCCCGCGCGGCCGCCGCATCTCCGCCGTCGGCGCCGACCCTCGCCTGGCACGCGCCCTGCTCGACGGCGTCGACGTCGTGGGGGCGCGCCGGGCGGCGGAGGTGGTCGCCCTGCTGTCCCTCGACGCCCGTGCGCCGGGCGCGGACCTGGTCGCGGGGCTGCGCGACCTGCGCCGCGGCGGCCCGGACGGCGCGGCGTGGGCCGCGGAGGCACGCCGGCTACGGGCGGCGCTGCCCGAGGGGGCCGGCGCGCCGGCCGGCGGGGCCGGCACCGACCTGCCCGAGGACCTCGCCGTCGGCGCCGTGGCCGCCCTGGCCCACCCCGACCGCATCGCCCGGCGCCGCCCGGGCGGCGGCACCTACCTCATGGCCTCGGGCACCGGCGCCGCGCTGCCGCCGGGCTCGCCGCTGGCCGGGATGCCCTGGCTCGCCGTCGCCGACGCCGACCGGGGCGCGGGCCGCCGCGACGCCACCATCCGCTCCGCCGCTCCCATCGACGAGACCGTCGCGGTGGAGTCGGCGCCCGCGCTGCTGCGGGAGGGGGAGAGCGTGACCTGGGCCGACGGCGCGGTGGTGGCCCGGCGGGGGCGGTGGCTCGGGGCGATCGAGCTGGCCTCCGCCCCGATCGCCGAGCCCGACCCGGCCCTCGTCGCGGCGGCGGTGCGCGAGGGCCTGGCCCAGGACGGCCTGGCCGCGCTGCCGTGGACGCCCGCCGCCACCGCGCTGCGCGAGCGGCTGGCCTTTCTCCACCGGGCGCTCGGCGGGCCGTGGCCGGAGGTGTCCGACGAGGCACTGCTCGCCGGCGTGGAGGCCTGGCTCGGCCCGGACCTGGCACGCGTGCGACGCGCGCAGGACCTCCGGCGCATCGACGTGCTCCAGGCACTGCGCCGGCTGCTGCCGTGGCCGGAGGCGACCCGCCTCGACGAGCTGGCCCCCGAGCGGGTGACCGTGCCCAGCGGGTCGCAGGTGCGCGTCGACTACGACGCGGAGGAGCCGGTGCTCGCCGTCCGCCTCCAGGAGGTGTTCGGGTGGCACGAGACCCCGCGGATCGCCGGCGGGCGGGTGCCGCTCGTGCTGCACCTGCTCTCGCCCGCGCGCCGCCCCGCCGCCGTGACCACCGATCTCGCGTCGTTCTGGCGCACCGGGTATCCGCAGGTGCGCGCGGAGCTGCGGGGGCGGTACCCCAAGCACGCGTGGCCCGAGGACCCGCTGACCGCCGAGGCGGTCCGCGGCACCGGGCGGGGCCGGCGGGGCTGAGACCGCGCGAGACCGGGCGGGCGGGGCTGAGACCGCGCGAGACCGGGCCGGCTCGTCGACGCTGCGCACCCGCGCGGGCGCCACGGCGGGCCGCACCCCTTCGTCGCGGCGGACCGTCGGGAGAGGGCGTCGTAGGGTCGTGGCGTGGTGGCGGTGACCGAGGCGCCGGAGGCGCGCGTGGACAGCTGGCTCTGGGCCGTGCGCCTGTTCAAGAGCCGGTCCCAGGCGACCTCGGCCTGCAAGGCGGGGCACGTGCGGGTCAACGGCGAACGGGCGAAGCCGGCCACCGCCGTCAGGGTCGGCGACCGGGTGGTCGTGCGGGGCGGGGAGCGCGAGCGGGTGGTCGTCGTCCGACGCATCCTGGTCAAGCGCGTCGGCGCGCCCGTGGCCGCCGAGGCGCTGCTCGACGAGAGCCCGCCGCCCCCGCCGCCCGTCGCGCGGGGGGTCGTCGCGCAGCGGGACCGGGGGACGGGGCGGCCCACCAAGCGCGAGCGGCGGGCGCTCGAGCGCCTGCGCGGATACTAGAGCGCTCCGCCAGGTAGGGGCGGGCGGTGGGGGTCAGGCGACGAGTTCGGCCAGCGTGGCGACGACGTCGACCAGCGCGCCGCGGCGATAGACCGTCACCGGGAACTGGCGCCCGACGGCGGTGCTGAGCATGAGGCGCTGGAGGTCCTGCGGCGAGCGCACCGGGGTCTCGCCCGAGGCGATGACGATGTCGCCCAGGAAGATCCCCGCGGCGGCGGCCGGGCTGCCCGGCACCACCTCGGCCACCCGCAGCCCGGTGCGCCGGCCCAGCCGCTCGGCCAGCGTGGGCGGGATCGCCATCGCCGCCCCGGCGATGCCCAGCCAGGCGCGCCGCACCTTCCCGGTGCTCACCAGCTCGGTGAGGATCCGGCGGGTGGTGGCGTTGACCGGCACGGCCAGCCCGAGCCCGATGCCGGCCACGGCGGTGTTCACCCCGACCACGGTGCCCGTGGCGTCGGCGAGCGCACCGCCGCTGTTGCCGGGGTTGAGCGCGGCGTCGGTCTGGATGACGTCGTCGATCGAGTGGGCGCCGAGGCTGGTGCGCACCGGCAGCGAGCGCCCCAGGGCGCTGACCACCCCGGCGGTCACCGAGCCGGCGAAGCCCATGGGGTTGCCGACGGCGACGACGAGCTGCCCGACCCGGAGGCGGTCCGCGTCGCCGAGCTGGGCGGCGGGGGCGAGGCGCCCGCGGGTGCGCAGGACGGCGAGCTCGGAGAGCCGGTCGGCGCCGAGGACCTCGAAGGGGGCCTCCTCGCCGTCGGCCCCGATGACGCCGCCGCCGCTGACGCCGTCGACGACGTGCGCGCTGGTGAGCAGGAGCCCGTCGTCGGTGAACGCGACGGCGGAGCCGGCGCCGCCGCCGCGCCGGCTGCGGACGAGAACCGACAGCACGGACGGCTGCAGGGCGGCGGCCACGGTGGTGACCACCTGGGAGTAGGCGTCGAGCGGATCGGCGCCGCGCGGATCGACCATGTTCCCTCAACGCTCGCGCCCGCCCTGGCATGCCCGCGCCCGCTGACGCCTGCCTACGCGGTCCAGCCCAGGAGGCTCTCGCCGGCGGCCAACGCGCTCAGCCACAGGGTGCCCGCGACGAAAGGCAGAACCAGCACCCGGAAGGGGTGGGTGCGGAACCACCACAGGCCGAGCGCGAAGAGCGCGAGCCAGCACGCGTCGAGCACGACGACCGCCCACAGCGGCGCCAGCAGGCCGGCGGAGAGGAAGAAGGGCAGCGCGACGAGCATGAGCACCATGCCCAGCACTGCCGCGACGCGGCCGACGGCGTCCTCGCGTGCCATGGAGCGAGCGTAGGGGAGGGACAACGACCGTCGACGGAGCTCGGTGCGGCGGCACGGGGGTAGCCTCTGCGATGACGGGCCGCGCCGGGTGCCTCCGCCCGGCCCGCGAAGGAGCGGCATGAGCGTGGACCTGCTCGACCAGGGGAGGACGTCCTTCGCGCAGCAGCGGTGGACGGAGGCCTACGCGCGCCTGGCCGCCGCCGACCAGGCCGGCGCGCTCGGTGCCGACGACCTCGCCCGGCTGGCCACCGCCGCCGTGCTGCTCGCCCGCGACGTCGAGGGCAGCGACCTGTTCGGGCGCGCGCACCACGCCTACCTCGAGCAGGGAGACGTCGAGAACGCCGCCCGGTGCGCCTTCTGGGCGGGGATGATCCTCGTCGGCCACGGCGGCCACGCCCAGGCCAACGGGTGGCTCGCCCGCGCCGCCCGGGCCGCTGAAGATGGCCCGGCGGACGCCGTCGTGCACGGATACCTGCGCATCCCGGCCGCCCTCCGGGCGATGCGCGCGGGCGACTACACCGCGGCGCTCGACGGCTTCACCGCGGCGCGCGAGGTCGGGGTGCGATGGCACGACCCCGACCTGCTGGCCCTGGCGCGCCTGGGGATCGGCGGCACCCGCGTGCTGCTCGGCCAGATGGCCGACGGCGCCACGCTGCTGGACGAGGTGATGGTGGACGTCACCGCGGGGCAGGTGTCCGAGATCCCCTCGGGCATCGTGTACTGCGCGGTCATCGGGGTGTGCCGGGAGACCTTCGACCTGCCCCGGGCCCGGGAGTGGACGGCGGCGCTGAGCCGGTGGTGCGAGCAGCAGCCGGACCTCGTGCCCTTCCGCGGCGAGTGCCTGGTCAACCGCGCCCACATCATGCTCGCCCACGGGGACTGGGCCGACGCCCTCGCCGAGGCCGAGCGCGCCGTCGAGCGCCTCACCGACCCGCCCGGCCAGCCCGAGCTCGGCCAGGCGGTGTACCAGCAGGCCGAGATCCTCCGCCTGCTCGGGCGCCCCGACGAGGCGGAGACCGCCTACCGCCGCGCCAACCAGCTGGGGGAGGAGCCGCAGCCCGGCCTGGCCCTGCTGCGGCTCGAGCAGGGCCGCGTGGAGGACGCGGCCGCCGCCGTCCGCCGCGTGCTCGACGGCGCACCGCACTCCCTGGCCCGGTGCCAGGTGCTGCCCGCCGTCGTCGAGGTGCTGGTCGCGGCCGGCGACGTCGCGCAGGCGCGGCGGGCCGCTGCCGAGCTCGCCGACATGGCGTCCCGCCGCGACAACCCCTGGCTGCACGCCGTCGCCGCCGGGGCGCACGGGGCGGTGCTGCTCGCCGAGGGCCGCCCCGACGCGGCGCTGGCGGTGCTGCGCCGTGCCTGGGGACTGTGGCAGGAGCTGGGCGTGCCGTACGAGGCGGCCCGGACCCGGGCGGCCATGGGCGCGGCGTACCGGGCCGCCGGGGACGAGGACGCCGCCCAGCTCGAGCTCGACGCCGCCCGGTGGGCGTTCACCCAGCTCGGCGCCCGCCAGGACCTCGCCCGGGTGGAGGCGCTGAGCCGCCGGGCGCCCGTCGCGCCCGGCGGGCTGACGCCCCGCGAGGTCGAGGTGCTGCGGCTGGTGGCGACCGGGCGGACCAACCGGGCCATCGCCGCCGAGCTCTTCCTCAGCGAGAAGACGGTGGCGCGGCACCTGAGCAACATCTTCACCAAGCTCGACCTGCCCTCACGGGCCGCCGCCACGGCGTACGCCTACGAGCACCACCTGGTGTGAGGGCCTGGCGGGCGCGGCTGCCCGCCTGCACAGAACTACCCATGGCGCTCGCGGCCGGATGGGTAGGCCGCCCGACGTCGTCCCGCCGGCCCGAACCTAGCGTCGTGGGTGAAGGCCCCGACCGGGGGCCGGGAGGGACAGCCATGAGCGAGCAGGTCGAGACCGTCATCATCGGCGCCGGGCAGGCCGGCCTGGCCACGGCGTACCACCTGCGCCGGCGGGGCGTGCCGGTGCTGGTGCTCGAGGGCCGCGCCCGGGTGGGCGACGTGTGGCGGGAGCGGTACGACTCGCTCCAGCTCTTCTCGCCCGCCCAGGGCGACGGGCTGCCGGGGATGGCCTTCCCGGCGCCGCGCGGCACCTATCCCACCGGCGCCGCGATGGGCGACTTCCTCGCGGGCTACGCCGCCGCCATGGACCTGCCGGTCCGCCTCGGCGTGCACGTCGAGCGCGTCCTGGCCCGTCAGGGCGGGTTCGTGGTGATCACCGACGACGGCGGGTCGATCGACGCCGCGCAGGTGGTGGTGGCCACCGGCGCGCACAAGCGCCCGCACGTCCCGGGCTTCGCCGCCGACCTCGACCCGGGCATCGTGCAGATCCATTCCGCCGGATACCGCAACCCCGCCCAGCTGCAGGACGGCCCGGTGCTCGTCGTCGGCGCCTCCCACTCCGGCGCGGACCTCGCCCTCGAGGTGGCGGCCACCCACCGCACCGTGCTGTCGGGGCGGATCCGTGGGGAGGTGCCGTACACCCTCGGCCGCCCGTCGGCCCGGGTGGCCAACGTCGTCGTCCCGATCGTGTTCCAGCACCTCCTGACGCTGCGCACCCCGATCGGGCGGAAGATCGCGCCCGCGGTGCGCCGCGGCGGCGCCGCGCCGCTGATCCGCGTCAAGCGCCGGCATCTCGCCGAGGCGGGCGTGGAGCTGACGCCGGCGCGCACGGTCGGCACCCGCGACGGGCTGCCGCTGCTGGACGACGGGCGGGTCCTCGACGTCCGCAACGTGCTGTGGTGCACCGGGTACCGGGAGGACTTCCGGTGGGTGGAGCCGGCGCCGCTCGACGAGACGGGCTACCCGTGCCACCACCGCGGTGTGGTCGACGGCGTGCCCGGTCTGTACTTCGCCGGGCTGCCCTTCCAGTTCGCCTACGCCTCGATGCTCATCCTCGGCGCCGGGCGCGACGCGGAGCACGTGGCCCGGCACATCGCCGCGCACCGGCGGACCACCGCGGAAACGGCTCCGGTGCTCCGCTGATCGCGCTACCGCCCCTCACCGGAGCCCCTGCCCGGAACAAGTCCCGATCCGGCGGCGTTGAGGAGGGTTCGGGCGGGGCCCGGCCCGCCATCGCCGAGAGGAGAAACCGTTGCCGCTCGTCACCGTCGAGACCGCCGACACCCTGCCCACGCTCGCCCCGAGCTCGCCGGCGACCGCCGCGTTCGACCCCGGGGCGGCCGCCCACGACGAGCTGCGGCGTCAGGTGCAGGTCTACGTGGACATGGGGCTGCCCGAGCTCCTCGGGACGGAGGAGAGCGCGTTCCGGGAGGTGCTCGCACCGCTCGCGACCCGGCTGCCGGACCTCGACCTTGCCCGCCCGGGGGACGTGCCCGCGGACGACCACGTCCCCTTCGTCCTCGTGCTCGCGTCGGACGCGCTGCGGGTCAACGACCTCGTGCCGGCGATGCGGCGCGGCACCCGGCCCGGGGTGAGCGTGATCGACGAGGACGAGGCCCGCACCTACCGTCCCCTCGACGCCGTCACGGTGCCGCCGGGGTTCGCCTACCTCCTCGGCGGCGTCGAGGTCGGGGCGCGCTACGTCAACGTCACGCCGGAGGACGCCTTGGCGGACCTCGCCGGCCGCGGTCGCACGCCGCTGACCATCGCCGAGGGGCTGGCGCTGGTGATCACCCGGCCGGACATGCTGCGGCCCAACCGGTGCTTCTCGCTCGCCGGCTCGCGGACCGGCACCAACCAGCGGGTGCCCGCCATCTGGATCAGCCAGCGCCGCCCGAAGCTGGGCTGGTGCTGGGACCGGAATCCGCACACCTGGCTCGGCACCGCCTCCGCGCTCGTCCGGGCGGGCGCCGGGGGCTGACGACGCCGCCCGCGCCCGTTCACAAGGGCCGGGAGAAGGGCACTGCGACGCCCATCCCTGCGCCCTGACGCCCCTCCGTCCGCCTTGGGCGGAAGAGGCGGCGCGGCCGCGCGCACTCCGCGACGCTGTCCCCATGGTCACGATCACCGTCCAGGCGCTCCCGAAGGATGCCGCCTCCTGGCTCGAGCTGGCCCGCGAGGTCGAGTCCCGTGGTTTCGACGCCCTGTCGACGGCGGACCACCCGGGGTCCGTCCCGGCGCCCTTTGTCGCGCTGGCGGCGGCGGGGGCGGTGACGTCGCGCATCGGGCTCGGTTCCTACGTCACCAACGGCGGGGTGCGCGAGCCGCTCCACATCGCCACCGACGTGGCCACCCTCGACGTCGTCTCGGGTGGTCGGGCCCGCCTCGGGCTCGGCGCAGGGCACACGCCGGCCGAGTGGCGGGCCGTGGGCCGCGAGCGCCCCGGGGTCGCGGCGCGCGTGGAGCGTGCCATGGCCGTCGTCCGCGCGGTGCAGGACCTGCTGGCCGGCGAGGAGGTCACCGTCGACTCCCCGCAGCTGGCCCTTCACGGGGCCCGGCTGGACGCGCCCCGGCCGGTGCAGGACCGCATCCCGCTCACGATCGGCACGTCGAACTCGCGCCTGCTGAGGTTCGCCGGGAAGCACGCGGACGTGGTCGGGCTCAGCGGGCTGGGACGCACGCTGCCGGACGGCCACATGCACGAGGTCCGGTGGACCCCCGACGTCGTGGACCAGCAGGTCGCACTTGCCGCCGAGGGAGCGGCGGGGCGCTCCGAGCCCCCGGTGCTCGAGGCACTCGTGCAGCAGGTGACCGTGACCGATGACGCCGAGGGGGCGGTCGCGGAGATGGCCGCTCACGCCGGCGTGAGCGTGAGTGAGCTGCTCACCGTCCCCTACGTGCTGGTGGGCACCGCGGACGAGATCGTGGACGCCGTCACCGCGCATCGCCGCCGCTGGGGCATCACCCGGTACGTCGTGCGTGCCGACGCCATGGAGGCGATGACGCCGCTGCTGCCGCGGCTGGCCCAGATCGGCTGAGCCGCTGCTTCGTGCTCAGGACGGCGGGGGATCAGAACGGCGGGGGATCGTCGTCCGGATCGTCTCTGGGGACCGGACCAGCGGGGTTCACCGCACCCACCGGCGTGGGCGGCGCCCGGGTGTAGGTGTGGCCGCTGGGCGCGGTCCAGTGGATCGCGCCGGTCGTCTCGTCGCGGGTCGCCGACCAGAACTTCGTCGTCTTGAGGTTGTGGTGGCGTCGACACAGGGCCTGGAGGCGGATCCTGGTCGTCTGCTCGAGCAGCTCCGCGACCGCGGGGTCGTAGGAGGCGATGTGGTCGAGGTCGGCCTTCCAGGCCGGCTGGCGGCAGCCGGGGAACGTGCACGTGACGTCGCGGGCGATCACCTGACGTGACAGGTCGGCCCCCGGCCGGTAGCGGGTGGTGCCGAGCGCATTGAAGCAGCCCGTCGCGTCGGTGAACAGCCCGCGCCACGTGCCGTCGGCGGCGATCTCACGGGCCAGCTCCGCCGGGATGGGGCCGTAGCCACCGAGCTCCGCCGGGGCGTCGGACAGGCCGAGGAGCGTGCCGGCGGGGATGGTCACCTGGATGTGGGGCTTGTTCCCGTGGAAGGTCGGCAGCTCGGCGCCGGTCAGGTCGACCCCGCGACGCAGGATGGTGGTGAACACGTCGGTGAAGACGTCGGCGCGGCGCTGGTCGATGTTCCGGCGGTCGACGCCGGTGGGGCCCTTGGCCGCGGCCGCGAGGGCGTCCAGGCACACCCGGGTGGCCTCGGCGTCGTCGGCGCGGATCAGGGCGGAGACCCACGCCATCGCGTCGCCGGCGGGCTCGACGAGGACATGGCGGTCGGCGAAGGCCTTCTCCCGGCGCTTGCGGCCGGCGTCGGCGCCCGCGGTGACCGCCGCCGCGCGCAGGTGAGCCCGCAGCTGCGTGCCGGTGAGGTCCTCCACCAGGGGCAGCTTGACCGAAACGGTGTCCGACACGTCGGCCCCGCCGGGATGCTGGTCGGGCGTCGGGCCGGCGTCCGCGCCCGCGGCGGCGTCATCCGGGGCAGCGTCCGCACCTGCAGCGGCGTCATCCGGGACGGCGTCCATGCCTGAGCCCGCCTCGATGGCAGGTGTTCCACCGTCCGTCGCCGCGGGATCGGGTGCGGCTTGCGGTTGGGGCGTGAGCAGGTCGGCCACGACTCGGCGCTGCTCCGGCATGGTGAGGCCCGGCTCCAGGGTCATGAGGATCTCCGCCTTGCGCCGGTCGATCCGCCCGGCGGTCAGGGCGTCGGCGATCTCTGGGAAGTTGTCCAGGCCGAAGGCGAAGTTGAGCTTCATCTCTCCGGCGTACTGGGTGAGGCCGAGGCGGGCGGCGATCTCCGCCGCGGTCGAGGTCGCCCCGGCCGTGGAGCTCCCACGCCGGTTGGCCAGCTCCATCACCGCACGGGCCTGCTGCGACAGAGCCCAGGAGGCCAGGCGTTCCCACCCGGCGATGGTCTCGACGATGGTGGCGTCGTCCGCGCGGTCCAGGGCGGTGCCCGCCAGGCGGCGCGCCAGGGCGGGGGAGGGGGCCTGCCGCTCCAGGAAGCTGGCCGCCGGGGACGTCAGCCCGTATCGCGAGACCCCGTACCGTTCGACGTCGCAGTCGTGGGGACCGGGGCCCGCGCCGGCGCGCGAGGCGTCGAGGAGCTCCTCGACCGACCGTCCCGGCTCGTCGGCGTAGCTGGCCCGGGCCGCCTGGGCGTACTGGTCGAACCAGGGGACCGAGCCCTCGAGCTTCGCCATCTCCAGCGCGACCTCAGCGGCCACCGTGCCCCAGGCGTCCAGCGGCACCGAGACACGGAAGCCCACACGCCCCTCGGCCTCGACGACCGACACCGAGGGCACCGGCACGCCCGGCCCACCCTCGGCGAATGCGTCGTCATCGACCATGGAAGGACGCTATCGGCGACCACTGACATCGCCCGGTCCGCGCGGGCGAGGTGGCTCAGCCTCGGGCGGCTCAGTCCTCCGGCAGCCGGAACGTGGTGCCGTAGACCTCCCACTCCATGGGCAGGTTCATGGCGAGGTTGCCGGAGTCCACCAGCGAGCGGAGCGCGTCGATGCGCGACTGGGAGGAGGCGTCGGCGTCGTTCTCGGCGTCCCGGTAGGCGCGATCAAGGTGGTGGAGGCGCGCGTCGAGGAAGGCGTCGAGCCAGGCTGCCTCGTCGCCGTCGACCGGCCCGACCTCGTCGAGCGTGTCCTGGATGATCGCCTCCGTGCCGTTCCGACCGCCGGAGCCGTGCTGGATCATCGTGTCCCACAAGATCGCCTGCCCGAGCGGGGTGCGGATCCCCAGCTCCTCGGCCATGCGCATCGCCGGCCGGAAGTAGAGCTCGTCGACGACGTCGTCCTGCAGCCTGCGCTGGGCCGGATCCTTCGCGGCCTGCGCCCAGGCGGCGGTGAAGCCGTCCAGGCCCGCCGTGGAGTCGGATCCGTCGACCTTCTCCAGCGCCGGGATGTACTTGGCGAGCACGTTGCCGGGCTCGAGCTCGGTGTACCGCCGCACCATGAGCAGGAGGTCGCCGGTGCCGGACGTGAACCCGGCGCGTCCGGCGGTGATGCCGCGGCCGTCGCCGATGTCCTCGGCGAAGCCGTACTGCAGGTCCAGGGTGGAGTTCTCGAAGGTGGAGGTGATCTGGGCGGCGCGTTCCTTGCGGGCGGCGTCCACCGTCAGCGACAGGGACGGGTCGCGCGGGTCGACGGACGCGCTCGACCCACCGGGCGACGTCGCCGTCGGTGCCCCTGCCTCCCGGGCGGCCCGGTGCCCCAGCAGGAGCGCCACGCCGCCGACCACCACGAGCACGGCCGCGATGACGACGACGAGGAGGACGCGCGCCGGCCGGTCGTGCTGCGACAACCGCGGTGCGCGATCCATGTTGGCTCCTTCGCGTGTCCCCTCATCATGCGGCACGTGACCTGCTCGCGCAGCGGACGGAGTCACACAGGTTCCGTCCAGGTTCGACGGCGCAGCCTCGGCAGCAGGCGCGGTGTGCCCGCCGCGTAGGCGCGGTACCGGGCGCCGAAGCGCTGCTCCAGCGCCGCCTCCTCGAGCCGTGCCTTGCGCGTCAGCACCCCGGCGAGGATCGCCGCCCACAGCAGCGGGGCGGCCCGACGGCGCAGCACGGCGAACCCGAGGGTGGCCGCCGTCAGGCCGGTGTAGATCGGGTTGCGGGTGAGGGCGTAGGCGCCGGTGGTCACCAGCTCGGCGGTCGGCGGCGGGGCGACGCGCGGGCTGAGGTGCCGGCCGTGGGGCAGGGCACCGGCGACGGCGAGGCCGCCCCCGCCCAGCACGAGCAACCCTGCCGTCGCCGTGAGCGCCGGCGGCAGGGACCACCGCGGCCGTCCCGGCCACGCCGCGCCCCCGAGGGCGACCACCTGGGCGGCGACGAGGGCGTCGGAGCGGTCCATGACCGGTGCCTTTCAGTCCAGCGGGCGACGGCGGAGCTGCTTGACCTGGCTGCGCCGCTGCTTGGCCTCCGCCCGCCGCCGCACCGCCGAGCGCGAGGGGCGCGTGGCCCGCCGCGGCCGCGGCGGCGGGGCGAGCGCCTCGCGCAACAGCTCGACGAGACGGTCGACGGCGGCGCGCCGGTTCTGCAGCTGGGACCGCTGCTCGGCCGCGACCACGGTGAGCACGCCATCGGTGAGGCGGCCGGCCAGGGCGTGCAGCGCGCGTTCCCGCTGCTCGGGGCTCAGCGCCGTCGTCGTCGCGAGGTCCAGGCTCAGCTCGACCCGCGAGTCGGTGGTGTTCACGCCCTGCCCGCCCGGGCCGCCGGCGCGGGAGAAGCGCCAGCGCAGCTCGCGCGGGTCGAGGGTGACGGAGCCGGTGACCCGCAGCCGCCGGTCGGTCACCGCTCAGTCCTGCCCGCGGCGCCGGCCGGCCACCAGGGGCACCACGGCCCAGCCGACGGCGATGAGCACCAGCATCGCGCCGGCGGCGATGAGCGCGGCCTCGCGGCTGAGGACGACGTCGAAGATGAGCAGGACCGTGCCGGTCACGACCAGGGCGAGGCACACGAGCCCGCCGAGCGCCGCGCGGTGCCCGGCCCGGACGAGCTCGGGCTTGAGCCGGCGCTGGAAGAGCAGGCGGTGGGCGCTCACCGGGCTGACGACGAGGATCGTGGTGGCCGCCGCGAGGATGACGAGCACCAGGTAGATGGTCAGCTGGGTGCCGTCGAGCTGCGAGAAGCTCTGCTGGAACGGCAGCGTCAGGAGGAAGCCGGTGAGGATCTGCGCGCCGGTCTGCGTCACGCGCAGCTCCTGGAGCAGCTCGTTCCAGTTCCGGTCGGAGCGTTCCTCCGGGGTCTCGTTGCGACCCTTCGTCGATGCGCCCGGACTCTGCTGCGCCGCCGTCACATCGCCTCCCAGGTCCCGTCCGCTCCCGCCGGTGCAGTCAGGATAGGGGGCCGGAACGGGCGACACCGGTGCTGGCGGCATGGCACGCCGAAGGTCCCTCAGCCGCGCCCGCGGCCTCGCGGCCGGACGACGGCGACCACCGGCGCCTCGTGCAGCACACCGCGCGCGACCGAGCCGAGCCGCACGCCCGCCAGCCCGCGCCGCCCGCGAGCGCCGACCACGAGCAGGCTCGCCGTGGGCGCCTCGGCGGCGAGGACCTCGGCGGGTCGCCCGCTCGCGGTGTGCACCTCCACCGGCACGCCCGGGTGCCGCGTGGCCCACTCGTCACCGAGCGCCACGACCAGCTGCCTCACCCGCTCGGCCTCCCGGTCGAACACCTCCTGGACGCGGGGGTCGGCGAACTCCGGCTGTATCGGCTCGCGCGCCCACGCGTGCACGAGCCGGACGCCCACCCCGCGGGCGGCGGCCTGGGAGAAGGCGAACTCGAGCACCTCGGGGAAGTCCTGCTCGGGGTCGACGCCGGCGACCACCGGGCCGTCGAGCTTCTGCGCCCCCTCCCGGACGATGACCACCGGCCCGTGCGCGTGCGCCGCGACCTTCTGGGACACCGACCCCAGGAGCCGGCTGGCGATGGGGCCGAGCCCACGCGCCCCCATCACCACCACGGACGCCGACTCGGACGCGTCGACCAGCGCGACCGCGGGCTCCTCGAGCAGCACCTCCGTCGTCACCGCCAGGTCGGGGTGCGCGTCGAGCACCACCTTCCGCGCCACGCCGGTGATCTTCTCCCCGGCCTCGACGACGTCGCCGGCCGGCATGAGCTCGTAGGCGCGCGCCGAGGTGATCCACGGGAAGGCGTACAGGATGTGCACCGGCGCGCCCCGTCGGGCCGCCTCGTTGCCCGCCCACACCAGCGCCCGCTCCGCCTTGCCGGTGCCGTCCACGCCGACGACCACCGCGCCGTCGGGAACCGTCGGGGCCATGCCCCACCTCCTCGGTGCCGGACGTCGGAGCCCATGTCGCCACGCGTCCGTGGCCCCAGCGTGGCACCGTCCCGCCGTGGGCGCACCGACTTCGGCGTCACGCCGCGCCACGCCCCGGGCCTGGCTGGTGGGCCGGGGCCGGCAGGTGGTTGAGTGCCCGGGTGAGCACGACGGCGAACCTGACCCGCACCGAGGCGCGCGAGCGCTCGGCCCACCTGCAGCTGAGCGAGTACCGCGTCCGGCTGGACCTCACCGGCGCCACCGACCCCGCGCGCGCGACGTTCCCCTCCACCACCCGGGTGCGGTTCACCGCCACCACCCCGACCACGTTCCTCGACTTCCTCGGCGAGGTGAGCGCCGTCGTCGTCAACGACCGCCCGGTCGACGCCGCCAGCGTCTACGACGGCGCCCGGGTGCGGCTCGAGGGGCTGCGCACCGACGGCTCCGAGAACGTCGTCATCATCGAGGGGGCGGGCCACTACTCGCGCACGGGCGAGGGGCTGCACCGCTTCGTCGACCCCGTGGACGGGCAGACCTACCTCTACACCCAGTACGAGCCGGCGGACGCCCGCCGCGTCTTCGCCACCTTCGAGCAGCCCGACCTCAAGGCGAGCTTCGTCTTCGAGGTGCTCGCGCCCGCCGGCTGGGAGGTGCTGTCGAACCGGGCGCCCGAGCAGGTGGCCGACGTCGCCGTGCAGGGCCCGGCGGTGCGCCGCTGGCGGTTCGCGCCCACCGAGCGGATGTCCACCTACCTCACCGCCGTCGTCGCCGGTCCCTACCACCAGGCGGCGGGGGAGTGGGCGGCCCCGCTGCCCGACGGCGAGACGCTCACCGTGCCGCTGCGGGTGTGGTGCCGCGCCTCCCTGGCCGAGCACCTCGACGCCGAGCGGCTCCTCGAGGTGACCGCGCAGGGGCTGGACTTCTTCCACCGCGAGTTCGCCTTCCCCTACCCCTGGGGCAAGTACGACCAGGTGTTCGTGCCCGAGTACAACCTCGGCGCGATGGAGAACCCCGGCTGCGTGACGTTCACGGAGAGCTACGTCTTCCGCTCCGCGGCCACCCGCGCCCAGTACCAGGCGCGCGCCAACACGATTCTCCACGAGATGGCGCACATGTGGTTCGGCGACCTCGTCACCCCCCGCTGGTGGGACGACCTGTGGCTGAAGGAGTCCTTCGCCGACTACATGGGCGCCCACGCCTCCGTCGCCGCCACCGAGTTCACCGACGCGTGGACCGCCTTCGCCAACCGCCGCAAGGCCTGGGCCTACACCCAGGACCAGCTGCCCACCACGCACCCGATCGTGGCCGACATCCCCGACCTCGAGGCCGCCAAGCAGAACTTCGACGGGATCACGTACGCCAAGGGCGCCTCGGTGCTCAAGCAGCTGGTCGCCTACGTGGGCACCGAGGCCTTCTTCGCCGGCGCCCGGGCCTACTTCGCCGAGCACGCCTACGGCTCGACCACCCTGACCGACCTGCTCGCCGCGCTGGAGGCCACCTCCGGGCGCGACCTGACGACGTGGGCCCGGCTGTGGCTGCAGACGGCGGGCACCGCCACCCTCGCCGCGCGGTGCAGCGTGCAGGACGGGGAGGTGGTCGAGCTCGTCGTCACCCAGGACGGCGCGGACCCGGTCACCGGGGAGCAGGTGCTGCGCCCGCACCGTCTCGCCGTCGGCCTCTACCACCTCCAGGACGACGGCGAGGGGCCCGCCCTGGTGCGCACGCACCGCCTCGAGGCCGACGTCGCCCACGCCGCCACCGGGCTCACCGCGGCCGCCGGGCTGCCCGCCCCCGACCTCGTGCTCGTCAACGACGACGACCTCACCTACGCCAAGGTCCGCCTCGACGCGGGCGGGCTGGAGACGGTGCGGGAGCACCTGGGCGCCCTGCGCGACAGCCTCGCCCGCTCGCTGGTGTGGTCGGCGCTGTGGAACGCCACCCGCGACGCATTGCTGCCGGCCGCGGAGTACGTCGACCTGGTGCTGCGCCACGGCCCGGCGGAGACCGACAGCGCTGTGCTCACCGGGCTGCTCGCGAACGCGCGGACCGCCGTCGAGGACTACGCCCCGGCCACCGAGCGCGGCGCACGGCGCGCCGAGCTGGCGGAGGGCGCCTGGCAGCGGCTCACCGGGACCGAGCCCGGCTCGGACGCGCAGCTGGTCTGGGCCCGCGCCTTCGCGGCCGCGGCCGCCACCGAGCCCGCGGTCGCCGACCGGGCCCGCGGGCTGCTCGACGGGTCGGAACGCCTCGACGGTCTGCCCCTCGGCCCCGAGCTGCGCTGGGCGTTGTGGCGGGCGCTCGCGGCCACCGGGTCGGCGAGCCGCGCGGAGCTGGACGCCGAGCTCGAGCGCGACCCCACGGCCGACGGCGTGACGCAGCACCTCGCCGCGGCCAGCAGCCTGCCCACCCCGGCGGTCAAGTCCGCCGACTGGGACACCCTGCTGCGCCCGGGCGGGCTGACGAACGACCACGTCGACGCCACCATCGCCGGCTTCGTCCAGCCCGCGCACCGGGACCTGACCGCGTCGTACGCCGAGCCCTACTTCGCGGCGCTGCGCCGCATCTGGGCCGAGCACTCCATCGAGATCGCCGGGCGCCTGGTGCGCGGGCTGTACCCGCACCACCAGGACGCCGCCGACGGCGTGGCGCCCGAGGAGCACCCGGTGGTCCGGCGCACCACCGCGTGGCTGGAGGCGAACGAGGACGCGCCGGCGGCGTTGCGCCGCCTCGTCGTCGAGGCACGCGACCACCTGCTGCGGTCCCTCCGGGCCCAGCTCGCCGGGACGCGCGCGTTCCACTGACACCGGTTCGCCGGGAGTCGCCGCCGGGCCTAGCACGTCAGGCGGCCGACCGGATCCTGACAGCAGGCTGACAGTTCGGGCATTCCTGACAGCGCGCTGACAGCCTCGCGCGCCGACGCTGGTTTCGGCCGGACGGCACCGGTGGGGGCAGTAGGGGTTCGGCGTCGTGCGACAGCGCGCCGGGCGGCGACGTCGGTCGGCGCGGGGCCCCGGGGCGGCGTGCGGGAAGCCGGTGCGCCGACCGCCGTCGGTCCCGTGCCGCGGGGTGAACGTCTGCGGCGGGCGGGCCGTTTCTCGGCGCTCGGCGCGGCGGATCCCCTCCCGGAACGCGGAAAACCCCGGCATCAGGCGGGGTGGCCCGGCCCGGGGCCCGCCGTGCCGGCCGTCGGCGCGCGTCCGCCGCACCTGCCCCGGGGCGCGGGCGGGCGCCGTGCTCCCTGCGCGCACGACCTGCGCCGACGTCGCCCTCACGGCCGGGGTCTCCACCAGGCACCGCCCGCGGTCGCCCCGGCCGTCCCGGCGCGCCGGGCGCCGGCAGGGCCGCGGCGGGTCTGCGCCAGGCCGCGCTTTCCCACAGCACGCGGCCCCGGCCCGGCGGTCGTCCTCCCGCCAGCCCCCCTTCACCCGGCCCCACCCTCCACCCTCACCCCCGAACGTTGGCGCGCCTCGGGGCGCGTGACCCACCCCACCGAACCGCCGTGCGCCTCCCGTCCCCCGCCAGGCAGGGCTGGGAGTCGGCACCGATGTGGGTCCCGGGAACCGCTCCTTACGTTCGCCTACAGGTGTGGCGGACGGACCGCCGCTCGCCGGAGAGGGCATCCGTGATGAGCGTTGCGCAAACACTCGGGAGACTGGTCAGGGGACGCAGGGGCGACGCGGTCGCCCCCGTCCCGGAGGCTCCTGGTGCCGGCGTCCCGACCGACGAGGTCGGCGACGTCAACCACATCGAACCGGACCTCCCGGGGCCGGGGGTCCGGACTCACGACGACTCGAGGAGCGCCGGCGGACAGCCGCCGGTGCAGGACGCCCCCGTTTCCCGGCCGCCCACGGACGGCGCCCCCGCGCACCGCATGCCCGGGGAGGCGGACCCGCCGTCGTCCCGGCGCGGTCGCCGCGCCCCCCGGCACGCCGCCGGGCAGGCCGGGCAGGCCGGGCCGCCGTCGTCCCGGCCCATCTTCTTCGACGCCAGTGGGCACCGCTGGCAGCGGGTGCGGGCGTCGGTGGGCATCGTCACCGTGCTGCTGGCCGGGCTGACGGCCTGGACGGCGCCGGGGGCCTTCGCGCCGACCTGGTGGCCGAGTGAGAACAAGGGCCCCGGGTACCCGCGCCAGCTCGAGGCGGAGGGCAAGCTCGACGAGCTGCCGGTCCTCAGCGCCGACGGCGGGGACGCCTTCAACCGGGTCGCCGCGGTGGACACCAGCGCGGACCCCGTCGTCCTCAAGGACCCGTTCAGCGGCGAGGTGCTCCGCGAGCTCGACGACGACGAGATCGCCGAGGTCGGCGACAACGAGTTCGTCATCGACGAGTTCGGCAAGGTGCCCGACCACCAGCTCATGCTCACCTTCGACGACGGCCCGGACGCCACCTACACCCCCGAGGTGCTCAACCTGCTCTCACACGAGGGCGTGCCGGCCACCTTCTTCGTGCTCGGGCAGAACGTGGTCAAGAACCAGGAGATCCTGCGCCGGATCGTGCGCGAGGGGCACATGGTGGGCAACCACACCATGCGCCACATCGACTTCTCGAAGAACTCCGACGTGCGCGACCGCGAGGAGCTGGTCGGGACGGACCGGACGCTGCGCGCCACCGCCGGGTACGGCTCCCCGCTCTTCCGCATCCCGCGTGGGGACCCCTACGCCAACGCCACGGCGGTGCTGCAGGCCCAGCAGCTCGGGTACGTCCACGTCAACTACGACCTGGACACCCTCGACTGGGACTACGGACCCGGCGAGGAGATCCCCGTGCCCGAGCTCGACGGCGAGGGCCACGTCGTCCTCATGCACGACGCCGGCGGCGACCGGGCCGGGACCCTGCAGATGCTCCAGAAGTTCATCGACGAGGCGAAGGCCCAGGGCTACACCTTCGCGACCATGGCACCGATCCTCCCGCCGGAGTACGTCCCGGCGCACGACGTCCGCCCGACGGTCGCCGACCGGGCCACCCTCGCGGCGCTGACCGCGGTGTGGGTCGCCCCGGGCTACCTGGTCGGGTGGCTGTTCTGGTTCGGCATCGTCTCGCTGACCGTGATGTCACTGCTCTACGTGGTCCTGGCGCTGCTCAACCACCGCCGGCAGCGCCGCCGGGGCGCCGTCGCCCCGGACGGGCCGTGGCCGTTCGTCAGCGTCGTCCTGCCGGTCTTCAACGAGGAGCCGGTGGTGGCGAAGACCCTCGCGGCCCTGCGGGCGAGCGACTACCCCGCCTTCGAGGTCATCGTCGTCAACGACGGCTCGACCGACAACACGCTCCAGGTGCTGCGTGAGGCGGCGAGCGACTGGCCGCAGCTGCGCGTGGTCGACCAGCCCAACGCCGGCAAGTCCGCGGCGAGCAACCATGGCTTCGCGCTCGCCCGGGGCGAGGTCGTCGTCACGCTCGACGGCGACACGCTCTTCGAGCCCGGCACCATCCGCATGCTCGCCCGGCACTTCCTCGGCCCCGACGGCGCTCGGGTGGGCGCCGTGGCCGGGCACGTCAAGGTCGGCAACCGGCGCAACCTGCTCACCGCGTGGCAGAGCCTGGAGTACATCTCGGGCATCTGCGTGACCCGGATGGCCGAGGGACTGGTCGGCGCGATCTCCATCGTGCCCGGGGCGTGCGCCGGGTGGCGCCGCGACGCGGTCCTGCGCGCGGGCGGGTACTCGCACGACACCATGGCCGAGGACGCCGACCTCACCCTGTCCATCCATCAGCTCGGCTACCAGGTGATGCAGGAGAACGCGGCCGTCGCGTGGACCGAGGCGCCACACACCGTGCGCAGCCTGGCGCGTCAGCGACTGCGCTGGACGTACGGGAACATCCAGACGCTCACCAAGCACCGCAGCATGCTCCTGCGCCCCCGCTACGGCGTGCTCGGCATGGTGACGATGCCGTACACGCTGCTGTCGGTGCTCATCCCGCTGCTGTTCGGGCCGTTCACCATCCTCGTGGCCGCGCTGAGCATCTCCAGCGGCAACTGGCAGAGCATCGCCGCCTTCGCGGCGTTCGTCACGGGCATGCACCTGCTGATCTCGATCGTCGCGCTGGCGCTGGTGCGCGAGAAGACCTGGCACCTGGCGATCGTGCCGATCTACCGCCTGATCTACGAGCCGCTGCGCTTCTACCTGCTGTACGCCTCGCTCGTCCGGGCGCTCAAGGGGCGGGTGATGGGCTGGTACAAGCCCGAGCGGATGAACACCGTCAACCTCCCGTCCCTCGCCCTCGCGCCGGCGCGGCAGGGGGTCGCGGGTGCCTGACCTGGTGACGGCGCCCCAGGGACCCCCGGCACCCGGTGCCGCCGCCCCGTTCCCGTTCACGACCGGCGCTGCGCGCGCACAATGGGCGGGGCGAACCGACGGCAGCGGTCCCACGTCGAGGGAGGACCAGATGGTGAGTGCGGGTTCGGGCGCGGCCGCCCGGCGAGGAACCCGGTGACCGGCGAGAACCAGGTACCGGCCGAGGTCGCTCACGGCAGGCCCGGGGCGACGCTCGCCGCCGCGCCGACGGCCCCCGGTCGTGCGGGGCCGGACGCCGCATCCCGCGCGCCGCGGCCACCGCGGGACCGGTACCTCGACCTGCTGCGTGCCTTCGCCCTCTTCCGCGTGGTGACCTACCACACCTTCGACCTCGCCTGGCTGAGCCTGGCCTTCCCCGCGCTCGGGGTGATGTTCATGATGGCGGGCTCGCTCATGGCCCGCTCCCTCGACCGCCCGGCGGTCTCGGTGGTGCGCGGGCGCCTGCGCCGGCTGCTGCCGCCGTTCTGGTTCTTCGGGCTGTGCATCGTGCCGGCGATGCTGGTGCACGGCTTCGGGCCGCCGTCCTCCGGCGCCGCCGCGTGGTGGGCTCAGCTCTCCTTCTGGGTCATGCCGGTGGGCGACCTGCCGCGCAACGCCTGGGGCGAGCAGCTCGTCGAGCCGCTGTGGTACATCCGGGCCTACCTGTGGTTCGTGCTGCTCTCGCCGCTGCTGCTGCGGGTCTTCCGGCGCTACCCCCTCCCGACGCTGGCGCTCTCCCTCGCGCCGGTGGTGGTGCTGACCGCCTGGCAGCCGGACAACCCCGTCGCGGCGGTCGCCGTCGAGCTGGCGACCTTCCTCACGTGCTGGCTCCTCGGTTTCGCCCACCGGGACGGCGTCCTCGACGCCGTGCGGGGCCTGCCGATCATCGGCGTCGCCGTGGTGCTCATGGCGATCGGCGCCTGGTGGGCCTTCACCCATCCCGACCCGGCCGTCGGGTACGACCTCAACGAGATCCCGCTGGGGCAGGCCCTGTGGTCGGCCGGCTTCGTGCTGGCGCTGCTCCGCTTCCGCCCGACGGTCGGCTGGCTCGCCCGCGTGCGCCCGCTGGACCGGGCGGTGACGGTGCTCAACTCCCGCGCCGTGACGGTCTACCTGTGGCACGAGGTGGCGCTCATGCTCGGCGTCCTCGTCCTCGACGACCTGTGGGACGTCCCCCTCGTGGCCGACCACGTGCCGCTGGGCAACCAGGGGGTGTTGTTCCTCGTGGCCTGGGTGCTCATCGCGGCCGCGATCGTCCTGTTCGGATGGGTCGAGGACCTCGCCGCGCGGCGCCGACCGCGACTGTGGCCCTGACCACGCCCCGCGCCGCATCCTGACCCGGGCGCGCGTCGATCCTGGCCGCGCTCGCGGCGTCCGGGCTCGGCGCTCGCGGTCTCCTGGCTCATCGCTCCGGGGACCGGGACGGCGGCGCTCGCGGCGCTCGCACCGCGGCCCTCCCGCTCGTGGCGGAGGGACGCCGTCCGGTCGCTTAGCCTGGGTGCCGACCCGCTCGCCCCCGCCGGCGAGCCCACCCGCGACGGAGGTTCCATTGGCCGCGACCCGGACGCTGCTCATCGTGCTCGCCGGTGGTGCCGGTCCCGGCCTGGAGACGCTGACGGAGGCCCGGGCCGTCCCGGCGCTACGCTTCGCCGGCAGCCACCGCCTCATCGACTTCCCCCTGTCGAACGCCCGCAACAGCGGCCTGTCGGACGTCTGGGTGCTCGCGCAGCACCACCCCGGGTCGCTCGCGCAGCACCTGGGCGGCGGGCGGCCCTGGGACCTCGACCGCACGCGCGGAGGGCTGCGGGTGCTGACGCCCCAGCCGGGCGGGCGCCGCGCGGGCAGCGCCGACGCGCTGTGGCGGGTCGCGGAGGCGATCGAGGCCGCGCTGCCGGAGGTGGTGCTCGTCGCCGGCGCGGACGCGGTCTGCCGGATGGACTACGCCGACGTCGTCGCCCACCACGTGGGCTCCGGCGCCGAGCTCACCCTCGTGACCACCCGCTACGACGGCGACCGCTCGCGCCTGGGCGTCGTCACCGCCCGCGACGGCGTCGTCACCGACTACGCCTACCGCCCGGCCGAGCCGGCCGGCGAGCTCGTCACCACCGGCGTCCTCGCCTTCGACCCCCGCGCGCTCCTCGCCGGCCTGGAGCAGGCCCGCCACGACCGCGGCACCCGCGGCCTGGGCGACGTCGGCGAGCACCTGCTGCCCGCGATGGTGCGCCGCGGCGTCGTGGGGGAGTACCGGCATACCGCCTCCTGGCAGCCGATCGCCACCGTGGAGGCGTACTGGCGGGCGCACCTGGACCTGCTCGTCAAGCCGCCCTTCGGCCTGGACGACCCCTCCTGGCCCATCTCCACCTGCGACCTGCGCCAGGCGGCGGTGCGGGTGCAGCCGGGGGCGGAACTGGAGTCGGTCGTGCTGGCCCCCGGCGTCGTCGTCCAGGGCACGGTGCGGCGCAGCGTGCTGGGCCCCGGCGTGCACATCGCCCCCGGCGCGGTGGTGGAGGACGCGGTCCTGCTCGACGACGTCCGGGTGGGCCCGGCGGCGCGGGTGAGCCGCGCCGTCGTCGACGAGGGCGCCCGGGTGCGCGGCCGCGCCGAGGTGGGCGGCGAGGCGGCGGACGACGACGTCGCCCTGGTGGGCGCGCACGCCGTCGTCCACCCGCGCAAGCGGGTGCCCGCCGGCGGGCGTTACCCGGAAGGGGCGTAACGCCCCCGCTCAGCGCGCGGCGCCCGCCTTGGTGGCGGCGGCGAGGTTCTCCGGCACCGGCTCGTAGCGGTCCGGCACGGCGCGGTAGCGCCCGCGCCCGGCGGTGATCGCCCGCAGGTCGACGGCGTAGCGGCGCAGCTCGGCCATCGGCACGAGCGCCTCGATGACCTCGTCGCCGTTGATCCCGCCGCCGGTGTCGACGACGCGACCGCGGCGCGTGGCCAGGTCGGCCAGCACGTCGCCCTGGCTGCCGCTCGGCACGGTCACGCTCACCGACCACACCGGCTCCAGCGCCACCGTCCCCGCCTGCGCGAGCGCCTGGGACAGGCCGAGGGCGGCCGCGGTGCGGAAGGCCATGTCCGAGGAGTCGACCGAGTGGTACTTGCCGTCCACGCACTCCACCACCAGGTCGGTGACGCGGTGCCCCAGCGGGCCGCCCTGCGCCATCGCATCCTCGATGCCCCGCTCCACAGCGGGCAGGTAGTGGCGGGGGATGGCGCCGCCGACGATGGAGTCGACGAACTCCAGCCCGGCCCCGCGCGGGGCGGGGCTCACCTTGAGCTGGACCACGGCGAACTGCCCGTGCCCGCCCGACTGCTTCTTGACCTTGCCCTCGACCTCCACCGGCCGGGCGATCGTCTCCCGGTAGGGCACCCGCACGTCCTCGGTCTCGACCCGGACGCCGAACTTGCGCTCGAGACGTTCCAGCGCCACCGCCAGGTGGGTGTCGCCCACGGCGGTGACGAGCACCTGCCCGGCCTCTTCGTCCTGGACGACGACGAGCCCCGGGTCCTCGGCGCACAGCTTGCGCAGCGCCTCGGGCAGCTTGTCGTCGTCGGACTGGGTCACCGGCCGCACCGCCCGGGTGAACCCGGCGGCCGGGGCGGGCAGCGCGGCCAGGGCCACCGGCCGCCCGGGCAGGGCCAGCAGGGACCGGGTGGGGGAGCCGGACAGCTTGGCGACGCCGGCGAGGTCGCCGGCGACCACCTCCTCGGCCGGCAGGTGCTCCTTGCCGCGCAGGAAGAACAGCCCGTGCAACCGCTCGTCGGTCCCGGTGCTGGTGTTCGTCAGGTGCTCGTCGCCCTGCAGGGTGCCGGAGAGGACCTTGAGCAGCGAGACCTGGCCGACGAACTGGTCGGCCACGGTGCGGAAGACCTGCACGAGCGGCTCGCCGGCCGGGTCGGCGGGCACCTCGGTGTCGGCGCCGTCGACGAGCACGTGCGCGGGCCGCTGGGCGGGGGACGGGCCGAGCTCGCAGACGAAGTCGGCGAGGCGGTCGACGCCGACCCCGCTCGCCGCGGACCCGAGCAGCACCGGGAACACCATGGCGGCGGCCACCTCGGTGGCGAGGGTCCGCTCGACGTCCTCGGCGGAGATGGCCTCGCCGGCGAGGTAGCGCTCGAGCTGCTCGTCGTCGCCGCTGACCACCTCCTCGACGAGCTCGTCGTGGCGGCGCCGCTCCTCGTCGAGCTGGTCGGCGGGCACGTCCACGTCGGTGCCGCGGCCCTCGCCGTCGTACTCCCGGGCGCGGTCGAAGAGCACGTCCGTCACGCCGTGAAAGCTCTGCTGGCTCCCGACGGGCAGCTCGAGGGGGAGCACCGCCGCCCCGAAGGCGTCGCGCAGCTGGGCGAGCGTGCCCTCGAAGTCGGCGCCGGCCTTGTCCT
Source organism: Georgenia thermotolerans (assembly GCF_009193185.1). GTDB lineage: Bacteria > Actinomycetota > Actinomycetes > Actinomycetales > Actinomycetaceae > Georgenia > Georgenia thermotolerans. The sequence continues at coordinate 43,910 of NZ_VUKF01000004.1, read as the reverse complement.
CCTTGCTGACGAAGAGCAGGCGCGGCAGGCCGAGCTCCTCGCAGCGCGCCCACGCCCGCTCGGTCCCGGCCTGGACGCCGTCGACGGCGCTGACGACGACGACCGCGAGATCGGCCACCGACAGGGCGGCGTCGACGACCTGGCCGAAGTCGTCGTGCCCGGGCGTGTCGAGGAGGTTGACCTTGAACCGCTCCCCGCCCGGGGAGGTCCAGTCGAGGGCCGCGACGGCGAGGGTGAGGGTGGTGCGTCGCTTGATCGACTCGGGGTCGACGTCGAGCACGGAGGTGCCCTCGTCGACCCGGCCCAGCCGGCTGGTCGCGCCCGCTCTGTGCAGGAGCACCTCCGCCAGCGAGGTCTTGCCGCTGCCGGCGTGGCCGAGCAGCACGACGTTGCGGACGGCGGTGGTGGCGACGTTGCCCATGGCTCACTCCCGAACGAGCGCGGTCCGGGTCCCGGGGCGGCGGGCCCGGCTCTCCGACCGATCCTAATTCGGTGGGGGCCGCCCGGGGAGCGGGTCGGCGAGCGAGGATGACGGCGCTGCCGCGCAACACGACGACGGTGCCTCGGGAAGCCACGACGGCGGCGCGTGCTCCGGCGTGTGGGCCAGCGCACGACGGCGATGGGCGTGTCCGCGCCCGGCGCGCCCCGCGCGGCGTAGGAAGGTAGTCCGGGCCCGACGCGACCGGGTGTCGGACGCGGCCCACGAACAGGAGGAAGACGGTGGCAGGAAAGACCTGGTCGACCCAGACGGAGCTCGGCGCGATGTTCGCCCTGACCGCGCGGCAGGTCGGCACGCACCTGACCGCCCTGGGCCTCAAGGACGGGTCGAGCGCCACCGACCGCGCCGTCGCCGACGGCATCGCCAAGGACGCCAAGCTCCGCGACGGCACCGTCTTCTACGTCTGGCACACCGAGCGGGTGGCCGCGCTGCTGGAGGGGCGGGGGCTCAGCCGGCAGGAGGTGCCGGCCGCGCCGGCGCGGCGTGCGCGCGCCAAGGCCGCCGCCCCCGCGCCGCGGCCGACCGACGGGTACGGCAAGGTGGTGGCCACCGACGGGTCCGCGCTGGGCAACCCCGGCCCGACGGGCTGGGCGTGGGTGGACCAGACCACGGGGGAGACCGGGTCGGGCGGGCTCGCGCACGGGACGAACAACATCGGCGAGCTGCTCGCCCTGCTCGAGGCGCTGCGTCACGCCGGCCCCGCGGTCGACCTGCTCGTGCGGGCCGACTCCCAGTACGTCATCAACATCGCCACCAAGTGGGCGAAGGGCTGGAAGAGCCGGGGCTGGCGCAAGGGCGACGGCAAGGTGCCCGAGAACCTCGAGCTCGTGCAGGCCATCGACGCCGAGCTGGAGGCCCGCACCGGCCGCACCGACTTCGAGTGGGTGCGCGGCCACGCCGGCGACGAGCACAACGAGCGCGCCGACGCCCTCGCGGTGGCCGCGGCCAAGGCGGCCACGCAGGCGCCGGTGCGCTGACACCGTGTGCCTGCCGCGGCGGCACCAGCCCCCGGACCGCTAGCGCGGCGGCACGTGAGTCCACCGCCGGAGCACGTGCTCCGGCGGTGGACTCGTGCTCGGGCGGTGAACTCGTACTTCCGGGAGTACGAGTTCACCGCGACCCCGCGTGTCGGCGCTCCGCGGAGGTGGCGGGCAGGCCCGCGGCCGCGACGAGCGCGCACACCGGCTCACATCAGCGCGGGGATGACCTCGCGCTCGAACAGCTCGATGCTCTCCGTGTCGTAGGCGGCGTCGGGGAAGTAGAAGATCCCGTACGTCATGCCCGCCTCCCGGAGGGCCGTGAGCTTCTCGACGATCTGCTCGGGCGTGCCGTAGGCGGGCAGGTCCTTGAAGCCGCGGATCTGCCGCTCGACGTCGTCCTCGCCCATGAAGGCGCTGAGCCGGGCGCGGAGGCGCTCGAGCCGGTCGGCGACCTCCGCCTCGTCCCGGCCGATGGTGACGTTGTAGTTGGCCGAGCGGGTGATCTGGTCGAAGTCGGTGCCGACCTCCGCGCAGTGCTGGCGCAGGATCTCGCTCTTGCGGATGAAGCCCTCGAGGGTGCCGTCGAAGTTGGTGTACCGGGCGTGCTTGGCGGCGATCCGCAGCGTGACCTTCTCCCCGCCGCCGGCCACCCAGATGGGCACCCCGCCGGGCTGGAGGGGCAGCGGCCGGCAGATGGCGCCGTCGACGTCGTAGTGCTCGCCGTGGAAGGTGGCCTCGCCCTCGCGCCAGGCCTGCTCGAAGATCTCCAGCCCCTCGCGCAGCCGCGCCAGCCGCTCCCCGGCCCGGGGGAAGCCGTAGCCGTAGGCGCGCCACTCGTGCTCGTACCAGCCCGCGCCGATGCCCATCTCCAGCCGGCCGCCGCTGATGTGGTCCACCGTGGCGGCGACCTTCGCGAGGTACATGGGGTTGCGGTAGCTCATGCACGTGCACATCTGGCCCAGCCGCACCCGGTCGGTGCTGGCGCCCAGCGCCGCCATGAGCGACCACGCCTCGTGGGTGGCCTCCTCGGTCGCCACCGGCGTGGTGTGGAAGTGGTCGTAGACCCACACCGACTCCCACAGGTCCCCGGCGTCGGCCCGCCGGGCGAGAGAGCGCATGGTGGGCCAGTGCTGGGAGTCGTCGATGCCGACGAGGTCGAGCCGCCACCCTTGGGGAAGGAAGAGTCCGAAACGCATCTGTGTCATGGGTCGCAACCCTATGGCGCCGCCGCGAGCCGCTCTCGCCGGCGCGTCAGCCCACGTCGCACGGCCAGCACGAGGAGCGCCAGGACGGCCACGGCCAGCACGGCGACGGCGACCGGCAGCAGCACCGAGACGAGGACGAGGGCCACGGCGGAGACGTCCTCGAGCGTCGAGACCACCGGCGCCCCGGCGCCGGCGGTGGTGGCGTTCACCGCCGGGCGCGCCAGCGCCTTCGTGCCGTGGGTGACCAGCGCGAGCAGCACCCCGAGCACGACCGGCACCCAGCGCCACCCCTCCATCGCCGCGGGGTCGGTGACGGTCAGCGTCTGGGAGGCCGAGCCGGCCGCCAGCACCAGCCCGCCGGAGGCCGGGCGCACCACCGTCTGCAGGACGTCGTTGACGCTGTCGACCGCCGGGACCTTGTCCGCGACGACCTCCACGAGGAGGAGGACGCCGAGCACGACGAGGGCGACGTCGCTCTGCAGCCACTGCCACCCCTCGGGCAGGGCGAGCAGCCCGGTGAACCGGGAGAGCAGCCCCAGGGCCAGGAGGGGCACGTAGGCGTTGAGACCGGCGGCCATCGCCAGGCCGGACCCGGTGAGCAGCTCGAGCACGACCCAAGAGTGGCACGTGCGATGTGGCGGGGCGTCGTGGCCGCTCCGGGCCGCCGGCAGGACGGCGTGGCGCATGTCGCGCCCGGACGCTGCACTCAGGGCGGGCGGGGCCTGCGTACCCTGGGGCGGTGAGCACGCAGGCAGAGGACCCCACCGCGCCGACGGCGCCCTCGGGGCGGATCTGGACCCTGCCTAACGTGATCTCCGGCACCCGCCTGCTGCTCGTGCCCGTGTTCGGCGTCCTGATCTTCACCGAGCGCGACCTCGCGGCGCTCATCGTGCTCGTCGTCGCCGGCGCCAGCGACTGGCTCGACGGCGTCATCGCCCGCCGCTTCCACCAGACCAGCCGGCTGGGCCAGCTGCTCGACCCCGCCGCCGACCGGCTGTACATCTTCGTCACCCTGGTCGGGCTGGGCTGGCGGGACCTCGTCCCGTGGTGGCTCGTCGTCGTCATCGCCGCCCGCGAGCTCGTGCTGGCCGGCACCCTGCCGATCCTCGTGCGTCACGGCTACGGCCCCCTCCCGGTGCACCTGGCCGGCAAGGCGGGCACCTTCGCGCTCATGTACGCCTTCCCGCTGCTCCTCCTCGCCAACGTCCCCGGCGTCGTCGGCACGGTGGCGTGGACGTTCGGATGGGCCAGCGCCCTGTGGGGGGTCGGGCTGTACTGGTTCGCCGCCGTGCTGTACGTCGAGCAGGTGGTGCGCATCGTGCGGGCGGACCGGCAGGAGGAAGCCGCCCGATGACCCGGACGAACGACGGCGCCCGCACCCCCGGCGGCGCCAGCGCACAGGACGACGCGCGGGGAATCGGCGCGCCGACGCCCGCCGCCGCGCGCCCCCGCCGGCCCGACGAGTCCATGTCCCTGTTGCGTGAGGTGCTCGACAACCCCCTCGACGCCGGCTACCGCCAGTGGGCGGAGAGGGCCAAGGGCAGCCAGCAGAGTGCCCCGTCGAGCGGGTGGCGGCGCGTCGCGGTGGTGGCGGCGTGCGCCGTCATCGGCGCGGGCGCGGTCTGGTCGGCCCGGGAGCTGCGGCCGCAGGTCCAGACCGACAGCGCGCGCAGCCTGCTCGTCGAGGAGATCGGGCAGCGCCGGGCGGAGGGCGACGCGCTGAGCGCGGAGAACGACCGGGCGCTCGCCGAGGTCGAACGGCTCCAGCGCGACGCGCTGGCCGGGGTCGACGAGGCCGTGCTCGAGCATGCCGAGGAGCTGGGGATCGTCTCGGGCCAGACGCCGGTGCACGGGGAGGGCATCGTCGTCGAGCTCACCGACTCGGCCGCCGCGCAGCGGGACGAGCCAGGCAGCGACGACCAGCGCGTGAAGGACATCGACCTGCAGGTGGTCGTCAACGCGCTGTGGGCCTCCGGCGCCGAGGCCATCGCCATCAACGGCCAGCGGCTGGGCATGACGAGTGCCGTCCGGATGGCGGGGCAGGCGGTCCTGGTCAACCTCGAGCCGATCGTGTCGCCGTACCGCATCGAGGTCATCGGCGACCCCAACGCCCTGCAGACCAAGCTGTCTCGCACGTCGGCGGCCACGCACCTGAGCGTGCTGCGCGAGACGTACGACATCAGCGTCGAGATCCGGCGGGCCAAGGACCTCGAGCTCGCCGGCCGCCAGGCCCGCTCCCTCCACGCCGCTGTTCCGGTCGAGGACCGAGCGAAAGTCGCACCGGCGGGCCCCGGTGTGCCAGGGTTCGACGGCGAGCACGGCACCGGGCCGGCGCCGCAGGAAGAGGTGAGCTGATGCTGGCCGTCATCGGTCTCGTGATCGGAGTCGTTGCGGGGATCCTGCTCGAGCCGACCGTGCCCGTGGGCCTGCAGCCCTACCTGCCCATCGCCCTCATCGCCGCGCTCGACGCGCTGTTCGGCGCCGTCCGCGCCCGCCTCGACGGCGTCTTCGACGACCGCGTCTTCGTCGTCTCGTTCGTCTTCAACGTGCTCATCGCCGCGTTCATCGTCTTCCTCGGCGACCAGCTGGGCGTGGGCACGCAGCTGTCGACGGCGGTCGTGGTCGTCCTCGGCATCCGGATCTTCTCCAACGCCGCCTCCATCCGCCGGCACATCTTCCGGGCGTGAGCATGACCCCTTCCGAGCAGAACGGCACCACCCGCCCGTCCGCCTCCGCCAGCTCGCCACGTCCGGCGGGCAAGGCGGCATCCGCGGGAAAGGCGTCGGGTGGCAAGAAGCCCGCGCAGCCCAAGAAGCGGCCGGCGCGAGGCAAGGGCGCGTCCCCGGCGCGCGACAAGGGCGCCGGGACCACGAAGGAGGCCCCCGAAGCGGTCACGGCGCCGCCCGCTGCTGCTAGGAACGCCACCGAGCCGCCCGAGGAGGCGCTCTCCCGCGGCACGGAGGCGCTCGCGCCCGACGGCAAGGCCACCGAGCCGCCCGAGACCGCAGTCCCGGCGACCAAGGAGGCGGGCCCCGTCGGCGAGGAGACGCCCCCGGTGCGCGAGGAGGCGCCGCCGGCAGGCGAGCAGGCGCCCCCGGGCAAGAAAACGCCCCCCGTGGCCACCCAGAAGCCTGCGGCGCGCGAGCAGGCGCCGGCGAACGGCACCCAGAAGACGCCGGCCCGCGCCGAGGCGCCGGAGGCGGGCACGCCCGCGCCCGCTCCTCGCGAGGAGGCGGCGCCGTCGGCGGGCCCGACGAGGCCCGGGTCCGGCTGGCGCGACCTGCTCCGGCCCCGGGCGAGCGCCAGGCACCTGCTCGTGGCCGTGCTCTGCGCGGCGCTGGGCTTCGGTGTCGTGACCCAGATCCGCCAGACCCACGACGACGCGCTGTCCGGCATGCGCCAGGACGACCTCGTCCGGCTCCTCGACGAGCTCACCCGCCGCAACCACGAGCTCGACCAGGAGCAGGAGCAGCTGCGGTCCGACCTCGCCGAGCTCCGCTCCAGCACCAGCTCGCGCGAGGCCGCGGCGAAGGCGGCGGCCGAGCAGGCGCGGGTGCAGGGCGTCCTCGCCGGCACCCTGCCCGTCCAGGGGCCGGGGGTGCGGGTGACGATCCAGGACCCCGCGGGCGAGGTCCGCGCCCAGACGCTCGTGAAGATCCTCGAGGAGCTGCGCAACGCCGGCGCCGAGGCGGTGGAGCTGTCCGGGCAGCGGCTGACGGCCAGCAGCTGGATCCTCGACGCCTCGGGCGAGGGCGTCGTCGTCGACGGCACCACGGTGCGCCCGCCCTACGAGTGGACCGCCATCGGCGACCCCCACACCATCTCGGTCGCCCTCGACATCCCGGGCGGCGCCCTCGCCTCCGTGCGCAACGCCGGCGGCCGGGCCCAGATGACCGAGTCGGACGATCTTCAGATCACCGCCGTGCGCGAGCTCGAGGCCCCCAAGCACGCCACGCCGGCCCCGTCGAAGGACAACGGCTGAGGTCGCGGTGCCGTCAGCGGCGCCTTGACCTCTAGAGTGGACACCAGCAACAGCGGGCGTGACCGAGTGCGCCCCTTCCGCGCGACCCCAGGAGGCAGGCAGATGACCAGCACCCCGGAGCAGCCCGACCGCCCGGATGTCACCAGCACCGCCCGCTTCGGCGCGGTGGGCTACGAGGCCGACACCGAGCTGACGGCTCAGGGGATGGGCGTCGACGACGCCGCCGCCGTCGAGGCCCTGCCGCCGGCGTCGGCGCTGCTGATCGTCCAGCGCGGCCCGAACGCCGGCGCGCGCTTCCTCCTCGACGCCGAGCGCACCACCGCCGGCCGGCACCCCAGCTCGGACATCTTCCTCGACGACGTCACCGTCTCGCGCAAGCACGCCGAGTTCCTCGCGGTCGAGGGCGGCGGGTTCGCCGTGCGCGACGTCGGCAGCCTCAACGGCACCTACGTCAACCGGGAGCGGATCGACTCCGTCACCCTGCGCGCCGGCGACGAGGTGCAGATCGGCAAGTACCGCCTCACCTACCACCCGAGTCCCAAGCGGGGCGCGAGGCCGGCGGCGGGCGCGGACGCCAGGTGAGCCCCGCCGCGCAGCGCCGCCAGGCGCGCGAGCCCGACGACGCGGCGGAGCAGGGCACGAGCGAGGGGCACGACGGCCCGGTCTCCTGGCCGCCCGGGGTCTCCCACGAGCCGTCCATGAGCATCGGCGGCGTGCTGGCCGCGCTCAAGCCGGAGTTCCCGGCGGTGACCATCTCCAAGCTGCGATTCCTGGAGGAGCAGGGGCTGGTCACGCCGCAGCGCAGCGGGTCCGGCTACCGGATGTACTCCCGGGCGGACACCGAGCGGATCCGCTACGCCCTGACCGCCCAGCGCGACAGCTACCTGCCCCTGCGCGTCATCCGCGAGCAGCTCGCCGACCTCGACGCCGGCCGCACGGTCGAGCAGCCCGGCCGGGCGCGCGTGGTCACGCGCGACGGCGAGCTCGTCGCCCCGGCCCCGGGGGCCCGGGTGAGCGTCGCGGAGATCTGCGAGCTGACCGGCGCCACCGAGAGCGAGGTCGACGAGATGGCGCAGGCCGGGCTCGTCCTCGCCGACACCCGCGGCCGCTTTCCGGGCCGGGCAGTGCAGGTCGTCCAGGCCGTGCTGGCCCTCGCCCGGTACGGCTTCAGCCCCCGCCACCTGCGCACCGTGCGCACCAGCGCCGAGCGGGAGGCCGACCTCATCGACCAGGTGGTCGCCCCGCTGCGGGCCCAGCGCTCCGGCGCGGCGCGCGAGCGCAGCGCCGCCCAGGCCGCCGAGCTCGCCGAGCTCTACGCCCGCCTGCACGCCGAGCTGCTGCGCACCGCGGTGGACCAGCTGGGCTGACCCTCCGGGCCCTGCGGTTCCGGGCGCGGCCCGACCCGGGGCGACGTACCGTTGCCGCATGCGCGAGATGGTGGTCCTCGGCGTGCGAGTGAGCGTGCCCGGCAACGAGGTGGTCGTCGTGCTCGGCGAGCCGGGAGGCGACCTCGTCCTGCCCATCGTCATCGGGCCGCGGGAGGGCGCCGCGATCGCCTCGGCCCAGGCCGGGCTCGTCCCGCCGCGCCCGCTGACCCACGACCTGCTCGTGTCCATCCTCGACAAGCTCGGCGTGCGCGTCGTGGAGGTGCGCGTCACTCACGTGCTGCACGGCATCTTCCACGCCGAGCTGGTGCTGGGGAACGGGGCCGTCGTCGACGCGCGCCCGTCCGACGCCATCGCGATCGCGCTGCGCGCCCACTGCCCGGTGCTGTGCGAGGAGAGCCTGCTGGCCCTGGCCGGGGTGCCGGTGGAGGACGCCGGCCTGGACGCCTCCGAGACCCGCGAGGCCGGGGCCGCCTCCGGCACGCCGCCTGCGGCCGCCGAGGCCTCGCCGGAGGTCCTCGAGGAGTTCCGCGCCTTCCTCGAAGGCGTCGAGCCCGAGGACTTCCAGAGCCCCGGGGGCCCGGCCGAGCCGGGCGGGCCGGCCGGTGGCCCGGAGAAGGGCCCCCGCCACCGGGCGCCCGACGCGTCCGAGGGTGCCGGCTCGGGCGAGGACACCGCCGGGCCGGAAGACCCCGGCGAGGGCCCCGAGGAAACCTGAGGAAAGGGGTCCGCAGCGATGCGGCTCAACCTGAGGTCGAGGTCCAGACACGCCGGGTCCGACACACCGACTCTCCGTCGGGCGAGCCTCGTTGACCTGCCCAGGGGCGGGCCCTAGCGTGGGGCTCGTCGGAAAGCCGGGCACGAGTATCCTCAATGGGGGGCGGGGTTCCGGTGAATGACGACGGACAGCGACGAATGGAGATCCCTGTGAGCGGCACTGATGCGACGGCCGACGCCGTCCCCGGCGTCCCCCAGCGCGCCCAGGGCATGCTGTTCGGCGACACGCTGCCGGACCTCGACCAGGACACCGGCTACCGGGGCCCGACCGCCTGTCGCGCCGCCGGCATCACCTACCGCCAGCTCGACTACTGGGCGCGCACCGGCCTGGTCGAGCCGAGCATCCGCGGCGCGAAGGGCTCGGGCAGCCAGCGCCTCTACAGCTTCCGGGACATCCTCGTCCTGAAGGTCGTCAAGCGGCTCCTCGACACCGGGGTCTCGCTGCAGCAGATCCGCACGGCCATCACGCACCTGCACGAGCGCGGCGTCGACGACCTCGCGCAGATCACCCTCATGAGCGACGGCGCCTCCGTGTACGAGTGCACCTCCGCCGACGAGGTCATCGACCTCGTCCAGGGCGGCCAGGGCGTCTTCGGCATCGCGGTCGGCCGCGTGTGGCGCGAGGTCGAGGGGGAGCTGGCCCAGCTGCCCACCGAGCGCGCGCACGACGAGCCCCTGCCAGGTGTCGAGGACGAGCTCGCCCGCCGCCGCGCCGCCCGCAACGCCGGCTGAGCGGCGCGCAGGCCACCCCGGCCGAAGGTTTCGCAGCACCGGCACGAGGGCCCGTTCCGCCACCAGGCGGGCGGGCCTTGTCGCTGCCCTGCCGCGGCGGGCTGCTTCGTTGCGGGGCCCGTGCCGCGACCCGGACGCCCCGGCGTGCGCGGGGCGGGCGCCGGTAGGCTCGCGGCGTGTACCCCCTCCTCTTCCGCGCGGTCGCCGTGCGCCTGGACCCTGAGACCGCCCACCGGCTGGCGATGGGCCTGATCCGCACCGTGAGCCGCGTGCCGGTGCTGTCCGACGCGGTGCGCGCCACCCTCGGCCGGCGCCCGGCCGCGCCGGTCGCGGCGCAGGCGGACGGCGGCCCCTTCGCCCGGCCCGTCCCCGGCCGCCTCGGCCTCGCCGCGGGCATGGACAAGGACGCCGACACGGTCCTGGGGATGGACATGCTCGGGTTCGGCTTCGTCGAGGTGGGCACCGTCACCGCTCGGGCGCAGCCGGGCAACGAGCGCCCGCGGCTGTGGCGCCACGTGGACCTGCGCGCGCTGCGCAACCGCATGGGCTTCAACAACCGGGGCGCCGCGGCGGCGGGGGAGGAGCTGCGCCGCCTGCGGGCCACGCGCCGCGGCCGCGCCGTGGTGGTGGGCGCGAACATCGGCAAGAGCAAGGTCACCCCGCTGGCCGAGGCGGTGGACGACTACGTCACCAGCGCCCGCGCCGTGGCGCGCTGGGCGGACTACCTCGTCGTCAACGTCTCCTCGCCCAACACCCCGGGCCTGCGTGACCTCCAGGCCGTCGACGCGCTGCGCCCGATCCTCGCCGCCGTGCGGGCGGCGGCCGACGAGGCGGCCGGCCGGCACGTCCCGCTGCTGGTCAAGATCGCCCCCGACCTGGCCGACGGCGACCTCGACGCCGTCGCCGACCTCGCCGTCGAGCTGGGGCTGGACGGGGTGGTGGCCACCAACACCACGATCGCGCACGACCTCGGCCCCGGCGGGCTGTCCGGCGAGCCGCTGCGTGACCGGGCCCTCGCCGTCGTGCGCCGGCTGCGCGAGCGCCTGGGGCAGGGGCCGGTGATCATCGGCGTCGGCGGCATCTCCTCGGTGGCCGACGCCGAGGCGATGCTCGACGCCGGCGCCGACCTGCTGCAGGGCTACTCGGCGTTCGTCTACCAGGGCCCGGCCTGGCCCGGCCGCATCAACCGCGCCCTGGCCGCGAGCCGGTAGGCCGCGGCTACCGCGCGCTGGCGGCGAGCCGGTAGGCCGCACCGGACGGCGGCACCGTCACGTGGGACGGCGATGCGGGGCGTTCTCCCACGTCAGCCGCGGGTCGCGGACCACCTTGTCGCCCAGCACCTCGTCGATGCGGGTCATGACCTCGTCCGGGATCGTCACCCCGGCCGCCGCGGCGTTCTCCGCGACCTGCTCGGGGCGCGAGGCGCCGATGATCGCCGCGGTGACGTTCTCGCGCTGGAGCACCCAGGCGACGGCGAGCTGCGCCATGGTCAGGCCCAGCTCCTCGGCGATGGGCCGCAGGCCCTGGACCCGGGTGACGAGCTCCTCGTCGTCGAGGAAGCGGGAGATGAACCGCGCCCCACCCTTGTGGTCCGTGGCCCGCGACCCCTCCGGGGGCGCCTGCCCGGGCCGGTACTTGCCGCTGAGCACGCCCTGGGCGACGGGGGAGAAGACGATCTGGGACATGCCCAGGTCCCGGGCGGTCGGGACGACCTCCGCCTCGATGACGCGCCAGAGCATCGAGTACTGGGGCTGGGAGGAGATGACCTGGAAGCCGAGCTCGCGCGAGAGGTCGTGGGCGTAGCGCAGCTGCTCGGCCGTCCACTCCGAGACCCCGATGTACAGCGCCTTGCCCTGCCGCACGACGTCGGCGAAGGCCTGCATGGTCTCCTCGATGGGCGTCTCGACGTCGTAGCGGTGCGCCTGGTAGACGTCCACGTGGTCGGTGCCCAGCCGCTTCAGCGAGGCGTCGATGGACTCGAGGATGTGCTTGCGGGACAGGCCGGAGTCGTTCGGGCCGCCGGGCCCGGTGGGCCAGTAGACCTTGGTGAGGATCTCGAGGGACTCCCGGCGCTGCCCCTTGAGGGCCTCGGCCAGCACCGTCTCGGCCTTGCCGTTCGCGTAGGTGTCGGCGGTGTCGAAGGTGGTGATGCCGGCGTCGAGGGCGGCGTGGACGCACGCGGTGGCGGCGTCCTGGTCGACCTGTGAGCCGTGCGTGAGCCAGTTGCCGTAGATGATCTCGGAGACCTTCAGGCCCGAGCGTCCCAGGAATCGGTGGCTGACCATGCCGGCGATGCTAGGGGAGGGCCGGACCGGGCGCCGGTCAGGAGGGGTACTGCCCCCGCTTGACCTGCGGCTTGGGCTGGCGCAGCCGACGCCAGTAGAAGCTGCGCCCGAAGGCGTAGAACCCCGTCCACGGCGCGATGGCCTTGTCGCCGAACTTGGCGCGGAGCCGGCGCTTGAGGAAGAACACCATGATCAGCGAGTCGGCGATGGCGACGAGCAGCACGGCGTACATGCCCAGGACCATGATCTCGGCGAACTGCGGGAAGCGTCCGGCGAACATCATCGCGACGATCATCAGCAGGGCGAAGGGCATGAAGAACTCCGCGATGGACCACCGCGCGTCGACGTAGTCGCGGGCGTAGCGGCGCACCGGGCCCTTGTCCCGCACCGGCAGGTAGCGCTCGTCGCCGGTGATCATCGCCTGGCGCTGGCGCATGTAGGCCTCGTTGCGCACCTCGCGGGCGCGACGCTTGGCCTCCTTGCGGTCGTTCACCACGAGGGGACGGCGGTTCTGCGCCTCGGCCTCCTTGCGCTTCGGCGTGGGGCGACCCTTGCCGGTCCGCACCTCCTCGACGGAGGGCTCGGGCTCGGTGGGGGTGCTCTTGCGTCGTCCGATCACCCCAGCAGGATAGGCGAGCGCGGCCGTTCCTCGGGCCACGGACGGCCCGCCCGCACCGCCGTGACCGCGGCCGGGCGCCCGGCCCCGGGTAACCTCGGCGCCGTGACCACCGTCGACGAGCTTGCCCGGCGCACCCGCGAGGCCTTCCCCCAGGTGCGCGCCGACCTCGAGGACCTCGTGCGCATCCCGAGCGTGTCCTCGCCCGCCTTCGACCAGGCGCACGTGCGCGCCAGCGCCGAGCGGGTCGCCCACCTGCTGCGCGACGCCGGCATGTCCCAGGTGGACGTCCTGGAGGTCGAGCTCCCCGACGGCCGGCGCGGCCGCCCCGCCGTCGTCGCCCACCGGCCGGGCCCCGACGGCGCCCCCACCGTCCTGCTCTACGCCCACCACGACGTCCAGCCGCCGGGGGCGGCCGAGGGCTGGACGTCCGACCCCTTCGAGCCGGTCCAGCGCGGCGAGCGCCTGTACGGCCGCGGCGCCGCGGACGACAAGGCCGGGATCATGGCCCACGTCGGCGCGCTGCGCGTGCTCGGCGAGGACCTCGGCGTCGGCGTGACCGTCTTCGTCGAGGGCGAGGAGGAGATCGGCTCGCCGACCTTCACCCCGTTCCTCCACGCCTACCGCGACCGGCTGGCCGCCGACGTCATCGTCGTCGCCGACTCCAACAACTGGAAGGTCGGCGTCCCGGCGCTGACCACCTCCCTGCGCGGGCTGGTGGACTGCGAGGTCGAGGTCCGCGTGCTCGGCCACGCCGTCCACTCCGGCATGTACGGCGGCCCGGTCCTCGACGCCGTCACCCTCATGAGCCGCCTGGTCGCCAGCCTGCACGACGACGACGGCAACGTCGCCGTGGCGGGCCTGGTCGCGCGCGAGCACGCCGACGTGGACTACCCGGAGGAGGAGCTGCGCGCCGACGCCTCGGTCGTCGAGGGCTACCGGCTGGCCGGCACCGGCCCGCTCGCGGCCCGGATGTGGACCAAGCCGGCCATCTCCGTGATCGGCCTCGACGCCACCTCCGTGGCGCACTCCTCGAACACCATCGCCCCGGTGTGCCGCGCCAAGCTGTCCATGCGCATCGCCCCGGGGCAGGACCCGGCCGAGGCCGAGCGGCTGCTGCACGACCACCTCGTCGCGCACGCCCCGTTCGGCGCCCAGGTGTCCGTGACGCCGGGGGAGCGGGGCCAGGCCTTCGACGCCGCGGAGGACACCGAGGAGATGCGCAGCGCCCGGTGGGCCTTCCACCAGGCCTGGGGCCGCGAGCCGGTGGACATCGGCGTCGGCGGGTCCATCCCGTTCATCTCCGAGCTCCAGGAGGTCTTCCCCGAGGCGAAGATCCTCGTCACCGGGGTGGAGGACCCCGACTCCCGCGCGCACAGCGAGGACGAGTCCGTGCACCTGGGCGAGCTGGAGAAGGTCGTGCTGGCCGAGGCGCTCCTGCTGGCCAAGCTGGGCCACCAGGTCTGAGCGTGCGGGTGCTCCTGGCGCCGGACCGCCTCTCCGGCGCCCTGACGGCGGTCGCCGCGGCGCGGGCGCTGGCACGTGGGTGGGCCGAGGGGGCGCCGGACGTCGACCTCGCCGAGGCACCGATGTCCGACGGCGCCGCCGGGCTCCTCGACGTCGTCGCGGCCGCGCGCGGGGGCACGCTCGTGCCCGCGACCGTGCCGGGCCCGCTCGGTGAGCCGGTGCCCGCCGCCGTGCTGCACGTGCCCGGCGCCGGCGGCGGGACGGCCTACGTCGAGGCCGACCAGGTGCTCGGCCGCCACCTCGTGGCCGAGCCGGACCGCCGCGCCGCGGCCACCGCCGGCACGTCCGCCGGACTGGGGGAGCTGCTGGCCGCCGCGGTGCGCACCGGCGCCGGCCGCGTCGTCGTGGGCCTCGGCGGTGCCGCCGTGCACGACGCCGGCGCCGGGCTGCTCGCCGCCCTGGCCCGGGCGCTCGGCACGGGCCCGGCCCCCGCGGGGCTGGAGCGGGGCGGGGCGGCGCTGGCGACCCTCGCGCCGCTGCCCGCCGCGACGTTGTCCGGCGTCCGCGCGGGCCTCGGCGGCGCGGACCTCGTCCTCGCGCTGGCCGACGACGCCCCCCTCCTCGGCCTGCACGGGGCCGGTGCCCTGCTCGGTCAGGACCCGGCGGTGGGACCGGCGACGGCCCAGGAGCTCGAGCGCGCGATCGGGCACGGCGCCGCCGTGCTCGAGAAGGCCGCCGCCGGACTCGCCCGCCGTCCCGCCCTCGCCGTCGTCGGCGGGACGGACGAGGCGACGACGCGCACCCGGCTCGCCCGCCAGGAGGGCACCGGCGCGGGGGGCGGCGCGGCGTTCGCGCTGCGGCTGCTCGGCGCCCGGGCGCTGCCCGGAGCGGAGGTCGTCGCCGACGCCGTCGGGCTCGCGAAGCACGTGGCCGAGGCGGACCTGGTCGTCACCGGGACCACGGTGCTCGACGCCGCCGCCCTGACCGCCTCGGTCCCGGCGACGGTCGGCCGGCTGGCGATGGCCCGGGGCGTGCCCGTGGTCGTCGTCGCCGAGGAGGTCGTGACGAGCCGCCACGAGGTCGCCCAGATCGGCGTGAACGGGACGTACGAGCTGGTCGAGCGACGGCGCGGCCGGCCCGCTCCCGGCCCGGCGACGCCGGTGGCCCGGCTCGAGGCGCGCGCCACGCGCCTCGCGCGGACGTGGTCGGTGTGATGCGAGGGCGCGCACTTGCCGGGGCCGAGGGCGGTGTGACGCGGGGGCGCGCCCATGCCGGGCCGAGGCCTCCGCACGGGCCCTCGCCGCCCTGCCGTCCGCGCGCCCGGCGTGGCTCCTACCACCGCAGGGGCCCGTGCACGAACGGGGCCGGAGGACGTACATTGCTGACAAGGACGTACGCTGGCGGAACAAGGCCGTCACGGGCATGGTTCGACTTGTCGAGACGTCCATCGACGAAGCGGAGAGACGAATGAGCGAGACCACCGAGGTCACCACCCACGGCGTGGAGCTGACCGACGTCGCTGCGAACAAGGTGAAGACCCTGCTCGAGCAGGAAGGCCGCGACGACCTTCGCCTGCGGGTGGCCGTGCAGCCCGGCGGCTGCTCGGGCCTGATCTACCAACTGTACTTCGACGAGCGCCTCCTCGACGGGGACGCCGTCCGGGACTTCGGCGGCGTGGAGGTCGTCGTGGACCGCATGAGCGTGCCCTACCTCGACGGCGCGACGATCGACTTCGCGGACACGATCGAGAAGCAGGGCTTCACGATCGACAACCCGAACGCCGGGGGCTCCTGCGCCTGCGGCGACTCCTTCCACTGATCGGCTGATCGGCGTCAGCCGACCCGCGGCCCCGTGCCGGACCACCGGCGCGGGGCCGCAGCCATGCCCGGGGACACCCGGGAGCACCACCCGAACCCCACTGGAGAACTTGTGCGCCGTAGCCCCGCCGTCCTGACCTCTCTCGCCGTCGCCGCGGCGCTCACGCTGGCCGGCTGTTCCGGCGGCTCGACGCCCGAGCCGAGCGCCTCGGCCTCGGAGAGCGCCTCCGCGACGGCGACGCCGGCCGGCACCGAGATGCCCACGGTGGAGGGGGCGTTCGGCGAGGACCCGAAGATCACCTTCCCCGGCACCGGTGCCCCGGCCGACCTCAAGGTCGAGGTGCTCCACGCCGGCGACGGCGCCGAGGTCGGCGCCGACGACTTCGTGGTGGCGCACTACAAGGGCCAGGTCTGGGACGTCGACAAGGCCTTCGACAGCTCCTTCGACCGCGGCGCGCCCACCGGGTTCAGCCTCAACGCGGTCATCAAGGGCTGGAAGCAGGGCCTGACCGGGACGCACGTGGGCGACCGGGTGCTGCTGTCCATCCCGCCGGACCTCGGCTACGGCGAGCAGGGCGCCGGCCAGGACATCCCCGGTGGCTCGAGCCTCGTCTTCGTCGTCGACGTCGTCGACGCCTACGGCAAGGGCGCGGCGGGCCAGGCCGACGCCAAGCCGGTCGAGCCGGCGCCGGACCTGCCCGTGGAGGTCACGGGCGACCTGGGCGCGCCCGCGGAGGTCAAGGTGAAGGAGGGCGCGGCCGAGCCGACCAAGCCCACCGCCACGGTCATCGCCACGGGCACCGGCGAGGCCGTCCCGGAGACGCCGGGCACCACGCTGATCCTCCAGCTCGCCGAGAACGTCTGGGACAACAGCCAGGCGAACTCGACGTGGCAGACCTCGGGGCCCACGTCGGTCCAGGTGGGGCAGGGCGGCATCTTCGACCAGCTGGTTGGCGTGCCCGTGGGCTCCCGGGCGGTGCTGCAGCTGCCCGCCAACGAGAACTCCGGCAACGGCACGCCGTCCCCGGCGATCGCCGGCGTCGTCGACATCGTCGGCATGGTGCCCGCCCCCGCCACCAAGTAGCCCTCCACCGCCTTACCGCGCCGGGCGTGCACCGACACGCCCGGCCCCACCGGCCCCGTCCCCGCCCCGGAGACGGGGCCGACGTGTCCCGTCGACCCGGAACCGGACAATCGGGGACGAACCGGCCGGATCGATCTGACGATTCGTCAACACCGCCGTCCCATCCGCGCCGTGGCGGGCGCGACCAGCCGCGAATCCCCGGTAGTGTGAGCCCGAAGGACGTTGGTCCCGGGACATTGCCGCGCGCGGAGACGCGCGCCGGGTCCCGGAGACCGACCCACCAGTAGCACAGCACCGCGTCGGAAGGTCAGATCCCGTGCGATCACCGTCTCTCAACCAGGGCAAGCGCCTCGGGCGCTCCCTGGTCCTCGCCGTAGGGGTGGCGCTCGTAGCCGCCGCCTGCGCCCCTGCGGACCAGTTCCCGAGCGAACCGGGCAAGGGCGTCGATGTCGGCTTCCTGCCCAGCGAGCGGGGCCTGACCGACCACACCTCCAAGGTCATCGACCTGTGGAACGGGTCCTGGATCGCCGCCCTCGCCGTCGGCGTCCTCGTGTGGGGCCTGACGATCTGGTGCATCGTCGCCTACCGCAAGCGCAAGAACGACAACGAGCTGCCCGTGCAGCTGCGCTACCACGTGCCGCTGGAGCTGATGTACACGGTGGTGCCGATCCTCATGATCGGCGTCCTGTTCTTCTTCTCCAGCCGGGCGCAGGGGCCCATCACGGACGTCAGCGCCACGCCGGACCAGAAGATCGAGGTCTACGGCAAGCAGTGGAGCTGGGACTTCAACTACCTCACCGAGGACGTGCACTACTCCGGCGACCGGGTCAGCCTGACCGGCAAGCCGGGCGTCGAGGAGACGCTGCCCACGCTCTACCTGCCGGTCAACGAGCGCGTCGAGTTCACGATCAAGTCCCGCGACGTCGCCCACTCGTTCTGGATCCCCGCGTTCCTCTACAAGCTCGACGCCATCCCGGGCCGGGAGAACCACTTCCAGGTGACCCCGGAGAAGGAGGGCACCTACTCGGGCAAGTGCGCCGAGCTCTGCGGTGAGTTCCACTCCGAGATGCTGTTCAACGTCGAGGTGGTCGACCGCGCGACCTTCGACCAGAAGATGAACGAGCTGCGGCAGGCGGGCCAGACCGGCCGCCTGGGCGACGAGCTCAACCGCCAGTACAACGTTGCCGGGGCGACCTCCGGTGAAGGGAGTCAGCACTGATGGCGGCCACCATCGAGGCCCGCCCGGAGATCGTGCCGGGGCTTCGCCCCCAGAAGCAGAGCCTGGGCAAGATCCTGGTCTCGTGGATGACCTCCACGGACCACAAGACGATCGGGTACATGTACCTGATCACGTCGTTCGTCTTCTTCATGATCGGCGGCGTGCTGGCCCTGCTCATCAGGGCCGAGCTGTTCGAGCCGGGCATGCTCCTGCAGTCCAAGGAGCAGTACAACCAGCTGTTCACCATGCACGGCACGATCATGATGCTGCTGTTCGCGACGCCGCTGTTCGTGGCGTTCGGCAACATCCTCGTGCCGGTGCAGATCGGCGCGCCGGACGTGGCGTTCCCCCGGCTGAACATGTTCGCCTACTGGCTGTACTCGCTCGGCGGGCTCATCACCGTCGGCGGGTTCCTTACCCCCAAGGGCGCGGCGTCCTTCGGCTGGACCGCCTACACCCCGCTGTCGCTCGAGACCTTCTCCCCGGGCCTGGGCAGTGACCTGTGGGTCATGGGCCTGGCGATGACCGGGTTCGGCACGATCTTCGGCTCGGTGAACTTCATCGCCACGATCATCACCATGCGCGCCCCGGGCATGACGATGTTCCGGATGCCGATCTTCACCTGGAACATCCTCATCACGTCGATCCTGGCGCTCATGGCGTTCCCGGTGCTGGCCGCCGCCCTGTTCGGCATGGCATTCGACCGCGTGCTGGGCGGGCAGATCTACAACCCCGACGCCGGCGGCTCGATGCTCTTCCAGCACCTGTTCTGGTTCTTCGGCCACCCCGAGGTGTACATCATCGCGCTGCCGTTCTTCGGCATCGTCTCCGAGATCATCCCGGTCTTCTCCCGCAAGCCGATCTTCGGCTACAAGGGCCTCGTCTACGCCACGATCTCCATCGCGGCGCTGTCGGTGACCGTGTGGGCGCACCACATGTTCACCACCGGCGGCGTCATGCTGAGCTTCTTCTCCCTGATGACCATGCTCATCGCGGTGCCCACGGGCGTGAAGTTCTTCAACTGGGTGGGCACCATGTGGCGCGGCAAGCTCACGTTCGAGACCCCGATGCTGTACTCGCTCGGCTTCCTGGTGACCTTCCTCTTCGGCGGTCTCACCGGCATCATCCTGTCCAGCCCCGTGATGGACTTCCAGGTCCAGGACAGCTACTTCGTCGTCGCGCACTTCCACTACGTCGTGTTCGGCACCGTGGTGTTCGCGATGTACGCCGGCTTCTTCTTCTGGTGGCCCAAGTTCACCGGCCGGATGCTCGACGAGAAGCTGGGCAAGATCCAGTTCTGGCTGCTGTTCATCGGCTTCCACGCCACGTTCCTCGTCCAGCACTGGCTGGGCGTCCAGGGCATGCCGCGGCGGTACGCCGACTACATGACCGAGGACGGGTTCACCCTCTACCACCAGATCTCCACGGTGGGCTCGGTCGTCCTCGCGGCGTCGACGCTGCCGTTCCTGTGGAACGTCTACAAGACCCAGCGCGGCCCGCGCACGGTCTTCGTCAACGACCCCTGGGGCTTCGGCCAGTCGCTCGAGTGGGCGACCGCCTCGCCGTTCCCGCGGCACAACTTCACCTCGCTGCCGCGCATCCGCTCCGAGCGGCCGGCGTTCGACCTGCACCACCCGGAGGTCGCGGCGCTGGACCACGCGGAGCCGAACCGCGACGTGCTCGACTCCGTCTACGCGGGCGCCGAGCGTGAGGGCCGTGGCACAGTGATCGAGGAGCGCGTCCAGCGCCGTCAGGGCGACGAGGGAGAGGTCCGATGAGCAAGGAGCACGCGGGCGGCCACGTCCAGCAGGAGCAGGCCAAGCCCATGCGGGTGGAGGCCTGGCTGCTGAGCGCCGGAGTCCTCTTCTTCGTCCCGCTCGGGATCATCTACGGGTACGTCGCCGAGTGGGAGCCGGTCGGGACCGTCGGCTTCTTCCTCCTCGGCGGCATGTTCTCCCTGGCGGGCGGCTACATGTGGCTGACGGCGCGCCGCGTCTCCCCGCGCCCGGAGGACAACCCCACCGCGGACATCGAGGAGCGGGCCGGCGACGTCGGCACCTTCTCCCCGCACAGCTGGTGGCCGTTCGTCATGGGCCTGGGTGTCGCCGTGGCATTCCTCGGCGTGGCGGTCGGCTGGTGGCTCACCGGCATCGGCGCCGTCGTCGCGCTGGTGGCCCTGGCCGGCCAGCTCACCGAGTTCTCCCGCGGCCTGCACGCGCACTGACGCGTCGGCCGCACCACCAAGAAGGCCCCCGGGCGTGATGCCCGGGGGCCTTCTGGCACTCCAGGGGGCGGCCGGCGCCCGGCGCCCGGCGGCCGGTGGCCGGCGGCCGCCGGGCGGGACGCCACAGGTCCGAGGGGACGGGGAGCGCTCGGGGCGGCGCACGGCAGGGGGTGCGGGGCCGCGCGAGCCCCTGTGCGGGACGACCCGGCGGGCACCGGCGACCTCTGTACCGCTTCTCCGCCCGGGCGGCCGGGGAGGGGCGTTCCAGGCCGTTCTGCCGGCACTGCCGCAGGCAGGGGCGGGCCCGGGACACCGTTGTGCAGGGGCGCCGTTCGAGGTCGGTGCGGGCGCTGCCGGCGGGAGCCGGCAGCGTGGCGCGCGGGAGCGAGGCCGCAGGCGTCGCTGGGAGCGACGGACCACGCCCCGGGCGGTCGGCTCTCCCGTGGGACACAGCAAGGCCCCCAGGATCGCTCCTGGGGGCCTTCCTGGCCGTGCCGTGTCCGAGCGGCGCCACCGTGTGCGTCGCCCGGTCGCTCCGGCTCGGTCAGGCGGGGACGATGAGGCCGGAAGCCTGCGTCGTGGCCTTGCTCAGCCGGGCCGCGACGTCCTGCCAGTTGACGATGTTCCAGAACGCCTTGACGTAGTCGGCCTTGACGTTGAGGTAGTCCAGGTAGAACGCGTGCTCCCACATGTCCAGCTGCAGCAGCGGGATGGTGCCGACCGGCACGTTGTTCTGCTGGTCGAACATCTGGAAGATGACGAGCCGCCCGGACACCGAGTCGTAGGCCAGCACGGACCAGCCCGAGCCCTGGATGGCGGTGGCGTTGGCGCTGAAGTGGTTCTTGAACTTCTCGAAGTCGCCGAAGGAGTCCTTGATGGCCTCGGCAACCTCGCCCTCGGGCTCGCCGCCACCGTTGGGGGAGAGGTTGTTCCAGAAGATCGTGTGGTTGATGTGCCCGCCGAGGTTGAACGCCAGGTTCTTCTCGTGCAGGTTCACGGCGGCCATGTCGCCGGACTCGCGCGCCTCGGCGAGCTTCTCCAGCGCCGTGTTCGCGCCGGCGACGTAGGTCGCGTGGTGCTTGTCGTGGTGCAGCTCCATGATCTTGCCGCTGATGTGCGGCTCGAGGGCGCTGTAGTCATAGGGGAGGTCGGGAAGGGTGTAGACAGCCATGAATCTCCTCCTGGTAGGTGCCCGCGCCGAGATGGCGCCGGCAGGGGTGTGTCGTCCCGGGATGAACCCGGTCACAAGGGACAACCTATGCCGTCGCGGCCTGTTCCCGCGTGTTCGCTAGGTGAGACCGGCGACGGCCGTCGCCGGCCGGGCGGACAGGAGCGGCGGGAACGACGACGGCGGCCGGCCCCCTGAGGGAGCCGGCCGCCGTCGTCGTCAGCGAGACGCTCAGTCGTCCTGGCTGGACCGCGCCAGGACCGCGACCGAGCTGCTGGCGGGGATGCCGGGGTCGTGGTGCTCGCGGGGCGCCTCGAGCTCGACCTGCACGCCGCCGCCGCGCACCTGGTGCACGGGGCCGTCGTCGCCCTCGATCTCGCCGCCGTGGTGCACGGCGGCCAGCTCGGACGGCGTCACGGGCTCGACCCGGTCCTCGTAGAAGAAGCGGGAGAGCTTGTGCCGGCGCAAGTCCTTCTTGTACCCGGGCCGGTCGACGCCGTTGCGGTCCGTGGCCGGCTCGATCTCGATCGGGCGGCGCGGCTCGTGCGCGACGAGGATCCACCGCTCGTAGTCGTCGAGCGGCTTGTGGACCTCCATGAACGCGCCGTTGGGGAGCTGGACGACGCGGCCGGTCTCGTACCCGTGCAGGGCGAGCTCGCGGTCGCGGCGCTGCAGCGCCAGGCAGGCGCGCTTGGTGATGATGAACGCGATCACCGGGCCGACGAAGAACAGCACGCGGAAGAACCACGTGATGTCGTTGATCGACAGGTGGAAGTGCGTGGCGATGAGGTCGTTCGACCCGGCCGCCACGAGGATGAGGAACTCGGTGATGATCGCGACGCCGATGCCGGTGCGGACCGGGACGTTGCGCGGCCGGTCGAGCACGTGGTGCTCGCGCTTGTCGTGCGTGGCGGCGGCCTCGATGAACGGGTACACCGCGAGCAGGCCGAACAGGATGCCCGGCACGATGACACCCGGGATGAGGATGTTCAGCGACAGCGTGTAGCCGCCGATGACGACCTCCCAGCCGGGCATGAGCCGCAGCGAGCCCTCCAGGAAGAGCATGTACCAGTCGGGCTGGGCGCCGGCGGAGACGGGGGAGGGGTCGTACGGGCCGTAGTTCCACACGTTGTTGATGGACATGAACGTGCCCATCAGCGCCAGGAAGCCGAAGACGATGAAGAAGAAGCCGGCCATCTTGGCGACGTAGACCGGGAAGGCGGGGTAGCCGACGACGTTGTTGTCGGAGCGGCCCGGCCCGGGGTACTGGGTGTGCTTGTGCACCACCATGAGGATCAGGTGGACCGTCACCAGGGCGATGATCAGGCCCGGGATGAGCAGGATGTGCACGGTGAACAGCCGCGGGATGATGTCGTGGCCCGGGAACTCGCCGCCGAACAGGCCGTAGCTGACGTAGGTGCCGATGATCGGGATCGCGAGGGCCACGCCGTCGGCGATGCGCAGGCCGTTGCCGGAGAGCACGTCGTCGGGCAGGGAGTAGCCGGAGAAGCCGGCGAGCAGGCCCAGGATCAGCAGCGTGAAACCGACGAGCCAGTTCACCTGGCGCGGCTTGCGGAACGCCCCGGTGAAGAACACGCGGAACATGTGCACGACGATGCCGCCCATGAACAGCAGGGCTGCCCAGTGGTGCATCTGCCGCATGAGCAGGCCGCCCTTGACCTCGAAGGACAGGTGCAGCGTCGAGGCGAAGGCCGCGGACATGCCCACGCCCTGCATCGACGCGGGCAGGGCGTCCTCGGGGTAGGTGACGTGCTGCATCGACGGCTCGAAGAACATCGTCAGGAAGATGCCGGTGAGCACCAGCACGACGAAGCTCCAGAGCGCGATCTCACCGAGCAGGAAGGACCAGTGCTCGGGGAAGATCTTGCGGGCGATGAACTTGACGGCCTTGCCGGCGCCGACGTTGTTGTCGAGGTAGTCGGCGGTCGCCCTCATCGGCTTGGACGGCTTGTACCCGCCGGTGCCGGCGCGGGTGGCGGTGGTGCTCACTTGAGACGCTCCCAGAAGCTCGGGCCGATCGGCTCGTTGAAGTCGCTGCGTGCGACGAGGTAGCCCTCGGTGTCGACGGCGATGGGCAGCTGCGGCAGCGGCCGCTTGGCCGGGCCGAAGACCACCTTGGCCTCGTCGGCGACGTCGAACGTGGACTGGTGGCACGGGCACAGCAGGTGGTGGGTCTGCTGCTCGTAGAGCGCCACCGGGCAACCGACGTGCGTGCAGATCTTGGAGTAGGCGACGATGCCGTCGTAGGACCAGTCCGCCCGCTCCGGGCGCTCCTTGAGGACGCGCGGGTCGAGCCGGATCAGCAGGGCGACGGCCTTGGCCTTCTCCTCGTAGTAGTCCGGCTGTCCCTCGGTCAGCCCCTGGGGGATGACGTGGAAGACGGACCCGATGGTGACGTCCGAGGCCTTGATGGGCGTGTCCTCGGGGTCACGGGCGAGCCGGCGGCCCTTGGAGCCGTCGGGGAGGGTGCCGTAGGTGCCTTCGGGGGTGTCCCCCCAGATGGTGTGGCGGAACTTCGAGACGTTCCAGTCCCCGCCGAGGTTGCCCACGAGCGGAACCAGGATCGGCAGCGGGGCCAGGGCCGCGGCGCCGGCCAGGGCGCCCTTGAGCACCGGGCGGCGGGCGATGCCGGCGTCGTTGACGCCGTCGACCATCATCTGCGCGGCGACCTCGCGGGTCTCGTCGTCGGAGCGCTGCGGGTGACGCAGCTCGACCCGCTCGACGTTGTTCATCAGCGCCTTGGCCCAGTGGATGGCGGCGACGCCGATGCCGAGCATGCCGAGGCCGATGCCGGTGCCCAGCACGATCGTCGAGATCCGCACGCTGCCCACGGTGTTGTCGAGCGGGAGGGCGAAGTAGCCCACGAGCGCGCCGATGGAGGCGAGGATCGACAGCGTGAAGAGCAGGACGACGATGCGCTCGGCCCGCTTGTTGGCCGCCGGGTCGACGTCGGTCAGCCGGGGGAGGTGCTCCTCGAGCCCGGGGTTCTCGAACCGGTCCGGGACCTCCGGCGCCCGGGTGGCGTTGTACTGGTTGATGCTCACGACGACCTCGCTCCGATCCACACGGCCATGCCGATGAGGCCGCCGATGCCGATGACAAACGCCCAGATGAACTCGGACACCGGTCCGAGCGACCCGAGGTTCGCGCCACCCGGGGAGGGCTCACGCTGCTCCACCAGGTAGGCGATGATGTCCTGCTTGCCCTGCGGGCTGATGTTCGCCTCGTTGAACACGGGCATGGACTGCGGGCCGGTGAGCATGGCCTCGTAGATCTGGGTCGGCGTCGACTCGTAGAGGGCCGGGGCGTACTTGCCCTCGCTCAGCGCGCCACCGGCGCCGACGGCGTTGTGGCACATCGCGCAGTTGGTGCGGAACAGGGCCATGCCCTTCGCCGGGTCGCCGCCGGCGGGGTCCACCCGGTCCGCGCTGGGCACCGCGGGCCCGGGGGCGAGCGAAGCCACGTAGGCCGCGAGCTGGGCCGTCTGCTCCTCGTTGAACTGCGGCGTCTTCTTCTCGGCCTGCGGCGAGTTGTTCGCCATCGGCATGCGGCCGGTCGACACCTGGAAGTCGACCGACGCCGCGCCCACGCCGATGAGCGAGGGGGCCACGTCGGTGCCCTCGGCGTTCAGGCCGTGGCAGGTGGAGCAGTTGGCCTGGAACAGGGCCCTGCCCTGCTGGATGTCCTGCGCGTTGGCCGTGGGCTGCGCCTCCGCGGGGCGGGGGGCGAGCACGGCGTAGAGCGCGCCGGTCAGGATCAGGGCGAGCAGCACAAGGACAGCCGGTGCGTACCGGCTCCTTCTGCTGGCGGCGAGTGCCTTCACGATGGTGGTTCCTCGTTCGGGTTGGGTGGGGCGGGCGGATGGCGGTGAGCCCTGTGACGGGCCCGCCCGCTATCGCAGGACGTAGATGATGAAGAACAGGGCGATCCAGACGACGTCGACGAAGTGCCAGTAGTACGACGTGACGACCGCGCTGCCCGCCTCGAGGTGGCCGAAGCGCCGGGCGGTGAAGGCCCGACCGAGGACGAACAGGAAGGCGATGAGCCCGCCGATGACGTGCAGGGCGTGGAAGCCGGTGGTGATGTAGAAGACCGAGCCGTAGGAGCTCGACGCGATGGTGACCCCGTGCTCGACCAGCTCGGTGTACTCCGTCACCTGACCGGCGACGAAGATCGCGCCCATGACGAAGGTGAGCGTGTACCACTCGATCATTCCCCAACGGGCCACGTTGAGGAGCGAGCCGGTCCGCGAGGCCTGGAAGCGCTCGGCGGCGAAGACGCCCATCTGGCAGGTGACCGAGCTGAGCACCAGGATCGTGGTGTTCGTGGCCGAGAACGGGAAGTTCAGCACGCTCGAGGCCTCGGCCCACGCCTCCGGGCCGGCGACAGATCGGTGCGTGAAGTACATGGCGAACAGGCCCGCGAAGAACATCAGCTCGCTGGAGAGCCAGACGATGACACCGACCGACAAGACGTTCGGTCTCGTCACCGAGACGTGGGCAGCACTCGGGGCAGCAGCAGTGGTTGACGACACGCTGTCATTATGGCCCAGGTCGAAGGTCGAATCGCCAGTTGTCCGGCCCTGCGCGTCGCCGGATCGCCCGTGATGAGCCTAGTTCCGGGAAAAGGTCATCCATCCGCGACGTTGGTCCCGCCCCGACGGTGTCCGGTTCGTCCGGTCCGAGCGGCGTGGTGCGGGCCGATGAGGGGTGCGGCGGGCGCGGCGGCCGGGGCGTTGGGGACCCGCGCGGTGGCGGCGGCCGGGGTCCGAGGCTGTGACCACTACCATGGCCCTCAGGACGGTGACGTGCGCGCCTGCCGCCCGTGACCACACATGCCGGCGGCCCCCGGGGCCCGCCGCGGACCCTGCCTGGAGGACGAGGATGACCAGCATCGAGACCGCATCTGCCCGAACGGCGGAGGAGACGGCGACGGTCGACCTGCTGATCTACAGCGACGACGTCGACACCCGCCGGGCGGTGATCGAGGGCGTGGGCCGGCGCGCCGCCAAGGGGCTGCCCCGCATCCGCTGGACCGAGGCCGCCACGCACGCGGGCGTGCTGCAGAAGGTGGCGGAGCACGACTTCGCCCTCCTCGTGCTCGACGGCGAGGCCGCCAAGGTCGGCGGCATGGCGGTGAGCCGCCAGCTGAAGAGCGAGGTCTACAACTGCCCGCCGGTCCTCATCCTCACCGGGCGGCCGCAGGACGCGTGGCTGGCCACCTGGGCGGAGGCCGACGCCATCGTGCCGGCCCCGCTCGACCCGATCGAGCTTCAGGAGGCGGTGGCCCGCCTGCTGCGCGAGCAGGTCGCCAAGTGAGTGCGGGACTGCACCGTCCCGAACCGACCTGGCCGGGGCTGCTGGTGCAGCTCGTCAACCGGCACGACCTGTCCACCGCGGAGACGGCCTGGGCGATGGACCAGGTCATGGAGGGCCTCACCTCCCCGACGGTGCTGGCGGGGTTCCTCGCCGCGCTGGCGACCAAGGGCATGACGGTGGAGGAGCTGCGCGGCCTGGCCGACGCGATGCTCGACCACGCCCTGCCGATCGACGTGCCCTCCGACGTGGTCGACATCGTCGGCACCGGCGGGGACCGCCTCCACACCGTGAACATCTCCACCATGGCCTCGCTGGTCATCGCCGGCGCGGGCGTGGGCGTGGTCAAGCACGGCAACCGCGCGTCGAGCTCCTCCTCCGGCTCGGCGGACGTGCTCGAGGCCCTCGGCGTGGACCTCAACCTCGAGATCCCGCGCGTGGAGCAGGTCTTCGCCGAGCTCGGCATCACCTTCTGCTTCGCGAACCTCTTCCACCCCTCGATGCGGCACGCCGCCGTCACCCGCAAGGAGCTGGCGATCGGCACCGCGTTCAACCTGCTCGGCCCGTTGACCAACCCCGCCCGCCCGCGCGCGGGCGCGATCGGCGTCTCCGACGCGACCGCGGCGCCCCTGGTGGCCGGCGTGCTCGCGGAGCGGGGGGCCAGCGCGCTGGTCTTCCGGGGCCAGAACGGGCTCGACGAGCTGAGCACGACCGCGCTCAACGAGGTCTGGGAGGTCCGGGACGGAACCGTCACCGCGCACACGCTGGACGCCGTGGCCGAGCTCGGCCTCGCGCCGGCGACGGTGGCGGACCTGCGCGGCAAGGACGCGGCGTACAACGCCGGCGTGGCCCGCGAGGTCCTGGCCGGCCGGGGCGGCCCCGTCCGCGAGGCCGTCATGCTCAACGCCGCCGCCGCGTTCGTGGCCGAGGGCTCCCTGCCGGGAACCTCCGGCGACGCGCCGCTGAACGCGCGCCTCGCCGCCGGCCTCGAGCACGCCGCCCGGTCGCTGGACTCCGGCGCCGCCGCCGACGTGCTGCAGCGCTGGGTCGCGCTGACCCAGCCCGCCACGCGCTGACCCAGCCGGCCACCCGCGGACGCGCCAGTGCCCCGGCTCCGAGGGCCGGGGCACTGGCGCGTCCGGGGCCCGGCGGCCGGGAATCAGTCCAGGCCGATGTGGAACGCCTGCTCGAGGTCGTGCTGGGAGTAGGCCTGGAAGGCGATGTAGGTCTTCATGCCGCGCACGCCCTCGACCTTGCCGACGTGGTCGGCCACGACCCGGGCGAGGTCCTCGTGCTCGCGCACCCGGGCGATGGCGATGAGGTCGACGTCACCGGTGACCGAGTACACCTCGCTGATGCCCTCGAGGTCCGCCACCTCCTGGGCGACCTCGGGGATGCGGGCGACGTCGGCGTCGATGAGCACGATGGCGGTCAGCATGTTCGCTCCTTGAGTGTTCGGAAATCTCGCCCCCATCATCCTCTGGCCGGCAGGGGGTGTCGTGCCGCCCCGCGCACCGGGCACGCCAGCGGCACCTCGCCCTCCTCCAGATGGACCAGGCGCACCCCGGGCTGCTCCAGCCACCCGGCGACCAGCTCGCTCTCCTCGACCGGGGCCGCCCCGCAGGCGGTCTCGGGGGCGGGCACCGCCTCGCCGCTGGCCCGCAGCGCCGCCACCACCGGCATGGGGTCCGCACCACGCGGGGCCACCGCGGTGCCGGCCAGGCGACCGTGGCGCACCAGCACCAGCTCCCACCCCCCGGCGTCCCGGCGCCGGGCGGCGACGAGCTCCGGGGTGGTCACCAGCGGGCGCAGCCGCTCGCTGCGACGGGCGCCGGCGAGCAGCGCGTGGAGCCGGTCGCGCTGGGTCGCCGCCTCCTCGTAGCGCTCCTGGGCGGCGAGCTGGCGGATCTTGCCGTGCAGCACGGCGACGACATGGTCGACGTCCGCGCCGAGCGTGGCCCGGGCGCCGGCGACGACGGCGGCGTAGGCCGCGACGTCCTGCCCGCCGGTGCACGGGGCCCCGCACCGCCCCATCTCCGCCAGCGCGCAGGCGGTGGCGGCCGGGCGAGGCACGAGGGGCAGCCGGGTGCCGCACCGGCGCACCGCCACCGCCTCCTGGACCGCCTCCAGCGCCTCGGTCGCGGCCCGCTGGGAGGTGAAGGGCCCCAGCGCCTGCCCGAGGTGGCCCGCGGGCAGGCGGCGCACCACGCTCAGCCGCGGGTACGGCTCGTCCGTGAGCCGCAGCCACGGGCGCCGCTCCGGGCGGCGCGAGCGGCGGTTGTACGGCGGGTCGAGCTCGGCGATGAGCCGGACCTCGCGCACCTGGGCCTCGAGCACCGTGGCGCAGGGGACCGTGCGCACGCCGGTGGCGATGTCGAGCATCTCGCCGATGCGGGCCCGCTTCTCCGCGGCGGTGAAGTAGCTGCGCACCCGGCGGTGCAGGTCGACCGCGGTGCCCACGTAGAGCACCTTCCCGTCCGGGCCGACGAACTGGTACACGCCCGGGGTGCGGGGGAGCCCGTCGGCCATCGTCGCCTTGCGCCGGCGCCCGTGGGGCACCGGGTCGGCGGCGGTGCGCAGGTCCTCCAGGTGCGTGACGCCCAGCGGCGCGAGCCGGCCGAGCAGGGCGTGCAGGACGTCGACGGTGGCCCGCGCGTCGTGCAGCGCCCGGTGGTCCGGGGTCACCGCGGTGGAGAACAGCGCCGCCAGCGTGCCGAGCTTGTGGTTGGGCGCCTCGTCCTTGGTGACGATCCGCCGGGCGAGCTTGACGGTGTCGACGATCGGGGGGCGCGGCCAGGTCAGCCCCATCCGCTCGGTGGCGTGGCGCAGGAAGCCCGCGTCGAAGCCGGCGTTGTGCGCGACGAAGACGGTGCCGCGGTCCAGGCCGGCGAACTCCAGGAACGCCGGCAGCACCTCGGTGATCGGCGGCGCCTGGATGACCATGGCGTTGGTGATGCCGGTGAGCACGGTGATGGTCGGCGGGATCGGCACGCCGGGGTTGACCAGGGTCTGGAACTCGCCGAGCACCTCCCCGCCGCGCACCTTCACCGCCCCGATCTCGGTGATCTCCGCGCCGGCCGGCGAGCCGCCGGTGGTCTCGAGGTCGACGACGACGAAGGTCACCTCGTGCAGCGGGGTGCCCAGGTCGTCCAGGCCGAGCTGGACCGGGGTGCCGCGCCCGGTGGCCGCGCGGGTGGCGTCGTCGAGCGGGAGACGGCCGCCGGGGGCCACGTCGAGGAGCGAGCGCTGCATGGGCGGCACGCTACGTCCGGGCACCGACATCGCCGGTGAGGCGGCCCCGGCGTGGCCGGCCCGCCGCGCGCCGGCATGCGTGACGAGCCGGCCGGGGCGTGGCCATCGTGCGCCGCCGGCGCGACCCGACGAGACGGGCCCGGGACGGAACGCCCCGGGCCCGTGCGGCGCCTACCGGCTCAGCTGGCCGCCTCGGCCGCGCGCTGCGCCGCCGCGCCGGCGTACAGGTCGTCCACGGTGTCGGCGTGGTCGGCGAGCACCGTGTCGCGCTTCACCTTGAGCGAGGGGGTGAGGTAGCCGTTCTCGACGGTGAAGTCGGTGGTGAGGACCTGGAACTGACGGATGGACTCGGCCCGGGAGACCTTGGCGTTGGCCCGGTCGATGGCGAGCTGGATGTGCTCGCGGACGAACGGGTCGACCGCGGCCTGCTCGACGGTGAGCGCCGGGCGGCCGTGGTTGGCCAGCCACCCGGGCAGCATCTCGGCGTCGAGGGTGAGCAGGGCGGCGATGAAGGGGCGGTGGTCGCCGACCACGACGCACTGGGAGACGATCGGGTGGGCCCGGATGGAGTCCTCCAGCGGGGCCGGCGCGACGTTCTTGCCGGCGGCGGTGACGATGATCTCCTTCTTCCGGCCGGTGATCCGCAGGTACCCGTCCTCGTCCATCGAGCCCAGGTCCCCGGTGTGGAACCAGCCGTCCGCGATCGCCGCCGCGGTGCCCTCGGGGTTGTTGTGGTACCCGCGGAAGACGGGGACGCCCCGGACCAGGATCTCGCCGTCGTCGGCGATCCGGACCTCCGTGCCGGGCAGGGGCGGGCCGACGGTGCCGATCTTGATCTTCTCGGGCCGGTTGACGTTGGTGGGCGCGGTGGTCTCGGTCAGCCCGTACCCCTCGAGGACGGTGAGGCCGAGGCCGCGGTAGAAGTGGCCCAGCCGCTCCCCGAGCGGGGCGCCGCCGGAGACGGCGTAGGTCGCCTGCCCGCCCATGGCCGCCCGGATCTTGCTGAGCACGAGCTTGTCGGCCAGGCGGTGCTGCAGGGCCAGGGCCGGGCGCGGGCCGCCGGCGTCGAGCGCGCGGGAGTAGGCGATGGCCACCCGGGCGGCCCAGCGGAAGATCCGCAGCTTCAGGCCCCCGCCGGTCTTCTGCTCGGCGCCGTTGTAGACCTTCTCCCACACCCGCGGCACGGACAGGATGAAGGTCGGGCGGAAGGTCGCGAAGTCCGCCACGGCCTGCTTGGTGTCCGGGGTGTGGCCCAGCGGCTTGCCGGCGAGGAGGACGAGGACCTCGACGAACCGGGCGAAGACGTGAGCCAGCGGCAGGAAGAGCAGCGAGCGGGCGCCCGGCTGCTCGAAGACCTCGCGGATGGCCTCGATGGCCTCCAGCCCGAGGACGACGAAGTTGCCGTGCGTGAGCTCGGCGCCCTTGGGCCGCCCGGTGGTGCCGGAGGTGTAGATGATCGTGGCGAGGTCGTCGAGGCCGACCCCGGCCCGCCGGGCCTCGAGGGCGGCGTCGGGCACGTCGCGGCCGAGCTCGGTGAGGGTGGCCAGGGCGCCGTCGTCGATGCGCCAGACCGGGCCGAGGCGGGGCAGGCCGCCGTCGACCTCCCGGGCCGCCTCGACCGTGGCGGCGTTGTCGGCGTTCTCGACGACGACGGCGCGGGCGCCGGAGTCGGAGAGGATCCAGTGCGCCTGCTCGGGGGAGCTGGACTCGTAGATCGGGACCGGCACGGCGCCGGCGTGCCAGGCGGCCAGGTCGAGCAGCGTCCACTCCAGGCGCGTGCGGGACATGATCGCCACGGTGTCCCCGGCCTCGATGCCGGCCGCCATGAGCCCCTTCGCGAGCTCCTCGACCCGGGCGAGGGTCCATGCCGCGTCGTGCGCCACCCAGGCCCCGTCGACCTGCTCCTCGTAGAGCACCTGCTGCGGCCGGAGCCGGGCGTGGTCGACGAGGTAGTCGGTGATGCTGCGCCCGGGGTCGACCTCGACCCGGCGCGGCATGCGGAACTCGTCCATGCTGTCTCCATCGGCAGGCGGATCAGTGCAGGTCGCGACAGCGTACCGGCCCGATCCGGTGACCTGGCGCGGGTTGGGGACGCCCGGCGTGGCGATACCCCCCAGGGCGGCCGGACCCGGGAGCATCGGGGCAGCAGGAATTCGACGAGAGGGTGGGGCATGGACGCCATCGGCGTGGACATCGGCGGCACGAAGATCGCGGCAGGGGTGGTGGACGACGCCGGGGTCGTGCGCGCGCAGCGGCGCTACGACACCGACCCGACCGACCCGGTCGCCATCGAGAGCGCCGTGATCCGCGCCGTGAACGAGCTGCGCGCCGAGCACCAGGTCGCCGCCGTCGGCGTGGCCGCCGCCGGCTACGTCAGCCCGCAGCGGGACGGGATGGTGTTCGCGCCGAACATCGCCTGGCGCGACTACCCGCTGCGCGAGCGGCTCGCCCCCGGCATCGACCTGCCCATCGTCATCGAGAACGACGCCAACGCCGCCGGCTGGGCCGAGTTCCGCTTCGGCCGCGGCCGCCACGCCGAGAGCATGGTCATGCTCACCGTGGGCACCGGGCTCGGCGGCGCGATCATCGTCGACGGCCGGCTCCTGCGAGGGGCGTTCGGGGCCGCCGGGGAGATCGGCCACATGCAGATGGTGCCCAGCGGCCGCTACTGCGGCTGCGGGCACGAGGGCTGCTGGGAGATGTACGGCTCGGGCCGGGCGCTGACCCGCGCCGCCCGGGCGGCCGCCGTCGCCTACCCCGACCGCGCCCGGGCGATCATCGAGCTCGCCGGCGGGCCCGGGCAGAAGATCAAGGGCCCGCACGTCACGCAGGCCGCGCAGGCGGGCGACCCGCTGGCGATCGAGCTGCTCGCGGAGCTGGGCGCCTGGCTCGGCGCCGGCATCTCCGACCTCGCCGCGATCGTCGACCCGGAGATGGCGGTCATCGGCGGCGGCGTCGCCGAGGCCGGGGCCCTCCTCCTCGAACCGGCGCGGGAGTCCTTCAACCGCCACCTCACCGCCCGCGGCTTCCGGGGCGAGCTGACGATCCACCTGGCCGAGCTGGGCAACGAGGCGGGGATCGTGGGGGCCGCGGACCTCGCGCGCACCTGACCGGCCCCCGGCGAGCGGGGCGTCAGACGACCGCGCCGCCGGAGGGGTCGTGGTCGTCGTCGCGCCCGTCGGGCATGCGCCACAGCAGCAGCCCGACCCCGCCGAGCAGCGTCAGGCCGAGGACGGCGAGCATGCCGGTGGGCACCGGGCGCCACACGAGCGACAGCACGATGCCGACCAGCACCGAGCCCAGCGCGGCGACCCAGCCGAGGGTCAGGGCCGGGTCGGCGTGCGTGAGCGGCTCGGGGTCGGGCGGCTCGTAGCCCTCGTCGTCCTCCTCGGCGGGGGAGTAGTCACGCGGGCCGGGCGGCTGGGCCGACGGCGGCCCGCTCGGGCCCGTCGAGAGCGCGGGGGGCGCGTCGGGTGCGCCGTCGCCGGCGTCCCGGTCCGCGCCCGCCGGACGGGCACCGGCGCCGTCGTCGCCCGTGCCCGGGAACCCGCTGCCCGGGCGGTTCTGGGGCGCCCCGCCGGCGGTGTCCGGGCTGGTGCCGACGGGCCCGGCGCGCCCGTCGTCGTCCATCTCCGCGGGTACGTGGAGCTCCCCGAGCGAGGCCGTGAGCTCGGCCCAGCGCGCGGCGACCGTGTCGTCGTCGAGCGAGTTCGAGTCGCCGTCACGGGTAGGTCCTGCCATAACGAGCACTCTAGAGTGAGGACGGATGCCGCAGGCAGTGCGGTCGGCGGCTTGCGGCCCAGTGCGGAGGGTGACCAGAAGTGTTCTACCGGTTCATGAAGGCGACGCTGGGCACGATCCTGCGGGTCTTCTACCAGCCGTGGATCCGCGGCGCGGAGAACATTCCCGGCTCGGGCCCGGCCATCCTGGCCTCGAACCACCTCGCGGTCATCGACTCCTTCTTCCTGCCGCTGATGATCAGCCGGGAGGTCGTCTTCCTCGGCAAGCAGGACTACTTCACCGGCCGGGGCCTCAAGGGCCGGTTCGTCGCCGCGTTCATGCGCGGGGTGGGCACCATCCCGGTGGACCGCTCCGGCGGCAAGGCCTCCGAGGCCGCGCTGCACACCGGGCTGCGCCGGCTGCGTCAGGGCGGCCTGTTCGGGATCTACCCCGAGGGCACCCGCAGCCCCGACGGGCGGCTCTACCGCGGCAAGACGGGGGTGGCCCGCCTGGCCCTGGAGTCCGGTGCCCCCGTCATCCCGGTGGCGATGATCGACACCAACGTCGCCCAGCCCATCGGCAAGCGCATCCCCAAGCTGCACCGCATCGGCATCGTCGTCGGCCAGCCGCTGGACTTCAGCCGCTACCGCGGGCTGGAGAACGACCGCTTCGTGCTGCGCGCCATCACCGACGAGATCATGTACGAGCTCATGCGCCTGTCGGGGCAGGAGTACGTCGACATCTACGCGGCGACGATGAAGACGCGCCTGGCGGCGGCGAAGAAGGAGCCGGGCAAGAAGCAGGACGCCGTGGCCGCGGCGGCCGCGGCCGCGCCGGTCGGCGCCCCCGGCGGGCGGCCGGTGCCCGAGGTCACAGTGCCCGTCCCGGCGGACGGCGAGCTCGGCGCCGAGGCCGGGACGACGCCGGAGCCCGGCGCGACAGCGCCGGCGGAACGCCCCGCCGCCCAGGACAGCACGGACGCCCGGCTGAGCACCGGCCCGGACGTCCCGGCGGGCGCCCCATAGGATGGAGGCAGGTCGGGCAGCGGCCCGATCAGGCCGCGGCCGGACGCCGCGGCGACGCCCCTTGCCATGAACGAGAGGTTCTCGATGTCGGTCCGTCGTGTCGCCCTGCTCACCGCGGGAGGCTTCGCCCCCTGCCTGTCCTCCGCCGTCGGCGGCCTCATCGAGCGCTACACGGCGATCGCCCCCGAGGTCGAGATCATCGCCTACCAGCACGGCTACCACGGCCTGCTCACGGGCACCTCCGTCGTCGTCGACGACGAGGCGCGCCGCCACGCGGGGATCCTGCACCGGTTCGGCGGCAGCCCCATCGGCAACTCCCGCGTCAAGCTCACCAACGCCAAGGACCTGGTCGAGCGCGGGCTCGTCAAGGAGGGCGAGGACCCGCTCAAGGTCGCGGCCGACCAGCTGCGCGCCGACGGCGTCGACGTGCTGCACACCATCGGCGGCGACGACACCAACACGACCGCGGCGGACCTGGCCGCCTACCTCGAGGACAACGGCTACCACCTCACCGTGGTCGGCCTGCCCAAGACCATCGACAACGACATCATCCCCATCCGCCAGTCCCTCGGCGCCTGGACCGCGGCGGAGGAGGCCAGCGAGTTCGCGCAGAACATCATCGGCGAGCACCGGGTCAACCCGCGCATGCTCATCGTCCACGAGGTGATGGGCCGGCACTGCGGGTGGCTGACGGCGGCCGCCGCGCGCGCCTACCGCCGCTGGCTCGACACCCAGGAGTGGGTGCCCAGCATCGGGCTGAGCCGGGAGCGCTGGGACATCCACGCGGTGTTCCTGCCCGAGATGACCATCGGCATCGACGGCGAGGCCGACCGGCTGCGCAGCGTCATGGACCGCCAGGGCAACGTCAACATCTTCCTGTCCGAGGGCGCCGGCGTGCCGGAGATCGTCGCCGAGCTCGAGGCCAAGGGGGAGGACGTCCAGCGCGACCCGTTCGGCCACGTGAAGCTCGACACCATCAACCCCGGCGCCTGGTTCGCCAAGCAGTTCGCCGAGAAGATC
This sequence comes from Georgenia thermotolerans, assembly GCF_009193185.1. Taxonomy (GTDB): domain Bacteria; phylum Actinomycetota; class Actinomycetes; order Actinomycetales; family Actinomycetaceae; genus Georgenia; species Georgenia thermotolerans. The sequence continues at coordinate 8,117 of NZ_VUKF01000004.1, read as the reverse complement.
GGCGCCGAGAAGGTCATGGTGCAGAAGTCCGGGTACTTCTCCCGCTCCTCGCGCGCCAACGCCGAGGACCTGCGCCTCATCCAGTCCATGACGGACCTGGCCGTCGAGTGCGCGCTGCGCGGCGAGTCCGGCGTCATCGGTCACGACGAGGAGGACGGCGACCGCCTCAAGGCCGTTCCGTTCCCGCGCATCGCCGGCGGCAAGGCGTTCGACATCGACCAGGACTGGTTCCGCGACCTCATGGGCAGCATCGGCCAGGACGTCCGGGCGGCGGCCGCCGCGCACTGACGCCCCCCGCCCCCGCCCGACGGCGCCCCACCCGAGACGGGTGGGGCGCCGTCGTTCCCGGGGGATGGACGCGGTCCGGGGCACGCCCGCGGGCGACCTATCCTTGCCCGGTGAGCATCGAGGCAACTGACGAGGTTCTGGCCGGGCTGGAGCACTGGCGCGCGATGCCGGCGGCGCACCAGCCGACCTGGCCCGACGCCGACGCGCTGGAGGCCGTCACCAGCGAGCTGCGCGAGTGGCCCCCGCTCGTCTTCGCCGGCGAGGCGGACAGCCTGCGCCAGAAGATGGCCGCCGCGGCCCGCGGCGAGGCGTTCGTCCTCCAGGGCGGCGACTGCGCCGAGACCTTCGCGGAGTCCACCGCGGACCGGATCCGCAACAAGATCCGCACCATCCTGCAGATGGCCGCCGTGCTCACCTACGGGGCGTCGGTGCCCGTGGTCAAGCTGGGCCGGATGGCCGGGCAGTACGCCAAGCCCCGCAGCAGCGACCTCGAGACCCGCGACGGGGTGACGCTGCCGGTCTACCGCGGCGACGCGGTCAACGGCCACGCCTTCACCGCCGCCTCGCGCACCCCGGACCCCGAGCGGCTGCTGCGCGCGTACCACCACTCCGCCACCACCATCAACCTCATCCGGGCCTTCACCCAGGGCGGGTACGCCGACCTGCGGCTGGTGCACGACTGGAACCGCGGGTTCATGTCCAACCCCGCCTACGCCCGCTACGAGGTGCTCGCCGCGGAGATCGACCGCGCGATGCGGTTCATGGACGCCGCGGGGGTGGACTTCGAGGCCCTCAAGACGGTGGACTTCTACTCCTCCCACGAGGCGCTGCTGCTCGACTACGAGGCCGCCCTCACCCGGATCGACTCGCGCACCGGCGACCCGTACAACACCTCGGCGCACTTCCTGTGGATCGGGGAGCGCACCCGCCAGGCCGACGGCGCCCACGTGGACCTGCTCTCCCGCGTGCGCAACCCCATCGGTGTCAAGCTCGGCCCCACCACCAGCGGGGACGACGCGCTGGCCCTCATGGACAAGCTCAACCCCGAGGGCGAGCCCGGCCGGCTGACGTTCATCACCCGCATGGGCGCCGGCAGGATCCGCGACGTGCTGCCGGGCCTGGTCGAGCGGGTCACCGCCGACGGCCGCCCGGTGACCTGGGTGTGCGACCCGATGCACGGCAACACCATCACCTCCCCGTCGGGGTACAAGACCCGCGAGCTCGCCACGATCCTCGACGAGGTGCGCGGGTTCTTCGAGGTCCACCAGGCGCTGGGCACCGTGCCGGGCGGGCTGCACGTCGAGCTGACCGGCGACGACGTCACCGAGGTGCTCGGCGGCAGCGAGGAGGTCGACGACGCCGCCCTGGCCAGCCGGTACGAGACCCTCGTGGACCCGCGGCTCAACCACCAGCAGTCGCTGGAGATGGCCTTCGACGTCGCCGAGATGCTCCGCGGCCACTAGGTAGCCGTGCGCGACGACGACGTCACGTCCCTGCCCGCCGACCGGCACCTGCCGCCGGGGCAGCGGCCCGTGTCGCCCGCCCCGGTGATGCACTACGGGCCGGTGCCGCGGCGGCGGCCCGAGCGGTGGCGCTTCACGGTGGGCGGGGCCAGCGAGGACGGCGCCGAGCAGGTCTTCACCTTCGCGGAGGTCACCGCCCTGCCGCGGCACGAGGTGGTCGCCGACCTGCACTGCGCCACCGGCTGGTCGTCGGTGGACGAGCGGTGGTCGGGGATCCTCGCCCGCGACGTCGTCGAGCTCGCGCCCCCGCGCCCCGACGTCGAGCACGTCCTCGTGTTCGCCGAGTACGGCTACAGCGCCACGGTGCGCCTGGAGGACCTCGTCTCGGCCCGCACGCTGCTGGCCACCCACCGCGACGGCGCCGAGCTGAGCGACGAGCGCGGCGGGCCGCTGCGCCTGATCGTCCCGCACCTGTACTCCTGGAAGGGCCCGAAGTGGCTGCGGGGGTGGAACTACCTCACCGAGGTTGAGCGCGGGTTCTGGGAGGAGCGGGGCTACCACCTGCGCGGCGACGCCTGGCGCGAGGAGCGCTACTCCTACCAGGAGTGACGCCGCCGCCGGCTCACGTCACGGCGCCGGCCTCGCCACCGGGACCGGCCTCGCCACCGGGACCGGCCTCGCCACCGGGACCGGCCTCGCCACCGGGACCGGCCTCGCCACCGGGACCGGCCTCGCCACCGGGACCGTGAACCGGTCAGGGCCTACACGACGGTGAGCTTGACGAGCCCTCCGCGGGGGAGCATGGTCCCGGCGGCCGGGTCCTGCGCCCGGACCGTGCCGAAGAAGCCACCGAGCACCTCGTGGACCTCGACCGTGAACCCGGCGCCCTCGAGCGCTGACCGGGCCTCGCGCACCTGCTGGCCGACGACGTCGGGGACCGCGAAGAGCTCGGGCCCCTTGGAGACCACCAGGGCGACGGCGTCGCCGCGGTAGAGCTGGGCGCTGCCTGCCGTCGGCGCCTGGCTGATGACCGTGCCCGCGGGGACGCTGTCGGAGAACTGCTCGGTGACGTCCCCGACCGTCAGGCCGGCGCCCTCGAGGGCGGCCGCGGCCTCGTCGCGGGTACTGCCGGTGACGTCGGGCAGGTCGACGGGCTGGCGCCCGGCGGAGACGACGAGGTCGACCGCGGTGGTGTGCGGCACCACCTCGCCGGCGCCGGGGGAGGAGGAGATGACGGTGCCCTTGGCGACGGTGTCGTGGTACTCCTCGCGTACCTCGCCGAGCGGCAGCCCGGCCTTGTCGAGCGCGGCCTGGGCGTCGGCCTGGGACTTGCCGGCGACCTCGGGCACCTCGAGGGTGAGGATGCCCTCGGACACCGAGATGTTCACCTCGCCGCCCTTGCGCACCTGGTCGCCGGCGCGGGGGTCGGTGCTGATGACCTGCCCCTCGGGAACGGTGTCGTGGTGCGTGCGGGCCACGACCGGGACGAGCTCGGCGTCCTTGATCGCGGCGACCGCCTGGTCCTCGCTGCGGCCGACGACGTCGGGGGCGGGCACGGTGGCCCCGGGCCCGACCTGGAACCACCACAGCGCCCCGGCGCCGGCGGCGAGGAGCAGGACCAGCAGCGCGACGAGCAGGCGCGGCCACGCGCGCCGGCGCCGGCGCTCCGGCGCCGCGGTGGGCTCCGGAGCGGGGCCGATCGCACCGATCGGCAGGGCGACCGTGCCGTGTCCGGGGCGCACCTCGGTGGCGCGGGTGGCGTCGGGGTCGGCGGAGGCCGGCGCGCCGGCCGGGGCGTCCGCCCGGCGGGCGAGGACGGCGGGGTCGAGCGCGTCGAGCGTGCGGCGCGCGAGCGCCAGCGCGGCGCCGGCGTCCTGCGGGCGCTCGTCGGCGTCGCGCGCGGTCAGCGCGGCGACCAGCTCGTCGACCTCGACCGGCAGCCAGGGCACCGCCGTCGACGGGGCGGGCACGGCCGAGTTGACGTGCTGGAAGGCCACCTGGATGGGGGCCTCGCCGGTGAAGGGCTGGGTCCCCGTGATGAGCTCGTAGAGCAGCACGCCGACGGCGTAGACGTCGGCACGCAGGTCCGCGCGCCCGTCGGTGACGATCTCGGGGGCGAGGTAGGCGACGGTGCCCAGCACGGTGCCGGTGGTGGCCGCCGTCGCCTCGGTCACGGCCCGCGCCAGGCCGAAGTCGGCCACCTTGGCGCGGCCCTCCGGGGTGAGCAGGACGTTCTCGGGCTTGATGTCGCGGTGCACGAGCCCCGCGCGGTGGGCGCTGGCCAGGGCGTCGAGGACCTGCTCGACGAGGCGGAGCGCCTCGCCCAGCGGCAGCGGGCCCCGCTCGCGCAGCACGGTGCGCAGGTTGGGGCCGTCGACGTACTCCATCGTCAGGTAGCTGGCCTCGCCCGCCAGGCCCTGGTCGTGCACGGCCACGACGCCGGGGTGGCTCAGCCGGGCCGCGGCGCGGGCCTCGCGGCGGAAGCGGGCCACGAAGTCGGGGCTCTCGGCCAGGTGGGGGTGCATGACCTTCACCGCCACGGTCCGCTCCAGCCGGCGGTCCACCGCGCGGTAGACGGTCGCCATGCCACCGCGGGCGATGCGTGCGGTCACCTCGTACCGGTCGTCGACCAGCTGGCCGATCATCGGATCGAGGGCGGTGGTATCCACAGGCGAAGCCTACTTGGCCGGGTCGGGCGATCTCCGGCGCCGGGCCGTGTCGTTGCCAACAGGCGCCGGGGGCATCGGCGCCGCGACCGGCCGCCGCGGGGTGCCCCGGCGGCCGTCAGAACCGGGCCATGTGGGCGCGCACCGCCGCGACGTAACGCTGGGTGTCGGGGTACATCCCGTTGCGCTTCACCGACGCCGCGCCCTGGTAGTAGCCGGCGATCGCCGCATCCGTGTCCGGGCTGATCCGCCCGAGCTGGCGGATGATCGCCACCCCGGCGACGACGTTGTCGTAGGGGTCGAGCAGGTCGAGCGGGCGACCGACCAGCTGGGAGGCCCAGGCGCCGGCGGAGGGGATGACCTGCATCGTCCCGACCGCGTTGGCGGGGGAGACCGCGGTGTGGTTGAAGCCGGACTCCTGGAAGGCGTGCGCCTGGGCCAGGGCGGGGTCGACCCCCATGGCCCGCGCCACCTGGGCCACGGTCGCCTGCATCGTGGCCCGCGAGGGCACCCCGCGCGCCAGGAGCGCCGCCTTGTTGGCGTTCGCGGCGTTCACGGTCGCGTCCGGGTAGGTGCGCCCGGCGAACGTGCTCCCCACCAGCCGCGCGCTGGGGGCGGCGCCGCCCGGGACCTTCAGCGTCTGCCCCGCGTAGATGCGCCCGTCGGCACCCAGCCCGTTGGCTGCGACGACGGCGCCCACGGTGGTGCCCCAGCTCCGGGCCAGGGCGGTGACGGTGTCCCCGGCGCGCACCCGGTAGCTGCCCGAGGACGTGGCGGGCGTGGCGGCGGACGCCGCGCCACCGGGGATCTGCAGGGTCTGGCCGATGTAGATGAGGCCGCGCCGGTCGAGGCCGTTGGCCTGGATCAGCGCGGCCACCGTGGTGCCGTAGCGCTTGGCCACGCCGGACGCGGTCTCCCCGGCGGCGACCCGGTGGGTGCCGGCCGTGGCGCCCGCGGGGGTGCCCGTCGACGACGCCGCGGAGGGGATCCGCAGCATCTGGCCGGCGCGGATGCGCGCCGTGGCGTCGAGGCCGTTGGCGGCGACGATCGCGGCCACCGACGTGCCGGTGCGCCGCGCGATGTGCGTCACGGTGTCGCCGGGGCGGACCTGGTAGGTCATCTGCGGAGCCGCGGCGGGCAGGCTCGTCCCGAGGGCCGCCGGGAGACCGGCGGCCGGGGCGGTGGCCCGTGCGAGCGCCCCGGGGCCGGTCGTGGGCAGTGCCGCGCCGCGGTGCAACGGGGCGGGCGCGGGTGCGGCGTGCGCGTGCCCGGCCGGCACGGCGACGCCGACGGCCGTGGCGGCGGCGAGGGCCAGGCCCATGCCTGCGCGGCTCGCCCGGGCGGGGGCCTTGCGGGTTCTCTCGGCCTTCGACATCGAGCCTCCATGGGACGTGCGGGACGGAGCCGGCGCGCGGCCCAGCCTGGACGGGCGGTACGGGCGATGTTGCTGGTGTGGCGGAAGTGACGGTAGCGACACCAGTGGCCCGCGACAACCGGTTCAGCGGCGCAACGTCTTAGGCTGGACAGATGTCTGCTGCCCCTCACGAGCCCGCGGCCTGGTACTCGGTGCCGGAGGTCGCCGAGCTGCTCGGCCTCCGCCAGCGCGACGTGCGAGCCATGCTCAAGGAGCGGCGCCTGCTCGCCGTCCCGCACGGTCCCAACGCGGCCGCCTCGATACCGGCGGAGCTGCTCGTCCGGTCCGGCGAGGGCGACCGCCCGGCGGTGCTCGCGTCCCTGCAGGGCACCCTCACGCTCCTCGCCGACTCCGGGTACGACGACGTCGAGTCGCTGCGCTGGCTCTACGCGCCCAACGACGAGCTCGGCACGACGCCGATCCACGCCCTGCGCGAGGGCAACACCCACGCGGTGCGCCGGGCGGCGCTGTCGCTGGCGTTCTGAGCGAGCAGGCGCACTCGCCGGCGTTCTGAGGAAGCCGGCGCTCCCGCCGCCGTGGTGCGTCAGGCGGCGCGCGTCGTCAGCGCGTCGGCGAGCTCCTCGAGCCGGGCGGTCGCGGCGGCCGGGAGCGCGGCGGCGTGCAGGGCGGCGATCCCCGCCTCGCGCCGCTGGGCGATGAGCGCCTCGTGCGCGTCGAGGGCGCCGGTGGCGCGCATGACCTGCTGGAACTCCGCCACCTCCGCCGCCGTGAGGTCCGGCCGGCCCACCCGGGCGCGCAGCCGCTCCCGCTCGGCGTGGTCGGCGCGGCCCATCGTCATGGCCAGCAGCACGGTCCGCTTGCCCTCCCGCAGGTCGTCCCCGGCGGGCTTGCCGGTCACCGCCGGGTCGCCGAAGACGCCCAGCTCGTCGTCGCGCAGCTGGAAGGCCTCGCCCAGGGGCAGCCCGACGGCGCTGAGCGCGGCCAGCAGGGTGTCGTCCGCGCCGCCGAGCGCCGCGCCGAGGAGCAGGGGGTGCTCCACCGAGTAGCGGGCGGACTTGTGGCGGACCACCTGCAGCGCCCGCTGGACCGCGGCGTCGGCGTCGTTGCCCCAGGGCATGTCCTGGGAGCGGATGTCGAGGTACTGGCCCAGCGCCACCTCCGCCGTCATGACGTCGTAGATCTCCCGGGCCCGCAGACCCGCCGCGGGGGCGACCAGTGCGCGCGCCCGCTCGAACTCCATCGCGGAGACCGCGAGGAGCAGGTCACCGAGCACGATGGCCGCGGCCTGGCCGTAGTCGTCGGGGCTGCCGAGCCAGTCCTGGGCGGCGTGCTCGGCGGCGAAGGTGCGGTGGGCCGCCGGCAGGCCGCGGCGGGTCAGGGAGCCGTCGATGACGTCGTCGTGCACGAGGGCGGTGGCCTGGAACAGCTCGATCGCGGACCCGGCCAGCACGACGGGCCGCAGGGCGGTGGCGTCCGCGGCGCCCCCGGCCGCCAGCCACCCCGCCGCGCACAGCTGCGCGCGGAGCCGCTTGCCCCCGCCCAGCAGGCTGCGCGCCGGGGCCAGGAAGTCGAGCAGCGGGGCGCCGGCCTCGGCGAAGTGGGCGGTGTGCTCGTCCAGGGCGGCGACCACCCGCTCGGAGACGCGGTCGCGGACGTCGGCGGGGGAGGCAGGCATGGCACGAGCCTACGGGCGCGGCACCGCGGGGCCAGAATCCGCGAGGCCTGTCCACAGGCCGCCAGCGGGCGGCGGGACGGACGCGGTGCGATGAGACATGGACAAGACCAGGATCCGCCTGCGCGAGCCGCGTGACCTCATCGCCTACGTGCCCTACCGGCTCGGCTTCCACCCCGAGCGCTCGGTCGTGCTTCTCGGCCTGACCCCCAACGCCGCCGGGCGCGGTGAGACCGGCCTGATCGCGCGGGCCGACATCGCCCACCTCGCCCATCCCCACGCCGGCCCGGCCGTCGCCGCCACCATCGCCGACGCCATGCGGCGCGACGGCGCCCGCGACGTCGCGGCCGTGGTCTACACCGACCTGCCCCAGGCCGCGCGGGCGGACGACGCCGCGCTCGGCGCCGCCCTCGCCACCATCGAGGCGGCGCTGGACTGGGTGCGCCTCGCCCCCTGGGTCGTCGGCCCGGACGGCTGGGGACATCTCGACTGCGGCTGCTGCCCGCCCGGGGGCCGGCCGCTGGCCGAGCTCGAGGCCTCGGCGGCGGCCGCCGCCCTCGTCCTCGAGGGCCTGGCCGCGGCGCCGCGGCGCGCGGACCTGGGCGTCTCCCGGCTGCCGGACGGGCCCGCCCGGCGCACCGCGGCCCGCGCGG
>NZ_VUKF01000049.1 GCF_009193185.1 Georgenia thermotolerans | reverse complement strand
GCGAGGCGGGCGATGTCCTCAGCGCCCAGGGCCCGGTCGTACAGGCGCACCTCGTCCAGCCCGCCGCGGAAGGGCGCCCGGCCCCCCGGCTCGGCCCCCAGGCCCAGCGCCAGGTTGTTCACCCCCACCGCCGCCGGCCCCGCCACCGACGCCTGCTCGACACCGTCGACGAAGATGCGCATCCTCGTCCCGTCGTACGTGCCCGCCAGATGCACCCACGTGCGCCCGTCGGCCGGCTGCACCGACGTGGCGTTCACCCGGTACCGATCCGCCGAGGACGCCTCGTTGAGCCGGAAGAACGCCTTGCCCGTCGAGGACAACCCCAGCTCGAACCCGTCCCGCGAGCCCACCACCGCCTTCTTCACCAGGTACTGCGTCGCCACCTTCTCCGGACGCACCCACGCCGCCACCGTCATCGCCCCGGCCACGTTCAGCCCCGCCGCGTGCGGCACCGACACATACCCGCCCGCGCCGTCCAGCACCACCGCCGAACCGGCCACGCCCGGCCCCCACGACACCGCCCCCACCGTCGAACCGGCACCACCCCAACCGGAGCCATCACCCACGACCGAGCCCCGCCCCTCGTCCATCGACCACTGCCCCCGCAGCCCGGTGGCCGTGCCGATGCTCACGTCCACCACCGCCGCGTCAGACCACAGCTCGCCGTCACGCACCCGGAAGGAGAACGCATCCGCGCCCAGCACCCCCGGCGCCGGCGTGTAGGTGAACTTCCCCGACGCCGCATCGGTCAGCACCACCGACCCCCGCGCCGGCCGGTCCACGACCTCGAACACCAACGGCCCACCCGAGCTCGACACCACCTTCAGCACCCCGCTCACCGACTGCCCCTCCGTCGTCGACACCGACCCCGCGGCCACCACCGGCGCAGGCACCGACCCGCCGCCCCGGGCGGCGAGGCGGGCGATGTCCTCAGCGCCCAGGGCCCGGTCGTACAGGCGCACCTCGTCCAGCCCGCCGCGGAAGGGCGCCCGGCCCCCCGGCTCGGCCCCCAGGCCCAGCGCCAGGTTGTTCACCCCCACCGCCGCCGGCCCCGCCACCGACGCCTGCTCGACACCGTCGACGAAGATGCGCATCCTCGTCCCGTCGTACGTGCCCGCCAGATGCACCCACGTGCGCCCGTCGGCCGGCTGCACCGACGTGGCGTTCACCCGGTACCGATCCGCCGAGGACGCCTCGTTGAGCCGGAAGAACGCCTTGCCCGTCGAGGACAACCCCAGCTCGAACCCGTCCCGCGAGCCCACCACCGCCTTCTTCACCAGGTACTGCGTCGCCACCTTCTCCGGACGCACCCACGCCGCCACCGTCATCGCCCCGGCCACGTTCAGCCCCGCCGCGTGCGGCACCGACACATACCCGCCCGCGCCGTCCAGCACCACCGCCGAACCGGCCACGCCCGGCCCCCACGACACCGCCCCCACCGTCGAACCGGCACCACCCCAACCGGAGCCATCACCCACGACCGAGCCCCGCCCCTCGTCCATCGACCACTGCCCCCGCAGCCCGGTGGCCGTGCCGATGCTCACGTCCACCACCGCCGCGTCAGACCACAGCTCGCCGTCACGCACCCGGAAGGAGAACGCATCCGCGCCCAGCACCCCCGGCGCCGGCGTGTAGGTGAACTTCCCCGACGCCGCATCGGTCAGCACCACCGACCCCCGCGCCGGCCGGTCCACGACCTCGAACACCAACGGCCCACCCGAGCTCGACACCACCTTCAGCACCCCGCTCACCGACTGCCCCTCCGTCGTCGACACCGACCCCGCGGCCACCACCGGTCCTGCGGCCGGCGACGGCCCCGTGGGCGCGGACAGGACGGTGGAGAACGCCTCGGTGACCGTGGAAGCGAGCACGAGGACCTGCTTGGACCAGTTCTCCTTGGTGCTCGTTACGTCGTTGAACCTGCCGGCCATTGCCGTGGCCGGCGCTCGGCTGAAGTCGAGGACCGCCGTCGGGGTGCTCTTCATCAGGATGTTGTTCCAGTTGGTGGTCTGGGTGTACAGCACCGTGAGCATCTGGGTCTCCTCGTCGAGGAGCACGATCGGGCGCGTGCCGATGTTGTCGACCTGCCGCAACGGGTCCCACGAACCGTCCGGGCGACGTACGAGAAGGGCGATCACCGGATAGCGGTCGCTCTCGTAGGAGGTCTTCACCGCGGCGTAGAGCGTCCCGTCGCTCGCGACGGCCAGGTTGAGGTGGTCGTCCGCCATGCCGTCACCGACCCGGAGCGCCGACCCGCCGGCGGGGACCTCGTCCGCCGTCCAGGTCTGCGGTGCCGTCCCGTCCCGGTGGGTGCGGAACCCGAAGCGCTCGGTGCTCTGGTTCGACCACATCACGCCGACGCTGCCGTTCGGCAGGGCGGTCACCACGGTGATGTCGTCGAGGAGGATGTTCGAGGCCAGCACGATGGGCCCGGAGAACGCCTGGTACGGGGCGTCGGCGTAGCGCACCTCCACATTGGGGGGAGCGTCGGAGGCGAGCCACATCCGACCGGTCGAGTCGATGTCGATCGTGGCGGTCTCGCTGCCTGGCAGATCGACCGGCGTCACCGCCGGCCGCTGGGACCAGGGCCGGTACGTGCCGCGAGCGGCGTCGTACTCGACGGAGACGAGCATGGGCGAGGGGCCGTGAAGGAGGACGTGCACAACGTCACCCATCTGCTTGGCGTCGGCGCGAAGCGTGGCGTCGCCCGAGAGCCGCAGCATGTTGGTCCAGCTGCCGGCGTGGCTGCGCCAGAGCCAGGTCCCGGACGGGGACACGGATGTCGAGGCCATCACCGCCCACCAGGAGCCATCGTGGAACCAGACCTTCGACTGCGGCTTCTCGCCGGTGTTCACCGACACCGGCACCCCGGCGCTCAGCGGACCTGCGGTAGGCCCGTCCGGCTGCGGGGCGACAGCAGCGGGCTGCACAGCCGCCTGCGCCGGTGCGACCAGCGGCGACGCCTGCGCCGGTGCGGCAAGGGGCTGCGGTGCGAGCGGTTGCGCGGCGCGGGCCGGGGCCGCGCCGAGAATCATCGCCAGCCCGAGCACCGCAACGAGGAGGGCGCGGCGGCCAGAAGCGGTCCGGACCCGGCGGTTGCGAAGACGTCCCATGGCCCCGCTCCTGCCCATCAGCCCGCCGGTCAGCCGGGGGTCCTCCAAGCGGCTGGCGCCGCATGTTGCTCGCCGTCGACGCGCGGAACGGCTGGCAAGAATTCTGCCGACGCACCGGTGGTTTTACAGCAGGGTCATGCGGATGATTCACCGGCAGAACGGGATGAGCGGGAGGGGTGAGCCGCCGGATGAGGTCCCCCGGGGGCTGGTGGCCCAGGCTGATGGGGGGGTGATCGGCCGCTCAGGCGGTGTGGAGCCGCATCTGCGCCTTGTCGAGCCCGAGCGTCACGACCTCCTCGACCGCGTCTGCGGCCTCCTCGAGCGTCACCCCGAGCTCGGCGCGCTCGGCGGCGGAGAAGTCGCGCAGCACGTAGTCGGCGGGGTCCATGCGGCCGGGCGGACGACCGACGCCCACCCGTAGACGCACGTAGTCCTTCGTGCCCAGCGCAGCGGAGATGGACCGCAGCCCGTTGTGGCCGCCCTCGCCCCCGCCCTGCTTGAGCCGCAAAGTTTCGGGGGGCAGGTCGAGCTCGTCGTGGACGACGAGGAGCTGGGCCGGCCCCACGGCGTAGAACTTCGCCAGGGCGCCCACCGGGCCGCCGGAGACGTTCATGTAGGAGCCGGGCTTCGCGAGGATGACCCGGGGGCCCGGGGCGCCGCCGGCCAGGGTGCCCAGGCGCCCGTCGAGGACCTGGGCGCGGGCCTTGTGGCTGGTGAAGGTGCCGTTCATGCGGCGCGCGAGCACGTCGAGGACCATCTGGCCGACGTTGTGCCGGTTCCCGGCGTACTGCGGACCGGGGTTCCCCAGTCCGACGACGAGCCATGGGCTCATGCTTCTCCCTCCCGAGCGGCGCGTGCGGCGCCACCGACCACCGCGCCGGCGCACGAGGCCCGGCACGGCGTCGCGCCCAGGCCGATCAGGCCTGGGCGCGACGCACCAGCTGCTGGGGCGGGGCCGTGCCCCGCCCGTCACCGCCCTCAGGCCTCGGCGGCCTCGGTCTCCTCGGTCTCGCCAAGGTCCTCGGCGGAGACGCGCGGCACGGAGATGACGACGACGATCGCGTCGTCGTCGTCCTCGATGCTGGCGTCCTCGGGGTGGGGGATGTCGCCGGCGCGCACGATGGCGCCGTCCTGGAGGCCCTCGATGCTCACCGAGACGACCTCGGGGATGCGGGTGGCGGGCACCGAGACGGTCAGCGTCTGCAGCTCGACCTGGTGGATGGTGCCGGGGTAGGACTCGCCGGTGATGTGGACCGGGACCTCCACGGTGACCCGCTCGCCCTGACGGACGACGACGAGGTCGACGTGCTCGATGTCGCGGCGCACCGGGTCGCGCTGGACGTCCTTGACGAGGGCCAGCTGCTCGGTGCCCTCGATGTCGAGGGTGACGACGGCGTTCGAGTGGTCCTTGACCACGAGGAACGTCTCGTGGGAGGGCAGCGCGAGGTGCTGCGGCTCGGTGCCGTGGCCGTAGAGCACGGCGGGGATCTGGCCGGCGCGGCGGGTGCGGCGGGCGGCGCCCTTGCCGAACTCGGTGCGCGGCGTCGCGGTGAGGTGCAGGTTGTCAGCCACGGGGTTCTCCTAGCGGTGGATCTCGATGGGCGGTGGGCCTCAGCGTGGGACGTCGTACGGACGGCGCGACAAGGCGCCACCGCGTCGATCACGGATCCGGGGGCGTGCGGACGGCGCGTGGCCATGGCCACGTGCCTGCACACCCGGGCAGCCCACCCGTCCGGCGTCCCTCGCCGAGGCAACCGGAACATCTTAGCGGCATCGAGAGGCGGGCGGTAACCCGCGGTGTCCGTCGCGGCCCGTGACCTCCGTGACCCTCCTGCCCGCGACGCCCAGCCGGTGGCTCGAAACTGCCTGGCCACGTTCGGGGCAACAGCCCCGGGTACGCGACGACAACCTGATCGGCGGGCACACTGGTACCGGCGCGGCGCAGCGCAGCGCTGCGGCCCCACATGAGAGAGGAAACATCCGCGATGGCCGAGGCATCCGTCAGCGTGACCGTTCCCACCGCCAAGGGCGAGATGCCCGCGCACCTCTGGCTGCCGCCGTCGGGCACCGGGCCCGGCATCGTCGTCCTGCAGGAGATCTTCGGAGTGAGCCGGTACATCCAGGACCGGTGCGCCGACCTGGCCGAGCTCGGCTACGTCGTGCTCGCGCCGGAGATCTACTGGCGCATCGGCTCTCCCGAGCTGGACGAGAGCCGGCCCGACTACCTCGAGCAGGGCCTTGCCCTCATGCAGCATGTGGAGTGGGACGACGCAGTGGCCGACGGCGTGGCTGCCCTGCGTGCCCTGCGGGAGCGCCCGGAGGTCGTCGGCGGGGTTGGCGTGCTCGGCTTCTGCTACGGCGGCGGACTGGCCTTCCACGTGGCGGCCGCCGCCGACCCCGACGTCCTCGTCTCCTACTACGGTTCGGCGCTGCCGCGTCTGCTCGAGCTCGCCCCGCGGGTGAGCGCACCGAGCCTGCACCACTTCGGCACCGACGACGCCTACATCCCCATGCCGCAGGTGGAGGCCATCCGCGACGCCGTGGCGGGCCCGGACGTGGAGTTCCACCTCTACCCCGGGGCCGGGCACGCCTTCGACAACCCGCTCCCGATGTTCCACCATCCCGAGGCGGCCGACGACGCGTGGTCGGCCACCACGAGGTTCCTGCATGCGCACCTCCCCGCCCAAGAGCATGTCGGGCGCCCGATCCCGTAACGGCAGCCCGAGGCACCCCCTATCGTCCCCACTACGCGGCAGATGCGGACGAAGGAGTGGCGATGACGGATCCGGCGGTGCCGGCCTCAGCCGGAGCGAGAGTCTTTCCCGCTGCGAGCCTGCCCGAGCGCGTCCGGGCGCGGGTCGAGCGGACGTACCGCCGTACGACCACCGCGCGTCTCCAGGAGCCGTCCTTCGTCTACAAGAACCTCGAGGCCGTGCGAGTGCGGCGCATCATGCGCGAGCTCGGCTGCAAGGACCCGGCCTTCGACGTGGACGCCAAGGACGACATGCACGCCTGGGCCCGGCGGCTCGGGGTGCGCACTCCCCACCTGCTCGCAGTGCACGATGACGTCCGCTCCCTCGACTGGGCGGACCTGCCAGATCGCTTCGTCCTCAAGCCGACGCGCGGCACGGTGAGCACAGGGGTCTACCTCCTCCACCGGGAGGGCGAGCGCTGGCGCGACCTTCTCACGCGCCGGACCCTGGCAGCCGAGGAGATCCGGCGCGAGGTCGCCGGCCTCGTCGAGGCCAAGGAGGCCTCGGCGTCCTTCCTGCTCGAGGAGCTCGTGGAGGACCCGCGGTTCCCCGGCGAGCAGCCCCCCGACTACAAGGTCTGGACATTCTTCGGCCGGGTGGGCCTCATCGAGTCCAAGTCCCACCTCCTCGACGCCGACGGGCGACCGACCGCGGGCTGGCGCTACTTCGACCCGGACTGGAACGACCTCGGGAACGTCCTCAACGACGACTGCGACCCCGCCCTCCCCCCGCCACTGCACGCCGACGAGCTGCTCGAGCTCGCGCGGACGATCAGCGCGGCCATCCCGCGCTCGTTCCTTCGCGTCGACCTGCTCGACAGCGCCGACGGCCCGGTCCTCGGGGAGATCACCCCCGAGCCGGGCGGCGAGGTCCTCCTGGCCCCGGCGCTGGACCGGCTGCTCGGCGGCTACTGGGAGGACGCCGAGGCCCGCCTCAAGGTCCGCGCGGCCCGGGCCGGCACCCTCACACCGGCGGACCGGCCGCTCGACGAGGCGCTGGTCCGCGGCGAGTGACGGGCGGACCAGCGGGCACCGCCTCGTCGGCGCCGCGGCCGGTTCACCCGCTCCGCCGGCGCCGCGGCCGGGGTCATCTGCCCCGCGTGAATCGTCCCAGATGCACGCCCGTGCGCAACAGCCTGACGTAGGCGAACGCCGCGGCGTACCGCACTTTCTCGACGGCCCGGCGGGGCGCCGGCTCGTTGCGTCGCCACACCTTGAGCCAGATCGTCACGGCGCCGCTGCCCTCGTTCACCGCCCGGGCCAGCGCGTCCCTACGCCCGAGGTGCGCCGAGCGGTCGGCGATGCCGTTGGCCACCCGGACGGTCTTGCGGCCGAGCTCACGCCAGGTGCTACGCGCGGGATGGTCGACCACCGTGTCGTCGTCGTAGATCAGCCGGCCTCCCGCCCGTCCCAGCCGCGTGCCGAAGTCGAGGTCGCCGCCCGACTGCAGGGTGGCGTCGAAGCCTCCCAGCCGGGAGAGGACGGGGGCATCGACGAAGAGGTTGGCGGTGGCGGCGAAGGACCACTCCTCGACGTACTTACGCTGCCGGAACTCGTTGATCGCCTCGAAGTGCTCGGGGCCGGACGTCGGCACCGTCCCGTGGTCGAAGAAGATCCGGATCGCCCCGCCCACGGCGTCCGGCCGAGGCTCCCGCAGCAGCGCCCGTACCCCGGAGCTCAGCCAGTCCGGGTGCGGCAGACAGTCGCTGTCCGTGAAGGCGAAGACCTCCCCGCGGGCGTGGGGCAGGGCCCGGTTCCGGGCGGCGTACGAACCGCGGCGCCGCTCGCGCAGAAGCTGGAAGCGCTCGTCCTCGGGGAGGGCGGGCCGGGGGTCGTCGTCGGAGTTGTTGTCGACCACCCAGACCTCGAAGCGGTCCGCCGGGTAGTCCTGGGCCGCGAGGGCCTGCAGGCAGAGGCGCAACCTGGCGGTGTCGTTGTGCACCGGCACGACGACGGAGACGTACGGCAGCCCTTCGGGCGCCGGGGGCACGGTCACGTCGCTCATCGCTCTGCTCCATCGGGTCGGTGGGGCGCCGGGGAGGATGTCACCGGTTCGCCATGGCGGGACGTTCGAGGCGTGGTGCCGTCACGACCACGGGCTCCAGGGCACGGGCACGCGCCCAGTCCCAGTAGGCCGTGGCCATCCGCGAGCGCAGGCGTCGGCCACCGTCCCTGCCGCGGCGGGCGGCAGCGCGTGCCCGGGTCGTCGTGCCTGTGCGGAGCCGGAAGGCCGCTCGCTTGGCGTGCTGCAGCCACGCGGGGTCCGCCAGCAACGCGTCACGGGAGAGCCCGACGAACGGTCTCCACAGGGTGTCGTAGCCGAGCTTTCCGTAGGGGCGGTCGCCGTCGAAGTCGGCAGGCAGCCCGGCGAAGGCGTAGATCTCGCGGAAGTCGGGGACCTCCCCCGGGTAGCGGTGGCAGAACTCCAGGTCCACCAGCTTCAGCCCGTAACGGGGGTCGAACATGAAGTTCTGAGGCTTGGCGTCGACCAGGTCCAGCCCGCGCGCGTGGACCTCGCGGAGCACACCGGTCATCTCCCGGGCGAGACGCAGCGGCACCAGCGACCCGTCGGGCCGGTCCGGGACGCGCAGCACGTCGCGGAAGTACGGCAAGGCAAACCAGTTCTGCCCCACCGCCGTGACGGAGGGGACGGCGGCCACGTGGGGGGCAAGGTCCTGGATGGCACGCACCTCCCGCTCGAGGTACCGCGCCGCGTGGGCGCCGAAAGTCTTGCGCACCACCGGACCGTCGGGCCCGTCGACCACCTCGACCTTCGCTCGGCGCCCGCTCCGCAGGACCGCCCGCACCGGCGCCTCCGTGCGGAAGTCGTCCTTCCGCCGCGCGGCCACCTGCCGCAGCTCGTCCACCCCGTCGGGAAGGGCGAGCCGGAGGTACTCCCACGCCTCGAGCTCGTCGTCCGAGGAGTGCACGGGGTTGAACGCCCGAGCCTCCCCCACCCGGGAGCGCACGAGATCACGCACCTCGTTCTTGGCGAGCAGCACGTCCGAGTTGGTCAGGCGAGGATACCTCTCCAGCACCTCCGCGTCCGGGGGCCGACGCCCGTAGTGAAGTGCCGCCACCACGACGACCGGCTCGCCCCCGCTGACCCGGAACGGCCCTCTCCCCCAGTTCCCGCCACGAACGTCGGCGGCGCAACGAGCCCGCGCTTCTGACCCGAGCTCGCGCACCGCCACGAGTTCGAACTCCAGGGCCCGCAGCACGTCAAGGACGTCGTCGAGGTTGAGCACCGACAGGGTGCGTTCGCGCACGAAGAAGGCGACCGCCTCGGGGAGGTCGGCGGGCCCTGGCTCGACCGAGCAGTGGCGCCGCGCGATCCACTCGTTGGTCTCCGCCATCCGGCGCAACGTGTCCGGGGGCGGACGCCAGCCCGCGGCCGCGAGGTACGCGTCGACCCCCTCGAGGGACACCTCCAGCGCCACGCCCCGTTCGCGGGCGAGGGACACCAGGACGGCGGCGTAGTCGTGCTCGGGGTCGGGAAGGGTGGCCACGACGGACGAGGGAAGCCCGGAGCGGGCGCCCTTGTGATAGACCGCGTGATAGGCGAGCGAGTGGAGGTGGTCCGCCGGCGCGGGCACGAGACATCCGCTGGCGTGCCGGACGGCCCGGGCGAGCAGCCCCGCCGCGAGCGCCGGAGGGTAGTAGGCCATGCCCTGGTAGTCCGAGCCTTCCAGGCCGGTCTCGCTGTAGAGGTCCACGGGGATGGTCCCCGGCTCCTCGGCGAGCACCGCCCCGACGGTCGCCAGGTGCTCGTCGGCCACCAGCACGTCGAGGTCCTCACCCGGGGCCAGCGCGGGCAACGACTCGAACCAGCGGAGGACGGCGTAGCGCGCCCCCACCTCGTCCAGGCGTCGGACGAGGCCCTCGACCCCCATGACCTCCGAGAGGTAGCGCCGGGTGAGCGGGGGTGCGGGGTGCTCAAGCTGGATGAGGTCAAAGTCCGCGCCGCCGCAGGTCACGCGACCCACCTGGCGGGCCTTGCCCGTCAGCCGTCCCACCAGTCCGGCGCCGCGCGTGCCGACCGAGGCCGCCCCCTGCACCTCGACGGCGAGGTAGCGCACCTCGAGGTCCCGCAGCGCCCACGCGAGCCGGGTGTACGGCGCGCGCAGGAGCAGCACGTCGGTGCTGGAGCGCAGGACCTGGTCGGTGCCGTGCAGCGGGTGGAGGCGGTGCTCGAGGCCGGGCGATCCCAGCCGGACCAGGTCCAGGACGTCCGGCGGGATGAGGCCCAGGTACCGGGCGTGGCCGGCCTCGGCAAGCTCACGCGCCACAGACGGCCCCGTCGCCCCGATCTCGAGGACGCGAAGATCGCCGGGGAGGACCGATGCCAGTCTCATTCCCGGCACGGTAGAAGAGGCCGCCCAGAATTGTCCGCGGTTTCGGCCACGCACGTCCGGGAGCGGCCATACGCTGCTGCGGGCGGACGCACCGCTCCGCATCGACCGCACCGGCCTGGAGGGATGCCCTGTGGCCGAGACACCGTCCCCGACCGCGGCGCCCCGGCGCCCCAGCCCCTTGGACGTCGCCCGTAAGACGTGGGCGGCCTGGCGGCGGCTGTCGCCCTTCTTCCGGCGCTCGCGGCGGCAGCTGCTGCTGCTCGGCGCCCTCTCGTTGGTCGCGGGCGTCGTGGAGTCGACCCTCATCGCGCTCATCGCCATCATCGCCGCCTCGCTGGCGTCCGGCACGGAGGGTGTGCAGGCCGAGCTCGGTCCGTTGGCCCTCGACCTTCCGCTCCGGGCGGCCTTCGCCGTCGCGGTGGTACTGGCGCTCGGCCGTGCCGGCGTCAACGCCATGCTGGCCTATGTCCCGGCGCGGCTGGGGTCCCAGGCGATGGCCGACCTCCGTCGGGAGCTCTTCGACGCGTTCGTCGGGGCCGCCTGGACGGTCAAGGCCAACGAGCGCGGCGGTGTCTTCCAGTCCCTGATGAACATGCACATCTCCACGGTGAGCCAGGCAGTCATCACCCTCGGGCACGGCGTGTCGGCCGGGGTCACCTTTCTCACGCTCGTCATCTCCGCCTACGTGCTCAACCTGCCCGCGGCCGTCATCCTCACGGTGACGTCCGTGGTGCTGTTCATCGCGCTCCGGCCCCTGGCCCGCCGCCTGCGCGAGTACGCGCGGGACTTCAGCGCAGAGAACATCGAGTACTCCCAGGGAGTCGACGAGGCGGTCCTCATCGCCGAGGAGGTGCAGGTCTTCGGCGCCTCGCCGACCTACCGGGAGGCCTTCTACGGGCTCATCGACAAGGTCCGCCTGCCGGCGCTGCGCACGCGCTTCCTCGCCGAGCTCGTTCCCGGCCTGTTCCAGAGCGTCGCCCTGCTGCTGCTCGTCCTGGCCCTCATCGCCGTCTCGCTCGTGGAGGCCAGCCAGTTCACCACGCTGGGCGCCGTCGTGCTCATCCTCGTCCGCGCCCTCACCTACGGGCAGCAGGTCCAGAGCGTGGCGACGAGCATGGACGAGAAGATCCCGTTCATGCAGCGGCTGGCGGACGCGATCGAGAGGTACGTCTCCCACCCCCAGCAGGACGGCGACACCGACCTTCCCCCCATCCGCGAGCTGGGCGCGGTGTCCGTGGACTTCTCCTACCCGGCGGGCCGTCAGGTCCTGACGGACATCACCTTCAGCGTCCGCCGGGGGGAGGCGGTCGGCATCGCAGGGCCGTCCGGGTCCGGGAAGTCCACGCTGGTGCAGATCCTGCTGCGGCTGCGGGACGCCACCGGCGGCACCCTGCTCGTCAATGGGCTCGACGCGCGTGCGTTCCGGAGAAGGCAGTGGCAGGAGCGTGTCGCCTACGTACCGCAGACCCCGCAGCTCATCTGGGGAACGGTGGCCGACAACATCCGCTTCTACCGCCCAGATCTCACCGACGCGGACATCGAGGCGGCCGCCCGGGCGGCCAACATCCATGACGACGTGATGTCCTGGCCGGACGGCTACGAGACGGTCGTCGGCCAGCGGGTCGCAGCCGTCTCGGGAGGGCAGCGCCAGCGCATCTGCCTGGCCCGCGCCCTGGCGGGGACGCCGGAGATCCTCATCCTCGACGAAGCCACGAGCGCGCTGGATGTCCGGTCCGAGGCGCTGGTGCACCAGGCGCTCGAGGGTCTCAAGGGCAAGATCACCCTCTTCATCGTCAGCCACCGCCTCTCGGCGCTGTCGTTCTGCGACCGGGTCCTCGTCGTCGACCAGGGCCGGCTGCAGGCCTTCGACACCCCGGCCAGCCTCCTCGAGACCAACGCCTTCTACCACCAGCTCAGCGAGATCACCCAGAACCAGCAGGGGGCCTGAGCGTCACCGCCGGCCACGGCCGGGCCCGCACCGAACCAGGCCGGCCGCCTCGGTGCAGGCGGCGAGAGCCCACAGACGGCCGTCGGTGCGTCGCAGCCCGCGTGCCCGCCGCAGGTAGTCCCGGGCTTCTGCGAACCGTCCCAGCCGGCGGTAGGCCCCCGCGATGGTGCGGTAGTGCTCGGCGAGCACCCTCGGCCGTTCCTCGAGAAGGTCGAGGTTCTTCTCCACCACCCGCACCGTCGAGCGGACCCGCCGTTCGACACCGTGGGTCAGGCTGTTCGCCGAGAAGCGCTGCAGGACCAGTGGCTCGTCGACGAACGCCCACGGGCCCACGCGCGAGAGGCGGAGCGCGAGGTCCCAGTCGACGAGTGACCGGAGCTGCTCGTCGAAGCCGCCGACCCGCAGGAGGTCACGGCGGCGGACGACCATCGTCTGCGTGCTCACCGTGCTCGTCCGCAAGAGCGTGGGCAGGATGTCGCCCTCCACGAGGCGCGTCTCGGGCTCGGGAACGTAGCGCACCTCGGTGCGGCCCCCGTGCTCCTCCAGGGCGCCCACGACGAGCATCCCGCAGTACGCGCCGACGTGGTCCGGCCCGGCCGTCCCCAGCCTCGCCAGCTGCTTCTCCAGCTTCGTCGGCAGCCACTCGTCGTCGCTGTCCTGGAACGCGACCCAGGCACCCCGGGCGTGCTCGACGCCTCGGTTGCGGGCCGCGCTCACCCCAGCGTTGGCCGTGCTTCGCAGCACCCGGAGCCGGGGGTCGGGGAGACGCTCGGCCTGCGCAACGGTGTCGTCGGTCGACCCGTCGTCGACGACGAGAACCTCCAGGTCCGTGAATGTCTGTCGCAGGACACTGGCGATGGCGGGGACGATGGTGGCGGAGCGGTTGTAGCTCGGGATGACCACCGACACGGCGGGGGTCATCGTCGTCCGAGTCCTGGTCCGGTGCACGGCGCCGGCCCGCCCCCACCTGTCAGCATGACGTGCGCTCCTTCGGCGTCGGCGACTCGGGCGTGTCGGCCTCGGCGACCAGTCCCGCGTCCGCCCAGGTGGAGGCCCATCCAACTGACGCGACGAAGTTTCGTCAACAGGCGTACGGATACCGGCGTGGCCGTTACGGTGCTGGTGTGAACGACGTCGTCCGTGCGAGCGTCATCATCCCTGCGCTCAACGCTGCCGGGACCATCGGCACCCAGCTGCGCGCGCTCGCGGCCCAGGATGCGGCCTTCCCGTGGGAGGTCGTCATCGTGGACAACGGCTCCACCGACGGGACAGTGAAGGTGTGCCGCTCGTTTGGCGCGCGCCTCCCGGCGCTGCGCATCGTCCGGTGCCATCGGCGCGGGACCAGTGCGGCCCGCAACGCCGGCGCGGCGGTGGCGGCGGCAGACCTGCTGCTCTTCTGTGATGCCGATGACGAGGTGGCGCCGGACTGGGTCGGCGCCATGGTGGGCGCCCTGGACGCGGCGGATGCGGCGGGTGGCGCGATCGAGAGCGAACGCCTCAACCCGGGTCGTCCGCGCCACCTCCCCCGCCACCCCGACCACCTGCCCGTCTCCGCGGGGTTCCTGCCGCGGGCCATCAGCGCCAACCTCGGCGTGCGGCGCTCCGCGTTCGAGGACGTCGGCGGCTTCGAGGAGCGCTACACCTACGCCTCTGACGACACCGAGCTGTGCTGGCGCCTCCAGCTCGCCGGGCACAGGCTGCGCTACGCCCCCGAGGCGGTGGTGCACTACCGCTACCGAGACTCCGTTCGCGGGGTGTTGCGCAAGGCGTACCTGCTCGGCCGTGCCCGGGCGCAGCTCTTCCGCGACTACCGCGCCTCCGGCATGCCCCGCCCGCGGCCGGTCGGGGTCGCCCGCCGTTGGGTGATGCTCGCCCTTGCTACGGCCGCCACGCCGTTCTCCTCCCGGGCCCGCTGGTGGTGGCTGGAGAACGCGTCGGCGAGCGCCGGGTTGGTGGTGGGAAGCCTGCGGTACCGCGTCTGGTACCTCTGACGGACAGCACCGGCGACGACACCACGTTCCGCCGAACGCTTCGGCCGCAGCCCTTCACGGAATCTCCCCACCGGCTGCGCAATTGCGCGACCGATACCCACCGTGCGGCAGCCGACGCGGCTGTACGTTCATCGAACGAATGGCGCCGGCGAAGGCGCACGTCAGCTGGCCCGTCGTCGGGTGCGAGGAGATTGTCGATGGACCTGTTCAGCATTGTCGGCGCGTGCCTGCGGCGCTGGTACGTGACGGTCCCCCTGGTCGCCGTCGCGGGGTGGCTTGCGCTGCAGTCGTACAAGTCCGTCGAGCCTGTCTACACCGCCTCGGCCTCCGTGGTGGTCCTGCCCAGTCTCCAGCAGACCGCCGGCACCGCCGACCAGCCCGACGCCGCTCCGGAGCCGGAGAACCCGTACGCCGGTCAGGGCGGGGCGCAGTTCGCGGCCGCCGTGCTCGGGCGCAACATCAACAGCTCGGTGTTCCGGGACCGGCTGGGGGTCGAGGGCCTGACGAGCGAGTCCGTCAAGGCCCAGAAGTCCGAGTCCCAGCCGATCGTCACCATCGACGCCACCCAGTCGTCCCCCGAGGCGGTCTACGCCCTCCTCGACAAGATCGCCGCAGAGGCCGCCGTCGTCCTCGACGAGGTGCAGGAGAGCGCCGGAGCGCCGCCGAACACCCACTACCGCCTGGCGCCGGCGGTCCCCGCGGGGGCCGTGGAGGACATCACGCCGAGCCGGTTGCGCGCGGCGGGCGCTATCGCCGTCGTCGGGTGCGGGGTCGCCGCCGCGGCCGCCACGGTCGCCGACCTGATGCTCGCGCGCCGGCCCCGGCGCGCGCGCCGGGGCCGGCACGGTGCGGCGGCAGCCGGATTACCAGCACCGGCCGGTGACGACGGGCCTTCCACCGCGAAGGAGCCTGCCACGGCGGAAGAGCCTGCCACGCAGGACTACCGCCGCCCGGCGCCCACCGTTAAGGGCGCGCCCCCCGCCGAAGCCGACGGGGCGGGAGCGGGCCGGCGGCTCGTTCGGCCAGGGGCGGCCACCGTCCGACGGCCGTGAGCACCGTCGTCCGGGCACTCCTGCCCCCGTCGCGACCACGGGGTCCGTGGGTCGCCCTCCAGCTGCTCCCGATCGTCGCCCTCACCATCCC
This sequence comes from Georgenia thermotolerans, assembly GCF_009193185.1. Classification (GTDB taxonomy): domain Bacteria; phylum Actinomycetota; class Actinomycetes; order Actinomycetales; family Actinomycetaceae; genus Georgenia; species Georgenia thermotolerans. The sequence goes on along the minus strand of NZ_VUKF01000049.1, from coordinate 16,832 downwards.
GGCCAGTGTGGTCCTCGCCGGTCCTCTGAAGTCCAACGGGTGGCCGGCCCGGCTGATGGTGTTTTGGATCGCCGCGGCGGTCGCCCTGGGGTGGGTGCAGCAGAAGCGGCCGCGCCGGAGCTCACCGGTGGAGTACGGCTGCTGGCTCCTGCTGCTCGGACTGGCCTGCTCCCTGGCCGCCTCCTGGCTGCGCGCGCTCGACCCGGTCGAGGCCGCCGGGGCAATCCGCTACGCGCTGGTGATGTTCCCGCTGCCCGTCGTCGCTCTTGGCATTGCCGCCACGGCCACCCCTCGCCTGTGCGACCGGCTCCTCCTCGCGCTCCTGATCGGCGCGGCGCTCAGCTCGTTCGTGGCCGTCGCGCAGTTCGTCGTCCCGTTCGAGTGGAGCGACCTGTTTCAGATCCCGGGCCTGGACGCGCACGGCACCGCGCAGATGATGCGGGACGAGTTCCTGCGCGTGCGCGGCGCGAGCGACCATCCCATCGAGTTCGGTGTCCTCGCCGGCGCCGTGACACCGATCGGGCTGCACTTCGCCCGCTTCGGGCCGACCCGCCTCGGTCGCCAGCTGGCCGCGATCGGGACGTTCGTGTGCATCGCCGCGATACCGATGTCCGTCTCCCGCTCGGGCATCCTCGTGCTGCTGCTCGCGCTTGCCACGTACGCGGTGGTGCTCACCGGCCAGCAGCGGCTGGTCGCGCTCGTGCTCGGGCTGGCAGGGCTGGTGATGTTCCGGGCCACGGTGCCCGGCCTGCTCGGCACCGTCCTCGGAGCATTTCGCAACAGCTCCGAGGACACCAGCATCGCCTCGCGCACCCGGGCCTACGCCGCGGTCTACGACCTCGTAGAGTCCTCGCCCGTGCTCGGATACGGCCTGGGCACGTTCCGGCCCGAGCTGTACATCTACCTCGACAACCAGTACCTCATGTCCCTGGTCGAAGGAGGCATCGTCCTCGTGGGGTGCGTCATCGTCTGGCTCCTCCTCGGGCTGGCCAGCGCCCGGGGGGCGGCCCGCCGGGCCCGCGACGCCGTCGCGGCGTCCCGCGCCCAGGCGGTTCTCGGGGCCACGCTCGCGATCGGCGTCTCGGGCGCGTTCTTCGACCTGTTCAGCTTTGGCCAGGCGACCATCATGCTCTTCGTCCTCGTGGGCGTCGCTGGTGCGCTCTGGCACGACGGCGTGTTACACGGCAGGCCGTTGCCCTCACCGCTGGAGCGGACCGGGCTGCGGCGTACCGGGACCGCGGACCCCGCTCCGCCGGCACCTCCGAGCGCACCCGTCGGGGCGCTCGCTGCTTCTCCGGGAGGGGTCCCATGACCAGTATCGTCATCGCCGCGCACAACGAGGAGCGGGTCATCGGCAAGTGCCTGGACGCTCTGCTTGCGGGCGCCCGTCCCGGCGAGCTGGACGTGATCGTCGTCGCCAACGGCTGCACCGACCGCACGGCGCAGGTGGCCGCTGCCCGCTCCGGCGTGCGCGTGCTGAAGGTCCCCGAGGCGGGCAAGTCCCGGGCGCTCAACGCCGGCGACCGCGAAGCGACCGGCTTTCCGCGCGTCTACCTCGACGCGGACCTCGAGGCGACCACCGAGATGGTCCAGAGGCTCTGCGCGGCGCTGGAGGATCCCGGCTCGGGCGGCCCGCGGCCGCTGGCCGTCGCCCCACGCCGCGTCGTCGACGCCGCCGGTCGTCCGCGGGTGGTCCGGGCCTACTTCGCGATCAACTCACGCCTGCCCGCCTACCGCGGCAGCCTCTTCGGGCGGGGGATGTTTGTGCTGTCCGCCGAGGGACGGGCGAGGTTCGGCGTCTTCCCCGAGGTGGTGGCCGACGATCTCTTCGTCGATGCCCAGTTCACCGCGGCGGAAAAGCTGCAGGTGGACGACGTCGTCATGCGGGTCCCAGCACCGCTCCGCACCCGCGACCTTGTCCGGCGCCTGGTCCGCGTCCGCCGCGGCGGGGGGGCGCTTCGGGCCTCAGCCGCGCGCGGGGAGGTCACCGGGAGCGTACGGTCCTCCGATCGCTGGTCATGGCTGCGAGACGTCGTCGTGCCCGCGCCCTGGCTGGCGCCGGCGGCGGTCGTCTACGTCACGGTCACGCTGGTGGCCGCGGCCCTGGCACGCCGCGGCAGCCCGCAGAGCTGGGAGAGGGATGACTCCACCCGCCAGGCCGAGGCGGAGAGCCGATGACCGGCACACGGGTGCTGAACATCTGCTTCCACGGCATCGGCACCCCCCGCCGCCCGCTCGAGCCTGGCGAAAGCGCGTACTGGATCTCCGCCGAGGCCTACCTCCGCATCCTCGACGAGGTGATGACCTGGCCCGGTGTGCGCCTGAGCTTCGACGACGGCAACGCGTCCGACCTCGCCCTCGGCGTGGATGCGCTGGAGGAGCGGGGCCTGCACGCCACGTTCTTCGTCCTGGCCGGACGCCTGGGCACCGCAGGCAGCCTCTCCCCGGACGACGTGCTCGAACTGCGGCGTCGCGGCATGACCCTCGGCACGCACGGCATGGACCACCGCAGCTGGCGCGGGATGGATCCGCGCACCGCGCGTGTCGAGCTCGTGGACGCTCGGGCGCGGCTCGCAGAGCTCATTGGCGCCTCCGTGGAGGAGGCTGCGCTCCCCCGCGGCGAGTACGACCGCCACGTGCTGCGACGCCTCCGCTCGCTCGGGTATGCCGCGGTGCACACCAGCGACCGGCGGTCCGGGCGCACCGGCGCCTGGCTCCAGCCGCGCTTCAGCGTACGCACCGTCGACACGGCGGCGTCGCTTCGCGCCGAGGTACTTCACGCCTCGCGCGCGGCGTGGGCCGCCTCGTGGGCGAAGGGCCTGGTGAAGCGCTGGCGGTGAGCCCGACTACGCCAAGCGGTCGGGCCCGGGCAGCTCGCGCAGGTGCCGCGGATTGAGCAAGGCCGCTGCCGCGGCCCGGCTGTGCGGCCGTCCCAGGGCCGCCCGGCTGGCCTCGCGGAGCAGCATCACCACCCAGAAGGGCAGGGCCGGGAGCACGCCCCGTCGGCGCCGGAAGAGGCGCACCTTGTTGGTCACGAGCAGGGCCCACAGCCGGGGGGAGCTGCCCGACCCGCCTTCGAGATGGACTGCGCCCGCGGCCGGGACGTACCGGGTGGCGAAGCCGGCGTCACGGGCGCGCAGTCCGAAGTCGACCTCCTCGGAGTACAGGAAGAACGACTCGTCCCAGGGCCCACACCGGCGCCAGCACTCGGCGCTGATGAGCTGGGTGGAGCCTTCCGCCCAGTCGGCGAGCTGCTCGCCACGGTAGCTCTCCAGACGGGTGACCATCTCCCCGAGGCTGTCCTGCTGTCCGGCGCGCTCCGTGCCCAGCACCGCGTCCCCGAGCGCCCGCAGCACGGTGGGCTCCCGGCGCATGGAGCGGATGAGTTCCCCGTGCGCGTCCCGCAGTCGCGGCACGGCGATCCCCGTGCCGGGCGTGCGCAGCGCCCGGAGCAGTTCGGCGGCACAGCCGGGGTCGAGCCGGACGTCGGGGTTGAGCACGAGCACCGCCGTGTGCGCGCCGGCGGCAGCGACGGCCGCGTTGATGCCCGCCGCGTAGCCCGCGTTGCGCCCGAGCTCGACGACGGTGGCGTCGGGGGCGAGGTGCCGCACCCGTTCGACGCTGCGGTCCGACGACGCGTTGTCCGCCACGACCAGGTGCCAGTCGAGGCCGGCGAGTCCCGCCGGGAGAGAGGCGAGGAGGTCGGGCAGCAGCGGCTCGCTATTGAAGGTGACGACGACGACCGCCACGCGCTCCTCGGCTGGGTCCACGCGCGGCACCGTACCGCCGGACGACGCCCTCCGTCCGGGGTTCGGGGCGAACCCGCCGTGCCGACGGCGGGTGGCAGGCCATGCCCGCCACCCGCCTCACACCTTCGGTCCGCCGCTCAGGCGTTGCCGTCGAACAGCGACGTGACCGATCCGTCGTCGAACACCTCGCGGATGGCCCGGCCCAGCAGCGGCGCGATGGGCAGCACCGTCAGCTGCGGGAAGCGCTTCTCCGGCGGGATGGGCAGGGTGTCGGTGACGACGACCTCGCGGGCGCCGGACTCCGAGAGCCGCTGCGCCGCCGGGTCGGAGAGCACCCCGTGGGTCGCGGCGACGATGACGTCGGTCGCCCCCGCCGCGAGCACCACCTTGACCGCCTCGGCGATCGTGCCGCCGGTGTCGATCATGTCGTCGACGAGCACCGCCGTCTTGCCCTTGACGTCACCGACGACGCGGTTGGCCACGGCCTGGTTCGGCTGGCGGATGTCGCGGGTCTTGTGCACGAACGCCAGCGGCACGCCGCCGAGCTTGGCGGCCCACTGCTCGGCCACCCGGATGCGCCCGGCGTCCGGGGAGACCATCGCGGCGTTCTTGGTGTCGATCCGGGTGCGCACGTAGTCGCTGAGGATCGGCATGGCCCACAGGTGGTCCACCGGTCCGTCGAAGAAGCCCTGGGACTGGGCGGCGTGCATGTCCACGCTGAGCAGCCGGTCCGCGCCGGCCGTCTTGAACAGGTCCGCGACCAGGCGGGCAGAGATCGGCTCGCGGCCGCGGTGCTTCTTGTCCTGCCGGGCGTAGGGGTAGAACGGGGCCACCACGGTGATCCGCTTGGCCGAGCCGCGCTTGAGCGCGTCGACCATGATCAGCTGCTCCATGAGCCACTGGTTGATCGGCACGGTGTGCGACTGCAGCACGAACACGTCCGACCCGCGCACCGACTCGTTGAACCGGACGTAGATCTCACCGTTGGCGAAGTCGTACGCCGTCGTCGGCAGCAGCTCGATGTCGAGCTCGCGCGCGACGTCGGCAGCGAGCTCGGGGTGAGCGCGCCCGCTCACGACCACGAGCCGCTTCTCACCGCTGGTGATGATCCCGGTCATCGGTTGTTGTCCCCTTCTGCGGTGGCACCCGGGACCTGCTGGTCGCGGGGGGTCGTGGTCTCGGGCCCGTGGCCCAGCGCCCGCGCGGCGGCCCGGGCGGAGTCCGTCTCGGGCCGGCTGCGCAGCACCCAGCCCTCGATGTTGCGCTGCGGGCCGCCGCTGACGGCCAGCGCGCCGGGCGGGACGTCCTCGCGGACGGTGGTGCCGGCGCCGGTGTACGCCCCGTCACCGACCGTGACGGGCGCGACGAACATGTTGTCAGAGCCGGTGCGCGCGTGCGCGCCGATGCGGGTGCGGTGCTTGGCGACGCCGTCGTAGTTGACGAACACCGAGGAGGCGCCGATGTTCGTGCCCTCCCCGATCTCCGCGTCGCCGACGTAGGTCAGGTGCGGCACCTTCGCCGCGGGGCCGATGGAGGCGTTCTTGACCTCGACGAACGTGCCGATCTTGCCCCGCTCGCCGAGCTGGGCGCCGGGACGCAGGTAGGCGAAGGGCCCGGTGGTGGACCCGGCGCCGAGCTCGGCGTCGGAGCCGTGGGTCCGCACGACGGTGGCACCCGCCCCGACGACGACGTCGCGCAGGGTGGTGTCCGGGCCGATGGTGGCGCCCTCGTCCACCCGGGTGCGCCCGTGCAGCTGGGTGCCGGGCAGCAGGGTGACGTCGCGGGCCAGCTCGACGTCGACGTCGACCCAGGTGGTGCCGGGGTCGACGACGGTGACGCCTTCGCGCATCCACCGCTCCAGGGTGCGGCGGTTGAGCTCGGCACCGAGCGCGGCGAGCTGGACGCGGTCGTTGACGCCCTCGACCAGCCAGGAGTCCTCCACGGAGATCGCCCGCACGGGCAGGCCGCGGCGGTGCGCGAGGGCGACGACGTCGGTGAGGTAGACCTCGCCCTGGTCGTTGTCCTGGCCGACCCCGCCGAGCGCCTCGCGCAGCACGGCGGCGTCGAAGACGTAGGTGGAGGTGTTGATCTCCCGGATCTGCCGCTGCTCCGCGGTGGCGTCGCGCTCCTCGACGACGCCGACGACGGCGCCGTCCTCGCGCAGGATGCGCCCGTAGCCGTGGGGGTCCTCGACGGTGGTGGTCAGGACGGTGACGGCGTTGGCGTCGGCGCCGTGGGCGGCGAGCAGCTCGGTGAGGGTGCCGGCGTCGAGCAGCGGGGTGTCCCCGGCCATGACGACGACGGGGCCCTCGAGGGCGGCGGCGGCGTCGAGGGCGCCCAGCGCGCACTGCACGGCCCGGCCGGTGCCCGGGACCTCGTCCTGGTCGACGATCGTCACGCCGGCGTCGAGCCCGGAGGCGTGGGCGGCGACGGCGTCGCGCTGGTGCCGGACGACGACGGCGAGGCGGGCCGGGTCCAGCGCCCGGGCCGCGGTGAGCGCGTGCCCCAGCAGGCTGCGACCACCGATCTCATGGAGCACCTTGGGGATGCGGGACTTCATGCGGGTGCCCTCACCCGCGGCGAGAACGACGACAGCAGCAGGTTGGGTCAGGCTCACGCCAGCTCCCTTGGGATGGATGACCGCCCGGCCGCGCCCCGGGCGTGCTTTGCAGCGAACACTCTAGCGCCGTGGCGGAGCACCTCCGTCCGGAGGACCAGCCCGTGGAGCGCGCGCGGGGCCGCGCGCGCCAGCCGTCGGGGCGGTCGCGTGCCGCACGCCGCGCCGCTGCGGAAGGTCGTCCCGTCGACACGACTCCGGCTCCGCCCCCAGGATTCGAACCCGGACCGCAAGGCACCAAAGGCCTGCGTGCTGCCGTTACACCAGGGCGGACCGCGCGCGAGCGCGGCTCCCAGTGTGCCAGGCACGGGGCCCGCATCCCGAACCGGCCGGCGGGCGCGGCCGCACACCCGAAGCGGGCACCGGACCCGGCGCGAACCCGCCGCGTGATCTGCGGCACGGCATGATGGGGGCGTGTCCTCCGACAGCAGGCGCGCCCCCCGGGTGCGCATGACCGGCAGCGAGCGCCGCGAGCAGCTCATCACCGTCAGCCGCGCGCTCTTCGCCGAGAAGGGCTTCGAGGGCACCAGCGTGGAGGAGGTCGCCGCCCGTGCGAAGGTCTCCAAGCCGGTGGTCTACGAGCATTTTGGCGGCAAGGAGGGCATCTACGCCGTCGTCGTCGACCGCGAGGTGCAGCGCCTGCTGGGGATGCTCACCGACCAGCTCGGCGCCGGCGGGCACCCCAAGGTGATCGTGGAGAAGGCCGCCCTGGCGCTGCTGGACTACATCGAGGCCAACACCGACGGCTTCCGCATCCTGGTGCGCGACTCCCCCGTCGCCCAGGCCACCGGCACGTTCTCCTCGCTCATCGGCGACGTCGCCAGCCAGGTGGAGCACCTGCTGGCCGAGCAGTTCCGGGCCCGCCACCTCGACCCGGCCGCCGCGCCGATGTACGCCCAGATGCTCGTCGGGCTCATCGCGCTGACCGGCCAGTGGTGGCTCGAGGCGCGCCACCCGGACAAGACCGTCGTCGCCGCGCACATGGTCAACCTGGCGTGGAACGGGCTCAAGGGCCTCGAGCGCGAGCCGCAGCTCAGCTCCCTTGCCCTGAGCTGACGCCGAAGCGTAAACCGGTCACCTGCTGACCGGTCCTGGGATACCGTTCCGGCGACATGTGCAGCGAAGCACCGACCGGGGGTCCTATGACCGACGACGTCGCGACCGAGCAGAGCGCCGCGTTCTTGCTGGACGCCGAGCGCATCCAGAAATACCTGGCATTCGGGTTCGTCCCCACATACCCGGACGAGCCGCTCACCCTGCTCGCCGATTGGTCGCGCCGACCGAAGCTCCGGGCCGACGAGGTCGACGTGGGTGACCTGGTGCGCGCCGGCGTCACCGCGCTGCACTCCGCGATCGAGCAGTGCGCGGAGCGCGGCCCGGGCACCGGTCAGCAGGTGGTGCTGCTCAGCGGCGGCTTGGACTCCCGCGCGATCCTAGGCGGCCTGCTCGAGCACTTCGACCGCTCCGAGGTCGTGGCTGCCACCTTCGGCATGCCGGGCGAGCGGGACTACGACTTCGCCGCGGCCGTGGCCGCGGCCGCCGGGGTGCGCCACGAACGGCTCGAGACCGCCTCCGTCGAGTGGACGACCGAGGGCCTGGTCGGCTCCGTCCTCGCCCGTCACCTCCCACTGCCCTTCCCGTTCGGCCAGCGCTACCTCAGCTACCTCCTCCACACTCGCCTGGGGCGGGAGAACACCTTCTGGGACGGGCTGTGCGGCGACGCCGTCAGCGGCGACTGGGCGCCGGCGGAGGACGAGGTCTGGGACTGGCCGTCCGCCGTCGAGGACTTCCTGAAGGTGCACCTCCTCCCGGGGACGGCTCCGCTGCTGCCGGACACATTCGACCCGGCCGCTGACATCCCCACGGAGCCGTTCCACCCGGCCGAGCTCCTGACCTTTCCCGAGCAGCTTGACCACGGGGTCCGCCAGCGCTGCTACACCGGCACCCGGCGGCTGCGCGACTACCGCATCAACACCCCGTTCCTCACCGGGGCCTGGCTGGACTTCATGCTGTCTGCCCCACCGCGCTATCGCTACGACCAGCACCTCTACAAGGAGGTCCTCAAGGCTGCCTTTCCGCGCCTCTTCTCCCTGCCCACCACGCTCCACGGCGGCCCGCTCGTCGAGTCCGGCGCATCGCGGCTCGCCCGCGGGGCACGGGCGCGTGTGCGGAAGACGGCCGACCGGCTGCGCCTACCGACCGGCGCGGCCCGGCCGGACGCGAACGCACGCATCCGGTCCGCCTACCGGCGCCCGGGCCCCATCCAGGACCTCGTGCGCGCCAACCTCACCGACCTAGCCGGGCGCGACCTGGTCGACGAGACGGCGCTGCGTTCCGCGCTCGCTGGCTACGGCCCCCACGCGGACTCGCTGGTCACCATCACGCTGGGTCTCGAGCTCAACCTCAAAGCCGCCGAGCGGCAGGCACGCGCGGAGCCTGGGCCGCGCCCCTGACCCGGTCCCGACTCCGTGCACGGGGACGCCGAGAGCCTGACCGACGCTGGTACCTTGCCTCGGACAGAATCAGTCCGTTTCTGGTGCGGGGGCCCGGGACGGCCGAGTGCCGGGCCTGCCCGGCGGAATGGACCCGATGAGCACGCTCGAGATCGACCACCTCAACAAGAGCTACGGCAGCCTCCGCGCGCTGCGCGACATGACCTTCGACGTGCGCGCCGGGGAGATCTTCGGCTTCGTCGGCTCCAACGGGGCGGGCAAGACGACCACCATGCGCATCATGCTCGGCGTGCTCGCGGCCGACTCCGGCCAGGTGCGCTGGAACGGCGTCGAGCTCGACCTCGAGGCGCGCCGCCACGTGGGGTACATGCCCGAGGAGCGCGGCCTGTACCCGAAGATGAAGGTGGGCGAGCAGCTGACGTACCTTGCCCGCCTGCACGGCATGAGCCCGGGCGAGGCCGCCGCCGCCACCGAGTACTGGACCGACCGCCTGGGCGTCGGCGCCCGCCGCGGGGACAACGTCGAGAAGCTTTCGTTGGGCAACCAGCAGCGCGTCCAGCTCGCCGCCGCCCTCGTGCACTCCCCCGACATCCTCGTCCTCGACGAGCCCTTCTCCGGCCTGGACCCCGTGGCCGTGGACGTCATGTCCGCCGTGCTGCGCGAGCGCGCCGACGCCGGCGTGCCGGTGATCTTCTCCTCCCACCAGCTCGACCTCGTCGAGCGGCTGTGCGACCGCGTCGGCATCGTCCGCGCCGGCCAGATGGAGGCCCTGGGCACCATCGAGGAGCTGCGCACGACCGACCGCCCGCGCTGGCTGCTTGACGTCGCCGCCGATCCCGCCGTCGTGCGGGCGTGGGCCGACGCCCTCCCCGGGGTGACCGCCTCCGCGGTGCCCGAGCGGCCCGGCGCCGTCGTCGTGGAGCTCGACGACGCCGCGGGCACCGAGCAGCGGCTGCTCGCCGGCGCCCTCGAGCTCGGCGCGGTGCGCGAGTTCGCCCCCGTGCGCCCGACGCTGACGGACCTGTTCCGGCACGTCGTCTCCGCCGGCGACGGCGAGGCGCCACCGCCGGACGACGATCCCCGCTCCCGCCGCGCCCGGGCGGAGGTGGCCGCGTGAGCGCCCTGAGCACCGTCTGGATGGTCGCCGGCCGCGAGGTCAAGACCCGCATGATGACCAAGGCGAACATCATCTCGATGGCCGTCATGCTGGTCGTCATCGTCGTCGCCGCCGTGGTCGGCGGGTACTTCCTCAACCGCGACGACGACGCCCCCGCGCTCACGGTCGCCGTGTCCGACTCCACCGCGGCGCTGGGCGAGGGGCTGCGGGCGGGAGCAGCCGGCCAGCAGACCGAGGTCGAGGTCATCACCATGACCCGCGACGCCGCCGAGGCGGCCCTGGCGGGCGACACCGACGACAAGCTCGACGCCTTCCTCGACGGCGACCCCGCGGCACCGACCGTGCTCGTCGCCGACACCGCCGACCCCGAGCTGCTCGCCCTGGTCACCACCGCCACGCAGTCCTTCGTCCTCGCCCAGCAGGTCAGCGACCTCGGCGGCGACCCGGCCGCGTTCAGCGAGGCGATGGCCGGCGCGACCCCGACCGTGGAGTCCCTGGCCGAGGACGACGGCAACCCCGGCTTCGACGGGCCGACCTACGGCATCGCCATGGCGATGATCTCGGTGCTCCTCTTCGCCCTCATCGGCTCCGGCACCCTCATCGCCATGGGCGTGGTGGAGGAGAAGACCTCCCGCGTGGTGGAGATCCTCCTCGCGACGATCCGGCCCACCCACCTGCTGGCCGGGAAGATCCTCGGGATCGGCCTCTACGGCCTGTTCCAGGTCGTGGTGCTCGGCGGGGCGATGGCGATCGCGGCCAGCGCCGTCGGCCTGATGGACGGCCTGGAGATCGACCTCGGCGCGTCCCTGGCGATGATGGTCGTCTGGTTCCTGCTCGGCTACGCGATCTTCGCGCTGCTCTTCGGCGGCTTCGCGGCGCTCGTCTCACGCCAGGAGGACATCGGCACGGTGACCACCCCGCTGATGTTCATGCTCTTCATCCCCTACTACGTGACGATGTTCCTGGTGCCCAACGACCCCGACGGCACGGCCGTGCGGATCCTCTCCCAGGTGCCGTTCTTCGCGCCGTTCATGATGCCGGTGCGCGAGGCCTTCGGCGCGCTCGCCGGCTGGGAGCTGGCGCTGGCCGCCGTGATCGCCTTGGCCACCATCCCGCTGCTGGTGTGGGTCGCGGCGCGGGTGTACCGGCGCGGGGTGCTGCACACCGGCGGACGGATGAAGCTCGCCGACGCCCTGCGCGGCTGAGCAGCCCTCCCCCCGTGGTGCGGGTCCGACGAAAGTATCTCGACGTCGAGTAATCTCGGGGGATGAGCGCAGCGCAGCCGGGAGACCGGGCCGGGGCATCCCCTGGCGCGGCTGCCGGCGTGCGCGCCACCCAGGACGAGGTCGACCGGATCGTCAGCGCCTGGCAGCGCGAGCGCCCCGACCTGCACCCGATGCCGCTGCACGTCTTCTCGCGCGTCTCGCGGCTGGCGCGCCACCTCGACCTGGCCCGCCGGCACGCCTTCACCGAGCACGGCGTGGAGGCCTGGGAGTTCGACGTCCTCTCCGCGCTGCGCCGCGCCGGCGAGCCCTACGAGCTGACCCCCGGGCGGCTCATCGCCGAGACCCTCGTCTCCTCCGGCACCATGACCAACCGGATCGACCGGATGGTCGGCCACGGCCTCGTGGTGCGCTCGGCCGACACCACCGACCGCCGGGTGGTCAAGGTCCGCCTGACCGCCGAGGGCAAGGCCCGCGTGGACGCGGCGATGTCGACCCTGCTGGACTCCGAGCGCGACCTGCTCGCCGCGCTCACCCCGGGCGAGCGGACCCAGCTGCGCGACCTGCTGCGCCGCCTGCTGCTGCCCTTCGAGGCGGTCTGACCCTCAGGCCTCGGCCACCTCGGCGACGGCGAGCCACTCCTCCTCCAGCGCGGCGTGCTCGTCCTCGGCGTCCTTCGCGCGCGCCGCGAGGTCGCCGAGCTCCGCCACGCGGTCGGGGTCGGCCGACGCCAGCGCGAGCTCGGCGTGCAGCTCCTCGATGCGAGCGGAGGCGCGGGCGAGCTGGCGCTCGAGGCGGGCCAGCTCCTTCTTCGCGGCGCGCTGCTCGGCCGGGCTCGGTCCGGTCGAGGGCGCCGTCGCGGCGGCCGGCGTCTCGGCGGGGCGGGGCGCGGCGGGCTCGCCCGCCTCGATCTCGCGGCGCAGGCGTAGGTACTCGTCGATGCCGCCGGGCAGGTCGCGGACCTTGCCGTCGCCGAGCAGGGCGACCTGGTGGTCGGTGACCCGCTCGAGCAGGTAGCGGTCGTGGGAGACGACGACGAGCGTGCCGGGCCACCCGTCGAGCAGGTCCTCGACCGCGGCGAGGGTGTCGGTGTCGAGGTCGTTGGTCGGCTCGTCGAGCAGCAGCACGTTGGGCTCGGCGACGAGCAGGCGCAGCAGCTGCAGGCGGCGCCGCTCCCCGCCGGAGAGGTCGGCCACCGGCGTCCACGCCCGCTCGCGGGTGAAGCCGAGCCGCTCGACGAGCTGGCCGGCCGTCAGCTCCTTGCCGCCGACCTCCACCCGGCCCTTGACCTCCTCGACGGCCTCGATCACCCGCAGGTTGGCGACGGCGTCGAGCTCGCGGGTCTCCTGGGAGAGCTGGGAGACCTGGACGGTCTTGCCGCGCTTGACCCGCCCGGACGTGGGCTGCTGGGTGCCGGCGAGCAGGCGCAGCAGGGTGGACTTGCCGGCGCCGTTGACGCCGACGATGCCCACCCGCTCCCCCGGCGCCAGGCGCCAGGTGACGTCGTCGAGGACCACCCGCTCACCGGCGGGGGCGCCGCCCGGGCCGTCCGCGGCGGGGCGCTCGCCGGGGCGCCAGGGGTAGGTGACCGTCACGTCCTCGAGGTCGAGGACGTCCTTGCCGAGCCTTGCGGTGGCCAGCCGGGTCAGCTCGAGCGGGTCGCGCGGCGGCGGCTCGTCGGCGATGAGGGTCGCGGCGGCGTCGAGGCGGAACTTCGGCTTGGAGGTGCGCGCGGGAGCGCCGCGGCGGAGCCAGGCCAGCTCCTTGCGCAGCAGGTTCTGCCGCTTCTCCTCCGCCTGGGCGGCGGTGCGGGCGCGCTCGGCGCGGGCGAGGACGTAGGCGGCGTACCCGCCGTCGTAGGTCTCCACGTGCCCGCCGACCGGCGCCCGGCCCGCGACCCCGTCGTGCCCGGGCACGACCTCCCACACCCGGGTGCACACCGCGTCGAGGAACCAGCGGTCGTGGGTGACGACGACGAGCGCGCCCTCGCCGCGGGCATACCGCCCCTGCAGGTGCCGGGCGAGCCAGTCCACCCCCTCGACGTCGAGGTGGTTGGTGGGCTCGTCGAGGATGAGGACCTCGGCGGGCTGGGTAAGCACGCGGGCCAGCGCGACGCGGCGGCGCTGCCCGCCGGAGAGGGTGGCGACGTCGGCGTCGAGGCCGACGTCGGCGAGCAGGCCGGCGTGGATGTCCCGCACCGCCGGCTGGGAGGCCCAGGTGTGCTCGGGCACGCCGGGGTGGACGACGTCGCGCACGGCCGTGCCGGCGGGCAAGGCGTCGGACTGCTCGAGGGCGACCACCCGGGTGCCGCCGGCGCGGGTGACCCGCCCGGTGTCCGGCTGGCTGCGCCCGGCGAGCAGGCGCAGCAGGGTCGACTTGCCCGCGCCGTTGCGGCCGAGCACGCCCACGCGCATGCCGTCGTCGAGGCCGAGGGTGACGTCGGTGAGGATGGGTCGCGAGCCGAGGACGACGCCGGCGCCCTCGATGCCGAGCAGGTGGGCCACTAGCGCCCACCGCCGGCGGGCTGGCTGAGAGTCGTCACGGGTTCCAGTGTCGCAGGCGGGCCCGGTGGGCGCGGAATCGGGGGCGGCGCCGCGCGTGCGGTTCCGGGCACACCGGCGCGCGCACGGCCTCGAGCGGCCGTGCCCCTACCGCCGGCCGTGGACGTGCTCGAGCACCCGCGCGCCGGGCACCGGCCCGGTGACGGTGAGGATCTCGCCGGCCACCTCGGCCGCGCGCATCACCCCGGCGACGCTGGCGGCGTGGGGGGCGTCCAGCGCCAGCGCGGCGACGGTGGGCCCGGACCCCGAGACGACGGCGGCCAGCGCGCCGGCCCGGTCGGCGGCGGCCAGCACGTCGCCGAGCTCCGGGCGCAGCTCCAGCGCCGGCTCCTGCAGGTCGTTGCTGAGGTGCCGGGCGAGGACGAGCGGGTCGGCGGAGAGCAGCGCCGACAGCAGCGCCGGGTCCACCCGGGGCGCCTCCCCCGCACCTCCGGCGCTGTCGGCACCGGCGACGTCCGCGCCGCCGCCGCTGTGCGCACCGGGAACGCCGCCGCCGCGAGCGGCGCCGTCGGGCGAGAAGCCGCGCAGAGCGTCGAACTCGCGGAAGACCGCGGGGGTGGACAGCCCCTCGGCCTGGACGGCCAGCACCCAGTGGTAGGTGCCGCGGCTCATGACCGGGGTGAGCAGGTCCCCGCGGCCGGTGCCCATGGCGGACAGGCCCGTGAGCGCGAAGGGCACGTCGGCGCCGAGCTCGCCGGCCAGCTCGGCCAGCTCCTCCCGGCCCAGCCCGGTACCCCACAGCTGGTCGCAGGCCAGCAGCGTGGCGGCGGCGTCGGCCGACCCGCCGGCCATGCCGCCGGCCACGGGGACCTCCTTGGTCAGCGTCAGCGAAACGCCCCGCTCGACCCCGCTGGTCTCGCGCAGGAGCTGCGCGGCGCGCACGGCGAGGTTGGTCGCGTCGGTGGGCAGGTCGGCGCCGCGGCCGTGGATGGTGAGGGTGACGTCGTCGGCCGCCTCGGCCAGGACCTCCTCGTAGAGGGACACGGCCTGGAAGAGGGTCGCCAGCGGGTGGTAGCCGTCCGGGCGCGGCGGGCCCACGTGCAGGGCGAGGTTGATCTTCCCCGGCGCGCGGACCTGGACCTTGGGCGTCACCGGCCCAGCGTGCCAGAGGGGGCGGCAGGTGCGCCCGCCGGGCGGTGCTCGGCGATGCGCGCGAAGTCGGCGACGGCGAGCCGCTCGCCCCGCACGGTGGGGTCGACGCCGGCGGCCACGAGCGCGGCCTCGGCCGCGGCGGCCGAGCCGGCCCAGCCGGCCAGCGCGGCCCGCAGGGTCTTGCGGCGCTGGGCGAAGGCGGCGTCGACGACCGCGAAGACCTCCTCGCGGGTGGCCGTGGTGGCGGGAGGTTCGCGGCGGGTCAGGCGCACGAGCGCGGAGTCGACGTTGGGCACCGGCCAGAACACCGACCGGGACACGGTCCCGGCGCGGGAGGCCTCGGCGTACCAGGCGGCCTTGACCGACGGCACGCCGTAGGTGCGCGAGCCGGGCGGGGCGGCGATGCGGTCGGCCACCTCGGCCTGGACCATGACGAGCACGGACTCCAGGCTGGGCAGCCGCTCGAGCAGCGTGAGCAGCACGGGGACGGCCACGTTGTAGGGCAGGTTGGCCACGAGCCGGGTCGGCACCACCGGCGCGCCGGTCAGGGCCGGCGGGGCGGGCAGGATCTGCGGCCCGGTCACGGTCAGGGCGTCGGCCGGCAGCACGGCCAGCCGGTCGGCGGCCGTGGGCATGCGCGCGGCGACGGTGGCCGGCAGTGCCCGGGCCAGCGGCGGGTCGATCTCGACGGCGACGACGCTCGCCCCGGCCTCGAGCAGGGCCAGGGTGAGCGAGCCCAGGCCCGGGCCGACCTCGAGGACGACGTCGCCGGGCTCGACCCCGGCGGTGCGCACGATCCGGCGCACCGTGCCGGCGTCGTGGACGAAGTTCTGCCCGAGGGTCTTGGTGGGCCGCACGCCGAGGGCGTCGGCGAGGCGGCGCACGTCCGCCGCCCCGAGCAGGCCGGTGGCGGGCGGGGCGGCGTCTGCAGTCACGGCGCCGAGCCTAACCCGCGCGGCGCCGCGGCCCTCGCACGCTCCCGGAGACGGCCGGGGCACACTCGGGGACGTGAACGCGACGCGCCGGCCCCGTCCGAGCCGGGAGGAGCTGGCGGCCTGCGCCGGCCGCAGCATTCCCCCGGTGATCGCCCCGGGACTCAGGGTCCTCCTGTGCGGCATCAACCCGGGCCTGTACTCGGCGTGGACCGGGCATCACTTCGCCCGGCCCGGGAACCGGTTCTGGGCGGCGCTGCACCGCTCCGGGATGACGCCGCGGCTCCTGGCGCCCTGCGAGCAGGACGAGCTGCTCGGCCTGGGCCTGGGCATCACCAACGTGGTCGACCGCGCCACGGCGACGGCCGCGGAGCTGGGCCGGACCGAGCTGCGTCAGGGTGGCGAGCGGCTCCGCGAGGAGGTGCGGCGGTACTCGCCGGCGTGGCTGGCCGTCCTCGGCGTCACGGCGTACCGGGCGGCGGTCGGCGATCCGAAGGCCACCCTCGGCCCGCAGGAGGGGCGGTTCGGGCCGGCGCGGGTGTGGGTGCTGCCCAATCCGAGCGGGCTGAACGCGCACTACCAGCTGCCCGAGCTCGCGGCGAAGTTCGGTGAGCTGCGCGCCGCGGCGCTGGACTGACACGGCCGAACCGTCGGCCGAGGCACCCTGGGACCGGGGCTGGACCTCGCCGGCCTCGGGGACGAAGGCCAGACCTCCCCTGCGCCCCGTGCCCTCACACACCGCCGCGCGCGGGGCCTCACGACGAGGCCCCGCGCGCGGGTAGTAGTGCTGGTCGGTCTCAGCGGAGGCCGAGCTTGGCGGAGCAGGCCGGCCACTGGCCCCAGCCGGAGCGGGCCTGCAGCGCCTGGGCGCGCTGGGTCTGCTCGGCGGGCGAGGCCTGCGAGGGCAGGCCCGAGCCGCCCATGGCCCGCCAGGTCTGCACCGAGAACTGGTACAGGCCGTGGTACAGGCCGTTGGGGCTCACGGCCCGGGGGTTGCCGCCGGACTCGCACTGGGCCAGGCGGGCCCAGACGCCACCCCCCACGGCGGCGGGCGCGGCCGCGGCGGGGGCCGGCGCGGGCGCCGGGGC
>NZ_VUKF01000048.1 GCF_009193185.1 Georgenia thermotolerans | reverse complement strand
CGCTCGCCGCGCACCTGGCCCGGCGGGCCGGCCGCGGTCAGGAGCGGGCGCTGGCCCGCCCGGCGACCGCCCGGAGGGACGACGCGGACGTCGCCGCCGTGCCCGCGCCGCCGCTGCCGCCGCGCACCCGGCTGGCCGCGCACGCGCTGAGCACGTTCTTCGCGCTCGCGCTGACGCCGCCGACGATCTGGCTGCTCGGCCGGGCGGCCAACGACCTCAGCCTCACCCTGTCGCTCACCGGCGGGGCCCACCCCTGGCGCGAGCCGTGGCTGCTGCTCGCCTGCCTCCTGCTGGTCGTGGTCCTCGCGCTGGCGGCGTGGTCCTCCCTGGGCCCGCAGCTGGCCGGATGGCTGATGTACCTGCTCCCCACGGCCGCCGCGGCGCTGGCGACCCTGGGCCAGGAGTGGCTGCTGAACCTGCTGTGGCCGGTGATCGGCACCGTCACCGTCGTCTCGGCGCTCGGCACCGGCGAGCTGCTCCTGGTCGGCGTCGTCGTCGTGCTCGGCGCCGCGGCCGCACACTGGGCCCGCCGGTCGGGCCGGCGGCTCGAGCGGGCCGAGCTGGCGCTCGTGGCCGCCTGACCCCGGCCCGGGCGGTCCCGGCGCGGCGCCCATCTGCGACGTCGCACGTCCGGATACCGTGACGGGGACCCCGAGGAGGCCCCGTGACCACGCCTGAGACCAGCCCGGACCACCCCGGCTCCGCGGATCCCGTCACCGCCCCCGGCCGGCGGGCACGCCCCCACGACGTCGACGACCTCGAGTCCACCGCGGTGCGCCGCCAGCGCCTGCTCGGCCGCCTCGACGAGCCCCCCGCCGGGCAGGACGAGCCCGCCGCGCAGCCCACGGCGGAGCCGGCGGCGCCCGCGCACCAGCACCCCGAGCCGCCCACGTCCGCCTTCCCGGCGCCCCGGGAGGACACCGTGCCCGGGCTGCGGCCCCGGTGGCAGGAGGCCCCCGACCCCGCCGACGTCGCCCTCGCCGGGGCCAGCGAGGCGCGGCCGCGCTCGCGGGCGGCGGCGCACGTGTGGGCGCTCGTCGTGACCCTGCTGCTCGCGCCGGTCGCCTGGTACCTCGTCGCCGACGCCGGCGCCCGCCTCACGCTGGGCGAGGACAGCCCCTGGGCCACCGGCACCCTCGCGCCGGCCGCCGTCGTCGAGCTCGTCTGCGGGCTGCTCGTGCTCGCCGTCGTTCTCCTGGCGGCCCGCTGGTCCTCCCTCGGCGCCCTGGTGGTCGGGGCCCTGGTGCTCCTCGCCGGGGCGGCGTTCGTGCTCCTGCCCGGCCCGACGGCGGACGCCCTCGCCCCGGTCCTGGACCAGGTCCGCAGCCAGGGCGACCTCGGCGGCAACGTGGCGCACCACCTGCTCGCCGACGGCCCGAGCGGCCGGCTGGCCCAGGCCGGTCTCACGCTCGTCCTGGTCGGCGTGGTCTCCCACGGCGCCCGGCGCCTGGGGCGGGCCGAGGAACGCGGCCGGCGCGAGGCTGCCCGCCGCGACCTCGGCCAGGGCGGGGCGCGCCACGGGGTGCGCTGACCCAGGCCGTGTTCGCGCACAGCGCGAGCGGACCCGCCCGGGTGCGGGTGAGGGCCACCGGTTCGATATGTTGCCCTGAAGCGATGTGAGCCAGTGCACACTGGTAGCGGGCCACCGATGACAGGGAGGACACAGATGTCCCAGCACGAGACCACTGCTGCGACGCCCGAGGGCGGGCTGGAGAACCTGCTGCGCGAGGAGCGGTCCTTCCCGCCCAGCGAGGAGTTCGCCGCCCAGGCCAACGCCCGGCCCGACCTGTACGAGCGGGCGGCGGCGGACCGTGAGGGCTTCTGGGCCGAGCAGGCGCGCGAGCTGCTGACCTGGTCGGAGGACTTCACGGAGGTCCTTGACTTCTCCGCCGCCCCCGTTGCGCGCTGGTTCGGCGACGGCCGGCTCAACGCCGCCTACAACGCCGTCGACCGGCACGTCGAGGCCGGCCACGGCGACCGGGTGGCCCTCCACTTCGAGGGCGAGCCCGGCGACACCCGCACCATCACCTACGCCGACCTCAAGGAGCAGGTCTCCCGGGCGGCCAACGCCCTGGAGGCCCTGGGGGTGCGCACCGGGGACCGGGTGGCGATCTACCTGCCGATGATCCCCGAGGCGGTCATCGCGATGCTCGCCTGCGCCCGGATCGGCGCCCCGCACTCGGTGGTCTTCGGCGGCTTCTCCGCCGAGGCGCTGCACAGCCGCATCAACGACGCCGAGGCCCGCGTCGTCATCACCGCCGACGGCGGCTACCGGCGCGGCAAGGCCAGCGCCCTCAAGCCCGCCGTGGACGAGGCGCTGGCCAAGGGCACCCCGGTCGAGCACGTCCTCGTCGTCGAGCGCACCGGCCAGGAGGTGCCGTGGACCGAGGGACGCGACGTGCGCTGGGCCGACGCCCTGGCCGCCGCCTCCCCGGAGCACACCCCGGTCGACGTCGAGGCCGAGCACCCGCTGTTCATCCTCTACACCTCCGGCACCACCGGGAAGCCGAAGGGCATCCTCCACACCACCGGCGGCTACCTCGCCCAGTGCGCCTTCACCCACAAGTACGTCTTCGACCTCAAGCCCGAGACCGACGTGTACTGGTGCACCGCCGACATCGGCTGGGTCACCGGGCACAGCTACGTCACCTACGGCCCGCTGGTCAACGGCGCCACCCAGGTCCTCTACGAGGGCACCCCGGACACCCCCGGCAAGGACCGCTGGTGGGACCTCGTCGAGAAGTACAAGGTCTCCATCCTCTACACCGCCCCCACCGCCATCCGCACGTGCATGAAGTGGGGCGCGGAGTACCCCGGCAAGCACGACCTGTCCTCGCTGCGGGTGCTCGGCTCGGTCGGCGAGCCCATCAACCCGGAGGCGTGGATGTGGTACCGGCGCACCATCGGCGCCGACCGCACCCCGGTGGTGGACACCTGGTGGCAGACCGAGACCGGCGCGATCATGATCTCCCCGCTGCCCGGCGTCACCGCCGCCAAGCCCGGCTCGGCCCAGGTGCCGCTGCCCGGCATCAGCGCCGAGGTGCTCGACGAGCGCGGCCAGCCGGTGCCCAACGGCGGCGGCGGGTACCTCGTGCTCACCCAGCCGTGGCCGGCGATGCTGCGCGGCATCTGGGGCGACCCGCAGCGCTTCTACGACACGTACTGGTCCCGCTTCGAGGGCATGTACTTCGCCGGGGACGGCGCGAAGAAGGACGACGACGGCGACATCTGGCTGCTCGGGCGGGTGGACGACGTCATGAACGTCTCGGGCCACCGCCTGTCGACCACCGAGATCGAGTCCGCGCTCGTCTCCCACCCGATCGTGGCCGAGGCGGCGGTCGTCGGGGCCAAGGACGACACCACCGGCCAGGCGGTCGTGGCGTTCGTCATCCTGCGCGCCGACGCCATCGAGCGGGCCGACGAGGCCGGCGAGGGCGCGGACGTCGTCGCCGAGCTGCGCAACCACGTGGCCAAGGAGATCGGCCCGATCGCCAAGCCCCGGTCCATCCTCGTGGTGGCCGAGCTGCCCAAGACCCGCTCGGGCAAGATCATGCGCCGCCTGCTGCGCGACATCGCCGAGGGCCGCGAGGCCGGCGACGTCACCACGCTGGCGGACTCGAGCGTCATGGACCAGATCAGCAAGGGCATGCAGCGGTAGCACCGGACGGGCGCGGCGGCGCCCGCGCCGGTGCGCCTGCCCGGGCCGTCCCGGCGGGGCCCCGCCGGTGCGCCTGCCCGCGCCGTCCCGGACCCGCTCCGCTGCCCAGCCAGCGGTGTACTTCCGTCAGGCATTGCCTGACGGAAGTACACCGCTGGCTCGTTCTGAGGCGCACCTGCCCGTGCGGCACCGCTCACGAAGGTGCCCGCCCGGCGTCCGTGCGGCACCTCACGAAGGTGCCCGGCCCAGCGTCCCCGGCAGCATCCCGGCATCCGGACCCTGACCGGCCCGCGGACCTTCGGCCCCCGCCGCCCGGCTTAGCCTGGGAGCATGCCCGCCGCCCCCTCCGCCGCCGCGCGCCCGGACCGGCGCCACGAGGTGGCGCTCGCCGCGCGGGACACCGTCGGCGTCGGCATGGGCTACCTCCCGCTCGGCGCCGCCTTCGGGGTGCTCCTCGCCACCAGCGGCCTGGCGTGGTGGTGGGCGCCGGTCTTCTCCGTGCTCATCTACGCCGGCTCGATGGAGTTCCTCGCCATCGGCCTGGTGACCGGCGGGGTCGGGCTGGCGCAGGTGGCCGCGACCACCTTCTTCGTCAACTTCCGGCACGTCTTCTACGGGCTGAGCTTCCCGCTGCTGAAGATCCGCTCCGCCCTCGGGCGGCTGTACGGCGTCCACGCCCTGACCGACGAGGCGTACGCGCTCCTGGCCACCAAGCCCCAGCAGGGGCTCACCGGCACGCGGGTGCTCGCCACCCAGGTGATCTGCCACCTGTACTGGCTCACCGGCTCCACCGCCGGCGCCCTGCTCGGGGCGCGCCTGGGGCTGGACGCCGAGGGGCTGGGCTTCGCCCTGACCGCCCTGTTCGTCGTGCTCACCATCGACGCCTTCCGCGCCGCCCCGGACCTGCCCACCCTGCTCGTCGCGCTGGCGTGCGCGGCGCTGGCGCTGGTGGTCGCCCCGGGCAGCATGCTCGTCATCGCGCTGACGGCGTTCGTCCTGGTGCTCATCGCGCGCTTCGCGCTCGGCACCAGGCGCCGCGCCGCCCCCGCCGCAACCGGCGAGCACCACCTGGCCACCGCGCCCGCCGAGCCCGGCACACGCCCCGTCCGCGACGGCGGCGCCCGCCCCCGGGAGGACCAGGATGCCTAGCCCCGACCACATCCTGCTCACGCTCCTGGTGATCTTCGCCGTCACCTACGCCCTCCGGCTGGCGCCGTTCCTCGCGCTGCGCCGGGTGCGCGACTCCGCGCTCGTGTCGTTCCTGGGCCGGACCATGCCGCTGGGCGTCATGGCGATCCTCGTGGTCTACACCCTCTCGTCGGTGGACCTGACCGCCGCCCCGCACGGGCTGCCCGAGCTCGCCGGCGTCGTCGTCACCGCGGCGCTGCATTTGTGGCGGCGCAACGCCCTGCTGAGCATCGTGGGCGGCACGGGCACCTACATGGCGGTGCTGGCTCTGCTCTGACACCCTCCGATACCCGATACGGTGCCAGGCGTGGTTGCCGATCCCAGCTGCGTGCTCATCCCCGGACCGTGGGAGCACCGCAACGTGCCCGCCAACGGCGCCCAGTTCCACGTGGTGCTGGCGGGTGAGCCCTCGGCGCACCGCCCGCTCGTCGTCCTGCTGCACGCCTTTCCGCAGTTCTGGTGGTCCTGGCGCCACCAGATCCCCGCGCTGGCGGCGGCCGGCTACCAGGTGGCGGCCATGGACCTGCGCGGCTTCGGCGGCTCCGACAAGCCCCCGCACCGGCACGAGACCGGGGTCTTCGCCCGCGACGTCGCCGGGGTGATCCGGTCCCTGGGCGCGGCGAGCGCCGTGGTCGTCGGGCACGGCTTCGGCGGCACGGTGGCGTGGTCGATGCCCTCCCTCGCCCCGCGCCTGACCCGCGCCGTCGCCGTCCTCGCCAACCCGCACCCGCTGCCGCTGCACCGGGTGGGCAACCGCATGCCGCTGCGCGCCCTGACCACCCTCGCCCGGTTCCAGGTGCCCTGGTTCCCCGAGCGGGCGGTGCGCGAGGGCACCCTGGTGCGCGACGTGCTGCGGGAGTGGTCGGCGCCGGGCAACGACGGGGCGACGTCGCAGGCGGACCTCTACACCGAGGCGATGCGCCTGCCCTTCGCCGCGCACAGCGCCATGGAGCACTTCCGCTGGCTGGTGCGCGCCACGCCCCGCACCGACGGACGGCGCTACCTGGCCGCCGTCCGCCGGCCCGTGCAGGTGCCGGTGCTCAGCATCCGCGGCGCGCAGGACCGGCTGCTGCCGGGGCGGACCTTCGGCCGCGACCACCGCTACGTCGCCGGCCCGCTGCGCCAGCACGTCGCGCCGGGCGCCGGGCACTTCCTCCCGGAGGAGGCGCCCGAGGAGGTCACCGAGCTGCTCCTGGACTTCCTCGCCGCCGAGGTGCCCTCGCCCCGCTGATCACCTGGCGCACGCACGCACGGCCGGGCGGTCAGGCGGTGGCGGACGACGGCCGCGAGCTGCGGGTCGGCCGACGACGGGCCCGGGGGCCGCCGTCGGTGCCGCGTTCAGCCGGTGACCAGGGCCCGCGCCCGCTCCGGGTCGGTCTCGCCCTCCCCGTAGGACGGGCACAGCTCGGCGACCACGCACGCCCCGCACGCCGGCCGGCGGGAGTGGCAGACGCGCCGGCCGTGGAAGATCAGCCGGTGGCACGCCATCGTCCACTCCTCGGGCGGGAGCAGCTCGGCGATGCGCGCCTCGACCTTGACCGGGTCCTTCTGGTCGGTCCAGCCCAGCCGGCGGGCCAGACGTCCGACGTGGGTGTCTACGGTGATCCCCGGGATGCCGAACGCGTTGCCCAGCACGACGTTCGCCGTCTTGCGGCCCACCCCGGGCAGCGTCACGAGCTCGTCGAGGCTGTCCGGCACCTCGCCCCCGAAGCGCTCGACGAGGGCCGCGCCGATGCCCTGCACGGCCGCCGCCTTGGACCGGAAGAACCCCAGCGGGCGCAGGATCTCCTCGAGGTCCTCGCGGCGCGCACCGGCGTAGGCGGCCGCGTCGGGATAGGCCGCGAACAGCGCCGGCGTCACCTGGTTGACGCGGACGTCGGTGGTCTGGGCCGAGAGCACGGTCGCCACGAGCAGCTCCAGCGGCGTGGTGAAGTCCAGCTCGATGTGGGCGTCCGGCCATGCCTGGGCCAGCAGCTCGTCGACCGCCATGGCCCGCTCGCGCGCGGCCTTGAGCGACCGCGGCCGGGCCACGTGGGGGCGGCGGGCGGGAGTCATGGGGCCAGCGTAGGGCGAGACCCGGCCGACAGGTGTCCTGTGCCTGATCTCACCGGGGGTGGCAGGATGGGCCCGGGCACGTGGGCCGCTGGCCCGGCGTGCGATCGTGAGTTTGCCCCCGGACGATGGGACGCACCGTGGAACAAAACGTAATCGGCACCGTGCCGCTCTTCGACGCGCTGGACGAGCAGGACCAGGCAGAGCTGCGCGGCCTCATGAGCGAGACGTCGTTGCGTCGGGGCGAGACCCTCTTCAACGAGGGCGACCCGGGCGACCGGCTGTACATCGTCACCGACGGCAAGGTGAAGCTCGGCCACACCGCGCCCGACGGCCGCGAGAACCTCCTCGCCGTCCTGGGCCCGGGCGAGCTGCTCGGTGAGCTGACCCTCTTCGACCCGGGCCCGCGCTCGACGACGGCGACGGCGGTGGCCCCCACCCGCCTGCTCGAGCTGAACCACTCCGACCTCATGGAGTTCCTCGACACCCGCCCGTCCCTGGCCAAGCACATGCTCCGGGCGCTGGCCCAGCGCCTGCGCCGGACCAACGAGTCGCTGGCGGACCTGGTCTTCTCCGACGTCCCCGGCCGCGTCGCCAAGGCGCTGCTGGACCTCGCCGACCGGTTCGGCGAGACCACCGACGAGGGCGTCCACGTCCCGCACGACCTCACCCAGGAGGAGCTCGCCCAGCTCGTCGGCGCCTCCCGCGAGACGGTCAACAAGTCCCTGGCCGAGTTCGTCTCCCGCGGCTGGATCCGCCTGGAGGGCCGCGCGGTGCTGCTGATCGACCTCGACCGGCTGCGGCGTCGCGCCCGCTGACGCCCGCACCGTCCCTCACACGACGACGGCGCCCCCGCGGGGGCGCCGTCGTCGTTGCGTTGCGCGGCCGTCAGCGCACGGCCACGACGAGCTCCACCTCGACCGGGGAGTCCATCGGCAGCACGGCGACGCCGACGGCGGAGCGGGCGTGCCGGCCCGCGTCGCCGAAGACCTCCCCGAGCAGCTCCGAGGCACCGTTGATGACGCCCGGCTGGCCGGTGAAGGACGGCTCGGAGGCCACGAAGCCCGTGACCTTGACGACCCGGACGATGTTGTCCAGGCCGCCGGCCGCCTCCGCGGCCGCGGCGATGGCGTTGAGGGCGCACGTGCGGGCCGCCGCCTTGGCCCGCTCGGGGTCGACGGCGCCGCCGACCTTCCCGGTGACCGGCAGCGCGCCGTCGACCAAGGGCAGCTGCCCGGAGGTGTAGACCAGGTCGCCCTGGCGCAGCGCGGGCACGTACGCCCCAGCCGGCGCCGGCACGGCGGGCAGGGTCAGGCCGAGCTCGTCGAGCCGGGCGGCGGCGCTCACTGCTCGCCCTTGGGCCGCTTGAGGTAGGCGACCAGGTTGGCCGAGCCGGTCGGGCCGGGCACGACCTGGACGAGCTCCCAGCCGTCCTCGCCCCACTGGTCGAGGATCGCCTTGGTGTTGTGCGTCAGCAGCGGAATCGTGGCGTACTCCCATGTCGTCATGGCGTCATCCTAGGGGCGCCACCACGACGCGCCTGGGCGCAGGGCCGCGACCGCCACCGGTCGGTCCCGGCCGGGCGCCGGAACCACCTCAGGCCGACGTGCGGATCCGCGCGAGGATGCGCGGGGCCCGCTGGGAGCGCAGCTCGGCGATGAGCTCGTCGTCCTCCCGACGCAGCCAGCTCGACCAGTCGGTGACCTCCGGGTAGCGCCGCAGCAGCGCCCGCCGCTCCCGCTCGGTCAGCCCGCCCCACACGCCGAAGCTCGTCTGCGAGTTCAGCGCGTCGGCCAGGCACTCCATCCGGACCTTGCACCCGAAGCACAGCTCGCGGGCGATCCGCTGCGCCGCGCCGCGCACGAACAGCGCGTCGGGCTCGGTGCTGGCGCACGCCGCGTCGGCCGCCCACGTCTGGTCCTCGTTGTCCCACATGCTTCCTCCTGTGCGTCCCGTCGACAACGAGCCCCTCGGGTGGTCGGCCGCGGGGTCTCTCCCGTCCGGTGGTCGGCGGACAGTTTTTGTCTACGAGTGACGCTATAGCCTGTGAGGCGGATCACGGAAGGGCTCCGGCGAATTTCGGAGTGTTAAGCCGTCAGTGTTGGGGGCAAGCGTGCTAGAGGCCCGGGCCCAGGCCCGTTCCTACCCCCAAGGACCTGGGGGTTTGCCCGCGGCCCGACGCCCGGGGCCGCCAGGCGTCGGCCCCCGCCGCACGGACCCGAGGGGTCGTCGACACCCCCGGCGGCGGGGCCGACGCGCCGGGAGCCGAGTATCCACGGACTGCTCGTCGGATCGCGGCGCAGGCCACGTCCGGACGCCTCCCGCTCGACCGGCCCAGGAGGGATGGGTCCACGTACCCTGAACCCATGTCGCCAGCTCCGTCGCCCTCCGGCCGTGCCGTCAAGCCGAAGCAGCTGCTGATCATGCTGCTGACGTTCGTGCTCGTCGCCGGGCTCGGCGGCGTCGTCGCCGCCGGGCTGGTGATGCCGGCCGCGGGCGCCGTCGGCGCGGTGACCACCGCCTCGACGCAGCTCTTCGACGACCTGCCCAGCGAGCTGGCCATCCCCGAGCCGTCCGAGCAGAGCGTCATCCTCGCCGCGGACGGCACCCCGATCGCGACGTTCTTCGCCGAGAACCGCATCGTCGTCGGCCTCGACAAGGTCTCCACGCCGATGCAGCACGCCGTCGTCGCCGTCGAGGACCGCCGCTTCTACCAGCACCGTGGCATCGACCCGGAGGGCATGCTGCGGGCCTTCGCCAACAACGTCGCGGGCGGCCAGCTCGAGGGCGCCTCGACGCTGACCCAGCAGTACGTCAAGAACGTGCTCATCGAGGCCGGCCGGGTCTCGGGGGACAAGGAGGCCATCGCCCAGGCGACGGAGACCTCCGTCGGGCGCAAGCTGCGCGAGGCGCGCCTGGCCATCGGGCTCGAGCAGAAGGTCAGCAAGGACAAGATCCTCGAGGGCTACCTCAACATCGCCCAGTTCGGCCCCTCGGTCTACGGGGTGGAGTCGGCCTCCCAGCACTACTTCTCCAAGCCCGCCGCCGAGCTGGGCATCGGGGAGTCCGCGCTGCTCGCGGGCATCACGCAGTCGCCGGCGAAGTGGGACCCGGTGCGCAACCCGGAGAAGGCCCAGGAGCGCCGCGACGTCGTCCTCGGGCTCATGCTCGACCAGGGCTACATCACCCAGGCCGAGCACGACGAGGCGGTGGCCGTCCCGATCGCCGACATGCTCCACGTCAAGAACGCCCCCAACGGGTGCGGCGCGGCGGGCAACGCCGCGTACTTCTGCGAGTACGTCGTCAACGACCTGCTCAACAACGAGGGCTGGGGCAAGGACCGCGCCGACCGCACACGGATGCTCTACCGCGGCGGCCTGGCCATCAAGACCACGCTCGACCCCAAGAAGCAGCAGGCGGCCCACGACGAGATCACCGCCTCGGTGCCGGTCAACGACCCCTCCGGCGTCACCATGGCCATGAGCTCGGTCGAGCCGGGCACCGGCAAGATCCTCGCGATGGCGCAGACGACGAACTGGGGCACGGCCGCGACGCCGGAGGACCCCCACGCCACCGCGGTGAACCTCAACGTCGGCCTCTCGCACGGCGGCGGCCTCGGGTTCCAGTCCGGCTCGACGTTCAAGGTCTTCACGCTCATCGAGTGGCTGAAGACCGGTCACTCCCTCGACGACAAGGTCAGCTCGACGCAGCGGAACTTCCCGCGCAACACCTGGAACATCTCCTGCAACCCCAGGCTGCGCGACAACTACAACAACGCCACCAACGTCGAGGGCGTCCCGACCTCGCCGATGATGACGGTGCGCGAGGCCACCCGACTGTCCATCAACCTCAGCTACATCAAGATGGCCAACCAGATGGACATGTGCGGCATCATCGGCAACGCCGCCTCCATGGGCCTCACCCGCGGCGACGGCTCCCCGCTGGTGCCGAACCCCTCCGCGGTGCTCGGCACGAACACCGTCACGCCGCTCGGCATGGCCAACGCGTTCGCGACCCTCGCCGCCGGCGGCACGTACTGCACCCCGATCGCCATCACCGAGGTCACCGACCGTTCCGGCACCGAGATCCCCGTGCCGAAGTCGGACTGCAAGAAGGTCCTCGAGCCCAACGTGGTCAACGGGGTGAACTCCGCGCTGCAGGACGTGGTCTCCGACAAGCCCTTCTCCACCGGACGCAAGGCGGTCCTGCCGGGCCGGCCGGCCGCCGGGAAGACCGGCACGGCCAACGACGACAGCCACGCGTGGTTCGTCGGGTACACCCCGCAGCTGGCCGCCGGGATCTGGATGGGGCACGCCTCGGGCGACGTGTCGATGATGAACACGACCATCAACGGCAAGTTCAACAAGTGGGTCTTCGGCGGGTCCTACCCGGCCGAGACCTTCCAGCGGTACATGACCCGCGCGCTCGACGGCGTCCCGCCCCAGCCGTTCGGCGCGGCGCCCGCCCAGGCCGGGGCCAAGCAGACGGCCGTGCCCGACGTGACCGGCCGCCCGGTCGCCGAGGCGCAGGCGGTCCTGTCGCAGAACGGCTTCCAGGTGGCCGTCGGCACCCCGGTCGCCTCGCAGTGGCCCACCGGCAGCGTGGCGAGCACCTCGCCGGCGGCCGGCGCGCAGGCGGCGCCGGGCAGCACCGTCACCATCGTGCCCAGCTCCGGGCCCGCGACCGCGCCCGCGGCCTCCGGGAACACCGGGGCGGGCAACGGCCGCGGGAACGGCGGCGGCGACGGCAAGGCGCCCGGCAACAGCGGCGGCAACGCCAACAGCGGCAAGGGCAGCTCCGGGAACGGGAACGGCCGCGGGAACGGCGGCGGAGGCGGCGGAGGCGGCGGCGGGCCGGCGCCGACCACGGTGCCCGCCCCGCAGGGGCTCTTCCCGGACGCCTTCCCGTCGAACCCGTTCCCGACGTTCCCCGCGACCCCGGGCTTCTGACATGACGACCCAACCCGTCGCCCGGGGCCTCGGTGCCCTCACGCTCGCCGGTCTCGGCGCCCTCGGCTGGGCGCTCGCCGAGGCCCGCATGTACACCCTGCGCCGCCACGAGGTGCCGGTGCTGCCCGCCGGTGCCGCCCCGGTGCGGGTGCTGCACCTCTCGGACCTGCACCTGCTCCCCCGCCAGCGCGACAAGGTCGCCTGGGTGCGCGCCCTGGACCGCCTCGAGCCGGACCTGGTGATCACCACCGGGGACAACGTCGCCCACCCGCGGGCCCTGCCCGGCCTGCTCGAGGCCTACGCCCCGCTGCTGGAGCGCCCCGGCGCCTTCGTGCTCGGCTCGAACGACTACTTCGCGCCCCGGCCGAAGAACCCGGCCCGCTACCTGCTGCGCGACGCCCGCACGTCCCTGCCCCCGAACCCGGTCGAGCTGCCCGTGGACGAGATGGTCGAGGCGTTCACCCGGGCCGGGTGGAAGGACCTGACCAACCGCCGCGACGCCGTCGAGGCCGCGGGCACGTCCTTCAGCCTGGTCGGCGTGGACGACCCCCACCTCGACCGCGACCGGTTCCCGGCGCCCGCCACGGCGGGGCCGGCCGGGCCGGCCGGGGTCCACCTCGGCGTCTCGCACGCGCCCTACCTGCGGGTCCTCGACGCCATGCGGGACGACGGCTGCGAGCTCGTCCTGGCCGGCCACACCCACGGCGGGCAGCTGTGCCTGCCCGTCGCGGGGGCCCTGGTGACCAACTGCGACCTCGACCGGTCCCGCGCCAGCGGCCTGCACGGCTGGCCCGGCGCCCGCCCCGGCACCCCCGGGGGCGAGGGGTCGCTGTGGCTGCACGTCTCGGCGGGGCTGGGCACCAGCCCGTACACCCCGGTGCGGTTCGCGTGCCGGCCGGAGGCGTCGCTGCTCACCCTGGTCCCGCGCCCCGCCTGAGCCCGCCCGCACGTGGCGTGGCCCGCCAGCACGTGGCGTGGGGCCCGCCAGCACGTGGCATCCGTCTCATCCGGGCCCCCGGGTTTCACGGACGGCCCACGGCTCGGCTATTCTTAACGAGTTCCTCCGGGGTGTGGCGCAGCTTGGTAGCGCGCTTCGTTCGGGACGAAGAGGTCGTGGGTTCAAATCCCGCCACCCCGACCGGAGAGAAGTGAGGCCCCTGGCCTGCGGCGACGCAGACCAGGGGCTTCGCCTTCTGCTGGTCCGCATGCGCTCCGGTTGCGGCGGATCACCCCGGCCGCCGGTCGCGCTGGTCCGCCTCCCCGTCCGGGGCGCCGTTGAGCAGCTGCAGCGCGGATCGGTCGGCGGCGTCGCCGAGGTGGTGCAGGTAGCGCGCGGCGATCTCGATGGAGCTGTGACCGAGCCACGCCTGAACCGTCGTGAGGGGTGCTCGCAAA
The DNA here is from genome assembly GCF_009193185.1 of Georgenia thermotolerans. Lineage (GTDB taxonomy): Bacteria > Actinomycetota > Actinomycetes > Actinomycetales > Actinomycetaceae > Georgenia > Georgenia thermotolerans. Next base: position 19,362 of record NZ_VUKF01000048.1, on the reverse strand, counting down.
AAACCTGTGGCGGCCCCTGTGTCCACTGATAGCTTCCTGGTGGCCGTGGCAGAGAAGGAGGAGGTGGTACCCGTGAACGCAGTTTCGACATGGGTGCTCCCCTCTGGGGTCACGGTCGGGCGATAGGTCGTCCGGGAGCGCCGTCCAAGGGCACTCCCGAAAGGCACGACCATGCGATTCACTTCTGAGCTGCGCCACGATGACGGCGTCCTCGAACGCGAATTCATCCTCGCCGAGATCCCCGGCATCCTGTGGACGCCCGCATCCGGATCCGCACCGGTCCCGCTGATCCTGCTCGGCCACCCCCCGCTCGGACTGCACAAGATGTACCCCCGGCTGGTGGCGCGAGCCCGGCGTCTTGCGGCGGAGGGCTTCGCTGCGGCCAGCATCGAGCTCCCCGGAAGCGGTGACCGGCCCCGTTGGACCGTCGCCGAGCAGGCCCGCGCCGACCTGCGCCGGGCTGTGGAGGCCGGCGAGCCGGTCAGCGACGAGATCATCGACGCCCTCATCCTCCCGCTCGTCGACAAGGCGGTCCCCGAATCGCAGGCCGCCCTGGATGCCCTCCTGTCGCTGCCAGAGATCGGCGGCCCGGTCGGGTACTCGGGGGGCGTGATCTCCATCGGCATCCGGCTGGCGGTGGTCGAGCCGCGCATCGTGGCCGCCGGCTTCTTCGCCGGGAGCTTCGTGCCTCGCACCATCGTCGAGGAGGCTCGACAGGTCACCATTCCGCTGCATGTCCTGCTGCAGTGGGATGACGAAGGGAACGATCGACAGGCGGCCTTGGACCTGTTCGACGCCTTCGGCTCCAAGGAGAAGACGCTGCACGCCAACATGGGCGGGCACGCCGGTGTCCCGCAGTTCGCAGCGGAGGACGCGGCCGGGTTCTTCGCCCGGCATCTGCGCCTACCGTCTGCCCGGCAGCAGGCGGTAGGCGGCGCCGGCCAGCATGCCGCACATCAAGGACAGGTCCCGGCCCTCCTCGATGGGGTGAGCCAGCGCTCCCGAGGTCGGTCCGAACTCCGGCCGTGATCGGGCCAGAGGAAGGGCCATCGCCCTGCGGACACGCAGGACGGCGGCCCTTCCGCTTCCCTCACCGCACCCCAGCCCGTCGACCGGTGGGTCGCGGTGAGCCGCACGCCTGCCTGACACGGTCGCGCACCGACCGCGCGGCACACGCGCCCGCACCGGCGCACAACTCCTGCACGGATGGTGACGCGACGTTGGCCAGCCACGGTTGTGCGACCGTAGCGTCGAGCCGACGTCCCGACGAACCGAGGTCCTGTGCTCTCCCTCCCCACCGCCCATGCCGCCGCGCTCACCTCGCTGCGTGCGGCCGAGGCCGCCCTCCGGACCGAGCCGGTGGTCACCTTCGAGCGGCTGTGCGCCCGCAACGTCGCCCTCGTCCACGCGGTGAAGGCCGGCGTGCCGGAGGCGCTCGTCGCGGAGAGCACCGGGCTGCGCGACGCCGCGCTGGAGCTGGCCCTCGCCCGCGGGCAGTTCTGCGCGGAGCTCAGCACCCGCTGACCGGGGAGGTCGGCGCCCCTTCAGCGCACCCCGGCGAAGTCCCAGAGCCAGAGCTCCTCGGGCCCGCGCCGGAAGGTGCCCGCCACCCGCGCCCCCACCCGCCGGTTGACGGCGACGGCGGGGCTTGCCGGGGCGGTGACGGCCACCGCCGTCCGCCCCGATGCGGCGACCGCCCGGGCGACCGCGCCGACGAGCCCGACGCCCAGCCCCCGCCCGCGCCACCGGGGGTCGACGACGAGCACGCCGAGCTCGGGCCCGGCGGCGCCGTGGTGGGCCCACGAGGCGCCGGGCTCGGTGTTCGGCTCCTCGGCGAGGCAGAACCCCACGAGCGTGCCGTCGGCGACCGCCTGGGCGTACAGCGCCGCGTGCGCCGCCCGGCCGGGCAGCCGCGGGTCCGGTCCGCGGAGCCGGCCCACCGCCGCCTGGACGGCGGCCGGCACCGGGCCGGGGTGAAGGGTGAGCGCCGGGTGGAGGCCCGCCGGGGGAAGCAGCACGGTCACGCGCGGACGGTAAGGGGCGCCCGGGAACGGCAGGTGAACCGCGGGCCACCAGCAGGCGCCCCGGCCGGACGTCGCGAGCGCCGCGTTCCCCAGTGAGCACGGCGCGCCGAGGACGGGACCCGCGGTCACGCCCCCGTCGCGAAGACTTCACCCACCGTTCTCTCAACGGACGACATCGCTCCTTAACGTCGGGCCCGTACCCCACTCAAGGAGCCCTGATGACCGAGACCGCGCCCAGACGCCTGCTTCCCCTCCTCACCGGCCGCCACGGCGGCTCCCGCTCGGCGCTGACGTGCCGCTTCCGCTGCGGTGACGCCTGCTTCCACGACGTCCCCAACACCTCCGGCGGGGAGTACTTCGGCGACGTCGCCGCCCGCGCCTTCTCGCGCCGCACCGCCCTCAAGGCCGGTGCCGTCGTGGCCGCCGCCGGCGCCGCGACCACCGTGCTCGGCCAGCAGCCCGCCCTCGCCGCCCCCGGCAACCAGGGCAACGCCGGCAAGGCCGGCGCCGCCCCCGGCCTGAACTTCGAGCCCGTCGCCCCCAACACCGACGACAAGCTCACCACCCCCGCCGGCTACCTCCAGGACGTCGTCATCCGCTGGGGCGACAAGCTCTTCTCCGACGCCCCCGACTTCGACGCCGCCAACCTCACCGCGGCGGCCCAGCGGCGCCAGTTCGGGTACAACTGCGACTACCTCGGGCTGCTGCCCCTCAAGGGCCAGCACGAGTTCCTCCTCGTGGCCAACCACGAGTACACCGACGAGGTCCTCATGTTCGCCGGGTACGACGCCGAGAACCCCACCCGCGAGCAGGTCGAGGTGGCCTGGGCCGCCCACGGGCTCAGCGTCGTCGCCGTCACCTCCGGCCGGCGCGGCAAGCGCTCCGGCGCCCTGGACCCGATCGTCGACCACCGCCTCAACCGCCGCTTCGACACCCACAGCGCGTTCGAGCTCACCGGGCCCGTCGCGGGCACCGACCTCGTCAAGACCCCGGCGGACCCCTCCGGGCGCACCGTGCTCGGCACCCTGAACAACTGCTCCGGCGGCCTGACCCCCTGGGACACCTGGCTCACGGCGGAGGAGAACTTCAACCAGTACTTCGCCAACGCCGCCTCGGTCACCGACCCGGTGGTCAAGGAGCGCCTGCGCCGCTACGGCATGACCGGCGGTGCCACCGAGCGCAAGTGGGAGCGCTTCGACGACCGCTTCGACCTGCTCAAGGCGCCGAACGAGGCCAACCGTTTCGGCTGGATCGTCGAGGTCGACCCCTACGACCCCACCTCCACCCCGAAGAAGCGCACCGCGCTGGGCCGCTTCAAGCACGAGGCCGCCACCACCCGGATCACCGCGGACGGCCGCCTGGCCGTGTACATGGGCGACGACGAGCGCTTCGACTACTTCTACAAGTTCGTCTCCACCGACAAGGTCGGGACGGGCGACAACCGCGACCTGCTCGACCACGGCACCCTCTACGTCGCGAAGTTCACCGGCAACTCCCCCGCCGCCGAGATCACCGGCGACGGCACCCTGCCCTCCGACGGCGCCTTCGACGGCGCGGGCGAGTGGATCCCGCTGGTCACCTCCCGCGGCTCCGAGGCCATCAGCCACGTGCCGGGGATGAGCGGGGTCGAGGTGCTGCTCTTCACCCGCCAGGCGGGCGACGCCGTCGGCGCCACGAAGATGGACCGCCCCGAGGACGTCGAGCCCAACCCGGTCACCGGGGTGGTCTACGTCGCCCTGACCAACAACACCCGCCGCCTGCCCGGCCAGGCCGACGAGGCGAACCCGCGGGCCAACAACAAGCACGGCCACGTGCTGGAGGTCGCCGAGGCCCGGAACGACGCCGGCGCCGGATCCTTCGCCTGGCGGGTCTTCCTCCTCGCCGGCGACCCGAACGACCCCAGCACCTACTTCGCCGGGTTCGACAAGTCCCAGGTCTCCCCGATCTCCTGCCCGGACAACGTCGCCTTCGACAAGCGCGGCAACCTGTGGATCAGCACCGACGGCAACGCCCTGGGCAGCAACGACGGCCTGTTCGCCGTCGCGGTCGACGGGGAGTTCCGCGGCCAGGTCAAGCAGTTCCTCACCGTCCCGGTCCACGCCGAGACGTGCGGTCCGTGGATCGACGACGACCGCGTGCTGGTCTGCGTCCAGCACCCCGGCGAGGGCGACGGCTCCACCTTCGAGAACCCCACCTCGCACTGGCCCGACGGCGGCACCTCGGTCCCGCGGCCCTCGGTCGCCGTGACGTGGCGCGCCGACGGTAAGAAGATCGGGCACTGACCGGTCAGCACGACGACGGCCCCCGGCCCGCCTCGGCGGGTGCGGGGGCCGTCCCGTCCCCGGGGTGACCGACCTTCCGGCCCCGGACCGGGCTGTGCCGCAGGCCGCGAAGGCAATCCTCACCTTCGTTGCAGACCGCCCCGCCCCGGTGATTCCCTCCGATCATGACCGACACCGTCACCCGCACCGAGCAGCCGGCCGAGCGCACCGGCGGCCTGGCCCAGCGGCTCAACTGGCTGCGCGCCGGCGTCCTCGGCGCCAACGACGGCATCGTCTCCACCGCGGCGGTGGTGGTCGGCGTCGCCGGCGCCACCACCCAGATCGGCCCCATCGTCACCGCGGGCCTGGCCGCGGTCGTCGGCGGGGCGGTGTCGATGGCCCTGGGCGAGTACGTCTCCGTCTCCAGCCAGCGCGACAGCGAGCGCAGCCTCATCGAGGCCGAGCGCACCGCCCTGACCGCCGACCCCGACGGCGCCCGCGACCGCCTGGCGCGCAGCTACGAGGCCCGCGGCATCTCCCCCGCCACCGCCCGGAAGGTCGCCGCCGACCTCACCGCCCGCGACCCCCTCGGCGCCCTCCTGCGCGCCCGGCACAACATCGACCCCGACGACGTCGTCAGCCCCTGGCACGCCGCCCTCGCCTCGGCGGTCTCCTTCCTCGCCGGCGCGGTGCTGCCGATGCTGGCGATCCTGCTGCCGCCGGAGCCGGTCCGGGTGCCGGTGACCTTCGTGGCCACCCTCGCCGCGCTGGCGCTGACGGGCACCCTCGCGGCGTGGATCGGCGGCGGCTCCCGCGCCCGCGCCGCCACCCGCGTCGTGGTCGGGGGCGCGCTGGCCCTCGCCGCGACGTTCCTCGTCGGCAGCCTGCTCGGGACCGCCGGGGTCGTCTGAGCCGCGTAGCCTCCCGGTATGCCCGTCCCCGCCTTCATCACCGACCTGCGCGCCCGCATCGGCACCGATCTGCTCTGGCTGCCCGGCGTCACCGGCGCCGTCCTCGACGGCGACCGGGTGCTGCTCGGCCAGCGCGCCGACAACGGCCGGTGGGCCCTGCCCTCGGGCATCCTCGAGCCCGGCGAGCAGCCGGCCGTGGGGCTGGCGCGCGAGGTGGCGGAGGAGACCGGCGTCGTCGTGCGCGTGCTCGCCCTGACCTCGGTCGGCGCCGGCACGGAGGTCCGCTACCCCAACGGCGACCGCTCCCAGTACCTCGACCTGACGTTCTGGTGCGAACCGGTGGGCGGGGAGGCGCACGTGGCCGACGACGAGTCCCTCGCCGTCGGCTGGTTCCCGCTCGACCAGCTACCCGCCGACCTCACCGACTCCTCCCGGGAGCGGCTGGGCCGGGCGCTCGCGTTCCGCGACGACCCCGCCGCCGGCCCGCACTTCGTCCGCTGACCGGGCTGCCGCGGCGAGTACCCGGCCCCCGGACCGAGCCGCCGCACCGTTCTCCCGGCGCCCGCTGAGCCGTCGGCCCCGCCGAGGCCGCCCGCGAGCGCGGGCCGCGCCCCTGCCGTCGCCCGAGTCCCGCGCCTACCATGGCGCCAAGGACAGTGAGCGAAGATGCGCGCCCGCCTCGTGCTCATGAGCCGGCTGGTGGCCGCGCTCACGGGACTCCTCGCGCTCCTCGCCCTCGCGCCCGGCGCCGCCGCCGACGGCCCGGCCGGGCAGCCCGCGCCGCCGACCGCCGCGGCCCCCGCGCCGCCCGGGACCCCGACGGTGCTCGTCACCCGGGTGGCCACGGAGGTCACCCCGGTCATCGCCGACCACCTCGCCGGCGGCCTCGACCGCGCCCGCACGGGCGGCTATGCCGCCTACGTCGTCGAGCTCGACACCCCCGGCGGCCTCGTCAGCGCCATGCGCGTCATCGTCCAGGACATCCTCGCCAGCCCGGTGCCGGTCATCGTCTACGTCAGCCCCGCCGGCGCCCGGGCCGCCTCGGCCGGCGCGATCGTCGCCCTGGCCGCGCACGTCCTCGTCATGGCCCCGGGCACGAACATCGGCGCCGCCACGCCGATCACCTCCGGCGGCCAGGACCTCTCGCGCAAGATCGTCAACGACGCCGCGGCCCAGGCCGAGGCCCTCGCCCGCCTGCGCGGCCGGGACGTCGGCTTCGCCGGCGAGGCGGTGCGGACGGGCCGGTCCATCGGCGCCGACGAGGCCGTGCGCCTGGGCGTGGCCGACGCCGTCGCGCCCACGCTGGCCGACGCCCTCGCCGCCGCCGACGGGCGCGTGGTCACCGTCGCCGGCGGCCAGCAGGTCACCGTGCACACCGCCGGGGCCGTGGTCGAGCGCCAGGAGCTGAGCCTCACCGAGCGGGTGCTGCAGGCCCTCGCCAACCCCGACCTGGCGTTCCTCCTGCTGGTCGGCGGGTTCATCGCCGTCCTGGTCGAGCTGGCCACGCCCGGGGTGGGCCTGGCGGGCGCCACCGGCGCCGCGGCGGTGCTGCTCGCCCTGTACAGCATCGCGGCGCTGCCGGTGACCGCCGTCGGCCTGCTCCTCCTGGCCGTCGCCGCGGGCCTGTTCGTCGCCGAGCTGTTCGCCCCCGGCACCGGCGCGTTCGCCCTCGGCGGGGCGCTGGCGCTCCTGCTCGCCGCGGTGTTCCTGTTCGACCGCGCGCAGGGGGTCGCGGTGGACCTGTCCGCGGCGGTCCCGCTCGCCGTGGTGCTGTGCGCGGCCGCCGTCGTGGTGGGTCGCCTCGCGGTGCGCTCGCGCCGGCAGCGGCCGACGACGACGGGCGCGGACCTCCTGCGCGGGCAGACCGTGACCGTGGCGCAGGCCGAGGGCCTGACCGGGCGGGCGTTCGTCGAGGGCGCCTGGTGGTCGGTGCGCAGCACCGGCCCGCCGCTGCGCCCGGGCGCCACCGCCCGCGTCGTGGGGCTGGACGGCCTCGTGCTTCTCATCGTGCCGGCGGACCCCGCCGGCGACGGCGGCGGGCCACCGCCCGCCTCACGGAAGGACCAGTCATGAGCATTGCCACCCTCATCGGCGTCGTGGTGGCCCTCGTGGTCGTCGTGATCCTGCTCTCGGCGGCCATCCATGTGCTGCCGGAGTACGAGCGCGGGGTCATCCTGCGCCTGGGACGGATCCAGCCGCTCAAGGGCCCTGGCCTTATCGTCATCATCCCGGTCGTCGACCGGCTCACCCGGGTCAACCTGCGCACGCAGACCTACGACGTCCCGGCGCAGGACATCATCACGCGCGACAACGTCACCGTCCGGGTCAACGCCGTCGCGTACTTCAACGTCATCGAGCCCGTCCGCTCGGTGCTGTCGATCGACGACTACCGCTTCGGCACCCAGCAGGTGGCCCAGACCACGCTGCGCAGCATCCTGGGCCAGACCGTGCTCGACGACCTGCTCTCCAAGCGCGACCAGATCAACGTCCAGCTCCAGCGGGTCATCGACTCGGTGACGGACCCGTGGGGGGTGAAGGTGACCATCGTCGAGCTCAAGGACGTCGTCCTGCCCGACACCATGCGCCGCGCGATGGCCCGCCAGGCGGAGTCCGAGCGCGAGCGGCGCGCCAAGGTCATCCACGCCCTCGGCGAGAAGGAGGCCGCGACCAACCTCGGCGAGGCGGCGGTGGTGCTCGAGAAGCACCCCGCGGCCCTGCAGCTGCGGCTGCTCGGGACGCTGCTGGAGCTCGGCGCGGAGAAGAACTCCACGATCGCCTTCCCCATCCCGATGGAGCTGCTGCGCCTGTTCGACGCCTCCCGCCAGGCGTCGGGCAACGGCCAGCAGGCACCGGTCGAGCCGCGACCCGCGGCGGCCTGAGCGCCCGACGGCGGGGCGCCGCGGCAGCCGGGGTCCGTCCCGCCCGTCAGACGACGGCGGAGAAGCGGCGCCGGTAGCGCTGCGGGCTCAGGCCGCGCACCTGGGCCAGGTGGTGGCGGAGCACCGCCGGGGTGAACCCGACCTCGGCGGCGATCCGCTCCACCGGCCGGTCGGTCTCCTCCAGGAGCTGCTCCGCGCGCCGGACCCGCTGGGCGGTGATCCACGCGTGCGGCGTCGTGCCCGTCTCGGCGCGGAACCGGCGGGCGAAGGTGCGCGGGGACATCAGCGCCCGCGCCGCCAGGGTGGGGACGTCGAGCGGCTCGTCGAGGTGCTCGAGGATCCAGGTCAGCACCGGCCCCAGGGTCTCGGCGTCGCACTCGGGCACCGGGTTCGTGATGAACTGCGCCTGGCCGCCCTCGCGCTGGGGCGGCACGACCATGCGCCGGGCCACCTGGTTCGCGGCCGCCGAGCCGAACTCCTGGCGCCACAGGTACAGGCTGGCATCCAGGCCCGCCGCCGTGCCCGCGCTGGTGAGCACGGGGGCGTCGTCGACGTAGAGGACCTCGGGGATCACCCGGGCCGCCGGGAACCGCTCGGCCAGCTCGGCGGTGTGCATCCAGTGCGTGGTGCACTCGCGCCCGTCGAGCAGGCCGGCCGCGCCGAGGGTGAACGCCCCGGTGCACACGGACATGATCCGCGCGCCGCGCGCGTAGGCGGCCTGCAGCGCCTCGATCACCTCGCCCGGCACGGGGCGCTGGCGGCCGACCGCGGGGACGACGACGAGGTCGGCCGCCGCGACGCGCTCGAGGCCGTGCTCGACCTGCAGCGCGAAGCCGGTGTTGGTCGGCACCGTCCCGGGCCGCGGGGCGCACACGGCGAAGTCGAAGGTGGGCAGGCCGTCGTCGGAGCGGTCCACGCCCCAGGCCTCGCAGACGACGCCGAGCTCGAAGGGGGAGACCCCCTCGTAGACGAGCGCGGCCACGTTCGTGATCACGCGTCCATGGTGGCACGACTCTGGCAGAAAATCGACGGAACGTGGCTTCTCTGCCACTCGTGGCAGGTCTCAGATGCTTGCATGATTTCTGCCATGTTCCTCACCGTGATCGTCATCTCCGTCCTCGCCGCCGCCGTGGCCCTCGCGCTGCTGGGCTACCTCGTCGCCGTCATCCGCGACGACGACCGGGGCCACTCGTTCACCAACCGTCGCGCGCCGCAGAGCCACCGCGGCTTCGGCGAGGACGAGTGGACCCTCCACTGACCTGACCGACCGTCCGTCTCCCCCTCGTCCCGTCTGCCCGCCCGTCCCTCGTTCAGCGCCCGTACCCGCTCCCCCCTCGCTCACCGCCCATCCCCGCTCACCGGAAGCAGGAGTCATGTCCCGCCAGACGACGCCCTACGTCGGCCACCCGCACGAGATGCTCGCCCGCATCCATCACGAGGAGATGCTCGCCCGCGCCGAGCACCGGCGCCGGCTGCGCGCCCTGCCCGACCGCGCGGCTCCCGCCGCGTCGGCCCGGGCGCTCGGCCGGGCCCGGCTCGTGCTGGCCGCCCTCCGGCCGCGCCCGCGCGTGCGCCGCGCCGTCGAGCCGTGCTGACCGGGTGGAGCCGCTGACCGGGCCGAGCCGTGCTGACGGGCGCGGTCACAGACCCTCGGGCACCTCGCGCTGGGGCGGCCCGACGTACTCGCTCAGCGGCCGGATGAGGGCGTTGGCGGCGCGCTGCTCCATGATGTGCGCCGTCCAGCCGAGCACCCGCGCCGCGACGAAGATCGGCGTGAACGTCGAGGTGTCGAAGCCCATGAGGTGGTACGCCAGGCCCGCCGGGTAGTCGAGGTTCGGCTCGATGCCGGTGCGGTCGCGCATGCCCTGCTCGAGGGCCTCGTACATCTCCAGCAGGTCGTGGCGACCGGTGTGCTCCACCAGGTCGTCCAGGGCCGCCCGCATGGTCGGCACCCGCGAGTCGCCGCGCTTGTAGACCCGGTGGCCGAAGCCCATGACCTTCTCCTTGCGGGCCAGGGTCGCGTCCAGCCACGCCGGGACGTTCGCGGCGGAGCCGATGGCGTCGAAGGTACGCATCACCGCCTCGTTGGCTCCGCCGTGCAGCGGGCCCTTGAGCGCGCCGATGGCGCCCGTGACCGCCGAGTGCAGGTCCGCGAGCGTGGACGTGATGACCCGGGCTGTGAACGTCGACGCGTTGAAGGAGTGCTCGGCGTAGAGGATCAGCGAGCTCTCGAAGGTGCGCAGGACGACGTCGTCGGGCACCACGCCGAACGTCATCCACAAGAAGTTCTCGGCGTAGGACAGGTCGGCCCGCGCCTCGACCGGCTCCAGGCCACGCCGGCGCCGCTGGTCCAGGGCGACGACGCCGGGCATGACGGCGAAGAGCTGGACGGCCTTGGCGATCTCGGCCTCTCGGGAGGAGTCCTCGGCCCGGGGGTCGTTCGCCCCGAGCACGGACACCGCGGTGCGGCACACGTCCATGGGGTGGCAGGTCACCGGCAGGGCCTCGACGGCGGCACGCACGGCGTCGGGCAGGAACCGCGCGGTGCGGCCCTCGGCGATCAGGACGGCGAGCTGGTCGGGGCTGGGCAGCTCGCCGTGCCACAGCAGGTGCGCCACCTCCTCGACGGTGGCGTGGGTCGCCAGCTGCTGGGCCGGGTAGCCACGGTAGAGCAGGGAGTTGCTCTCGGGGTCGACCTTGGAGATCGCCGTGACGTCGACGACGACGCCGGCCAGGCCGCGGTGGATCTCGGACGTCTGGGACACGCTCACTCCTCGGTGCCGTCGGGCCGGTAGGTGTAGATGAGCTCGTCGAACGCGGTGTAGGCGGGGGCGTCGAGGAGCTCGTCGAGCCGCGCGGGAGTCTGCATCTCCGGCACGAGGGCGGCCTGCGTCCCCTGCGTGGCCAGCACACCGAGCCCGCGCTCCACGACGCCCATCGCCAGCCGCAGCAGTGTGACGGGGTAGACGATCATCCGCACGCCGGCGTCGGCGAGCTGGCGGACCGTGAACAGGGCCGACCCGCCGAGCTCGCTCATGTCGGCCAGCACCGGCACATCGACGGCGCGCACCACCGCCTCGAACTCGCGCAGGTCGCGCAGGCCCTCGGGGAAGACGACGTCGGCCCCGGCCCCGACGAGGGCCCGGGCGCGCTCGACCGTGCCATCCAGGCCGGCGGCGGCGCGGACGAGGGTGCGGGCCACGACGAGGAAGTTCCCGTCCCGGCGGGCATCCACCGCCGCGCGGATCCGGTGGACGGCGGTGGCGACGCCGACGGTCGGGGCACAGTCGCCCTGGCCGCAGCGACTGGGGTGGACCTGGTCCTCGATGTGGCAGCCGGCCAGCCCGTGGTCCTCGAGGACCTGGACGGTGCGGGCGACGTTCATCGGCTCGCCGTAGCCGGCGGCCGCGTCGACCAGCGTGCCCAGGTCCGTCATGCGGGCGATCTGGCCGGCCCGGTGGGCCAGCTCGGACAGGGTGGTCAGGCCGACGTCCGGCAGGCCGAGGTCGGCGGCGACCACGGAGCCGGAGACGTAGACCCCCTCGAAGCCGAGCTCTTCGATGAGCCTCGCGGTGGGGGCGTTGAAGGCGCCAGGCAGCCGCAGCGGCTGCTCGGCTGTCGCCAGCCGTTCCCGCAGGACGGCGCGCTTGGCGGCGGGGCTGGTCCTGGCGTGGAGCATCCGTGCCCCCTCTTCTCCGCGGGTCAGCGATGACCGGTGGGCGATGGTCGGCAGAGCCAGGCACCATGATGCAGCGCCCCTCGCCTTGGTGGCACCCCCGGGGCGGCACTCGCTCGCCGCGGCCTCGCCCGCGACGTCCGCGGGTGCGGCGCCACCGGCCCGGGCCGCTCTACGCTGCCAGCGTGAGCACACCCTCGGCCGCCCGGCCGCCCGCCGCCGACTGGCCACCGCCCCCGTGGGAGATGCGCCTGCGCGCCCCCCAGGTCGAGCTGCCCGAGTGGGCCGAGGACGCCCCGCACCGGGCCTGCGTGGTCGCCACAGCCCGCGGCGTCCTGCAGGTGCACTCCTGGGACCAGCGCACCGGCCGGCTCGTGCAGGCGACCGACCGGCTGCAGGGCACCACCCTGGCCACGATCGACCCGCTGGGCCGGTGGGTGTGGTGGTTCGACGACACCGACGGCGACGAGTTCGGCCGGTGGCGCCGCCAGCCCTTCGGCTCCCCGCCCGGGCACGGCGTGCAGGACCCCCTCGACCTCCCGGACGCCTACCCGGCCGGGCTGCTGCTCGCCCGGGACGGCACCGCCGTCGTCGGGCGCAGCTCGGACCAGGGCACGACGATCCACCAGGTCGTGGTCGGGGCGACCGAGCCGGGCACCGACGAGCTGGTGCTGCTCTACCGGCACGAGTGCGACGCCGAGGCGGCCGCGCTGTCCCACGACGGCAACCTCGTGGCCATCGAGCACTCCGAGCGCGGGGACAACCGGCACATGGCGCTGCGCGTGGTCGCCGCGGACACCGGGGCGGTGGTCGCCGACCTCGACGACGGCCCCGGCCGCGGCCTGACCGCCATCGACTTCGCCCCGCGCGACGGCGACCTGCGCCTGCTCCTCGCCCACGAGCGGCGCGGCCGCGCCGAGCTGGCCGTGTGGGACCTGGGCACCGGCCTGCTCCACGACGTGCTCCTGCGCCTGCCCGGCGGGGAGCCGCTGCCCGGGGAGGTCACCGACGCCTGGTGGTACCCCGACGGCGCCACCTTGCTCGTCGCCGTCGACCACGAGGCGCGCACCCGGCTGTACCGGCACGTGCTCGCCGCCGCGGTGACCACCCCGGTGGGCCCGGTGGACGGCACCGTCTCCGAGGCCAGCCCGCGGCCCGACGGGGACGTGTGGCTGCGGTGGTCCTCCGCCGCGAGCCCGCGCACCGTCGTGTCGGCCACGACGAGCCGGGAGATCCTCGCTCCGCAGGGGCTGCGCGCCGCGCCGTCGGTGCCGGTGCGCGACGTCTGGGCCGAGGGGCCCGGCGGGCGGGTGCACGCGCTGCTGCGGCTGCCGCCCGGCGAGGGGCCCTTCCCCGTGCTCGTCGACGTCCACGGCGGGCCGGCGTGGCACCGGTCGGACTCCTTCTCCGCGTACCTGGCCGCCTGGGTGGACCACGGCTTCGCCGTCGTCAGCGTCAACTACCGCGGCTCGACCGGGTACGGGTCGGCCTGGCGCGACGCGCTCGAGGGGCGGGTGGGCCTGACCGAGCTGGAGGACATCGCCGCGGTGCACGACCAGCTCGTGGCCGACGGGGTGGTCGACCCGGCGCGGTCGGTGCTGGCCGGGGCCTCCTGGGGCGGGTTCCTCACCCTGCTCGGCCTGGGCACCCAGCCGGGCCGGTGGGCGGTGGGCCTGGCCGACGTGCCGGTGGCCGACTACGTCACCGCCTACTACGAGGAGATGCCGGACCTGCAGGCGTTCGACCGGTCGATCTTCGGCGGCTCGCCGGAGGAGGTGCCCGAGGCGTACCGGGTGGCCAGCCCGCTGACGTACGTCGACGCCGTGCGGGCGCCGGTGCTCGTCATGGCCGGGGAGAACGACCCGCGATGCCCGTTGGGCCAGGTGCTCAACTACGTCCGGGCGCTGCGGGCGCGGGAGGACTACCCCGGCGAGGTGGAGCTGTACACCTACGGCGCCGGGCACGGCAGCGTGGTCGTCGAGGAGGAGGTGGTGCAGCTGCGCCGCCAGCTCGACTTCGTGCGCCGCCACCTGCCCGCCGGGCCCTGACCCGGCGCGGGCCTCAGCCGCGCGGCGGGTTGCTCGTGGTCAGGCCCAGCCAGCGCCCGTCCGGGTCGGCGATCTCGGCCCACCAGCCCATGTCGCCGCCGACCTCGGTGCGCGGCTTGGTCACCGACCCGCCCGCGGACTCGACCGCCCGCAGCGTCGCCTCGAGGTCCTCGACGTCGACGTAGATGCGCACGGACGGCGCGGTCGGCGTGTCCGGCTGCGCCTTGTACAGGCCGCCGATGAAGGTGCCGTCGACGGTGATGATGGCGTAGTTCTCGTCGTCGCCCATCGAGGTGTAGGTCCATCCGAAGACGGCGCCGTAGAACTCCTTGCCCCGGGCGAGGTCGGCGACGGGCACCTCCCACCACATGACGGTGGGGCGCGGCGGCGTGCTCTGGGTCATGGCTGCTCCTGACATCGTCGGCAGGGTCGGGGCCGCCAGCGTAACGCCGCGCCCCGCCCGCCGGCACCGCCCCCATCGACGGCCCCACGCCGACGGCCCACGGCGGGGTCCAGGGGCGGCGGCCTGCACGCGGCCGGACGGCGAAGGCCCGCGGCCGGCAGCAGCCGGCGCCGGGCCCTCGCGCGAGGCGGCGTCAGGCCGCGACGAGCTCCTTGGCGAGCAGCTCGGCGATCTGGATGGTGTTCAGCGCCGCGCCCTTGCGCAGGTTGTCGTTGGCGACGAACATCGCCAGGCCGCGCCCGCCGGGCACGGACTGGTCGGTGCGGATGCGGCCGACGAAGCTCGGGTCCGCGCCGGCGGCCTGCAGCGGCGTCGGCACGTCGGACAGCTCGACGCCGGGGGCGTCGGCGAGCAGCTCGCGGGCCCGCTCGGGGCTCAGCGGCCGGGCGAACTCGGCGTTGATCGACAGCGCGTGCCCGGTGAAGACCGGCACCCGCACGCACGTGCCGGCGACGGCGAGGTCGGGCAGCTCGAGGATCTTGCGCGACTCGTTGCGGAGCTTCTGCTCCTCGTCGGTCTCGCCGGAGCCGTCGTCGACGAGCGACCCGGCCAGCGCCACGACGTCGAACGCGATGGGCGCGACGTACTTCACCGGCGCGGGCATGGTCACCGCGGAGCCGTCGAGGGCTAGCTGGGTGAAGTCCTGCTCGACGGCGGCGCGCACCTGCCCCGCCAGCTCCTCGACCCCGGCGAGACCGGAGCCGGAGACCGCCTGGTAGGTCGAGACGACCAGGCGCTGCAGCCCGGCCTCGCGGTCGAGCACCTTGAGGATGGGCATCGCGGCCATGGTGGTGCAGTTGGGGTTGGCGATGATGCCCTTGGGCCGGTTCGCCATGGCGTGCGGGTTGACCTCGGAGACGACCAGCGGCACCTCGGGGTCCTTGCGCCAGGCGGAGGAGTTGTCCACGACGACGGCGCCCGCGGCGGCGAAGCGCGGGGCGTGCGCGCGTGAGGCGGCGCCCCCGGCGGAGAAGACGGCGATGTCGATGCCGGCGAGGTCCGCCGTCGCGACGTCCTCGACGACGATCTCCTCGCCGCGGAAGGGCAGGGTGGTGCCGGCCGAGCGGGCGGAGGCGAAGAACCGCACCGCGGTCGCGGGGAAGTCGCGCTGCTCGAGCAGGGTGCGCATGACGGAGCCGACCTGGCCGGTGGCGCCGACGACGGCGAGGGTCAGGCCGGCGCTCTGCGCGGCCGGCTGGGCGGATGCTGCGGTGGTGGTCATCGTCCGGTCCCTCCGTAGACCACGGCCTCGGCCTCTGTGGCGTCGAGACCGAATGCGGTGTGCACCGCGCGCACGGCGTTGTCGAGATCCTGCGCGCGGGTGACCACGGAGATGCGGATCTCCGAGGTCGAGATCATCTCGATGTTGATGCCGGCGGCCGCGAGGGCGCCGAAGAGCTTCGCGGACACGCCCGGGTGGGAGCGCATGCCGGCGCCGACCAGGGAGAGCTTCCCGATCTGGTCGTCGTAGCGCAGCTCCTCGAACTTCAGCTCGTCCTGGGCCGCCTCGATCGCCTTGAGGGTGGCGGGGCCGTCGGCCTCGGGCAGGGTGAAGGAGATGTCGGTCAGCCCGGTCTCCTCGGAGGAGACGTTCTGGACGATCATGTCGATGTTCGCGTCGGCGGAGGCGACGACCTCGAAGAGCCGGGCGGCGGTGCCGGGGATGTCCGGGACGCCGATGACGGTGATCTTGCCCTGGCTGCGGTCGTGCGCGACGCCGGAGATGATCGGGTCTTCCATGGCTTCCTCCTCGGCCCCGGTCTCGACGGGCGCGTCGGTGACCCAGGTGCCTTCCTTGTTCGAGAACGACGAGCGGACGTGGAGCGGCACCTTGTAGCGGCGGGCGAACTCCACCGCCCGCAGGTGCAGGATCTTCGCACCCTGCGCGGCCAGCTCGAGGGTCTCCTCGTACGTCAGCCGGGCGACGTGGCGGGCGGCGGGCACGATACGCGGGTCGGCTGAGAACAGGCCGTCGACGTCGGTGTAGATCTCGCAGACGTCCGCCTCCAGCGCCGCGGCGAGGGCGACGGCGGTGGTGTCCGAGCCGCCGCGGCCGAGGGTGGTGACGTCCCCCAGCTCGTTGACGCCCTGGAACCCCGCAACGATGGCGACCTGCCCGTCGTGGATCGCGCGGGTGACCCGCTCGGGCACCACGCCGGTGATGGAGGCCTTGCCGTAGCGGGTGTCGGTGCGCAGGCCGGCCTGCTGGCCGGTGTAGGAGCGGGCCTTGACGCCCAGCTCGTGGATGGCCATGGCCAGCAGCGCCATGGAGATCCGCTCGCCGGCGGTGAGGAGGATGTCCATCTCGCGGGCGGGGGCCATGTCGGTGATCTGGCCGGCGAGGTCCAGCAGGTCGTCGGTGGTGTCCCCCATAGCCGAGACGACGACGACGACGTCGTTGCCGGCCTGCTTCGTCTCGACGATCCGCCTGGCGACGCGCTTGATGCTGGCGGCGTCGGCGACGGACGAGCCGCCGAACTTCTGCACGACGAGGGCCACGAGTGTGCTCCGGAACCGGTGGGGAGGCGGCGGGACGCGGTGCTCCGCCGCCGCTGACCCGGCAAGTCTAGGTGCGTCTCATGCTCCGGTCACCGGCGGATCCGGATGGTGGACGTACCATGGCCGTTCCGCAGGACCGTCCCGGGACGCAGGCGCGGGGGGCGGTTTTGCCTCAGATCCAGTACTGCTCGGCGGTCTGCCAGGCCAGGCGGACCACCAGCGCGCCGACCACGAGGACGAAGATCACACGGACGAAGGCGCTGCCGCGGGCCACCGCCATGCGGGCGCCGATGTAGGCGCCGACGAGGTTCGCCGCGCCGACCACGAGTCCGAGCGACCAGACGACGGCGCCGTGCGGGACGAAGAAGACGAGCGCGCCGAGGTTGGTGGCGAAGTTGACGATCTTGGCGATCGCGGAGGCCGGCAGGAACGCGTAGCCGAGGACCCCGACGAGGGCGATGACGAGGAAGCTCCCGGTGCCGGGGCCGAGGAGTCCGTCGTAGCACCCGATGAGCAGGCCGAGCCCCAGCGCGGCGCCGACGTGCCGGTGCCCCTCCCAGCGCAGGGCGGTGGTGCGCCCGAGCGCGGGGCGGGCCAGGGTCCAGGCGCCCACCGCCACGCAGGCGACGAGGATGATCGGGGTGAACGCCGCGGCCGGGATGTGGCTGGCGACGGCCGCGCCCCCGACGGCGGCGAGGAACGCGGCGATGGCCATCGGCGCGGCCGTGCGCAGGTCCGGGCCCACCCGCCGGTAGTAGGTCACGGCGCTGGTCGAGGTGCCCATGATCGAGCCGACCTTGTTCGTCGCCAGCGCCTGCAGCGGGGTCAGTCCCGGCATGAGGAGCAGCGCCGGCAGCTGGATGAGGCCGCCGCCGCCCACCACCGCGTCCACCCACCCGGCGGTCAGGCCCGCGAGGACGAGCAGGACGATGGCGAGGGCGTCGATCTCCGGTGGCACGACGGGTATCTCACCACGTCAGCGGGTGTGCGCCGCGCACCGGTCCGCGCGGCGGCGCCCGCCGGGCACGGCGTGACACGGCCGCGGCGCCCGCCGCGCACCGGCGTGACACGGCCGCGGCGCCCGCCGCTCCTACCGCACCACCGGCCGGGGTCAGGACTCGACGCGGCGGCGGCCCTCGAACGCGCGGCCCAGGGTGACCTCGTCGGCGTACTCGAGGTCGCCGCCCACGGGCAGGCCGGAGGCGAGGCGGGAGACGGCGATCCCCATCCCGCGCAGCAGGCGCGCGAGATAGGTGGCCGTGGCCTCGCCCTCGATGTTCGGGTCGGTGGCGAGGATGACCTCCTCCACCTCCCCGTCGGCCAGGCGGGTCATGAGCTCGCGGATGCGCAGGTCGTCCGGGCCGACGCCGTCGATGGGATTGATGGCCCCGCCGAGCACGTGGTAGCGCCCGCGGAACTCCCGGGTGCGCTCGATCGCGACGACGTCCTTGGCCTCCTCCACGACGCAGAGCACCGTGGGGTTGCGCCGCGGGTCCTCGCAGATCCGGCAGCGCGGCCCCTCCGAGACGTTGCCGCAGATCTCGCAGAAGCGGACCCGCTCCTTGACCTGGGTGAGGGCGTTGACCAGGCGCGTGACGTCGTCGGCGTCGGCGGAGAGGATGTGGAACGCGATGCGCTGGGCGCTCTTGGGTCCCACGCCCGGCAGCCGGCCGAGCTCGTCGATGAGGTCCTGGACGGCGCCCTCGTAGACGCCTGCCACTACATCGCCCCCTGCGGCGGCACCGTGATCTCCTCGATGACCGTGCCGCCGAGCACCTTGGCCACGAGCGGCGCGCCGACCAGGCCGGAGCCCTCGGCGTCAGGGTCGTCGAAGGAGGCGACGTCGTCGGCGGGCGAGACCGTCGGCCGGGGCGCCGGCACCGGGGGCGCGGCCGCGGGCGGCGCGGCGGCCGGCCGGGCGGGCGGGGCGGGGGCGAACGCCGCGGGAGCGTCCGGGTGGGGGCCCTCGTCGTCGACCGGTTCCGGCGGCAGCGGGTAGTCGTCCTCGGGGGCGGGGGATGCCGCGGCGGCGGGGCCGGGGACCGCCGGGGAGGCGGCGCTGGGCGTGGCGGGGCTCTGCCAGCTCGCGCGGGCGCTGACGACCGCGCTCGGGGGCGTGGCGGCGCTCGGCACCGGCGCGGCCGCGGGAGTGGGCGCCGCGCGGCCCGCGACCCCCGGGGCGCCGGAGCCGTCGGCCGCGACGGCCTCGATGCGCAGGCGCACCCCGAGCGTCTCGGCGAGGGCCTGCTGCACCGGCGCGGTGTGCGGGCCGTTGCGGAAGGCGGTGGCCAGGCCGGCGGTGGTGAACACGAGCCGCAGGACGCCGCCTGCGACCTCGCCCACGTGGGCGTTCTGGGACACGAGGGTCCAGGTGGAGCGCTTCATCCGCGCGAGCGTCGCGACGACCTCGGACCACCGGTTGCGGATCATCTCCGCGTCCGCGCCGCCGTCGTCGGCGCCGGCCGGGGCGGGCGGCGCGGCAGGAGCAGCGGGAGCGGCGGGCGCCGCGGGTGTGACGGTGGGCCGCGGCTGGGCAGCGGTGGGGGCCGGGCGCTCGGCGGCGGGCGCGGTGTTGGCGGTCCGGGCGTCCTGGGCCGGACC
>NZ_VUKF01000047.1 GCF_009193185.1 Georgenia thermotolerans | reverse complement strand
CCCGCCCGGGCGGCCGGGCTCCTCCGGGCCCGCGTCGCCGCCCTGCGCCCCGCCACCGCCCTGCGCCCCGCCACCGTCCCCGGGCGCCTGCTCGCGCGGGGCCCCACCAGCCGGACCGGGCTCGCCGCCCTCGGCCAGCGTGCCGTCGAGCAGGGCGGCCAGGGCCGCGTCGACGTCCTGCTCCGCGGCGCGGGCGGCCTGGCGGCCGGCGACGAAGCCCTCGGGGTTGTCCAGCTCCTCCGGCGTGGGCATGAGGTCCGGGTGGGACCACAGCCGGTCCCGGTCGGCGATGCCGCGGGCCGCGCCGAGCCGTGCCCACAGCGTGGCCGCCTCGCGCAGCCGCCGCGGCCGCAGCTCCAGGCCGACGAGCGCGGCGAAGGTCTGCTCGGCCGGCCCGCCGGTCGCCCGACGCCGGCGCAGCATCTCGCGCAGCGGCACCGCGTGGGGCAGGTGCGGGGCGACCGCCTGGGCGGTGACCTCCTCCACCCAGCCCTCCACCAGCGCCAGCGCGGTCTCCAGGCGCACCAGGGCGCTCTTCTGGGCGGGGGACTGCTCCAGGGCGAACACGCCGCCGGAGAAGGCCTCGCGCAGCTGCTCGGGGTCGGTGGGGTCGATGCTGCGGACCGCCTCCTCCATCGCCTCGGTGTCGATGGTGATCTCGCGGGCGTAGGACTCGACGATCCCGAGCAGGTGCGCCCGCAGCCACGGCACGTGGGCGAACAGCCGGGCGTGGGCGACCTCGCGCACGGCGAGGAACAGCCGCACCTCCTCGGCCGGGGCGTCGAGGCCCTCGCCGAACTCCGCGACGTTCGCCGGGACCAGCGCGGAGGTCGGCGTCTCGACCAGGGGCAGCCCGGTGTCGGCGGGGCCGAAGGCCTCCCGCGCGAGCGTGCCGACCGCCTGGCCCACCTGCATGCCGAAGACGGCGCCGCCCAGCTGGCGGAGCATGCCCTGCGCGGCACCCATCTGCTGGGCCATCGCCTGGATCTCCGGCGGCATGTTCTCGCTCTGGGCGGAGATGGTGTCCACGAGCGCCTGCGCCACGGACGCGGCCACCGGCTCGGACAGCCGCTTCCACGTGGGCAGGGTCCGCTCCACCCAGTCGGCGCGGCTCCACGCCTCCTGCCGGCCCCCGGCCGGGGCCAGCTCGGTGGCCGTGTCGAGCCACAGGTCCGCCACGCTCAGCGCCGAGCGGACCTGCTCGGCCTGGGCCGCGGTCACCGCGGGGTCGCCGCCGGCGTGCGCGGTCTGCCGCGCGAGGTTCTGGGCGAGGTTCCAGTTGACCGGTCCGCCGCCGCCGGAGGCGAGCAGCTGCTGCATCTGGGTGAGCATCATCATCAGCTGGTTGCGGTCGGTGGGCAGCCCCGCGGCGCGGGACATCGCCTCGGGGTCGAGGCCGCTCGCGCGCATCGCCCGCATGGCCTCCTCGGCCGCCTCGGGTCCCATCATCGAGCGCAGCAGCTCCTCCCAGCTGTCGGGCTCGCCGCCGCTCGGGCGGGTGGGGTCCTGGCTCATGACAGTGCTCCTCGGGTCGTGGACCACCACGGTAACCGGCGGCGGTGACGCCGGGCAGGGGCCGGGGCCTCGTGGCGGCGCCGGTTCGCTCACGGCGCACGACGGGCGGCGGGACGGCCGCGACGGGGCGCCCACGGCAGGGCCTCCGGCGCGGACGGTGACCGTCTCCGCCCAGGAGACGTCCAGGCGCGTGCGGCATGATGACCCGGTGATGCTTCCCGGCCGCCGCACCGCCGACCGGCGCGGGCCCGTTCCCCTCGCCGCGGGCGGCGCCACCCGGCACGGGGCCGAGCCGGCCCCCGAGCACGCGGCGGACGAGGCGTTCGTCTCCCGCCGGTCGGTCACCCTGGTCGCGTCCGGGGCCCTGCTCGCCGTGCTGATCCTCATCGCCGTCGTCGTGCCGCTGCCGTACGCGATCGAGCGGCCCGGTCCCACCGTCAACACCCTCTCCGAGGTCGACGGCAAGCCGCTGATCACCGTCGACGGCGCGCCCACCTACCCGACCAGCGGCGAGCTGCGGCTGACCACGGTGTCGGTCTCGGGCGGCCCGGGCTACCCGGTGACCGCGGCCGACGTCGTGGCCGGCTGGCTCTCGGGCAGCGAGGTCGTCCTGCCGCGCGAGGCGATCTTCCCCGAGGGCAGCACCCGCCAGTCCGTCGACGAGCAGGCCGGCGCCCAGATGACGTCCTCCCAGACCAACGCCACGGTCGCGGCGCTCGAGGAGCTCGGCCACAAGGTGCCGATGGTGCTCACGGTCCAGGAGGCGGCCAAGGGCTCCGCCGCGCAGGGCGTCCTCCTCGCCGGGGACGTCATCACCTCCGTCCAGCCCGCCGGGGGGCCGCGCACGGAGGTGGAGAGCTTCTCCGACCTCGCCCACGTGCTCGCCGCCACCGCCCCCGGCACCACCGTCGCCGTCGGGATCGAGCGCGACGGGCAGGCCCGCACGGTCGACGTCGCGACGATGGCGCCGCCGGCGGACCGGTCCGCCGGCGACGACGCGGCGACGCCCGGGGGCAGCCTCCTCGGCGTGGTCCTCAAGCCCGACGTCCAGATGCCGGTCGACGTCCACTTCGACATCGACAAGATCGGCGGGCCCAGCGCCGGCACGATGTTCGCCCTGGGGATCATCGACGTGCTCACGCCGGGGGAGATGACCGGCGGCAAGGACATCGCCGGCACCGGCACCATGAACCTGGCCGGCGAGGTGGGCCCCATCGGCGGCATCCAGCAGAAGCTCCTCGGAGCCCGCCGCGACGGCGCGGAGTGGTTCCTCGCCCCCCGCGCGAACTGCAACGAGGTCCGCGGCCACGTGCCGGACGGCCTCCACGTCGTCTCGGTGACCACCCTCGCCGAGGCCCACCACGCCGTCGAGACGATCGGGGCCGGCGACGGCGCGAGCCTGCCGACCTGCGCGGCGTGACGGCGCTCAGGCGAACGGCGAGACCGCCGCCGCTCAGGCGAACGTCGCCCGCAGGGCCTCCACCAGCCCGGGCACGGCGTCGGGCGAGCCCGCGACGGCGTCGTCGGAGTCGTGGCTACGGGCCCGCAGGACGCACCAGGACTCGCCGGTGCGCAGCACCCCCGCCGCCATGCGCACGTCCTCGCGGTCCGGGTGGTTCATGAGGTAGTCGACCGCGGCCTGCGGGTCCGCCGGCATCCCCGACTCGGCCTCCGGCGGCACGACCATGCGCTCCACCACGACGGCCGCGCCGTCCACGGCGTCGGGCCAGGCCAGGTGCCCGAGCAGCTCCTCGAGCGTGTCGGCGTCGGGCAGGCCCTCCTGCTGGACGCTGGTGAGGTGCTCGGGGTCCTCCGCCGCCAGGCGCACGGAGTCCTCGGGCAGCTCCGCCGCCAGCCCGGGCGCCGCGGCGAGGGCGTCGGCGGTGCGCACCAGCGCGAAGACGAACACCGGCCCGTCCCAGCCCAGCGAGGCGACGTGGCGCTCGACGTCGAGCACCGCCGACCGCAGGGCGTGGACGCGGGGGCTGGGGGACGTCGTGGGCTGTTCGCTCATGCCCTCATGATGGCGCACCGGCGCCCGCCGGCCCGCGGCAGGTCCGCGCCCGCCCACCCTGCCGGGGCGGGCGTGGCGTGTGGGAACCTTGTCCCGGGACCGGACGTTGCACGAAGAGGGCGTGTTCGCCCGCCCGGGGCCTGCTCGTCAGCGTCTCGTCCCGACATCGTTGTTCCCGCTCGACCGACCTGAGGTGCTGCTCCGTGACGACCGCATCCGTCCCCCGTCCGCCCGGCCCGAGGAGGGAGCACCGCCGCGGGGCGTTGGTCCCCACCATCGTGGTCCTCGCCGTCCTGGCCGCCGTCATCATGGCGCTGGCCCAGGTGTGGACGGAGGTGCAGTGGTTCCAGCACCTCGGCTTCACCAACGTCCTCGTCACCGAGTGGGTCACCCGCCTGGTCCTGTTCGTCCTGGGCTTCGTCGTCATGGGCGGCGCGGTGCTGCTCAACCTGCACCTGGCCTACTCGCGGCGGGAGATCTACCCGCCCACCACGCCCGAGGAGCGCAACCTCGACCGCTACCGCGAGAGCGTCGAGCCGCTGCGCAAGCTGGTGATGATCGGGGCCCCGATCGTGCTGGGCCTCTTCGCCGGCGCGAGCCTGGGCAGCCAGTGGCGTCCGGTCCTCACCTGGATCAACCACGTGCCGTTCGGCACCAAGGACCCGCAGTTCGGGCTGGACGTCTCCTTCTTCGTCTTCACCCTGCCCGTGGTGCGCTCGCTCGTCTCCTTCCTCATGACGGTGGTGTTCATCTCCGCCGCGGCTGCGGTGATCACCCACTACCTCTACGGTGGCATCTCGCTGGCGCCACGCCAGCAGAAGATCACCCCGGCGGCCCGCGTGCACCTGGCGGTGCTCGCCGCGATCTTCTCCCTGCTCATCGCCGCGAGCTACTGGCTGGACCGATACTCCCTGCTCGTCGGAAACGGCGGCCGGTTCGCGGGCGCGTCGTACGCCGACGTCCATGCCACGCTGCCCGCCAAGGCGATCCTCGCCGGCATCGCGCTGATCGTGGCGATCCTCTTCGTCGTCACCGCCTTCCGCGGCAGCTGGCGGCTGCCGGTGGCCGGCATCGGCCTGATGATCCTGTCGGCGATCGTCGTCGGCTCCGCCTACCCGGCGATCGTCCAGCGCTTCCAGGTCGACCCCAACGCGCAGGAGGTCGAGAAGCCCTACATCCAGCGCAACATCGACGCCACGCTGTCGGCCTACGGCCTGGACAACGTGGACGTGCAGACCTACTCGGCCACCACCCAGGCCGAGGCGGGGCAGCTGCGCCACGACAGCCAGTCCACCGCCTCGATCCGCCTGCTCGACCCGAACATCGTCTCGCCGACGTTCAACCAGCTCCAGCAGAACCGCCAGTACTACGGCTTCAACGAGACCCTCGCCGTCGACCGGTACCAGATCAACGGCCAGAGCCAGGACACCGTGATCGCGGTGCGCGAGCTCAACCAGGACGGCCTGGGCCAGAACCAGCGCACCTGGGTCAACGACCACACGGTCTACACCCACGGCTACGGCGTCGTCGCGGCCTTCGGCAACAAGGTCTCCACCGACGGGCGCCCGGCCTTCTACGAGCAGGGCATCCCGAGCAAGGGCGAGCTGGGCAACTACGAGCCCCGGGTCTACTTCGGCGAGAACAGCCCCGAGTACTCCATCGTCGGTGCGCCGGAGGGCACCAAGCCCTGGGAGCTCGACTACCCGGACGACTCCGCCCCCAACGGGCAGGTCAACAACACCTACACCGGCGACGGCGGCCCCTCCGTGGGCAACTTCTTCAACAAGCTGCTCTACGCGCTGAAGTTCGGCGACATGCAGATCCTCTTCTCCGACCGCGTGACGAGCCAGTCGCAGATCCTCTTCGACCGCGAGCCGCTCGACCGGGTCGCCAAGGTGGCGCCGTTCCTCACGCTGGACCAGCGCGCCTACCCGGCCGTGGTCGACACGGACGGAAACCCCGACACCCCCAAGCAGCTCGTCTGGATCGTCGACGGGTACACCACCACCAACGACTACCCGTACTCGGCCCGCGAGTCCCTCCAGGAGGCGACCACCGACTCGCTGACCACCGCGACCGGCGCGCCCACGCCGGCCGGCGTGGCCCCCGAGCAGGTCAACTACATCCGCAACTCGGTCAAGGCCGTCGTCAACGCCTTCGACGGCAAGGTCACCCTCTACCAGTGGGACGCCAACGACCCAGTCCTCAACACGTGGAAGCACGTCTTCCCCAACGAGATCAAGCCGATGAGCGACATCAGCGGCGACCTCATGGCGCACCTGCGCTACCCCGAGGACCTGTTCAAGGTCCAGCGCCAGCTGCTCGCCTCGTACCACGTGACGGATGCGGCCTCGTTCTACTCGGGCTCCAACTTCTGGAACATCCCGAAGGACCCGAACGCCAACAACGTCCCGCAGCCGCCGTTCTACCTGACGATGCAGATGCCCGGGCAGGACTCGGCACAGTTCTCGCTGACGTCGAGCTACATCCCGGGTGGTCAGACGGAGCGCAACATCCTCACCGGGTTCCTCGCGGTGGACTCCGAGACGGGCAACGAACCGGGCAAGGTGCGTGAGGGCTACGGCAAGCTGCGCCTGCTCGAGCTGCCCAGCACCGTGACCGTGCCCGGCCCGGGCCAGGTGCAGAACAACTTCAACTCCAACCCGACGGTCTCCACCGAGCTGAACCTGCTGCGCCAGGGAGGGTCGGACGTCAGATTCGGCAACCTGCTGACGTTGCCCGTCGGCGGTGGGCTGCTCTACGTCCAGCCCGTCTACGTCCAGTCCGCGGCGGGCACGTCCTATCCGCTGCTGCAGCGGGTGCTCGTGGCCTTCGGCGACGAGATCGGTTTCGCCTCCACCCTGGACGAGGCCCTCAACCAGGTCTTCGGCGGCAACTCCGGCGCCGCGGCAGGCGACGCCGGCCAGCAGCCGCAGCCCCCGCAGGAACAGGGGCAGGGACAGGGGCAGCAGCCGGGCACCAACGTGCCGGCGGACGCGCAGGCGAGACTCAACCAGGCCCTCTCCGACGCCCAGAAGGCGCTGGCGGACAGCAACACCGCGATGTCCCAGGGCAACTGGGGCGCCTACGGTGAGGCGCAGAGCCGGCTGAGCAAGGCCGTCTCCGACGCGCTGGCCGCGGAGCAGGAGATCGCCGCGGCCACGGGCGGCAAGGCGCCCGAGCCGGCCCCCGCGCCGTCGGCGACGCCGACGCCGGCCGTCACAAGGTCCGAGCAGGAGTCCGGCGGCGGCTCCGCCTGAGACGGCTCCGTCCGCTCGTGACCGCCGAGGGGTCGCCCGATCCGGGCGGCCCCTCGGCCCGTCAGCCGGGCGCGGGGCTGTGAGGGACGGCACGTCACGCGATTTGCCCCAGGTCGTCACCGGGACGTAACCTGGTCAGGCCGACGCGGGGTGGAGCAGTTCGGTAGCTCGCCGGGCTCATAACCCGGAGGTCGCAGGTTCAAATCCTGCCCCCGCTACCAGTGGTAGCTGACCAGAAGGCCCGCTCATCATCCGATGGGCGGGCCTTCTGCTGTTCCCGGGGAGCCTGTGACGGCGTCTGTCCCCGGTGAGTGTGCGACGACGTCGTCGCCCGCCGCGGTGACCGCCGCGCTCCGGCACCTGCGCTCCGGCACCTGCGCTCCGGCACCTCGGACGGCGCTCCAGCACCTCCGCACGCGCCGGGGGAGACGGTGCAGGAGACGCGGCTCACCCCCCGCCCCGTGGACCCCCGGGGCCTGTGCGGAATACTCTGACGGCGGAGCCAGTTGAAGCGTCAAGTAAGTAGTCGTCACGAGGAGCAGCCATGACCCAGATCCCCGACCTCCAGCCCGCCGCCGCGGCCACCCGGCCGACCGACGACCTGCTGCCCGCCGACACCGCGATGGGCCCGGTCACGCTCCTGGTCGGCGACCTCGACCTCATGACCCGCTACTACCGCGACGCCGTCATGCTCACCGTGCTGGCCGCGGAGGGCAACGAGGTCACCCTGGGCCGGCACGGCGTGCCGCTGCTCGTGCTGCGCCACGACCCCTCGCTGCCGGCCGGCTCGCCGCGCAGCGCGGGCCTGTTCCACACCGCGATCCTGTTCGAGGACCAGGCTGCCCTGGCCGCCGCGCTCGCCTCCGTCGCGGTGCGCGCCCCGGGCACCTTCGCCGGCGCCGGTGACCACGACGTCTCCGAGGCCTTCTACTTCACCGACCCGGAGGGCAACGGGCTCGAGCTCTACGCCGACCGGCCCCGCGAGACGTGGGAGTGGACCAACGGGCGCGTGAAGATGGGGACGAGCTGGCTCGACCCCAACCGGTTCCTCGCCGAGCACCTCACCGACGCCGCCCGCGAGATCATCGCGACGGCCGAGCCCACCGTCCCGACCACCCCCGCCGCCGGCCTGGCCGGCGCCGTCGTCGGGCACGTGCACCTGCAGGTCGGCGACGTGCCGACGGCCCGCGACTTCTACGTGCGCAAGCTAGGCTTCGAGGAGACCACGAGCCTGGGCAACCAGGCGCTGTTCGTCTCGGCCGGCGGCTACCACCACCACATGGCCATGAACACCTGGAACAGCGCCGGCGCCGGCCCGCGCGTGCCGGCGCTCGGGCTCGGCACGGTCGACATCGTCCTGCCCACCACCGAGCAGGTGAACGCCCTGGCCGCCCGGATGAGCGAGCAGGGCGTGGCCGCCCGCCACGACGGTGCCGTGGTCCGTGTCAACGACCCGTGGAACAACCTCATCGAGGTGCGCGCCGCGGCCTGAGCCTGAACGGGCCCGGCGGCCGTCGGTCCCGCCCGGGGCCGGCGGCGCGGGGCTAGCCTGGCGGCGATGGGGGTGCCCATGGTCGCCAGGTCCGTCACCGCCCCCGCCGAGCCGCCGGGGCTCGCCGTCGGGTCCGCCGCCGCACGGGCGGCCGAGGAGGTCCTGCACGACCTGGGGAGCTCCCGCACCGGCCTGTCGGGGGCCGAGGTCGCCCGCCGCCGCCTGCAGGTCGGGCCCAACGCCGTCCGCTCGGACCGCGCCCGCCTCGCGCCCCTGGTGGTGCGCCAGCTGCGCTCGCCGCTCCTGCTGCTCCTCGCCGTCGCCGCCGCGCTGTCCTTCTTTGTCGGCGAGCGCACCAGCGCCGTCATCATCGGCGTGATCCTCGTCTTCTCGGTCGGCCTGGGCGTGGGCAACGAGTTCCGGGCGGCGCGGGCGGCCGAGGCGCTGCACGCGCAGATCCGCCACCGGTGCGTGGTCCGGCGCGACGGTCGGCCGGTGGCCGTCGACGTCACCGAGCTCGTCCCCGGCGACGTCGTCGAGCTCCGGCTGGGCGAGGTGGTCCCGGCCGACCTGCGCCTGCTCGAGGCCACCGGCCTGGAGTGCGACGAGGGGGTGCTCACCGGCGAGTCGGTGCCGGTGGCGAAGTCCGCCGCGCCGGTCCCGGCCGGCGCCGCCCTCGCGGACCTCGCCAGCGCGGCGCTCATGGGCACCGTCGTCCACGGCGGCTCCGGGCTGGGGGTGGTCGTGGCCACGGGCCCCCGGGCGGAGTTCGGCCGCATCGCTGCCGGCCTGACCGAGGGGGAGCCGGAGACCGAGTTCCAGGTGGGCCTGCGCCGGTTCTCCCTCCTGCTGGTCCAGGTCGGCGTGGCCCTGACCGTGGCGATCTTCGTGACCAACGTGCTGCTGCAGCGGCCGGTCCTCGATGCGCTGCTGTTCGCCCTGGCCATCGCCGTCGGGATCTCACCCCAGCTGCTGCCCGCGGTCGTCTCCACCTCCCTGGCCGCCGGCTCCCGGCAGCTGGCCCGCAGCAAGGTGCTCGTCAAGCGCCTGGTGTGCATCGAGGACCTGGGGGACATCGAGGTCCTCCTCACCGACAAGACCGGCACGCTCACCGAGGGCCGCATCGGGTTCCTGCGCGCCGTCGGCCCCGACGGCGCCCCCAGCACCGACGCGCTGCGCCTCGGCCTGCTGTGCAGCGACCCGGACGTGGCCGGCGCCGACCGCGGCGGGGGCAGCGCCCTCGACGCGGCGCTGTGGGCGGGCGGCGCCGACCGGGTGGACGGGCTGGCCCGCTACCGCCGGCTCGCCGCCGTGCCCTTCGACCACGACCGGCGCCTGGCGTCCGTGCTCGTGGCCGACGGCGACGGCGTGCCCACGCTGGTCACCAAGGGCGCCCCGGAGGGCGTGCTCGAGCGCTGCGCCGCGGTGCCCGCCACCGCCCGCGGCGTCCTCGACGCCGAGTTCGCGGCGGGCGGGCGTGTCGTCGCCGTCGCCACCCGGGCGCTGCCCGGGCGCGCGGCGATCGGGCCGGAGGACGAGCGGGAGCTGACGCTGCGCGGCTTCCTCGTCTTCCTCGACGCGCCCAAGGCGAGCGCCCGCGAGGCCCTGGAGCGCCTGGAACGCCTGGGGGTGACGGTCAAGGTGGTCACCGGCGACAACGCCCAGGTCGCGGTCCGGGTCTGCGGGGAGCTCGGCCTGCCCGTGGCCGCCGTCGTCACCGGGCACGAGCTCGACGCCACCGACGACGCCCACCTGCCCGCCCTCGTGGCCCGCGCGACCGTGTTCGCGCGGGTCAGCCCCGCCCAGAAGGCCCGCATCGTCCGCGCCCAGCGCACCGGCGGCCTCGACGTCGCCTTCCTCGGCGACGGCGTCAACGACGCCCTGGCGCTGCACGCGGCGGACGTGGGAATCTCCGTCGACTCCGCCGCCGACGTCGCGAAGGACGCGGCCGACATCATCCTGCTCGAGAAGGACCTCGACGTCCTCGCCGACGGCGTCGTGGACGGCCGGCGCATCTTCGCCAACACCGTCAAGTATGTGCTGATGGGGACCTCGAGCAACTTCGGGAACATGTTCAGCGCGGCGGGCGCGTCGGCGCTGCTGACCTTCCTGCCGATGCTGCCGCCCCAGATCCTGCTCAACAACCTGCTCTACGACGCCAGCCAGCTCGCCATCCCCACCGACCGCGTGGACGCCGAGCAGCTGGCCCGGCCGGCCCGGTGGGACGTCGGCTTCATCCGCCGCTTCATGCTGTTCTTCGGGCCGATCAGCTCGGTGTTCGACTTCCTGACGTTCGGCGTGATGCTCTGGGTCTTCCACGCCGGCCCCCCGCTGTTCCGCACGGGCTGGTTCGTCGAGTCCCTGGCCACCCAGTGCCTCGTCATCTTCGTCATCCGCACCCGCCGGGTGCCCTTCCTGCGCAGCCGCCCCAGCCTGACCCTGACCGTGGCCATGTTCACCGTCGTCGCGGTGGGGGCCGTCCTGCCGTTCCTGCCCGTGGCGCCCGCCCTCGGCTTCCGGCCCCTGCCGGTCGGCTTCTTCGCCGTGCTCGTCCTGCTCGTTGTGTGCTACCTGGGCCTCATCGAGCTGGGCAAGCTGTGGTTCTACCGGGCGCAGCCCGGCCCCCCGGCCGCCAGGCCGCGGCGGCAGGGCTACCGGGTGCTGCGCCGCTCGCGGCGCTTCTCCTCCCGGCGCGTGGCCCCCGGGCGGGCCGCCGGACGGCGCCGCCGACGTCGTCCGGGCGGCGCCGCAGCCGGCGCCGCCCGGGACGGCGACTCTCAGCCGGCGTAGACGATCTCCACGCGGCGGTTCGCCGCGCGGGTGGCGGGGTCGTCGGCGCGCTCGGTCACCGCCGGGCGCGTGGCGGCGAAGCCGGCGACCTCGAGCTGGAGGTCGGGCCGGCCCGCCCGCAGCACGTCGGCCACCGCCTCCGCGCGGGCCGTGGAGAGCTCCTGGTTGTCCACGGCGCCCTGGACGGAGTCGGTGTGCCCGTGCACCTGCACCGCCGCGCCCTGGGGCACCTGGGCGACGAGCTCGCCGACGCGCGCCGCCGCCGTCTGCGGCAGCTCCGCGCTGTCCGGGGTGAAGAGGATGTCCGTGGCGAGGGTGATGGTCGTCCTGCCCGCCGCGGTCTCGACCTGCTCGACCGAGCGCACCGTGCCGGCCGGGTCCCACTGGATGACCGTGCCGGCCGGGTCCCACTGGATGACCGAGGCGGCCAGCAGCTCGGGGGTGGGCTTCGGCAGCTCGTCCGGCCCGGCGAAGCCGGCGGCCGGCGGGGCGAGCGTCGCGGCGAGGGCGACGGCGAGGGCCGCCGCGGCGCCGCCGCGGACGCCGAGACGAGTGCGCGGGTCGCGGCGCCGCTCCTCGGACGCGGGCCGCCGCGGCGACGGCGCGCTCATCGGGTGATCGGGACGTCGGTGAACTCGGGCAGCTCGTCGAGCACCCGGACGTCCACGGTGTCGATGTCGTCCTGCGGGGCGGCGTACCCGCCCCACCACAGCACCGGCTGGCCGTTGGTGGCCTCGGTGTGGACCTGGTCGGCGGCCCAGTCCGTGGTGACGTTCTCGCTGAGGATCGTGTACTCCTTGAGGTTCTCCCGGTCCACCAGGCTCGGGTCCCACGCCGAGCCGACCATGTCGAAGACGGAGATCGGCTCGTCCTTGGGGTGGTCGGCGAACTCCGGCGTGAAGAACAGGTTGAGGACCATCACGTCGCCCTTCACCACGAGGGAGTGGACCCCGACGGTGACCTTGTCCTCGCTGCCGGGCACGGTGTACGTCTGCTCGGCGATGACGTCGGCCGGGTCGAGGTCGTCGACCCCGGCGCCGGACGCCGGGGCGGCCTTCGCCCCGTTCCCGGACGTGGCCGTCGCGGTGGCGGCGGGCGCCTCGTCCGCGGGGGCGTCCGACGAGGACGAGCAGGCGGCCAGCAGGGCCATGGTGAGGGCGGTGGCGCCGAGCAGGGCGGCACGACGGGCGGGTCTCATCGACTCTCCAGTTTTGGGACGGCATCTACCAAAACCGGAGCATATCCGGCGGCGTGGCGGAGCCGGTCGCCCGTCGGCCGTGCCGCGCGACTGCGCCGCGCCGCGGGGCCCGGCCGCGACGCGGGGCTCAGCCGCGACGCGGGGCTCAGCCCCGCTGGGGTGCTCAGCCCGCCGGGGTGCTCAGCCGCGCCGGCGGTACGCGGTGATGCGGTAGCGCAGCCCGGTGCGCGAGGTGTGCCAGCCACGGTCGGGATCGGCGGACTCGATCTCCCACACGGTGTCGTCGATCGCCGGGGCCCGGGCGTCGCCGTCGACGGCGAGGTCGATGTCGGTGACGACGAGCCGGTCGGCCCGGGGGAGCGCCTCGACGAGGATCTGCCCGCCGCCGATGACCCAGCCGTCGTCGCCGGCGAGGCGGAGGGCCTCCTCGAGGGAGCCGACGACGTCGGCGCCCTCGGCGGCGAACCGCTCCTGACGGGTGAGGACGACGTTGCGCCGGCCCGGCAGCGGCCGGAACCGCGGGTCCAGGGCGTCCCAGGTGGCCCGGCCCATGACGACGGCGGAGCCGGAGGTGGTGCGCTTGAAGTGGGCGAGGTCCTCGGGCAGGTGCCACGGCATGCCGCCGTCGGCGCCGATGACGCGGTCGTGGGCCTGGGCCCAGATCATCCCGAGCATCACACCGCCACCGGCGCCTTGATGGCCGGGTGGTGGCGGTAGCCGACCACCTCGACGTCGTCGAAGGTGTAGTCGAACAGCGACGGCGCCCGGCGCAGCTCGAGGGTGGGGAAGGGGTAGGGCTCGCGGGCGAGCTGCTCGGTCACCTGCTCGACGTGGTTGTCGTAGATGTGGCAGTCCCCGCCGGTCCAGACGAAGTCGCCCACGTCGAGGCCCACCTGCTGGGCGATCATGTGCGTGAGCAGCGCGTAGGAGGCGATGTTGAACGGCACGCCGAGGAAGAGGTCGGCGCTGCGCTGGTAGAGCTGGCAGGAGAGCCGTCCCTCGGCCACGTAGAACTGGAACAGCGCGTGGCAGGGCATGAGCGCCATCTGGTCCAGGTCGGCCACGTTCCAGGCCGAGACGATCATGCGGCGGGAGTCGGGGTTGGACCGCAGGGTGTCGAGCACCTGCTGGACCTGGTCGATGTGGCGTCCGTCCGGCGTCGGCCACGTGCGCCACTGCACCCCGTAGACCGGCCCGAGCTCGCCGTCGGGCCCGGCCCACTCGTCCCAGATGTGCACGCCCTTGTCCTGCAGCGGGCGGGCGTTGTGCTCCCCGCGCAGGAACCAGAACAGCTCCTCGGCCACCCCGCGCAGGAACACGCGCTTGGTGGTGACGAGCGGGAACCCCTCGCTCAGCGGGAAGCGCATCTGGTGGCCGAAGACGCTGCGGGTCCCGGTGCCGGTGCGGTCGCTCTTGGGGGTGCCGTTCTCCAGGACGTGGCGGAGCAGGTCCTCGTAGGCGGTGTTGACGCGGGGCTCGAGGGTCACGGGTGCATCGTAGGCGGAGCGGCGAGCTGCTCGCGGACAGCGCGACGGCCGGGCGGGACGGGACCCGCCCGGCCGCTCGCGTGCCGTCAGCCGGCGGCGCCGCTCGCCGTGCCCTCGATCGTGCGCGCGGAGCCCTGCTCCAGGCTCGTCTCGCCGCCGCTGTGGGCGACCTGGATCTTGCGCGGCTTGGCCTCCGCGGCGACGGGCAGCGTGAGCGTCAGCACGCCGTCGGCGTAGGTGGCGTCGATGTGGTCGGCGTCCACCCGCGGGCCGAGGGTGAGCTGGCGGGCGAAGGTACCCGTGGGGCGCTCGCGGGAGAGCCACTGCACGTCCTCGGCGACGTCGTCCGCGCGCTCGGCGCGCACCGTCAGGGTGCGCTCCTCGGCGTCGAGGTCGAGGCTCTCCGGGCGCACGCCCGGCAGGTCGATCTTCGCGACGAACGCGTCGCCGTGGCGGTAGAGGTCCATCGGCATCGGGTGCGTCGTCGGAGCCTGGCGCAGCACGGTGTCCAGCAGGCGGTCCATCTCGCGGAACGGGTCGGTACGCATCTGTCTCACCTCCAGATCGACGGCCCGGGGGTACCGGGCCGGTCCCGGGCGGGCCGGGACGAGTCCTGTCCTGTCACTGCTCCTGCGGGTCAGACCGACGCGGTCTCCTCGCCGGACCCGGTCTCGACGCCGGCGGGCCGGCCGGTGTGGGAGACCTGGATCTTGCGGGGCTTGGCCTCCTCGGCGACCGGGATGGTCAGCGTGAGCACGCCGTCGGCGTAGCCGGCCTCGATCCGGTCCAGCGCCAGCCCCTGGCCCAGCGAGAGCTGCCGGGCGAAGGTGCCGGCGGGGCGCTCGTGGGTCAGCCACTGGAGGTCCTCCGCCTCCTCGCGGCGGCGCTCGGCGCGGATGGTCAGGGTGCGGTCCTCCACGTCGATGTCGATCGTCGCGGGGTCGACGCCGGGCAGGTCCACCTTGGCGACGAAGGCCTCACCCTGGCGGTAGAGGTCCAGGGGCATGCCGGGGGTCGCGGGGACCTGGCGCGCGTTCGACAGCCAGCGGTCCATCTCCCGGAAGGGGTCGTAACGGGTAGCCATCAGTACCACCTCACTCCTTGCGGCCCGGACCTTCCGGGCCGCCTCCGTCGGCCGGCATCCCGCCGGGGCCGACGGCCTCGTTGGCATCCGTTTTAGCACTCACACCCCGAGAGTGCTAGCGGTAGATCGCTCTCGGCGTAAAAGTTGAGCCTTTCGGGCTCAACCACGGGGTTTTCGTTGCGGTCGTGCGGTTTGCGGGTGCCTCCGCCGGGCATTCTTGGCCCGCGGCGGGCGGCTCCGGCAGGATCGCCCCCCATGACCGGAACCCCCTTCTCCGCCAAGCCGACACTGACCGGCACACGCGTGACCCTGCGGCCCTTCCGCGACGACGACGTCGCGGCGATGGCCGCTGCGATCGCCGACCCCGAGGTGCGCATCCTCACCGGCAGCGCGTCCAGCACCGCCGAGGCGGAGGCGGACGACGGGCGGTTCGGCGACCTCGCCGCCTGGTACTCCACCCGTGGCGCGCAGGAGGACCGGCTCGACCTGGCCGTCGAGGACCGGACGAGCGGGCGGTGCGTCGGCGAGGTGGTGCTCAACGAGTGGGAGCCCGCCAACGCCGCCTGCAACTTCCGGATCCTTCTCGGCCCCGACGGCCGCGGGCGCGGGCTGGGCACCGAGGCGACGACCCTCCTGCTCCGCTACGCCTTCGAGGATGTGGGGCTGCACCGGGTCTCGCTGGGGGTCTACGCCTTCAACCCCCGGGCCCGGCACGTGTACGAGAAGGCCGGCTTCGTCGT
Organism: Georgenia thermotolerans; assembly: GCF_009193185.1. GTDB lineage: Bacteria > Actinomycetota > Actinomycetes > Actinomycetales > Actinomycetaceae > Georgenia > Georgenia thermotolerans. Next base: position 20,183 of record NZ_VUKF01000047.1, on the reverse strand, counting down.
CGAAGGGGTGGACCGCGAGGCGCTGCTCTTCGACGGCCGGCGCGTCGACATGATCCGCATGGCGGTGCTCGCGCCCGAGTGGCGCGCCGGCCGGCGCGGTTGACCGCGCCCGGCCGGCCCTCAGGTCGCCGCGCCCAGCCGCATCCCGGTGGCGGGGGCGCTGCGCACCCGTCCCGCCACGAGCATCGTGAGGCCCTCGACGAGGATCTGGATGCCGATGAGCACACCGAGCAGCGCGAGCGAGGCGGTGCCGAGGTTGAACAGGACGTAGAGCCCGAGCAGCACCGAGATGATCCCGCTGACGAGCAGGAGCCAGCGCGCCTCGGCCATCTGGAAGGCGAAGACGATCCGCACGAGCCCACCGGCGAGGAACAGCGAGCCGGCCAGCAGCGTGAGGGTCGCCGCGCCGATCGCGGGGTTGCGGAGCGTGAAGACGCCCAGCACCACGAGGAGGGCCCCGCCGAGCGCCGCCGACCAGAACCGGCCCGAACCGATCCAGAAGAAGGCGCCGAGGAAGAGCGCGAGCCCGGCGCACACGGCGATCCAGCCGAGCAGCAGGATGGACGCCTTCGTCGCCAGCACGGCGTTGCCAAGCACGAAGAGACCGGCGAGGAGCAGCAAGATGCCGAGAACGACGTCCCCGGCGGTGCGGCGTCGCTCTGAGGTGGTCGCCATGATCTTCCCCCAATTCCCTCGAGTCGGCCGGCGACCGGTCGGCCGCCGGCACGTCGCGGAGACGGCGCGGGGCGTCCTGGAGCCAGTCCACCACGCCCCGGGCGTCGTGCGCGAGTACCTGGGACGGGCGCGACCTTCGGCCCTTGCCGTGGGGCCTCACGCGGGCGCACGGTAGACGGGCCGGGTCACCTCGGCCCGGCTTGACCGGTCAAGGAGGATCGCGATGAGCACGGAGTCCGCACAGCCTCCGGGCGCCCCGCAGCCCCCGCTCGGCGGTGGCGAGGGCGAGGGCGGCCAGCAGCCCACGGCCGCCCAGCAGGGCCAGGAGGAGACGAGCCGGGAGCAGGAGACGGGCCAGCAGATGGCCCCCGCGCGCTGGTCGCCCCGGGAGCTCGCCGAGCACCTGTGGGGGGCCTGGCCGCCCCGGTGGGACTGGCCCTTCGGCGAGATGGGCTGGCCGTTCCGCGAGGCCGGCCGCCCTGCCGGCGTCCCGATCCGCGTCGAGGAGGTCCGAGAGGGCGACCAGCTGGTCGTGCGCGCCGAGCTGCCCGGCGTCGACCCGGAGAAGGACATCGACGTCACGGTCGACGAGGGCGTCCTGACCATCCGGGCCCAGCGCCAGGAGCGCACCGAGGACAAGCAGGCCGACAGCTACCGCAGCGAGTTCCGCTACGGCCAGTTCGAGCGGCAGATCCGCCTGCCCAAGGGCACGAGCCCGGACGTCGTCTCCGCCAGCTACCGCGACGGGCTGCTCGAGGTGCGCCTGCCGATACCGGCGGAGGAGCCGTCGGCGCGGCGCATCGACGTCCAGCGCGGCTGACGACGGCGCGGCGCATCGACGTCCAGCGCGACTGACGACGGCGCGGCGCATCGACGTCCAGCGCGGCTGACGACGGCGGGGCGGCCCCGCCGGGAAGCGCCGGCGGGGCGGCTCCGCCGGGAGGCGGGCGGAAGGACGGGCGATGCTGGTCACCGACCTATACGAGCTGACCATGGCGGCGGTCTACCGCCGCCGCGGGATGGCGGCGGCGGCGACCTTCGGCCTGTTCGCCCGCAAGCTGCCGGCCGGCCGCGGCTTCCTCGTGGCGGCCGGGCTGGACGAGGCGGTGGACCGGCTGCTCGCCTGGCAGGTCACCGACGCCGACACCCGCTGGCTCGGGGAGCAGCTGGGCACCGGCGAGGCCACCTTCGCCCCGCTCGCCGGCCTGCGCTTCACCGGGGACGCCTGGGCCGTGCCCGAGGGCGCCGTGGTCCTCGCGGACGAGCCGCTCCTCGAGGTCACGGCGCCGCTGCCCGAGGCGCAGGTGCCCGAGTCCATGCTGCTCAACGCCGTCACGTACCAGACGGCGCTGGCGAGCAAGGCGGTGCGGTGCGTCCTGGCGGCCCGGGGCCGGCCGGTGGTCGACTTCTCCCTGCGCCGCGACCACGGCATCGAGGCGGCCGCCGCCGCGGCCCGCGCCGGCGCCCTCGCCGGGTTCGCCGCCACGAGCAACGTCGCGGCCGCCCACGAGCTCGGCGTGCCGGCCACCGGCACGATGGCGCACTCCTACGTCCAGGCCGTCGGCGACGAGCGCGCCGCGTTCGCGGCCTTCGCCGCGGCGTTCCCGGCGAGCCCGACGTTCCTCGTCGACACCTTCGACACCGCGGGCGGGGTCCGGGCGGCGGCCGCGGTCATCCGGGAGCGGGGGCTGGGCGACCGGGCCGCCGTCCGGCTCGACAGCGGCGACCTGGCCGCCGAGGCCCGGCTCGCCCGGCGCCTGCTCGACGACGCCGGGCTGCCCGCGGTGCGCATCGTCGTCAGCGGCGGCCTGGACGAGCTCGCGGTGGACGATCTGGCCGCCGCCGGCGCCCCGGTGGACGTCTTCGCCGTCGGCACCCGCGTGGGCACCTCGGCGGACGCGCCGTCGCTGGACTCGGCCTACAAGCTCGTGGAGTACGACGCGCGCCCCATCACGAAGCTCTCCGCCGGCAAGGGGTACCCGCCGGGACCCAAGCAGGTCTGGCGCCGCCCGGGCGCGGCGGACCTGGTGACCACCCGCGACGACGAGGGCCCGCCGGGCGCGCGGGCGCTGCTCGAGCCCGTCGTGCGGGACGGCCGGCGCCTGCGCCCCGCCGCGACGCTCGCCCAGGCCCGGGCCCGGCTGGAGCAGGACCTGGCGTGGCTGCCGGACGACGCGAAGCGGGTGCGCGACCCGGCCCCGGCCGCGTGCGTCACCAGCGACCGGCTGCGGCGGCTGCACGAGGAGGTGCGGGCGGGCCTCCGGGCCGCCTCGGCACCGCCGTCGGGGTAGCGGCCGCGCCCGCCGGTCGACGGCCTGGGGTGGTCGTCCCCGCGCCGGCCTGGGCAGCGGTCACTCCCGGCCGCGCCCGCCGGCGGGCACCCCGGGGCGGTCCCCGCCGCCGGGCCCGGCGGCGGGCACCCGGAGCGGGGCGGGGGTGAGGGGAAGGACCTCCGCGGCGCGCTCCTCCTTGCCCGGACGGGAGGCCAGCAGCGCCCAGAGGATGCACGCCAGGTCGACCGCCTCCTGCAGCCACGCCCCGACGATGGCCGGCAGCAGCCCGAAGGCGGCCACCACCATGAGCGCCACCGACAGCCCCACGCCCAGCCCGATGGCCTGCCAGGCCACCCGCAGGGTGCGCCGGCCGATCCGGACCGCCCGGACGGTGCGCGCGAGGTCGTCGAGCATGACCACCACGTCCGCCGACTCGCTGGCCGCCGTCGACCCCTTCGCGCCCATCGCCACCCCGATGTCGGCGACGGCGAGCACCGGGGCGTCGTTGACGCCGTCGCCGACCATCATCACCGGGCGCTCCGTCACCGCCCTGACGGCGTCGACCTTGTCCTGGGGGAGCAGCCCGGCCCGGACGTCGTCGATGCCGATCTGGGCGGCGATGTGCCGGGCGGTGGGCTCGGCGTCGCCGGTGAGCATGAGGGTCGAGCGGACGCCGCTGCGGTGCAGGGCGGCGAGGGTGGCGGGGGTCTCGGCCCGCACCTCGTCGGCCAGGGCCACGGCGCCGGCGTAGGCGCCGTCCACGCCCACGTACACCCCGGTCTGGCCGGGGGCGAGCGGGGCGGGCGCGACGCCGGGGGCCGCGGACCGGACGAAGCCCTCCTTGCCCACGACGACGGCGCGCCCGTCCACCGTGGCGCGCACGCCGTGGGCGGTGTGCTCCTCGGGGTCGCGCGCCGCCGGGACCGGCAGCGCGCGCTCGCGGGCGGCGGCGACGATCGCCGCGGCGAGGGGGTGCGCGGAGTACTGCTCCACGGCCGCGGCCAGGGCCAGCACCTCCTCGGCGCCCCACGACGGGGCCGGATGGACCGCCGCGACCACCGGCGCGCCGTGCGTGAGCGTGCCGGTCTTGTCGAAGGCGACGGTGCGCACCCGGGAGAGCTGCTCCAGCGTGCCCCCGGACTTGACGATGATCCCGGTCTTGGCGGCCCGCGACATGCCGGCCATGAACGCCACCGGCGTGGCGATGATCAGCGGGCACGGCGTGGCGACGACGAGCACCTCGGCGAAGCGGGTCGCCTCGCCGCTGACCGCCCACGCCACGGCCGCGATCCCCAGGGCGACCAGGGTGAAGGGCACGGCCACCCGGTCCGCGAGCCGGACGAACGGCGCCTTGGAGGCCTGCGCCTCCTTCACCAGCTCGACGATCGCCTGGTACTGCGACTGGGCGGCGGTGGCGGTGGCCCGGACACGGATGGCCTCGCCGCCGTTGACCGAGCCCGACATCAGGGCGTCGCCGCGGCGGTGCTCCACCGGCAGGGACTCCCCGGTCAGCGAGGACTCGTCGAACGCGGCGTCGACGGTGAGCAGCTCGCCGTCGACCGGGACGAGCTCGCCGGGCCGGACCCACAGCTCGTCGCCGGGGACGACCTCGTCGATCGGCACGTCCAGGGAGCCGCCGTCGGGCTGGACGCGGTGCGCCACCCGCGGCACGCGCGCCAGCAGGTCGGAGAGCTCGCGCCGGGCGCGGCCGGCGGCGTAGTCCTCCAGCGCCTCGCCGCCGGAGAGCATGAGGCAGACCACCAGGGCCGCCCAGTACTCCCCGACGAGGACGGTGGAGACGACGGCGAGGATGGCCAGGAGGTCGACGCCGTAGGTGCCCGCCCGCAGGTCGGCCACCATGCCGCGGGACTGGCGCAGCGCGATGGCGAGGGCGAACACCGAGAGCACCACCCGGGCCGCCGTGGCGGCGCCGGCCAGCTCGAGGACGCCGCCGACGGCGCCGACGGCGAGGGTCGCCGCCACCACCGGGTAGCTGCGCGTCGCCCGGACCAGGGGAGAGAGGGGACCGGCCATGCTGCCAGGATGACCCGCCCCCAGGAGGAGGGGAAGGGCCTTCCGGCCCGGGTCGCCGGGGCCCGAAGACCCTTCCCGCCGTCGGCCGGTGGGGGGACCATGAGGACGACGGCCGGCACAGGCGCCGGCCCCGGCGGAGGTGACCGATGGACGTCGCTGTCGTGTACGAGACGCACTACGGGCAGACCCGCGCGGTCGCCGAGGCGATCGCCGAGGGCGCCCGCGAGGCCGGCGCCGAGGCCACGGTGATGGAGGTGGGCGAGGCGACGCCGGACGTCGTCCGCTCGGCGGACCTCATCGTGGTCGGCGCGCCCACCCACGTGCTGAGCATGAGCCGGCACTGGACCCGCGGGCGGGCGCACCCGGCCGAGGTCGGCACCCAGGGCGACATCCCCGACGGGGTGCGCGAGTGGCTGGCCACCCTGCCCGCGGTGGAGGGGGAGTGGCACGCGGCCGCCTTCGACACCCACCTGCCCTCCCCGCTCTCCGGCGGCGCCACCCACGGCATCGCCCGGGGGCTGCGCCGCCACGGCTTCACCCTGGTGGGGGAGCCGGAGCGGTTCACCGTCGAGGAGGTCGAGGGCCCGCTGCGCACCGGCGAGCGGGAGCGCGCCCGGGCCTGGGGCGAGGACCTCGCCCGCCGCGCCGCCCAGCCGCAGCTGTGAGGCGACGGGTGCGGTGCCGGGGGCGACGGCGATGACGGCGGCCGGGGCGTGCCCGGGGCGACGGCGATGACGGCGGCGGCGCCGGGGGACCGGATCGTCGTCCAGGCGGTGCACGTGGGCGGGCCCGAGCGCGACGGCGAGGTGCTGGAGGCCCGGGGCCCGGGCGGCACGGCCCCGTACCTGGTCCGCTGGTCGGACACCGGGCACGTCTCGCTCGTCTACCCCGGGCCCGACGCCGTCATCCACACCGCCGCCGGCCTCGAGCACCAGCGGGGGGACTGAGTGCGCGGCTGGGTGGTCGCCCGCCCCGGGCCGGTCGCCACGGGGCCGCTGGAGTGGACCGCGCTGCCCGACCCCGAGCCCGGGCCCGGGCAGGTGCGCCTCGCCGTCGAGGCGTGCGGGGTGTGCCGCACCGACCTGCACCTGGCCGAGGGCGACCTCGCCCCGCGCCGGCCCCGTACCGTTCCCGGCCACGAGGTGGTGGGCCGGGTGGACGCTCTCGGCCCCGGCGCCGCCCGGTTCGCGGTGGGCGACCGCGTGGGGGTGGCGTGGCTGCGCGAGACCTGCGGCCGGTGCCGCTGGTGCCGCTCCGGGCGCGAGAACCTGTGCCCGTCGGCCCGCTTCACCGGGTGGGACGCCGACGGCGGGTTCGCGGAGCGGGCGGTGGTGGACGAGCGCTACGCCTACCGCGTCCCCGACGGCGTCCCTCCCGCCGCCGCGGCGCCGCTGCTGTGCTCGGGCATCGTCGGCTACCGGGCCCTCAAGCGCGCGAGCCTGCCGCCCGGCGGGCGGCTGGGGCTGTCCGGCTTCGGCGCGTCGGCGCACCTGGTGGCCCAGGTCGCGATCCGGCAGGGCGCCGTCGTCCACGTCATGACCCGCTCCGCGGCGGCCCGGCGCCTGGCGCTCGACCTGGGCGCGGCCTCGGCCGTGGGCGCCGACGCCGCGCCGCCCGAGCCGCTGGACGCCGTCATCCTCTTCGCGCCGGTGGGCACCCTCGTCCCGCCCGCGCTGCGGGCCCTGGACCGCGGCGGCATCTGCGTCATCGCCGGCATCCACCTCACCGACATCCCGCCCCTGAGCTACGAGCGCGAGGTGTTCTACGAGAAGGAGATCCGCAGCGTCACCGCCAACACCCGCGTCGACGGCGAGGAGCTGCTGCGCCTGGCGGTCACGCTGGACCTGCGACCGACCACGACGGTCCGGCCGCTGTCCGCGGCCGCGGACACCCTGGCCGACCTCGCCGCCGACGCGTACGAGGGCGCGGCGGTGCTGGTGCCCTGATCGGCGGCGGCTGAGCACGGCCGGCGAGGCCGGTGGCGCGTTTGCCCTCCAGGTGCGGGCCGCGGCGGGCATCGTGGGTGGTGGGCGCGCCGCGGGCCCGGCGCGCAGCGACGCCGGGGAGGGGTGAGCGAGATGCCGGTGCTGGTGGCCTACGCGAGCAGGCAGGGGGCGACGCGGGGCATCGCGGACCGGGTGGCGGAGGTGCTGCGCGCGGCCGGGCAGGTGGTGGACGTGCGACCGGTGGCCACGGTCGGGGACCTGTCCGGGTACGACGCGTTCGTGGTCGGCGGGGCGGTGCACCTGGGCCGCTGGCATCCCGAGGCCGTCGCCTTCCTCCGCGCCCACCTGCACGAGCTGGTGTACCGCCCGGTGTGGCTCTTCAGCAACGGACCGGCGTGGACCGGCGCCGTCCCCGAGGCGCCGGACGACGGCGTGGCGGCGGGGCCGCTGGACCTGGCGGAGATCGCCGAGGCGCTGCGCCCGCGCGACCACCATGCCTTCTCCGGAGCCCCGCTGTCCGGCGGCGAGGAGACGGGGGACCTTGACGAGGTGGAGGACTGGGCCCGGCAGATCGCGCGAGACGTAGCCGCGCCGTCGTCCGGCTTCTGACCGACCCGCGGCGGGCGTCTCACCGGGTGGGTGCCGCACCCGGTGGGCGCCGGGGCGTCCCGCGTCGCGATGCCCGACGTCGGTGCAGCGGCGTGGCGGCCGCCGTGCCCAGCCCGGTGATGAGCCCGAGACCGGCCGCGACGGCGAGGAGGACGTCGCGGGCCGTCACCGCGTCCGGGTGCCCGGTCAGGCCGAGCACCACGGCCCCCGCCAGGCCGGCGCCGGCGGCGACGAGCGGCCAGCGGTGGTGGGTGCCGGCGAAGGCCGCCCAGAACCCGGCGCCGGTCAGCACGAGCACCAGCGCGGCCGCGGCCTCCGGCAGCGGGGGGAGAGCCAGGTGCTCCCAGGCCTCCGCCACCGCCAGCCCCAGCAGCGCCCCGGAGGCCGCGGCCGCCCACCACATGGTGGGGTGCCTCCGGAAGCGGAGGAGGAGGGCGGCACCGGCCAGCGCGAAGAGGCCGGTCCAGAGCACGCCCCGCCCGGCCATCAGTCCCGCGGCGTCGAGGAGGATCACCATCACGGCGACGAGCGGGATCGCCAGCCGCACGGCGTCCTGCCCTCGGCGGTGTCCCGGTCTCGCGGGCGGGGCGCCGGTGACGTGCCCGGTCATGCCGCCCTCCGCGGTCGGTGACGGGCCGCCGGCGGCACCTCGATCTCGAGCACGAGGAGGCTGATGGCGGTGGCGAGGACGCCGTCGGAGAACGCCTCGAGGCGTCCCGTGGGCAGCCGCCGCCCCGCGGCCCTGGCGCCGGCCCCCTTGGCGGTGCTCTCCACGACTCGAGGATGCCCCTGGCCGGCGCGCGGGGCGAGACGTCCGTTCAGCGTCCGACGCCGGCGCGCGTGGCGCCGGCAGGTCCCTGGCGCGGACCTCGCCGCCGGGAGATGCTGGGAGCGGCACCGAGGAGGTTCGCCGATGAAGGTTCTCGTCACGGCCGCCAGCCGGCACGGATCCACCGCGGAGATCGCCCGCACGGTCGCGCGTCACCTCGCCGACGCGGGCCACGACGTCGACTACCGGCGGGTCGAGGACGTCGACGACGTCACCGCCTTCGACGCCGTCGTCCTGGGCAGCGCCGTCTACGCCGGCCGGTGGCTCAAGAGCGGGTACGACTTCGTCGAGCGCCTGGGCCCCGACCTCGCCGCGCGCGAGGTGTGGCTGTTCTCCTCCGGCCCGCTCGGTGCCCCCCCGATGCCCTCCGAGGACGTCGACATCTCCGCCGTCATGGTGACGACCTCAGCACGCGGGCACGCGGTCTTCCCCGGCTGCCTGGACAAGCACAAGCTCGCCTACGCCGAGCGGGCCGTGGCCCGGGCGCTGCACGCGCCCGTGGGCGACTTCCGCGACTGGGACGCCGTCGCCCGCTGGTCGCGGCACATCGCTGCCGAGATGAGCAGCTGAGCGGGGGCGCCCCGCGCGCGCCGAGGGTGCCGGTGGTCAGCGCCGGGTCTGCCCGAGCCCGTCCAGGGCCGCCATCTCCGCGTCGGTGAGCGCGAAGCCGAACACGTCGGCGTTCTGCGCGATGCGCGCGGGCGTGACGGACTTGGGGATGACGACGAAGCCGTGCTGGACGTGCCAGCGCAGGACCACCTGCTGCGGGGTGACGCCGTGGGCGTGGGCCACGGCCACCAGCGTCGCGTCGGACATGGGGGTCCGCTTGAAGGGGCTGTAGCCCTCGAGCACCACCGACCGGGAGCGGAGCGCGTCGACGACGGCGGGGTCGTAGTCCCGGGGGCTCCACGGGATCTGGTCGATCGCGGGGGTCACGCCCGTCGCCGCGGCGAGCTCGTCGATCTGCCCGGCGGAGTAGTTCGACACCCCGATCGCCCGGGTCCTGCCCGCCTGCTGCGCCTCGACGAACCGCTCCCAGGTCTCCGGCCGCGCCCGCCCCTGCGGCGGCCAGTGCACCAGCCACAGGTCCACGTGCTCCAGACCCAGCGCCCGCAGGGACGCCTCGAGGGTCGCCGCCTCCTGCCCGGCCCGGTCGGGCGGGAGCTTGGTGGTGACGAACAGCTCGTCGCGGTCCACGCCCGAGTCCGCCAGCGCCCGGCCCACGTCCCGCTCGTTGGCGTACATCGTCGCGGTGTCGACGTGGCGGAAGCCCAGGTCCAGGGCGGTCCGGACGGCGTCGTACGCCTCGGCCCCCCGCGCCTGCCAGGTGCCCAGGCCCAGCACGGGGATCTCGACGGCGCCGCCGGGCGCGCGCAGGGGGAGGGCGGGGACGGGAACGCTCATCCGCCCATCGTGCCGAACCGGGGCGGGCCCGGCGCGGCGACGGGCCGGCCGGACGGCGCGGTCAGCGGGCCCGCTCGAGCTCGGCGGTGAAGCGTGCCGGCGGCGGGCCGAACGCCTCGTGCACGCCGTCGACGACGTTCTGGCCCATGCCCCGGGTCCCCACGTACCCGATGACGGCGCCCACGCCGAACGGCACGAGCCGCCCGAGCACGAGCGCCCCGCCGCGGGCGAAGCCGAAGCGCACGAGCCGGCGGGTGAGCATCTTGTTCACCGCCCGGATCCGGGCGATCGGGAGCTTGGTGAGCACCGTGCGGGCCCAGTACAGGGTGCCCAGGCCGACCTGCCCGGTGACCATCTCCGCGCCCTCCTCGCCCAGCAGCGAGGCGGCGAGGAGCGTGCGGCGCCGCTCGACGTCGTCGACCTCCACGCCGTGGACCGTGGCCACCGCCATGGCGAAGGTCGCCGAGGAGATGAGGAAAGAGGCCACCTGGCCGGTGGTGAGCACCGCCGCGGTGCCGGTGCCCACGGCCGGGACGGTCGCGGCCGCCCCGACGCCGCCACCCAGGAGGGCGGCGCGGCGCAGGTAGCGCCGCTCGAGCAGGCGGACGAGCTCGGCGGGGGCGGCGTGCGGGTTCTTCCGGCGCAGCTCGAGGGCGACCTGGTGGCCCTTGGAGCGGCGCACGGCCCGGTCGAGGAGCCGCTCGAGCATCGACTCCTCCGTCCCGCCGGCCTGCTCGCGCCCGGGGCCGGTCGTGCCGATCGCCCGTCGGGCGGCGCTCATCCCGCCGCCTCGTCGGTGAACACGATGGTGTGCGAGGCGCCGGCGGCGAGGGTGCGCCCGACCGTGCACTGCCGCTCGATGGCCAGCTCCGCCCGCTCGAGCGTCTTGGCCCGCGTCGCCTCGTCGAGGGCCGACAGGTCGGTGACGATCTCCACCGTCATCGACTCGTAGCGGTTCTCCTCCTGGTTCTTCGCGTTCGAGACCCCGACGACGGCACGGAAGTCGGGGCCCAGGGCGTGCGCCAGGCGGTGGTCGGCGGACAGGGCGCTGCAGGCCGCGAGCGCGATCTGCAGCAGCTCGCCGGGCGAGAAGACACCCTCGTCCTTGCTGTCCCCGATGAGCACCTGGGCGCCGCGGGTGTTGCGCCCGGTGTAGGACCGGGTGCCGGTGCGCTCCGCCCACAGCGCCGGCGAGGGGGTGGCCTCCAGGTCGGGGGAGGCGGCGGACTGCAGGTCCGGGTCGACGTCGGTCATGGCCTGATCGTCGCACGTCACCGCGGCGTCGTCGCTCGCAACGGGACGGGGGCCCGGCGCGCTCGCCACGCCGGGGCCGCGTAGGTTGCGGACATGCCGCACTCCCCGTCGTCGACCACCCAGCCGCTGCCCGAGGCCGCCATCATCGTCCTGTTCGGGGCCACCGGCGACCTCGCCGGGCGGATGGTGCTGCCCGCCATCGTCGAGGTCCACGAGCGCGGCCTCATGCCGCGGGCGTGGCGGATCATCGGCTGCGCGGCGGACGAGCTCGACGACGAGGGGTTCCGCCGGCACGTCGACGAGGCGGTCGCCCGCCGCGACGGCGGCCTGCCGGACGACTGGGACCGGATCCGCGGCAACGCCCGCTACTGCGCCGGGACCTTCGGGGCCGACAGCCCCGGGACGCTGCCCCGGGTGCTGGAGGAGGCGCGCGAGGAGCTGCGCCGGGAGACCGGCGCCGAGCCGGTGGTCATCCACTTCCTCGCCGTGCCGCCGGTGGCCTTCGCCCCCATCACCCGCGGGCTGGGCGCGCACCACCTCGCCGACGGCGCCCGGGTCATCTTCGAGAAGCCGTACGGCACCTCGCTGGAGTCCTTCGAGAAGCTCGACGCCCTGGTCAAGGAGGTGCTCGCCGAGGAGCAGGTCTTCCGCATCGACCACTTCCTCGGCAAGGAGGGGGTGCAGACGATCTACGTGCTGCGCTTCGCCAACCAGCTCTTCGGCTCGGAGTGGAACCGCTCCAGCATCGAGCAGGTGCAGATCGACGTGCCCGAGGACCTCGACGTCGCCAACCGCGCGAAGTTCTACGAGGCCACCGGCGCGGCCCTCGACATGCTGGTGACCCACCTCTTCCAGGTGGCCAGCCAGGTGGCCATGGAGCCGCCGATGGACCTGCGCGACCCCAACAGCGTCCTGCAGGCGCGCGAGGCGGTGCTGAAGTCCTTCCACCCGCTGGACCCCGCGGAGGACGTCGTCCTCGGGCAGTTCGACGGCTACCGCGAGATCCCCGGCGTGCCGGACGACTCCACCCAGGACACCTTCGTCGCCGCCCGCCTGTGGATCGACACCGAGCGCTGGCGCGGCGTGCCGTTCCTGCTGCGCACCGGCAAGCGGATGGCCACCAAGCAACAGCGCATCACCCTCGTGCTGCGCCCGCCGTTCGGCCCGCTCGCCCACGAGCTCAAGGTGCCCAACACCGTGGAGATCGACTTCGCCGGCGAGGGCGAGGTCGCGCTGGGCATCACGGTCAAGACCCCGGGCCCGGACCTCACCTACTCCTCCGGGCGCGCCCGCCTCAACCTCGACGACGTCCCCGGCGGGGAGGGGCTCTCGCCGTACGCCTCGCTCATCAACGACGCCCTCGTGGGGGACCGGTCGCTGTTCACGACGGCGGAGGGGCTGCGGGCCGCGTTCACCGCGTTCGCGCCGCTGCAGGGCCCCGACCGGCCCGCCCCGCTGCCCTACGCGCCCGGCTCGTGGGGGCCGGAGGAGTCACGCCGCCTCGCCGCGCCGCACCGGTGGATGCTCGGGGAGTAACGGGGCGCACCGGCGGGAACGGCACGGTTTTTCGGCCGTCACAAGCCCGACGGCGCGCCGGCGCCGCGCCCGCGCGGGCACGGTCGGTCCGAAGATGGACCGCGCACGTGTTTCGGGGGTGTAACGTACGTCACGCACCTGGCTCAACGGCGAGCCAGGGCGCACCACCGGACCCGCCCGACGAGGGCGGCTCGAGACGCACCACGCGTCCCGCCCCGACCGCGGCCGCCCCGCACGGTAAGAGCGCAGGTGAGAGCCCCGCTGCGGGTGCGCCCACCCATGCGCACGTGGCAGGTTGGCCAGTACCGTGGACACGACACGCCGACCCGGCCGGCACACCCCGCGGGCCGTCGGCAGCGGCGAACCTCGCCGCCCGTCCGGTGAGGAGGCCACCACATGACCACGCAGCACGTTCCCACCTCCGCCGCCGACGACGTGCCCCAGCGCCGGACGCCCGCCGCGGGGGTGGCCGTGCCCGGCGACGTCGCGGCGCTGGTGGACGACGCCGTCGACCTCGCCCGCCGCTGGCTGGCGGCCACCGAGGCCGGGCAGACCGACGCCGAGCGCGTCGCGACCACCCAGCTCGCCGGGCTCGTCGGCGACCCGGAGGGCCTCGACCTCGCGGTGCGCTTCGTCGACCGGGTCGCCCGGCCGGAGGACGCCCGGGTGGCCGCCAAGGAGCTCGCGGGCGTCTCGGCCGGCGCCGCGGGCTTCCTGCGCCCCACCGACCAGGCGCTGCTCGCCGTGGGCGCCAAGGTGGCGCGGCTGGCCCCTGGCGTCGTCGTCCCGCTGGCCCGCAAGCGGCTGCGCCAGCTGGTCGGCCACCTGGTCGTCGACGCCCACGACCCCGCCCTGGCCGAGCACCTCGCCCGCGCCCAGGAACAGGGCTTCCGGCTCAACATCAACCTCCTCGGCGAGGCCGTGCTCGGCGAGGCCGAGGCGACCGCCCGCACCGAGCGCACCCTCGCGCTGCTCGCCCGCGAGGACGTCGACTACGTCTCCATCAAGGTCTCCTCCCTCGTCTCGCAGATCTCCACCTGGGACACCGAGGGCACCTGCGCGCGGGTGCTGCGCCGCCTGCGCCCGCTCTACGAGGCCGCCCGGGCCCGCTCGCCGCACGCCTTCGTCAACCTCGACATGGAGGAGTACCGCGACCTGGACCTGACCGTGGAGGTGTTCACGCGGCTGCTGGCCGAGCCCGAGCTGCGCGACCTCGAGGCGGGCATCGTGCTGCAGGCCTACCTGCCCGACTCCCTCGCCGCCCTCGAGCGGCTCATCGCCTTCGCCGAGAAGCGGGTCATGGGCGGCGGGGCGGGCATCAAGATCCGGTTCGTCAAGGGCGCGAACCTGTCGATGGAACGCGTCGAGGCCGAGCTGCACGGCTGGGCGCAGGCGCCCTACGCCGACAAGGCGGCGGTCGACGCGAACTACCTGCGGCTGGTCGAACGGACCCTGCGCCCCGAGCTCGCCGGCGTGGTGCGCCTGGGCGTGGCCTCGCACAACCTCTACGACGTGGCGCTGGCGCACCTGCTCGCCGAGCACCGCGGCGTGGGCGGCTCTCTCGACGTCGAGATGCTCCAGGGCATGGCCCCGGCCCAGGCCCGCGCGGTGCGTGACACGGTCGGCACGGTCATCCTCTACACCCCGGTCGTGGCGCCGGAGGACTTCGACGTCGCCGTCTCCTACCTCGTGCGCCGCCTGGAGGAGAACTCCCAGTCGCAGAACTTCCTCCACGCGCTCTTCGCCGGCGCCGGCGACGGCGTGGCGGGCGGCGACGCGGCCGGGCCGGCGGGCGCGATGGCGGACCAGGAGGCCCGGTTCCGCGCCTCGGTCGCCGCGATGGCGATCGTGCCCGCCGCGCCGCGCCGCACGCCCGAGCACCCCCGCGCCGGGGAGCGCTTCGCCAACACCACCGACGCCGACCCCGCGCTGCCCGCCGTGCGGGCCTGGGCCGCCGACCGGGTCACCGCCCGGCCCGCGCCGCCGAGCTCGCCGATGCTCGCCTCCCGAGCCGAGGTGGACCGGGTGGTCGCCGCCGGCCGCGCCGCCCAGCCGGGCTGGGCCGCGCGCAGCGGCGCCGAGCGCGCCGCCGTCCTGCGCGCGGCCGCCGACGAGCTCGAGGCCCGCCGCGGCGAGCTCGTCACCGTCATGGCCGCCGAGGGCGGCAAGACCGTGGCCGAGGCCGACCCCGAGGTCTCCGAGGCGATCGACTTCGCCCGCTACTACGCCGACCGGGCCGCCGAGCTGGACCCGGACGCCGGGCACCTGTCCACCGACGGCGCCACCTTCACGCCCTCCACGCTCACCCTCGTCACGCCGCCGTGGAACTTCCCCGTGGCCATCCCCACCGGCGGGGTGCTGGCCGCGCTCGCGGCCGGCTCCGCCGTCGTCATCAAGCCCGCCCACGCCGTCCCCGGCTGCACCGAGGTCGCCGCGGGGGCGGTCCAGGCGGCGCTCACGGCCGCCGGGGCGCCGACGGACCTGCTGCAGGTGGTGCGCACCGACGAGGGCGAGGTCGGCCGGGCGCTGGTGGCGCACGCGGGCGTCGACACCGTCGTGCTCACCGGCGCGATCGAGACCGCGCGGATGTTCGAGCGCTGGCGGGCCGACCGCCCCGGCGGCCCGCGGGTGTACGCCGAGACGTCGGGCAAGAACGCCCTGGTCATCACCCCCGCCGCGGACTACGACCTGGCGGTGGCGGACCTCGTCAAGAGCGCGTTCGGCCACGCGGGGCAGAAGTGCTCGGCGGCCTCCCTGGTCATCCTCGTCGGCTCGGCCGGGCGCTCGGAGCGGCTGCGCCGCCAGCTCGTCGACGCCGTGCGGTCCCTGCGGGTGGGCTGGCCCGACGACCTGGGCGTGACGATGGGACCGGTCATCGAGCCGCCCACCGGCAAGCTCGAGCGCGCGCTGACCACGCTGGAGCCGGGGGAGTCCTGGCTCGTCGAGCCGCGCCGCCTGGACGACACCGGCCGGCTGTGGTCGCCGGGGCTGAAGGACGGCGTGGCGCCGGGCTCGTTCTTCCACCTCACCGAGTGCTTCGGCCCGGTGCTCGGGATCATGCGGGCGCGCACCCTCGAGGAGGCCGTGGCGCTGCAGAACGCCACCGCGTTCGGCCTCACCGGCGGGCTGCACTCCCTCGACGAGGACGAGATCGCCTTCTGGCTCGACCACGTCGAGGTGGGCAACGCCTACGTCAACCGGCACATCACCGGCGCCATCGTCCAGCGCCAGCCGTTCGGCGGGTGGAAGGACTCCGCCGTCGGCCCCGGCGCCAAGGCGGGCGGGCCGAACTACGTCGCCCAGCTCGGCACCTGGGAGGCCGACGGCGTCCCGGGCCGGCAGGCCGAGCCCGTGCGCGACGTGCGCCGCGCCCTGGCCGACTACACCGGGCTCATCACCTCCCAGGCCGACCGGTCCTGGCTGCGCGCCGCGGTCGCCTCCGACGCCGCCGCGTGGGCCGAGGAGCTCGGCCGGGAGGTCGACTGGACCGGGCTGCGCGCCGAGGAGAACACCTTCCGCTACCGGCCCGTGCCGGTGACCGTGCGCGCCGGGGCCGGGGCGAGCGCCGTCGAGCTCGTCCGCGTCCTGCTCGCCGCCGAGCTGGCCGGCGGCGAGGTCCGGGTGAGCCTGCACGGCGAGCTCTCCGACGCCCTCAAGGCGCTCGACGCCACGGGGGAGCCGGCGCGCCTGGGCCTGCGCCGCCTGGCGGCGCACGTCGACGCGGCGGAGTCGGAGGACCAGTTCGTCGGCCGCGTGCGTCGCGGCGAGGTCACCGGGCGGGTCCGGGTCATCGGCGACGAGGCGGCGACCCTGCCCGGCGCGCTCGCGGGGGAGGAGGTGTCCCTGCTGACCCAGCCGGTGCTGGCCACGGGGCGGCGCGAGCTGCTCACCGTGCTGCGCGAGCAGGCGCTCTCGATCACGCGGCACCGCTTCGGGCACCTGCCCCCCGAGCGGGGCTGAGGGGCGGCGCGTCCGGGCGTTCGACCGCGCCAGGCGCCGCGTCGTCCCCAGGCGGCGCGTCCGGCCGACCCGCGCGGTGGCCGGACGCGCCGGGGTGCCTCAGTGCTCGGCGAGGTACTCCAGGGCGATGCGGCGCTCCACCTGGACGATCTTGTCCACGGCCGCGACCGCCATCTGCTCCATCTTCTTGCCGACGAGCGGGATCGAGGCCGTGACCTCGCCGTCGTAGGTCTTCGTGCTCCCCGCGGCCGACGGGGCGAGCTTCTGCGTGCCGCGCACCTTGGCCGGCACGCCCTGGATGTCGACGTCGAACGTGGACGTGCGCGCGCCGTCGGCGCCCGGGGCGGCCCAGGCCTCCACCAGCGTGACGTTGAGCGCGCTGGGGGCGAAGGACCGGAACTTGGGCGGGACCATCGTCGTGGGCATCTTGAGCTTGGTCGTCACCGTGAAGGCCTCGCCGTCGCGGGTGACCTCGGTGGACTGCTCCAGCGGCCCGGTCGCCTCGGCGCGGCGGCGGGCGAAGTCCTCGTCCGCGAGCATCGCGGCGACGGTGGTGGCGTCGGCGGGGTAGTCGGACGTGGCAGAGAAGTGCACGGTGCTCCTTCGGGGTCGTGGACGCCGGCGCGACGCGCGGCGCCGGCGGGACCCCGACAGGGTAACCGCCGCCGCGGACCGATTCGGGCGCCGGCCGTCGGTCGGTGGCGGGCGCGGCGGGCCGCCCGCGGCGGCGGCACTAGGGTGGGGGCGTGCCCACCCTGGCGAACATGATCGCGGAGACCGTCGACCTCGAGCCCCAGGACACCGAGTGGCTCCATCAGCTCGTCGGGGACTGGCAGGTCGTGGCGGATCTGGCGTTCGCCGACCTGGTGCTGTGGCTGCCCACCGGCGACGGCGGCTTCGTCGCGGCCGCCCACTGCCGTCCCTCGACGGCCGCGACCGTCCACTACGACGACATCGTCGGCCACCGCATCCCCGAGCAGCGCCAGGAGTTGCTGCGCCAGACCATGGCCGACGGCGGGATCCATCTGCGCGCCGAGCAGTCGCGCACCGCGTACGGGGTGCGCGAGGTGCTCGTGCCGGTCGTGCACGAGGGCCGCGCGCTCGGCGTCATGACCCGCGAGTCCAGCCTGCCGGCCACCCGGGTGCCCTCGCGCCTGGAGATCTCCTACACCGAGATCGCGGACATGCTCTGCGCGATGATCTCGCGCGGGGAGTTCCCGCAGGCCGGCGCCCCCACCGGGTCCCGGCGCGGCGCCCCGCGCGTGGGCGACGGGCTGGTGCGCCTGGACGCCGAGGGCCGGGTGATCTACGCCAGCCCCAACGCCGTGAGCAACTTCCACCGGCTGGGGGTCATCGGCCAGCTGCGTGGGGAGGTGCTCGCCGAGGTCGTCACCCAGCTGCTCGAGGAGTCCTCCTCGGTGGAGGAGACCCTGGCCGTCGTCGTCATGGGACGGGCCGCCTGGCGCACCGAGGTGGAGGTCCGCGGGGTGACCCTGAGCCTGCGCGCGGTCCCGCTGACCGACCGCGGGGAGCGGCGCGGCGCCCTGCTGCTGTGCCGGGACGTCTCGGAGGTGCGCCGGCGCGAGCGCGAGCTCATCACCAAGGACGCCACCATCCGGGAGATCCACCACCGGGTGAAGAACAACCTGCAGACCGTCTCGGCGCTGCTGCGCCTGCAGGCGCGCCGCTCGGACAACCCCGAGACCAAGGACGCCCTGGAGGAGGCCGAGCGCAGGGTCTCCACGATCGCCCTGGTGCACGAGACGCTCTCGCAGAACATCGACGAGGTGGTCGACTTCGACGAGGTCTTCGGCCGCGTGCTGCGCCTGGCGGCCGACGTGGCCTCCCCGGACTCCTCGGTGCGCACGGTCGTGGAGGGCAGCTTCGGCCTCGTGGGCGCCGAGGCGGCGACCACGCTGGCGGTGGTGCTCACCGAGCTGGTGACCAACGCCGTCGAGCACGGCCTGCACGGGCGCAGCGGAACGGTCACGGTGCACGCCGAGCGGGACGGCTCGGACCTGGAGGTCCGCGTGCGCGACGACGGGCGGGGGATCGAGGAGGGCAAGGTGCTCTCCGGGCTGGGGACCCAGATCGTCAAGACCCTGGTCACCGGCGAGCTGGGCGGGTCCATCGAATGGCGCCCGGTGCCCGACGGCGGCACCGAGGTGATCCTGCGGGCCCGCCAGCGGGAGCGCTGACTCCGGCCGGGGGGCCGGGAGCGCTGACTCCGGCCGGGGGTCCGGGAGCGCTGACTCCGGCCGGGGGTCCGGGAGCGCTGACTCCGGACGGGGCCCGTCGCGACGCGGCTATCCGTTGCCACCCGTCCGCAGGGGCGCCGGCCCGACCCAGGGCGACGAGTCTCGACCGGCGGCCGCAGACACGACGACGCCGCCGGTCTCCCGGCGGCGTCGTGGTCAGTCGTGCGGTGCGGCGGTCAGCCGGCGCGGCGGGCGCGGGCGGTGCGCCGCTTGAGCGCGCGCCGCTCGTCCTCGCTCAGGCCGCCCCACACGCCGGAGTCCTGACCCGTCTCCAGCGCCCACTTGAGGCAGGTGTCGACCACCTCGCACTTGCCGCACACAGCCTTCGCCTCCTCGATCTGCGCGAGGGCGGGGCCGGTGTTCCCGATCGGGAAGAACAGCTCCGGATCCTCGGTGAGACAGGCAGCGCGGTGACGCCAATCCATTCGGGGGCTCCTTCAGGGCACGCGTCGGGGTCCGAGTCCTCGGCAAGGGGAATCGAAGGCCCAACTTCTTGGGGGGTTCTGCGGCTGACACAAGGTTGGCACGGGCAAAGGTGCGACGACAAGAGGTTTCGGACAAGTGACTATCAGGTTACGGACGTGGCCTTCGTCACATGTTCTGGGGGCTCGTGCATCGCCCCAGGTCGGCGGCTCGCGGGCGGCCGCGGGCGCGCCGACTAGGCTCGTGGGGTGAGTTCGACCCGCGACGCCTCCGCCGCCTCCGAGGGCCACAGGCCCGTTCCCGCACCGCTCGCCGCCGCGCTGCTCGCGGTCGTGCTCGAGGCCGCGGCGCTGCTCGGCATGGCGGTGGCCTTCCTCCTGGACGTCGTGCGCGGCCTCGTCGTCGACGTCAGCACCACCGTCGCGATGGCGGTGTTCTTCGTCGGCCTGGCCCTGCTGCTCCTCGCCGGCGGGCGGGCGCTGTGGCGCCGGCGCCGCTGGGGGCGCGGGCCGGTCATCACCTGGCAGCTGCTCCAGGCCTTCGTCGCCATCGCCACCGCCGGCGCGCTGCCGATCTACCTCGTCGTCCTCCTCGTCCTCGTCGCGGCCGGCGTCGTGGTCGGGGTGCTCTGGCCCTCCTCGCGCGACTACACCTCCCACACCGGAACGCCCTCCTTCCTGCCCTGAACCGGCTCACCCGCTGGACACCCGCGCCACCTGGACGGGCACCACGACGCCACGGTCGACGACGGCGCCGCGCCCGGGGTGGAACGGCCGGACGGGATCGGCCGCCGCGGCGACGTCGGCCGCGGTGAGCTGGGCGGCGGGCACCACCGCCGGGCGCAGCACCAGCAGGGTGGCGCCGGCGCGCCAGGTGGCCAGCGGCCCGCGGTAGGCCGCGCAGACGGCGTCGATCCCGGCGGCCGCGACGACGGCGCCGGGGTGGGCGTGCAGCGCGGGCGCCGCCTCGTCCAGCGCGCCCG
>NZ_VUKF01000046.1 GCF_009193185.1 Georgenia thermotolerans | reverse complement strand
CTCGCGGGCGTCGGGCCGCGCGGGCGTCGGGCCGCGCGGGCGGCGGGCCTCGCGGCCGAGACGGCTGCCGGGTCAGGGGCCCGCGCCCGGGCGCCGGCTCAGGCGTCCGCGCTGGGGCCGGTTCCCACGTCCGCGCCCTGGCGCCGGCTCTCGCGCTGGAACATCGAGTACAGCCACACGAGCGACGGGACCAGGAGGACCGCCCCGACGGCGAGGCTGACGAGCACCGCCCCCAGCACCGCGTCGGTCGCGGCCGCCTGCTGCACCGTGACGTTCGCCTGGAGGAGGTGCGGGTACTGCGCCGCGGCCCACGCGACCAGGACCAGCGCCACCGCCGCGGCCGCCGTCAGCCGCACGGCGCCGTAGCGGCGCAGCGCCAGGAGCACGAGGCTGGCGGCCCCCGCGGCGGCGGAGGCGACGGCGAAGGGCAGCGCCACGCCGACGAGCCCGATGAACAGCCCGCCGGCGTACCGGGCGATGACGACCAGCCCGGTCACCGCCACGACGCCGGTGACGATCCCGGACACCAGCGCCCGGGTCCGGAAGTACTCCGCGAGCGCGTGCTCGCCGGTACGCCGGGCGTCCCCGGTGAGGTAGACGGCGGCCAGGTACGCGCACACCAGCACTGCCATGACCCCGCTGAACAGGCTCGCCGGGGTGAGCCAGCTGCCCACCACGTCGCCCACCGTGCCGTACGGCACGTGCCCCGACGCCAGGGCCCCGGCGACGGCACCGAGGAAGAACGGCGTGAGCACGGACGAGGCCGCGAACAGCACCCCGAACAGCTCCTCCAGCCGTCCCGCCGGCACGGACTTGCGGAACACGAACGCCGAGCCGCGGAAGATGATGCCGACCGCCACCAGGGTGAGCGGGATGATGAGCGTCGCCGCCGCCGACGCGAACGCGAGGGGAAAGGCGGTCCACGCCATGACGATGGCGAAGATCAGCCAGACGTGGTTCGCCTCCCACACCGGCCCGATGATGTGCTCGATGAGCTCCCGGACGGGCCGGCCGCGCTCCCCGCGCCCGGCGAGCAGGTCCCAGGTGCCGGCGCCGAAGTCGGCCCCGCCGAAGAGCAGGTAGGCGACGACGGCGAGCCACAGCACCGCCAGGGCGACGTCGGCGAGGGTCACGAGCTACCGCCGACGGAGCGGTAGTCCGCCACGTGCTCGGCCACCCCGGTGTCGAGGGGCGCGTGGGCGAGCCGGCGCAGCACGTAGACGGCGGCGATGGTGAGGAACACGTAGACCGGGATGAGCCCGTAGAAGCCCAGGCGCAGCCCGGGCACCGGGTTCACCGCGTCGGCGGTGAGGAGGTAGCCGTAGACGATCCAGGGCTGGCGGCCCACCTCGGTCACCACCCAGCCGCACTCCAGGGCGAGGACGGCGGCCGGCCCGCCCAGCACGGCGAGGCGGTAGAACCACGGCGAGGCGGGCAGCGCGCGCCGGCGCCACCCGGCGACGGCGAACCACAGCGACAGGCCGAGCAGCCCGAACGCCAGCCCCACCATGATGTCGAAGCTCCAGTGCACCATCATGATCGGCGGCCACAGGGCCGGCGAGACCGTCTCCAGCCCGGCCACCGTCGAGTGCGGGTCACCGTGGACGAGCAGGGACAGCGCGTGCGGGATGGTGATGGCGTACTTCAGCTCCCCGTTGCTGAGGATCCCGCCCACGTGCAGGCCGGCGTCCTGCTCGCTGCGCAGCAGCGCCTCCATGGCGGCGAGCTTGACCGGTTGCAGGTCGGCCACGGCGCGGGCCGCGACGTCGCCGACGAGCACCTGGACGGGGGCGGCGATCGCGCCGAGGGTGAACGCCAGGCCGAACGCCCGCCGGTGGTAGGCGTCCCGGCGGCCGCGCAGCAGCGCCACGGCGTAGACGCTGGCCACGAGGAACCCGCTGACCATGAGGGCGGCGACGATCATGTGGACGGTCTGGTGCGGCATGGCCGGGTTGAACATCGCCCGCCACGGCGACGCCGCGACCACCCGTCCGTCCTCCACCCGGAAGCCGACGGGTGTCTGCATCCAGGCGTTGGCCGTGACCACGAAGAACGCCGAGGCCACCCCGGCGATGACGATCGGCACGCCGGAGAGCAGGTGCGCGCGGGGCGGCAGGCGGCCCCAGGCGTACAGGTAGATGCCCAGGAAGATCGCCTCGATGAAGAAGGCGATGCCCTCGATGGCGAACGGCAGCCCGATGACCTCGCCGTAGGTGCCCATGAGTCCGGGCCACAGCAGCCCCATCTCGAAGGAGAGGATCGTCCCCGAGACCGCGCCGACGGCGAAGACGACGGCGAGCCCCTTGGCCCAGCGGCGGGCGATGAGCGTCCAGACCTCGTCCCGGGCGCGCAGCCCGCGCCACTCGGCCAGCAGCACCAGCGCGGGGAAGCCGACGCCCAGGCAGGCGAGCACGATGTGCCACCCCAGCGACATGGCCATCTGCATCCGTGCCGCGAGCAGGTCGCCGAGGGCCGTCATGGGACCACCTGACCTCGGACCGACCGACCGTCGCCGAGGGCGCCGGACGGTTCAGCGGGGCGCGGCCCCGGCCGGGCCGCGCCGGGCGCGCGTCAGGGCTCGAGCCGCTTGGTGCGACCGCGGTTGCCCTCGTGCGTGTCCTGGTAGGCGCCGGCGGCGGGGTCTCCCCCGCCCTCGTCGCCGTGCACGTTCGGCGAACGGCCGAGGTCGTCCTCGAGCGCGGGCTCCTCGTCCGCGCCGCCGAAGGTGAGATCGGCGGCACCGGGCTTTCTCTTCTCGTCCTTCTCCGTCATGGTTCCACCGTGGCACCCCGGGCGTCATCCGGCAGCCCGAGCCGGGGCGGCGCCGGCAAGGCCTGGGCAGGCCGAGACGGGACCGCCGCCGCCCCGGCGTGTCAGGCGGTCGCGGGCCGGGCCGTGGTTCCCGTCGCGCTCTCGCCGGGGACGGTCGTGGCCTCGCCGTCGTCCTCGACGGCCTCCGCCTCGAGGGCGGCGATGTGGGCCTCGGTGCCCCGGCGCCGGTCGGCGGCGGCCTCCCGCGCGCGGGCGAGCCAGAGCAGCAGGGCGCCGAGCACCAGCCAGGCGAGCAGGACCAGCAGCGGACGCAGCGCCCCGCCGCCACCGAGGTAGGCGACGGACTGCACGAGCCGGCCGTAGGCGCCCTGCGGGAGGAGCTGGCCGATGGCGCCGAACGGGCTCGGGAGCATCTCCGGGGCCGAGGTCAGCCCCGACAGGCCGATCCCGGGCACCACGATGAGCAGGGTGAACAGGCCGGCGGCCACGAGCCCGCCCAGGCGCACGAGCGCCAGGACGACGACCTCGACCGCCAGGACGGCGAGCGCCGTCACCGCGGCCACCTGGAGGAAGGCGCCCGCGACGGAGTCGAGCAGCTGCAGCGCGGCCGCCACGCCGATGCCGAGGACGACCGCCAGCGCGAGCGCCCCGGTCAGCTGGGTGGACAGGCGCCGCCCGCCGGTCCGCGCGAGGACGCAGGCGCCGGCGACGGCGGCCAGGGCCGCCACGGTGGCGGCCACGTGCAGGCCGTATCCGGTGCTGTCCTTGGCGGAGCCGGGCGCGACGTCGTCGACGGTGGCGCCCAGGGAGTTGCCGATGTTGCCGAGGAACTGCCCGAGCACCGGGCTGGCGCCGGTGGCGACGACGGCGGTGGAGCTGGACCGGTCGACCGCGAACCCGCCGTAGACCTCCCGGTGCAGGGTCGCGGCCCGCAGCGCGTCGGCGTCGTCGTAGGTCTTCACGTGGAAGGCCCCGGGCTGGAGCGTGGTGAGCAGCTGCTCGATCTGGGCGGTGGAGGACTTCTCCCCCGCCACGCCGACCGGCACATTGCGCGGCCCGGTGCCCAGGTAGGGCGCGACGAGCGCGACGACGGCGAACACCGCGGCGATCGTCGTCACGAGCGCGACGGCGACCAACCGGCCCACGCCCGCACGCTCGGCGGCCGACTCAGCCGCCCGGTCCTCGCCCTCTGCCGCCCGGTCCTGGGCCTCTGCCGCCCGGTCCTCACCCTCTGCCGCACGTGCCTCGGTGGGCTCAGCGTGCTCCGCCACCTCACCGTGGTCGGACGTCCCCTCCACCGGCGTCCCCTCCACCGGGGCCGCGTCGGCCACCTCGGCCCCGTCACCGCGCCCGGCGCTCCCGCCCGCCGGAACGGGCCTGGTGTCCGGGCCGCCGGGCTGGTCCGCCCCGGCGGGTGCGGCGCCGTCCGGCGTCGTCACCGCGGGGTTCGGCTCGTTGGTCGCGTCGGCGCCGCCTGCGGCGCGCGGGTCCTGGGACATGTGCCTCCTGCCGTGCAACGGCAGAACGTTTCCACCGCGGCCATCCACCCTACGACGCGCGGCCTGGGAGCCACCTGAGAGCCTCGTTCGGGCACGGCCGAGCCCGAACGAGCCGGGCACGGCCGCACCCGGGCGAGCCCGAGCCGCTCCCCGGGCGCGCTACTCGTCCTCGGCGGTCGGGTCGGTCCAGCGGCCCGACTCGCGCTCGGTCCACAGCTCCTCGCGGGCCGCCGTCTTGGCGTCCATGAGGTCCCGGTAGCCGCGACGCTTCTCGGCGCGGGTGGGCCGGGCGCTCTCCTCCAGGCGCAGGTCGGTGCCGCGCGGGCCGAGCAGCTCCGCGCCGGCCTGCAGGGTCGGCTCCCAGTCGAAGACGACGCCGCCCTCGACCGGGCCGATGACGACGGTGTCGCCCGCGACGGCCCCGACCTTGTACAGCTTCTCCTCGATGCCGACCTTGGCGAGCCGGTCGGCGAGGTAGCCGACGGCCTCGTCGTTGTTGAAGTCGGTCTGACGCACCCAGCGCTCCGGCTTCGTGCCGCGCACCTGGTAGAAGACGCCGTCCGGCCCGGTGCGAGGGGTCACGGTGAAGCCGGCGTCGTCGACCGCCTTGGGCCGCAGGATCACCCGGGTGGCCTCCTGGGCGGGGGCCTCGGCGCGGGCCCGCGCGACGATCTCGGCGAGCGCGAAGGACAGCGGCCGCAGGCCCTCGTGGGAGGCCGTCGAGATCTCGAAGACGCGCATGCCGCGCGCCTCGAGGTCGGGACGGACGAGCTCGGCCAGGTCGCGGGCCTCGGGGACGTCGATCTTGTTGAGCACCACGATGCGCGGCCGCTCCATGAGCGGCACCCGGCCGCCGGCGATGTCCAGGTCGCCGGCGTAGGCGGCCAGCTCGGCCTCGATGGTGTCGAGGTCGCTGATGGGGTCGCGGCCGGGCTCGAGGGTGGCGCAGTCGAGCACGTGCACGATCACCGCGCACCGCTCGATGTGGCGCAGGAACTCCAGGCCCAGGCCCTTGCCCTCGGAGGCGCCGGGGATGAGGCCCGGCACGTCGGCGACGGTGTAGCGCTCGGACCCGGCCTGCACGACGCCGAGGTTGGGCACCAGGGTCGTGAAGGGGTAGTCGGCGATCTTCGGGCGGGCGGCCGACATCGCGGCGATGAGCGAGGACTTCCCGGCGGAGGGGAAGCCGACGAGCGCGACGTCCGCGACCGACTTCAGCTCCAGGACGAGGTCGATGCGCTCGCCCTCCTCGCCGAGCAGGGCGAAGCCCGGCGCCTTGCGCCGCGGGGAGGCCAGCGCGGCGTTGCCCAGCCCGCCGTGGCCGCCGGTGGCCGCGACGAAGCGGGTGCCGGCGCCCACGAGGTCGGCGAGCACCTCCCCGTCCAGCGACTTGACGACGGTGCCGTCGGGCACGGGGAGGACCAGGTCCTCGCCGTTGCGCCCGGCGCGCATGTCCCCCGCGCCCTGGGTGCCGGAGGTGGCGCGCTGGTGCGGGGCGTGGTGGTAGGCCAGCAGCGTGGTGGTCTGCGGGTCGACGACGAGGACGACGTCCCCGCCCCGGCCGCCGTTCGCCCCGTCGGGCCCGGCCAGGGGCTTGAACTTCTCGCGCCGGATGGACGCGCACCCGTTCCCGCCGTCGCCGGCGGCCACGTGGAGCACCACGCGGTCTACGAAGGTGGCCATCGCCGTCGTCCTCTTCCTTGCTGCTTGCTGCTGTACCTGGTGCTGCGGGGCGCTCCGCCGGCGCCCGGATATGCAGCAGGGGCGGACGGCATCACGCCGTCCGCCCCTGTGGCTGCGTTCGCTGGTGGATCAGGCCTCGGCCAGAACCACGTCGACGACCTTGCGCCCGCGGCGGGTGCCGAAGGCGACGGCGCCGGCCTCGAGGGCGAACAGGGTGTCGTCCTTGCCGCGGCCGACGTTGAGGCCGGGGTGGAAGTGGGTGCCGCGCTGGCGCACGATGATCTCGCCCGCCTTGACGACCTGGCCGCCGAAGCGCTTCACGCCGAGGCGCTGGGCGTTGGAGTCGCGGCCGTTCCGGGAGGAGCTGGCGCCCTTCTTGTGTGCCATCTCGAACCTGCTTTCGTTCTCGTCTTCTGTCAGGAACGGGCCCGTGCGGGCCGCAACTTACTTGATGCCGGTGACCTTGAGGCGGGTCAGCTTGGAGCGGTAGCCCTGGCGCTTGCGGTAGCCGGTCTTGTTCTTGTACTTCACGATCGAGATCTTCGGGCCCTTCTCGGCCCGCACGATCTCGGCAGTCACCTTGACCTTGTCCAGGTCGCCGGCGGCCGTGGTGACCTTGTCACCGTCGACGAGCATGATCGGCTCGAGCTCGACGGTCTCGCCGACCTCACCGGTCAGCTTGTCGACGACGACGACGTCGCCGACGGACACCTTCTCCTGACGGCCGCCGGCCTTGACGATCGCGTACACCACGTTGCTGCTCATCTCTGTCGTTTCGGCTCTTGTTGATCACGCACCCGCGCCCGGCCGCACGGCGATCGGGGGGACGCGCAAGACTTGGGGTCCGGCGCACCGCTCTGCGGCGCACCGACGCTCTAGGTTACGGTCTGGCGCGCCCCGGGGCAAATGTCTCCGGCCCGGCGGGCCGCTCCGGACGGTGTGGGATCCGGCACAGCGGCTCGGTATCCCGGTGTCTCGCCCCCCAGGGTAGCGGGTGGGCGCCGGTGTCAGTGGTCGGTGGCAGTCTCCGGCCATGGAGCCCACCACCGTTCCCGTCTCCGCCGCGGCGGCGATCAGCGGCTTCTTCGCGCACGACCGGGTGCTGCGCCGCCCGGGTGTGCGCGACACGGCCGCGTTCGTGCGCCGTCACCTCGAGACCTACCTCGACACCGAGGCCGAGCGCTGGCTCGGCCCGGACGACCGGGTGCTGGTCGCCGCCGAGCGGGAGGTGGACCCGGCCGGCGCGGTCGCCCGGGTGACCGGCCCGGCCGTCCTCGTCGCCGCCCTGCCCGGCTTCCTCGACCCCGCCTGGCTCCTGCCCGCGCGCGCGGCCCGGGTCCAGCTGCTCCTCGTCGCCGAGCTGCTGGGCTGGCTGGAGCGCACCGGCCTGGTGGACGGCATGGCCTACCCGGTGCTGGCAGCGCGGGCGGCGCTGGCCCGGGCGGAGGCCCGGCTGGCGGCCGGGCCGGGCCCGCCGGTCAGTCGGTCAGCTCCGCCAGGGCGACCGCCACCCGGGTCGGACCCGAGATGACCTCGGTGACGAGGCCGGCGGTGGCGGGGTCGTCGAGGGCCGCGCAGATGACCCGGGCGACGTCCTCGCGCGGGATGCTGCCACGCCCGGTCTCGGCGCCCATGGTGACCTCGCCGGTGCCGGGCTCGTCGGTCAGCGCCCCGGGCCGCACGATCGTCCAGTCCAGGTCGCGGCGCATGAGGTCCTCGTCGGCGGCCTTCTTGGCGTCCTGGTAGGCGGCGAAGACCTCGTCCTCGATGCCCGCGCCGCCCCGGCCCGCGCCCATGGAGGAGACCATGACGTAGCGCCGGACCTCGGCGAGCTCGGCGGCGTCGGCCAGGAGCACCGCACCCCCGCGGTCGACGGTGTCCTTGCGGGCGGCCCCGCTGCCCGGGCCGGCGCCGGCGGCGAAGACGACGGCGTCGGCGCCCGCGATGATCTCCGCGAGCTCGGCGGCGCTGTCCTGCTCGAGGTCGAAGACGACCGGCTCGGCCCCGGCCGCCCGCACGTCGTCGGCGTGGTCGGGGTTGCGGATCAGGGCAATGACCTCGTCCCCGCGGTCGGCGAGCTGGCGCTCGAGGATGCGGGCGATCTTGCCGTGGCCTCCGGCGATGACGACTCTCATGCCTGCGACGGTACGCGTGGTGAGCTCGTAGACGCAGTTCGCGGGTGCTACTTCGAGGCGGGGATGTTCCAGTTTGGCGTGGCAGCCTCGAAATCGGCGGGGAAGCCGTTGAAGCGGTCCGGGTGGAAACCGGTGCGCCCGTCCTCGCCGCGGTCGAGCGAGGCGATGGCTGCCATGTCGGCGTCCTCGAGCTCGAAGTCGAAGAGCGCGATGTTCTCGAGCTGCCGCCGCGGCGTCACCGACTTGGGAATCACGACGTTGCCGAGCTGCACGTGCCAGCGCAGCACCACCTGCGCGGGCGTGCGCCCGAGCCGCTCCGCGATGCCGACGATGACCGGGTCGGCGAGCACGGCGCCCTGCGCCAGCGGGCTCCACGCCTCGGTGACGATGCCGTGGGCGGCGTGGAACTCCCGGAGCTCGTGCTGCTGCAGGTAGGGGTGCAGCTCGACCTGGTTGATCGCCGGAACGGTCCGCGAGACCGCGACGAGCTCCTCGAGGTGGTGCCGGAGGAAGTTGGACACGCCGATGGAGCGCACCCGTCCCTGGGACCTGAGGAGCTCCATCGCCCGCCAGGTGTTCGCGAACTCCCCGCGCGCCGGGCACGGCCAGTGGATGAGGTAGAGATCGACGTAGCTCAGCGCCAGCTCCGCGAGGGAGCCGTCGAACGCGCGCAGCGTCGAGTCGTACCCCTGGTCCGGGTTGGCGAGCTTGGTGGCGACGAAAAGGTCCTCGCGCGGGAGACCCGAGTCGGCGACGGCATGACCGACGCCGGCCTCGTTGAGGTAGCGCGCGGCCGTGTCGATGCTTCGGTAGCCGCTGCGGATGGCGTCCGCCACCACCTCCCGGGTGATCTCGGGGTCGACCTGGAAGGTGCCGAAGCCCACCTGGGGGATCTGCGCTCCGGAGCTCAGCGGGATGGTGGGTACCTGGACGGTCATGAGCGACACCTTTCGGGCGGCGGGCGTTCCCCCGGGCAGGGGACGCTCTGGACACGTCGGCGCATGTCCTCCTGGCGCTATTGCCAGTGAAACATCTTACCTTTGAGGCGTCCGTAATCGTGTGACGGCAAGGATCCGCCGACGGCCCCACCCCCGATCTGGCGGCCGACGCCTGCCGCTGCCCCTCGGCGCCGTCTCACTCCCGGACGGCGCCCTCGAGCATGCCCAGGATGAAGTGCCGCTGGAGGAAGAGGTAGAGGATCACCACCGGCAGCGCCACCAGCACCGCGCCGGCCGCCAGCAGCGTCGTGCCCTGGACGTACTGGCCCTGGAAGAGCGCGAGCCCGAGCGGGGCGGTGCGCAGCTGGGCGTTGGGCGACATCACGAGCGGGATGAGGAACTCGTTCCACGTCCACATGAACGTCAGCAGCACCAGGGTGACCACCGCCGGGCGGGCGACCGGCACGAGCACCTGCCACAGCACCCGGTGGTGGCCGGCGCCGTCGAGGCGGGCCGCCTCGATGATCGAGCGGTTGGCGCCGCGGAAGTACGCCCGCATCCAGAAGGTGCCGAACGCGACCGACTGGGCCACCTGCGGCAGCGCGATCGCCCAGACGGTGTTCGTCAGGCCCACCGCCTGGAAGTCGAAGAACAGCGGCACGACGATCGCCTCGGTCGGCACCATGAGGCCGAGGAGGAACAGGTAGAAGATCGCCTGGGCGCCGCGGAACTCGAACGCGCCCAGCGCGTAGCCGGTCATGATCGAGCAGATGGTCGCGAGCACCACCACGACGACGGCCACGACCAGCGAGTTGAACATGTACTGGCCGAAGTGCCCCTGCTGCCAGGCGCGGCCGAAGTTCTCCAGGTGCACCGGGGCGCCGGTCGCCGCGTCCTGCGGCGTCTCGGGGCCCAGCGCGGTGTGCAGGATGGTGAGCACCGGCGTCAGGGCGACGACGGCGAAGAGCAGCAGGATGGCGTAGTTCGCCGCCCGCTCGGTCGCGGAGATCCTCATCGCTCCCGCTCCCCGATGCGGGTGACGGCGAGGTTGATGGCGAAGATGAGGACGGTGAGGACGACGGCGACCGCCGCCGCGCTGCCGACCTGGCCGAGCTCGAAGGCCCGGCGGTAGACCTCGAAGCTGGGCACCGTCGTCGTGTTGCCCGGCCCGCCCGAGGTGGTCACGTAGACGAGGTCGAAGGTCTTCAGCGCCGCGATGATCGTCAGGGTCAGGGCCACGACGATCTCCGCGCGCACCGACGGCAGGGTGATGGCGAAGAACTGGCGCACCGCCCCGGCGCCGTCGAGCGTCGCCGCCTCGTACAGCTCCCCCGGCACCCGCGCCATCCCGGCCATGAGCAGCACGGTGACCAGGCCCGTCGAGACCCAGGTGCCGATGAGGCCCACCGCGGGCAGCGTCAGGGTGAAGTCCCCGAGCCAGGTGCGCGTCCACCCGTCCAGGCCGACGGCGCGCAGCACGTTGTTGAGCAGGCCGTCGGGGGCGTAGATCTGCCGCCAGGCCACCGCCACGACCACCATGGCGATGACCTGCGGCAGGAACACCACCGTGCGGAAGAAGCCCAGGCCGCGCACCCGCCCGCGGGTGAGGACGGCGGCCAGCACCAGCCCGAGGGCCAGGGGCAGGACGGCGAAGAAGAAGATCAGCACGAGGGCGTGGCCGAAGGCGGCCCGCAGCTGAGGGTCGGCGACGACCTGGGCGTAGTTGTCCAGCCCGACGAACGTCGCCAGCGTCAGGCCGTCCCAGTCGTACAGGGAGATCTGCACCGCCCGGCCCAGGGGGTAGAGCAGGAACAGCGCGTAGACGGCGAGGCCGGGCAGCAGGAAGGCGTACGGGGTGAGGCCGTACCGGCTGCGCCGGCGCGCCGGCGGGGCGGGGCGCACCGCGGCGCCCCGCCCCCGCACGTCAGCCGTTGGAGGCGACGAAGTCCGCATAGTCCTTTTCGACGGTCTCGGTGAACTGCTGCGGGGTGGACTGCCCGGCCATGAGGGACTGCAGGGCCTGCCCGATGGTGGTGTTCATCGTCGGGGTGGCGTTGTCGAGGTAGGGCAGCAGCTGCCCCTTCTCGGTGGCGTCACCGTAGGCCTGGAAGACGTCCGCCTGCACGCCCGACGGCGGGGTGTGAGCGGCGGTGTTGACCACGGGCATGTTGCCGGTCTCGGCGAGCACCTTCATGGCGTCGTCGCTGGTGATGAAGTTGACGTAGGCCGCGGCGACGTCGGGGTCCTTGGCCTTGGAGGTGACCGAGAACGGGATGCCCGTCCCGCCGGTGGTCACCGGGCCCTGGCCGGCCTCGACGGGCGGCGGCGCGAAGAAGCCGACGTCGTCGCCCATGGCGGCCTGCAGGTCGGCGGCCAGCCAGGACCCGCCCATGAGGTAGACGCCCTTGCCCTCGGTCAGCGACTTCCAGGCGGCGTCGTAGTCGGTGCCGTTGAAGCCCTCGTTGAAGTAGCCCTTCTTGGCCCAGTCCTGGATCGTCGTCGCGGCCTTGACGTTCTCCGGCGACGTCCAGCTCGCGCCCTTGTTGCCGAAGCCGAGGGTGCGGACCTGGTCGGCGGGCACCGTGGCGCCCTGGATGGGCCCGAACACGTGCAGCGCCGGCCACTGCTCGATGTTGCCGAGCAGCAGCGGCGTCTGCCCGGCGTCCTTGATCTTCTGCAGCTGCCCCTCGAAGTCCGCCCAGGTCTGGGGCACCTCCAGGCCGAGCTCGGCGAGCTTGCTCTTGGAGTAGAAGACCCCGACGATCTCCCCCACCTGCGGCAGGCCGTAGACCGAGCCCTCGCCCCAGGTCTTCCCGTCGGGGCTGAAGCTCGTGTACTGCAGGACGCTGGGCGAGAAGCGGTCCTTCCACCCGTACGCCTCGGCGTAGGGGTCGAGCGAGACGAGCTGGCCCGCGGCGACGTACTGCCCCATCTGGGAGCGGGAGTTGTTGGCCTGGGTGACGTCGGGGGCGTCGTTGCCGGTCAGGGCCAGCCGCAGGGTGGTGTTGAGGTCGTCGGTGGACTGCTTGACGCGCTTGATGGTGATGTTCGGGTACTTCTCCTCGAACGCGGCGTTGAGCCGCTCCATCTGCTCGTTCTGGCCGCCGCGGACCTCCTGGTCCCACACGGTGAGGGTCTGGTCGCCGACCTTCGAG
The DNA here is from genome assembly GCF_009193185.1 of Georgenia thermotolerans. Taxonomy (GTDB): domain Bacteria; phylum Actinomycetota; class Actinomycetes; order Actinomycetales; family Actinomycetaceae; genus Georgenia; species Georgenia thermotolerans. The sequence goes on along the minus strand of NZ_VUKF01000046.1, from coordinate 24,386 downwards.
ATGTCGGTAACCACCTCGCTGGGCGACCGACCGGTGCTGGTCTGGTCCGAGGCCGTGTTCGATCCCGGGGTGCATGCCGCCAGCGCGAGCGCGGCGGTCGCGAGCACGGCGACGCCGGTGGCGACGCGCTTGGGACGCACGGATCTGCTCATGATGCGGTTCTCCTGTCTGGTGCCAAGGCACTCATTCTGTCGGAGCATCCACCCTCCCCGTGCCAGGCGCCCGGATCTGGACCGGCGTGGGGCCTCCTCCGCGGCTGCGGGCCGGCCCGTCCCGATCGCCGGCGCGCCCCCTCGCTGCCTCCGTGGCAACAAACGGCATCTTTTACGGTCAGAGGAATCGCGATGTTTAGTCTGCTTTTTGAGTGATGGCGGTCTCAACGGCCACCGCCGCCCCCCTTCCTTCCATCGCCCGGGACCTGGCCAGCGACGACGCGCGTCGCCGCCCGGTCCCCGGCGTTCACCCCCGAGAGGACCACCAGCGATGTCAGTGACGACAGGCACCCCCGGCGCGGAATCCGCGTCCGCGCCGGCGCGCGACCCCTACAAGCTCGACCCGGCGGACATCCTCGAGCCCCCGCGCGGGTGGCGGGCGAGCTGGAAGTTCTTCGGTCCGGGCTTCGTCACGAGCGCCGCCGTCGTCGGCTCCGGCGAGCTCATCACCGCGACCGCGCTGGGCGCCGAGGTCGGCTTCCTCCTGCTGTGGCTCGTGCTCGTCTCCACCTTCGTCAAGGTCGCCGTGCAGATCGAGCTGGCCCGCTGGTCCATCTCGACGGGGAAGACCTCCGTCACCGGCTACAACGACGTGACCCCGAAGATCGCCGGCCGCGGCTGGATCTCCTACATCGGCCTGCTGATGATCCTGCAGATCGTCGTGGGGCAGGGCGGGGTCCTCGGCACCGGCGCGCTGGCGCTGAGCATGGTCATGCCCGTCGGCGGCGACCCGTTCTCCCTCGTCTCCATCGCCACCTGGGTCACGGTCATCGTGGTGCTCGCCGTCGCGGTGCACCTGACCAACCGGTACGGCGTCATCGAGAAGGTGTCCACGGTGCTGGTCGCGCTGGTCACCCTGGGCGTCATCGCCATGGTCATCGGCCTGCAGTTCACCCCCTTCGCGTGGACCGCGACCGACATCGCCGAGGGCATGCAGTTCAAGATCCAGGTCGGCACCATGGGCGTGGCGCTGGCCATGTTCGGCATGACGGGCGTCGGCGGCGGCGAGATCACCGCCTACAGCTACTGGGTGGTCGAGAAGGGCTACGCCCGCTTCACCGGCCCCAACGACGGCTCCCAGGCATGGGTCGACCGCGCCCGCGGCTGGATCTCGGTCATGAAGAAGGACGCCTTCCTGTCCTGGATCATCTACACCGTCTCGACCGCCGCCTTCTTCATCCTGGGCGCCGCCGTCTTGCACCCGCAGGGGCTGGTCCCCCAGGGCACCGAGGTCCTCGAGGTCCTCTCCCGCATGTTCACCGACGTCGCGGGCGACTGGACCAAGGTCATCTTCCTCGTCGGCGCCGCCGCCGCCCTGATCAAGACGATCCTCGCCAACGTCCCGGGCTTCGCCCGCCAGGTCTCCAACACCCTCGCCCTCTTCGGCGCGTTCGACTGGAACGACCTGACGGTCCGCAACAAGTGGCTGCGCGCGCTCATGGTGCTGCTGCCGGTCGTGTGGGGCGTGTTCTACCTGTTCGTGCAGTCCCCCGTCCTGATGATCGTCCTCGCCGGCATCGGCAACGCCGTCTACCTCATGGCCATCGTCGCCGCGGTCTGGTACCTCGGCCGCAAGCAGACCGACCCGCGGGTCAAGGACGGCCACGGCTTCACCCTCTACCTCGTCATCTCCTCGATCGCCGTCTTCGCCGTCGGACTCCTCTCGCTGCTCGACCTCCTCGGCATCTCGATCGGCTGAGACGAACCACCAACGCGAGAAAGGAACCGGTCATGAAGGCTGTCGTGGTGCACGGCAAGGACGACCTGCGCGTGGAGGAGGTGCCCGACCCGGTCACCGGGCCGGACGACGTCCTCGTCGCGATGGAGTGGGGCGGGATCTGCGGCTCGGACGTGTCGTACTGGAAGCACGGCGCCTCGGGCACCGCGGTGCTCAAGGACCCGCTGATCCTCGGGCACGAGGTGGCCGGGCACGTCGTCGGCATCGGCCCGGGTGCGGCCGCGGAGGCCGAGCGGCTCGGCGTCCGGGAGGGCACCCGCGTGACCATCCATCCGGCGACGCCGGTCGGGGACCACACGGTGCCCGCCGACCTCGCCGAGCGCACGAACCTCTGGCCCGAGGTCCGGTACTTCGGCTCCGCGGCGTTCAGCCCGCACGAGCACGGCGGGTTCGCCCGGCTGCGCACCGTGCGGCCGGACCAGCTGCGCGTCATCCCGGAGGGGGTCTCCACCAAGGAGGCGGCCCTCGCCGAGCCCTTTGGCGTCGCGCTTCACGCGGTGGCGCGGGCCGGGGACCTGACGGGCCGCTCCGTCCTGGTGAACGGGTCCGGCCCGATCGGGGCGCTCGTGGTCGCCGCGGCGCGGGCGAAGGGCGCCGGCACCATCTACGCCTCGGACCTGTCCCCGCCGCCCTGGAGATCGCCCGACAGATGGGCGCCGAGCACACGGTCAACCCGGCCGAGGGCGACGCGCTGCCGCAGGACGTCGAGGTCGCCTTCGAGGCCTCGGGCGCCCCGAAGGCGCTGGGCGGGGTCATCGCCGCGGTGCGCCGCGGCGGCGTCATCGTCCAGGTGGGCAACCTCCCGGCCGGCGAGGTGTCGGCCGCGCTGGGCAACCTGGTCACGCGCGAGATCGACTACCGCGGGTCCTACCGCTTCGTCGACGAGATCTCCGACGCGCTGCGTCTGATGGCCGACGGCGTCGACGTCTCGCCGCTCATGACCCACGAGGTGGAGCTCGCGGACGCCGCCCGCGGCTTCGAGCTCGCCGCCGACCGCAGCACGGGCTCGTCGAAGGTCATGATCCAGCTGTCGTGACGCTCACAGCCTGGCGCCCCTCACCGGAGCTATCCGGTGAGGGGCGCTTTGCGTATGCCGGGTGCGTACTCGGGGCGCCTCCCCCGCCGCGCCGTCGGCCCTCAGTCGCGGGTCAGCGCGGTCGTCGCGGTGCGGACCTCGAACGGCGCGGAGCTCTCGGTGGTGACGGCGAAGCCCTGCACCGGCTGCCACACCCCCGAGCCGGCGACCTGGAACTCGCCCGCCCACCGGGTCGTCACGGTCACCTGCCGGCCGTCCGCGGCCCCGGTGTAGCCATGGCTCACCGTATGGTTCGGGAACGGCGCGCCGGGGTCGGTGGTCCTGACGGGGGCCGACCCGTCACCGAAGTCCCAGGTGAAATCGGCAGGCCGCACGCGGACGTCCACGGGCGTGTCGAGCACGACCGTGCTGAAGGTCTGTGCCGCCGCCTCGGTCCAGACGATGGTGTCGATGTTGACCAGCACCCAGCCCTGATCGGGCTGCACGGTCAGGCCGCCAGGCGCGATCGGGAGGCGCTGAATGTCCTGAGCGGTCACAACAATAGGCGCCGTCTCCTCTGCCGGATCGCCCGGTGGGGGCGCAGCCGTAATGTCCGGAAAGTTGGGGGCGATCTCGTTCTCGCAGGGCTTGTACCGATAGGAATGCGGACCGACTCGGACATACTGCCCACAAGCTGCGTTCTCGAAAATGCTCGCCCAGTCAACTGCAGGCCGCTTGCCAGAGCCACCTCCCATTCCCCCGCGAGGTGATCTCTTTAGTTCATCGGCGATTATCGCCACGGCATCGTCATCAGTCTCCCCCTGCACCCGCGGAGGAGGCGATCCCACCGCCTGACTGGCTCCGAGCACAAGCAATACGTTTACCACCACAAAGAGTAGGAAGAGCGATTCCTTACCCATTGAATCCTGGCTCCTCCACTTGGACCGCACGTACTACCCATCCCCCGCCGTCGTTCATTGCGAGGGCGAATATCAGGAGAGACGGACCTCCCGGACTATTCGTGACAACACCGTTAGAGGAAGTCTGAATCGACGGCCCCTCATCTGCGACGATGTCAACGCGGAAGAGCGCTCCCTGCTCCTTACTTGAGATTTCCCGTATGGTCATCTCCCCACCGGAGGCAGAACCGCCTTCACCATGAATATCCGCGACCTTCTGGGCAATACCGTTACAAAAGCCACACTCTGGGTGTGACATTTGCTTCCACTCAGCGAGGTCACCGGTGGCGTACACGTAGGGGTACAGCTGCAGGAAGTACTGCGCAGCCGCCTCTGCGCCGGCGACGTCGTCCCGGCGCATCGCCTCAGGCCGTGTGGGCTTCTCAACCTCGGGCCGCTCCGTCGCTGTGGGAGACGCTGAGGACACCGTGGTCGTCGGCTGAGGCTCGGGCGTGCGCTGCGGGTCCGCGTCGGCCGTGCACCCGGCGAGCAGCGCCGCGCCGGCCAGCAGTCCGACCCCACCGGCCAACGCCCCACGCTCCACCCCCAGAGCCATGCGGCGAACGTAATGGGCGCCATGGGCGAGCGGCTAGGAAATCGCGAAACTGTGGACGAGAACCCCTCAGGAGTGGGGTGCCCGACGGCGGAGGGCCGACACCCGAATGGGTGCCGGCCCTCCGCCGTCGGTTGCTGCCTACTTCTTCTCGGGCAGGTCGAGCGTGATGATCTTCGTCTCCCCCGGTGTCACCACGCCGCTGGAGACCGCACGGCGGCTGCGGCGGCGCTTCGGTGCCGGCTCCGCGATCGTCTCGACCGTGGACGGAACGGGCGCCGCGAGGGCGGGAGGCTCGACCACCACGTCGCCCTGCCCCTCGTCGGCCAGGTCCTCCCCCGTCACGTCCGCCTGCGCGACCTGCGACGTCGTCTCCTCACCGGCGGGCGGCACGGCAGCCTGCGCGCCGATCACGCCGGTCTTCACCGGCGCAGCGGGCGCAGAGGAGGCAGACGCCACGGCAGCAGACTCGGCCCCCGGAGCGGCCTCGGCCGCCTCCTCCGGCGCCGTCGCGGGCTCGTCAGAGCCGCCCGTCGGTGCCGGAACTCCGGCCGGGGCTGACGAGGTGTCGGCGGGCGCCTTCTTGGCGCCGTGGCTCTCCTGGTGGGCGTTCGCGGCCGCGGCGGCGATCGTGGCGAGCGTGGCCTTGACGGCCTCCCGCGCGGCCACCGCCGCCTCATCCTCCACGGCCGGCGCCTCGGGCTCGGCGACGGGCTCCGGGGCGGGCTGGCCGCCGCGCCGTCCCCGGCGCCGGGAGCCGGAACCGGACTCCTCGCCGTGCGCGTGGCCGTCGCCCGAGCCGGACTTCTCCACCGGCTCCTCGTGGACGATGAACCCGCGCCCGTTGCAGCACTCGCACGGGGTGGAGAACGCCTCGACGAGGCCCTGCCCCACCCGCTTGCGGGTCATCTGCACCAGGCCGAGCGAGGTCACCTCGGCCACCTGGTGGCGGGTGCGGTCCCGGCCCAGGCACTCGAGCAGCCGCCGCATGACCAGGTCGCGGTTGGACTCGAGCACCATGTCGATGAAGTCGATGACGATGATGCCGCCGATGTCGCGCAGCCGGAGCTGGCGGACGACCTCCTCCGCCGCCTCGAGGTTGTTCCGGGTGACCGTCTCCTCGAGGGTGCCGCCCGAGCCGGTGAACTTGCCGGTGTTGACGTCGATGACGGTCATCGCCTCGGTGCGATCGATGATGAGCGACCCGCCCGAGGGCAGCCAGACCTTGCGGTCCATGGCCTTGGCGAGCTGCTCGTCGACCCGGTACTCGCTGAAGACGTCCTTGCGGTCCGTCCAGTGGTGCAGTCGGTCGGCCAGGTCCGGCGAGAGCTCGCGGACGTACTGCGAGATCGTCTGCCACGCGGTGTCGCCGGAGACGACGAGGTTCTCGAAGTCCTCGTTGAACACGTCGCGCACCACCCGCACGGCGAGCTCGGGCTCGCCCTTGAGCAGCACCGGCGCGCTCTTGGCGCTCTTGGCCTTGGCCTCGATGTCCGCCCACTGCTTGGTGAGCCGCTCGACGTCGGCGCGCAGCTGCTCCTCGGTGGCCCCCTCGGCGGCGGTGCGCACGATGACGCCCGCGCCGTCGGGCACGATCTGCTTGAGGAGCTTCTTCAGCCGCGCGCGCTCGTTCTCCGGCAGCTTGCGCGAGATACCGGTCATGGCCCCCGACGGCACCAGCACCAGGTGCCGCCCGGCCAGGGTGATCTGGGAGGTCAGCCGGGCGCCCTTGTGCCCGATCGGGTCCTTCGTGACCTGGACGAGCACCGAGTCCCCGGACTTCAGCGCCTGCTCGATGCGCCGCGGCTGACCCTCCATGCCGGCGGCGTCCCAGTTCACCTCGCCGGCGTAGAGGACGGCGTTGCGGCCCTTGCCGAGGTCGACGAACGCCGCCTCCATCGAGGGCAGCACGTTCTGCACGCGGCCGAGGTAGACGTTGCCGACCATCGAGGTCTGGGTGTGCCGGGCGACGTAGTGCTCGACGAGGATCCCGTCCTCGAGCACCCCGATCTGGTTGAGGCCGTCCTTCTCACGCACCACCATCGAGCGCTTGACCGCCTCGCGGCGGGCCAGGAACTCGGACTCGGTGATCGTCGGACGACGGCGCCCGGCCTCCCGGCCCTCGCGGCGGCGCTGGCGCTTGGCCTCCAGCCGGGTGGAGCCCTTGAGGGCCGTGACCTCGTCGCGGGCGCTGCGCCCGCCGGCCTCGGCCTCCGCGGTGCGGGTGCGGGTGCGGCGACGGCGACGGCGGCGCGAGCTCGACGTGCCCTCCTCGCCCTCGGTCTCGGCCTCGGTCTCGGCCTCGGTGGCGTCGGCCTCCTCGGCGCTCTCCTCCTCGGCCTCGACCGGGGTGGCGGCGGACTCCTCCTCCGCGGCCTCCTCGCCGGCCTCGTGCTGGTTGCGGTTGCGGCGACCCCGGCCACCGCGACGGCGACGACGGCGCCCGCCGCCGTGCTCCTCCTCGGCCTCGCCGGTCTCGCCCGGCTGCTCCTCGAGCTCCTCGGGCTCGGTCGGCTCGGCCGCCTCGTCGGCGGGGGCGGGCGCGCCGGCGGGTGCCTGGGCACGACGGCGCTTGCGTGCCTTGGTGGCGTCGGGAGCCTGGAACAGCAGGGCCGTGGCGGGCAGTCGCGGCCCGGACTCCTCCTCCGGCGCCTGGGGCTGCTCGGCGCCGGCGACCGCGACGTCCTCGAAGGCGGCCTCGGCGAGCTCCTCGTCGGTCGGCTCCTCCTCGGCCTCGCCCTCCGGCTCGGCGGCCTCGGCCGCGGGGCGGACGCCGAGCTCGGCCAGGACGTCGAGCTTCTGCTCGGGGGACCGCGCGGGGGCGGTGGCGCGGCGGCTGCGGCGGGCGGGCCGCTTCGGGGCCTGCTCCACCTCGCCGGCGCCGGGCGTGGTGTCCTCGACCGTCAGGCCGGTGGTGTCCTCGCCGAGCGCCGGACCCTGCAGCTCGCGCGCGGGGGCCACAGGGGCGCTCTCCTCGGCGGCGGTGGTGGTGGTGTCCTCGGCCTCGAGCGCGCCGGTGTCGCCGGCGAGCGCCGGACCGGGGATCTCCTTGCCGGTGCCGCCGACGGGGCCGGCCACCTGCTCCTCGATGGACTTCTTGGTGGCGCGCCGGGCGCGGGTCTTCTTCGGCGCGGGCTTCTCCTCGGCCGCGGCCTCGCTCCCGGCGGCGCCGGCGGCCGGGGTCTCGCTCGCCGCGCCGGCGGGCGCCGTGTCGGCGCCGGCCTCGGCGAAGGCCACCGTCTCGGCCGGTGCGCCGGCGGCCTCGGTGGAGGCGGCGATCTCGGCCGGTGCGCCGCCGTCCTCAGCGGCGGCCGTCTCGGCCGGTGCGCCGCCGTCCTCAGCGGCGGCCGTCTCGGCGGCCGGTGCGGTCTTCTTGGAGGTGGCGCGGCGGGTGCCGGTGCGCCGGGCGGGCGCCTTCCTCTTCGCGGGGGCCTCCTGGGCCGGGGTCTCCGCCGCGGCCTCCTGGTCCGGCGCCTGGGCGCCGGCGTCCTGCGCCGCGACCTCCGGGGCCGCCGCGTCCGGGGCGGGGGCCTCCTGGCCCGCCGCGGCCTCGCCGGCGCCCGTCGCCGGAGCCTGCTCGGTCTCCGCGGCCGGCGCCTTCTTCGCCGGCGCCTTACGGGTGCGGGTGGCCCGCTTCTTGGGGGCGGGCTCGGCGGCGTCCGCCTTGGTGGGCTCGGCCACCTCGGGCGCGGCCTCCGCCTTCGCCGTCGTCCCGGCCTTCGCCTTTGTCTCCGCCTTCGGCGCGGCCTCGGCCGGCGCGTCCTGGCCCGCCGAGCCGCCGGAGGTCGCGGCCGTGCCCTCGGACGCCTGGGGCGCCGTCGCCGGGCTGGTCGCGCGGCGCGAGCGGGTGCGGCGCGCCGGCTTCTGTTCTTCCGCTGCGGTCTCCGCGCCGGAGTCGATCGTCTCGTCGTTCACGGGGTACTCCCCTAGCCCCCGGCCACCGCCCACACCCACGGCGCCCGCGGGCGGTTCAGTCGTCCGCACGAGGCGGACGGAAGTCCATGTGGTACGCCCGGCGCGCCGTGAAGCGCGGACCTGACGCCGGCGACGGTCGCTCTGCCGACCTGCCCTCATGGCTGCTCGGCCACGGGCACCCTGACCCCTGCTGCAGCGCACCCGCCGTGAGGCGGGGCGGCGCGAGGTGAGCCAGGACCGGTGCGGTCGCGACGTCGTCGGACCGGAGAACGGGGTGTGGTACTGCCCTCCGGCCGGAAGAAGTATCTCACAGTGCCCCGCGCCCGGCCCTGCGGACGCGCCAGCGATCGTGACGGGCCGTCATCTTGCGGGACGTTGGTCCCGCCCCGCCCCGAGCCCCCGCTCTTACGTTGGCAGCACAACAGCCGGGCTTTCGGCTGCCCGCACGCATCTAGTCACGAAGGGCGCCCAGGTGGAATCCCTCGACCTCGCTCGGTGGCAGTTCGGCATCACGACCGTCTACCACTTCATCCTCGTGCCGCTCACGATCGGCCTGTCCCCCCTGGTGGCGATCATGCACACCGCCTGGGTCCGCACGGGCAACGAGCGCTGGCACCGGCTGACGAAGTTCTTCGGCAAGGTCCTGCTCATCAACTTCGCCCTGGGCGTGGCCACCGGCATCGTCCAGGAGTTCCAGTTCGGCATGAACTGGTCGGAGTACTCCCGGTTCGTGGGCGACATCTTCGGCGCCCCGCTGGCCATCGAGGCCCTCGCCGCGTTCTTCCTCGAGTCCACGTTCCTGGGCCTGTGGATCTTCGGCGAGGGCAAGCTGCCCAAGTGGCTGCACAGCGCCTGCATCTGGCTCGTGGCGATCGGCACGAACCTCTCGGCCTACTGGATCCTGGCGGCGAACTCCTGGATGCAGCACCCGGTCGGCGCGGTGTACAACCCCGCCACCGGCCGCGCCGAGCTCGACGGCGTGCGCGGCTTCCTCGAGGTGATGACCAACAACACCCTCATCGCCGCCTACTCCCACACCGTGACCGCCGCGTTCCTGGTCGGCGGCACCTTCGTCGCCGGCATCTGCGGCTGGTGGATCGTGCGCTCGGTGCGCGCCGGGCGCGAGAACGAGGCCCGGCAGGTGTGGCGCCGCGGCGCCTACGTCGGCCTGATCACGATGCTCATCGCCGGCGTCGGGGTGGGGATCTCCGGGGACTTCCAGGGCAAGCTCATGTACGAGCAGCAGCCCGCCAAGATGTCCGCGGCCGAGGCGTTGTGCGAGGGCGAGGAGGGCGCCGCGTTCTCCCTGCTGACCATCGGGGACCTGTCCAACTCCTGCGAGGGCGTGCGCCACCTCATCCAGATCCCGGGGGTGACGTCGTTCCTCGGCACCGGCCACTTCTCCGGGCCGGAGAGCTACCTGCCCGGCGTCAACGACGTCCAGCGCGAGTACACCGAGCGCTACGCCGACCAGTTCGGCACCGACGTGGACTACGTCCCCAACCTGGCCGTGACCTACTGGAGCTTCCGGCTCATGATCGGGCTGGCCGCCTTCTCCGCCGCCCTGGCCCTGGCCGGGCTGTGGCTGCTGCGCAGGGGCCGTGTCACGGACTCGGTGTGGTTCTCCCGGCTGTGCCTGGTCGCCCTGCCGATGCCGTTCCTCGCCTCCTCCTTCGGCTGGATCTTCACCGAGATGGGCCGCCAGCCCTGGGTGGTCCACCCCAACCCCGCCAACCCGGTGGACCAGGTCTACCTGCTCACGCAGGACGGCGTCTCCACCGTCGTCTCGGCCGGCTCGGTGATCACCTCCCTCGTCATCTTCACGCTGCTCTACGCCGCGCTGGGCGTGGTGTGGTTCCTGCTCATCCGCCGCTACGTCCGGGAGGGCATCGAACCGCTGCCCGAGGACGTCGCCCCCGCCGGCCCCACGGACACCGGCGGCCCGCGCGAGCTCGAGCCCACCCTGTCCTTCGCCTACTGACCGAGACTTGGAGAACTCCCCATGGATCTCCCCCTGCTGTGGTTCCTCCTCATCACCGTGCTGTGGACCGGGTACCTCGTCCTCGAGGGCTTCGACTTCGGCGTCGGGATGCTGATCAAGCCCTTCGCCCGCAACGAGAAGGAGCGCCGGGTCCTGCTGCGCACCATCGGCCCGGTGTGGGACGGCAACGAGGTCTGGCTGCTCACCGCCGGGGGCGCCACCTTCGCCGCCTTCCCCGAGTGGTACGCCACGATGTTCTCGGGCTTCTACCTGCCCCTGCTGCTCATCCTGCTCGCGCTCATCGTGCGGGTGTGCGCGATCGAGTGGCGCGCGAAGATCAACGACCCGGCGTGGCGCAACCGCTGGGACTGGGCCCACACGGTCGGGTCGTGGGTGCCCGCGGTGCTGTGGGGCGTGGCCTTCGCCAACCTCGTCCAGGGCACCGAGATCGAGGTCATCGACGGGCGCCACCAGCTCGTGGGCGGGTTCTTCTCCCTGCTCACCCCGTTCACGCTGCTCGGCGGGGTGATGACCGCGGTCGTCTTCCTCACCCACGGCGCGGTGTTCGTCGCCCTGAAGACCGGCGGGGAGGTGCGCGAGCGCGCCGGGAAGCTGGCCGCGCGGCTCTCGGTGGCCTCCCTCGTGGTCGCCGGCATCTGGGCGGTGTGGGCGCAGCTGGCCTTCTCCGCGCACACCCTGACCTGGGTGCCGCTGGCCGTCGCGGCGCTGGCGCTGGTCGGCGTCGTCGTGGCCACCCGCGCCCGGCGGGAGGGCTGGGCCTTCACCCTCAACGCCGTGGCGATCGTGGCCGCCGTCGTGCTCATCTTCGGGGTGATGTACCCCAACGTCATGCCGTCCTCGATCGACCCCGCCTACTCCCTCTCGATCGACGCCGCCGCCTCCTCGACGGCGACGCTGCAGGTGATGAGCGTGGTCGCGCTGCTCCTCGTCCCGGTCGTGCTCGCCTACCAGGGCTGGACGTACTGGGTGTTCCGCAAGCGCATCACCACCGACCAGATCGGGGATCACGAGGGCCTGCTGCCCACCGAGGGCCGGCCGCTCGAGCCCACCGCACACTGATCAGGTGAAGCCGCTCGACCCCCGCCTCCTCCGCCACGCCCGCGCCGCCCGCCGCTACATCGCCCTGACGGCCGCCACCGGGTTCGTCACGGCCGCCTTGGTGGTCGCCCAGGCGCTGCTGGTCTCCCACGCCGTCGCCCCGGTCGTCGACGGCCGGGCCGGCTGGGCGGACGTGGCGGGCCTGGTCGGCGCCCTCGCCGCGGTGGTGGCGGGCCGGTTCGTGGTGCTGGTGGTCCAGGAGGCCTTCGCGCACCGGGCGGCGCGCGACGTCGTGGCGGACCTGCGCGCGCAGGTGCTCACCGCCGCCGTCGCCCAGGGCCCGCGCTGGCTGGCCGCGGGCCACGGCCAGCAGGTGGTCACCCTGGCCACCCGCGGCCTGGACGACCTCGAGCCGTACTTCGTGCGCTACCTGCCCCAGCTGCTGCTCGCCGCGACCGTCACGCCCGCCGCGCTGGCCGTGGTGCTCGGCCTCGACCTCGTCTCGGCGCTGATCATCGCCGCCACGATCCCCCTCATCCCGGTGTTCATGTGGCTCATCGGGCTGCTCACCCAGAAGTACGCCGCCGAGAAGCTCGAGGTCATGACCCGCCTGGGCGCCCAGCTGCTCGACCTGCTCGCCGGGCTGAGCACCCTCAAGGCGCTGGGCCGCGAGCGCGGCCCGGGCCGGCGGGTGGGCGAGCTCGGCCGCGCCTACGCCGCCACCACCATGGCGACCCTGCGCGTGGCGTTCCTCTCCGGCGCGGTGCTGGAGTTCCTCGCCTCCATCTCCGTCGCGCTGGTCGCCGTGGTCATCGGCACCCGGCTCGTGGCCGGCGACCTGGACCTGACCACCGGGCTGGCCGTGCTCATGCTCGCCCCGGAGATCTACAAGCCGCTGCGCGAGGTCGGCTCGCAGTTCCACGCCTCCGCCGACGGGGTGGCCGCCGCCGAGCAGGCCTTCGCCGTCCTCGAGCGTCCGGTCCCGCCCGCCGGGAGCGCCCCCGCCCCCGAGCTGCGCCGCACCACGGTCGTGCTCGACGGCGTGAGCGTCGCCGCGCCGGGCCGGGCCACCTGGGCGCCCTCGCGCCTGGACGCCCGCATCCGGCCGGGCCGGCTGGTGGCCCTGGTCGGCCCGTCGGGGGCGGGCAAGACCACCGCGGCCGCCGTCGTGCTGGGGCTGCTGCGCCCCGACGCCGGCGCGGTGCGCCTCGAGCCGGCCGACGGCGCGCCGGTGGACCTCGCCGACGTCGACCCCGCGGCCTACCGCGCCCAGGTCGCCTGGGTGCCCCAGCGCCCGATCATCCTGCCCGGCACGGTGCGCGAGAACGTGCTCGGGGCCGCCGACGCCCCGGTCGACGCCCCGGCGGAGGCGGCCGCCGCGGCCACCGGCTTCGACCGGGTGCTCGCCGCGCTGCCCGCCGGGTGGGACGCCGTCCTGGGCCACGGCGGGGCGGGGCTGTCCGTCGGCCAGCGCCAGCGCCTGGCCCTGACCCGCACCCTGCTCGGCACGGAGCCGCTGGTGGTCCTCGACGAGCCCACCGCGCACCTGGACGCCGCCGCCGAGCGGCAGGTGCTCGACACCCTCGCCGCCCTGCGCGCCGCCGGGCGCACCGTGCTCGTCATCGCCCACCGCGAGGCGGTCGTGGCGCTGGCCGACGACGTGGTGGAGGTCCGCTCGCGCGCCGCCACCGACGCCGAGGTGGCCGCCCTGGAGGCCGCCGCCCCGGAGGCGGCGGTAGCCGAGGAGGTGGCCCGGTGACCACGACCGCCGCCCCCGCCGTTCCCTCCCCCGCCGGCGTGCTGCCCGCCGCCGAGCGGCGGGCGCTGCGCCGCGCCGTCGCCCTGCTCGACCTCGACCGCGTCCGCCTGCTGTGGGCGGTGCTGGCCGGCAGCGCGGGCCTGGGCAGCGCGGTCGCGCTGAGCGCGACGGCCGCCTGGCTCATCGCCCGCGCCTCGCAGATGCCCCCGATCCTCGAGCTGGGCGTCGCCTCGGTGGCGGTGCGCACCTTCGGCATCTCCCGGGCGCTCATGCGCTACCTCGAGCGCCTCGCCTCCCACGAGGTCGCCCTGCGCGGCATGGCGTCGCTGCGCCAGCACGTGTACCAGGCCCTCGCCGACGGGCCGGTCGACGCCGTCGCCGGGCTGCGGCGCGGGGACCTGCTCGCGCGCACCGGCGCCGACGTCGACGCGGTCGGAGACGTCGTCGTCCGGGCCCTGCTCCCCGCCGCCGTCGCCGCGGTGGTCGGGGTGGGCACGGTGGCCCTGGTCGGCTGGCTGCACCCCGGCATCGGCGCGCTGCTGGCGGTGTGCCTGCTGGTCGCCGGGCTCGCGGGCCCGTGGCTGACCATGCGGGCGGCGCGACTGTCCGAGCGCGCCCAGCTGCTCGCCCGGGCGGACCTGTCCGCCACGGCGCAGACGATGGTCGACGGCGCCGCGGAGCTGACCGTCTCCGGCCGGCTCGGCCGGCTGCTCAGCCACCTGGGCCGCACCGAGGCGACGCTCGCCCGCGCCAAGGACGCCGCCGCCCGCCCGGCCGCGCTGGCCGCCGGGGTGGACAACCTGGCCATGGGCGTCGCCGTCCTCGGGGCGCTCGTGCTCGGCATCCCGGCCACCACGGCGGGGACGCTGGCGCCGGTCGAGCTCGCCGTCGTGGTGCTGACCCCGCTGGCGGCGTTCGAGGGCACGGCGCTGCTCGGCCCGGCCGCGATCCAGCTCGTCCGCTCGGGCGGCTCGGCGCTGCGGATCATGGAGCTCCTCGACGCCGCCGCCCCCGCCCCCGCCGGCGAGACGTCAACTGGGTCGCGAGACGTCAACTCGGTCACGAGAGGTCACGTGGGGCACGAGACGTCAACTGATGCACCGGAGCGGGCGAGGACATCCCTGCCGTTCCCCGACCGCGAGAGCGCCAGGACGGCACCCGACGTCCCCGGTGCGGGGACGACCCCCGACGCCACCGGCGCCGCGAGGCACCCGCACCTGTCCGCCCGGAACCTCGCGGTCGGCTGGCCCGGCGGTCCCGTGGTCGCCGCCGGCCTCGACCTCGACCTCGACCTCGCCGCGGGCCGGGCGGTCGCCGTCGTCGGCCCCAGCGGCATCGGCAAGACCACGCTGCTGCTGACCCTGGCCGGGCTGCTGCCCCCGCGCGGCGGCGCCGCCACCCTCGACGGCGCGCCGCTGTGGGGCACCGACCGGCGCGTCGTCAGCGAGCAGGTGGTGCTGACCGCCGAGGACGCGCACGTCTTCGCGACCACGGTGCTGGAGAACCTGCGGGTGGCCCGCGGCAGCGTGACCGAGGCGGAGGCCGCCGACCTGCTCGCCCGCGCCGGGCTGGGCGACTGGCTCGCCGGCCTGCCCCAGGGGCTGGACACCATGCTCGGGACGGACGCCACGACCCTCTCCGGCGGCGAGCGGCGCCGCCTCCTGCTGGCCCGCGCGCTGGCGAGCCCGGCGCCCCTGCTGCTGCTCGACGAGCCCGGCGAGCACCTCGACCCCGCCACCGCCGACCGGCTCGTCACCGACCTGCTGCGCGCCGGCCGGCACGGCGGGTCCGGGCCGGCGCGCGGCGTCGTCCTCGTCACCCACCGGCTGGCGGCGCTGGACGCCGCCGACGAGGTGATCGTGCTCGGCAGGCCCGAGGAGGTGGACGACGGCGTCGCACGCGGCCCGGCCCGCGCACCGGCTACCGTGCTGGCACGGGGCCCGCACCGCGAGCTCCTGGCCACGATGCCCGCCTACCGGTGGGCCGCAGAGCAGGAAGTGCGACGATGAAGGACGAGGGCCAGCGCGGCGGATGCCCGTTCCCCCACGGCATGACCCAGGGTGCGGGGTCCGGCGACGGCGCGACGGCCGGGCACGGCGCGACGGCCGGGCACGGCGCGACACCCGCGCACGGCGCGACACCCGCGCACGGCGACGGCACGCGCGCCACGGGCGGGGTGGGCCGCATGGACCCGCACGGGTCCCCCACCAGCCTTGACGACGACGACACCCGGGACTACGCCCCGGCCCGCCCCCGTCTCGTCAACCCGCACGCCATGACCGCCGGCCCCCACGTCGACGGCGCCCGCCGCACCATCGCCACGGACACCTCGTCCCTGCTCGGCGCGGCCATCAACGTCGCCTCGCACCTGGACACCACCGACGCGCTGCGCAACTTCGTCGATCGCGCCGCCCGCCTCACCGGCGCCCGCTACGCCGCCCTGGGGGTGCTCGACAGCCGCGGCAACACCACCGCGTTCGTCCAGGTCGGCGTGAGCGAGGAGGAGGTCGCGATCCTCGGCCACCCGCCCCGCGGGCAGGGCGTGCTCGGCGCCATCCCGGTGGACGGTCCCCTGCTGCTCGACGACCTCACCCAGCACCCGGACTTCGGCGGCTTCCCGCCCGGCCACCCGCCGATGTACTCCTTCCTCGGCGTGCCGGTGAAGGTGCGCGACCAGGTCTTCGGCCGCCTCTACCTCTCCGAGAAGCCCGGCGGCTTCTCCCAGCACGACGCCGTCGACATGATGAGCCTGGCCGAGGCGGCGGCGGTGTCGATCGAGAACTCGCGCCTGTACACCGAGGCCCGCAACCGCGAGCGGTGGATCGCCGTGAGCCAGGACATCACCACCACCCTGCTCGAGGGCACCGAGGAGGAAGAGGCCCTCGAGATGATCGCCGCGCGGCTGCGCGAGGTCGCCGAGGCCGACACCGCGCTCATCGTCCTGCCCTCCGTGGGCGACACCTGGGCGTGCGAGATCGTCGACGGCGCCGGCTCGCTCGACCTGCTCGGGCTGGTCTTCCCGCCGGACGGGCGCGCCATGACGGTGCTCAAGGAGGGCGCCGGCATGATCGTCGACTCCCTCACCCGCCTGCGCACCCTCCGGCTGCGCGAGCTCGCCCGCTTCGGCCCGGCGCTGTACGCCCCGATGATGCTGCGCGGGGAGGGCCGGGGCGTCATCCTGCTCCTGCGCGAGATCGGCGCCCCGGAGTTCGAGCAGTCGGACCTCGCCATGGCGGAGTCGGTCGCCGGTCAGGCGGCCCTCGCCCTCGAGCTCGCCGCCGCCCGCCACGCCCAGGACGTCGCCTCCCTCCTCGACGAGCGCGCCCGCATCGGCCGGGACCTGCACGACCTGGCCATCCAGCAGCTCTTCGCCACCGGCATGCAGCTCGAGTCCGCCCGCGCCCACATGGCGGAGCGGGGCGAGGCGGCCCTGGCCGACCTCCTCGAGCGGTCGCTGGGCAGCGTCGACGAGTCCGTCAAGCAGATCCGCGCCATCGTCCACTCGCTTCGCCAGCCCGACACCGCCATCGTCCTCGTCGAGCGCCTGCGCCGGGAGGCCTCGCTGGCCCGCACCGCGCTGGGCTACGCGCCCTCGCTCGTCATCGACGTCGACGGCGTGGTCATCGCCGGCGACGACGACGACAGCGACCTCGTCGACGCCGTCGACAACCGCGTGGACGCCGACATCGCCGACGACGTCGTCGCCGTGGTGCGCGAGGGCATGTCCAACGCCGCCCGCCACGCCAAGGCGTCCTCGGTGCAGGTGCGCGTGAGCGTGCTCGGCAACGGGCCGACCGGGCGGGTGCTCGTGGACGTGGAGGACGACGGCACCGGCGTCGACCCGTCCGTCACCCGCAGCTCGGGCCTGTCGAACCTGGCCGCCCGGGCCCGCCGCCACGGCGGCACCTTCGCCCTGGGCGCCAACGAGCGCGGCCAGGGCAGCCTCATGAGCTGGCAGGTGCCGCTGAGCTGACGGCGCTCACCCGGGGGCGGGCCGTGCTCGCGCCGCTACTGGCGCCAGCCGGCGGCGCGCTGGCCGGCCACCCAGGCCGCGACCTGGGTGCGCCGCTGCAGCCCCATCTTGCTCAGCAGCGCCGTGATGTGGTTCTTCACCGTCTTCTCGGCCACGCCCAGGCGCTCGCCGATCTCGCGGTTGGACAGCCCGTCGCCGATGAGCTCGAGGACCTTGCGCTCGGAGGGGGTCAGGTCCGCCGTCGGGTCGTCGTGGTCGGCGCGCCGGCGGGTGACGGTGCGCTCGTCGAGCAGGGTGCGGCCGGCGGCCACTGCCTTGACGACGTCGGCGATCTCGGCGCCGCGGACGGTCTTGAGCAGGTAGGCCTTGGCGCCGGCGTTGAGCGCGGCGGCCAGGGCGTCGTCGTCGTCGAAGGAGGTCAGGACGACGGAGCGGGCGTCCGGGATCTTCTCGCGCAGGGTGGTGATGATGTCGATGCCGGTGCCGTCGGGCAGCTGGAGGTCGACGAGGATGACGTCGGGGCGCACCAGCTCTCCGCGGCGCACGGCCTCGGCCACGGAGCCGGCCTCGGCGACGACGGTGAGCCCGTCGGCGCGGTCGACGATCTCGGCGATCCCCCGCCGGACGATCTCGTGGTCATCGATGATCATGACGCGGATGTCGCGTCCGGTCTGCTGTTCGTACGGCACGAGCCGAGCCTATCGAAGGCGCAGGGGGCGCGGGTGGGACCATTCCGGCGATTCCGGCGTTTCCGGGACGTCGGTGTCCGCACGTCGGCACCTTCTCCGACGAGGGCGTCCGCCCGGTGGCGCCTGCTCCGACGAGGGGCGTCCGCCCGGTGGCCCCTGCTCCGACGAGGGGCGTCCGCCCGGTGGCCCCTGCTCCGACGACGGCGCCCGGCCGGTGCCGTCATCGGCCGCTCGCCGGTCAGCGCGCGGCGGGCCGGCGCTGGCAGCGCGGGCAGGAGAACGACCCGCGGTTCATGAACTCCTCGCGCCGCACCGGCGCCCCGCAGCGCGGGCACGGCCGGCCCGCGCGGCCGTAGACCGCCAGGGAGCGGGCGAAGTAGCCGGCGGCGCCCTCGACGTCGACGTACAGGGCGTCGAAGCTCGTCCCGCCGACGGCGAGGGCCTCCCCCATCACGTGCGCGGCGGCGTCGAGCAGCTCGCGGACGGTGCCCGGCCGGAGCCGGTCGGTGCGGCGGGTGCCGTGCAGCCGCGCGCGCCACAGCGCCTCGTCGGCGTAGATGTTCCCGATCCCGGAGACCAGGGACTGGTCCAGCAGCGCCCGCTTGACCTCGGTGCGCCGGGCACGGAGGCGGCGCACGAGCGCGGGCCGGTCCAGCGCCGGGTCGAGCACGTCGCGGGCGATGTGCGCCACGGGCGCCGGCAGCACCGGCGCGTCGGACCCCTGACCGCCGGGGGCGCCGTCGTCGGTGGGCACGGTGTCGACCGCCATGAGGTGACCGAAGGTGCGCTGGTCGACGAACCACAGCTGCCCGCCGTCGGCGAAGCGCAGCCGCACGCGCAGGTGGGCGGTGGTGGCCGGGACGGTGCGCACCAGGGTGGGCGGGCGCAGGGCGGTCAGGTCGGCCGGGCGCTCCCCTGGCGGGGCGAGGAACGCCTCCGCGGGGCCGCCGCCGAGGTCCTCGGCGACGTCGCGCCGTGCCTCCTCGGGCTCCTGGACGAGCAGCTGGCCGCTCATGCCGAGATGGGCGAGCAGGGCCTCGTGCGGGGCGTCGGCGGCGCCGTCGCCGAGGGTGAGCCAGAGGTACTTGCCGCGGCGCACCGCGGCGGTGACCGTGCGGCCCCGGGTGCGGGCGACCAGCTCGGCCGCTCCCCCCGGCTGACGGCGCACCCCGCGCGGGTGCAGCACCTCGACGTCCGCGATGGTGCGCCCGACGACGCGGGCGGCCAGGCCGCGGCGGACGGTCTCGACCTCGGGCAGCTCCGGCATCGGCGCGGTCAGGCCTGGGCGGCGGCCGGGCCGTCCACGTCGTCGGCAGCCGCGTCGTCGCCGGTCGCGTCGTCGGCGGTCGCGTCGTCCGCGGCCTCGACGCCGGCGGCCTCGAGCCGGGCGTAGGCGTCCTCGGCGGCGTTCTGCTCGGCCAGCTTCTTCGAGCTGCCCACGCCGGACCCGGCCTCGGCGCCGGCGAGCTCGACGACGGCGGTGAACGTGCGGGCGTGGTCGGGCCCGGTGCCGGTGACGACGTAGCTGGGGCTGCCCAGGCCGCGCGCGGCGGCGAGCTCCTGCAGGGAGGTCTTCCAGTCCAGCCCGGCCCCGAGCCGCTCGGCCTGGGTGAGCAGGTGGCCGACGAGGCGCTCGACGACGGCGCGGGTGTGCTCGAGGCCGTGGCACAGGTAGGTGGCGCCGATGAGGGCCTCGACGGTGTCGGAGAGGATGGAGTCCTTCTCCCGCCCGCCGGTGACGAGCTCGCCGCGGCCGAGGAGGATGAACTCCCCCAGCGCGAGGTCGCGGGCCACCTCGGCCAGCGCCCGCTGGCTCACCGTCGCCGCGCGCATGCGGGCGAGGTCGCCCTCGGGCACGCCGGGGTGGTGACGGTAGAGGTACTCGGTGACGATGACGCCGAGGACGGAGTCGCCGAGGAACTCCAGCCGCTCGTTGGTAGGGATGCCGCCGGCCTCGTGGGCGAAGGAGCGGTGGGTCAGGGCGAGGACCAGCAGCTCGGGGTCGATCGTCGTGCCCAGGGCCTGCAGCAGCGCCTCGACGTCCTGCCGGGCCGGCGCCTCGGCGACCTGACCGCGCTTCTTCTTGCTCATGCCGCCGCTCCCGTCGTGCCCGCGGTCACTGCTCCGCCTGCTTCTCCGTGTCGGGGAACAGCGAGCCGAGGGCGGACCAGCGCGGGTCGAGCTGCTCGTGGTGGTGGCCGGGCTCGGCGTCGTCGAGCCGGATGCCGCACTCGGGGCACAGGCCCGGGCAGTCGGGGCGGCACAGCGGCCGGAAGGGCAGGGCCAGCACGACGGCGTCGCGCAGGGTCGGCTCGAGGTCGAGCAGCTCCCCGGCGAGCTCGGGCACGTCCTCGGCCTCCTCGTCGCCCTCGGCGGCCAGCTCGGCGCGCTTGCCCTGGTAGTAGTACAGCTCGGAGACGGCCACGCTGAGCTCGTCGTCGAGCTCGCGCAGGCAGCGCGAGCACTCCCCGCGGAGGACGACGCCGACGGTGCCGGTGACGAGGACGCCGTCGGACACCGCCTCCAGGCGCAGGTCCAGGTCCATGTCGCTGCCGGCGGGCGCCCCGATGACCTCGGTGCCCATGTCCGCCGGGGCGGGCACGGTGCTGGCCAGCTCGCGCAGCGCCCCGGGCCGGCGGCCGAGGTCGTGCGTGCTGATCACCAGGGGGGATCGCGGGTCCATCAAGGCTCCTTGGGTGGGTGGGGTGGCCCGGGGTGCGGGACGCCCGTCGGGCGGGTCGCCGGCCGCGCGCGGCCGGGTCGGGACCGGCCTTCGATGCTACCCGCGCCGCGGCGCGGGACGGGTTCCTGCTCGCCTCAGGGCGAACGCCTACTCCTGCTCGCGCGGCGCCCGGCCCCCGCGGGCGGCCAGCGCCTCGCGCCCGGCGCGCACCTGGGCGGTGATCGCCCCGAGGTCGATCTCGAACTGGGCGAGCTGGCGGTCGCAGTAGTCGTTGGCGTCGGCGGCGAGCTTGGCCGCCTGCGCCTCGGCCTCGGCGACGATCTGCTCGGCGCGCTCGTTGGCGAGCGTCACCACCCGCTCGCCGGCGACGAGCCGCTCGGCCTCGGCCTCGGCGTCGGCGACGATCCGCTCGGCCTGCTCCCGGGCCCGGCGCAGGACGGCGTCGGCGTCGGCGACGATGTCGTCGGCGGCGTGGATCTCCGCGGGCACAACGGCGCGCGCGGCGTCGAGCAGGTCGAGCGCCTCGGCCTTGTTGACCAGCACGGAGGCCGACATGGGCATCGCCCGGGCGCGGTCGAGCATCGCGGTGAGCTCGTCGAGGATGGAGATCAGCGAGGCGCCGTCGCCGGCGCGCTGCTGCGTGGTGGGTGCCGTCATCGTTGTTCTCCTGCGGGTGCGGACAGGGCCTGGTGCAGCGCGGCGGCGACGGCGGGCGGCACGAGGTCGTCGATCGGGCCGCCGTGGCTGGCGACGTCCTTGACCATGGACGAGGCGATGTGCCCGAGGGTGGGGTCCCCCATGACGAAGACCGTCTCGATGCCCACCAGGTGGCGGTTCATCAGCGCCATCGCCTGCTCGGAGTCGAAGTCGGCGGCCCCGCGCAGGCCCTTGACGATCGCCGCGGCGCCGACGTCCTGGCAGTAGCGGGCGAGCAGGCCGTCGACGAGCTCGACCCGCACGCCGGGCAGGTCGGCGAGCGCCGCGCGGGCCAGGGCGACGCGCCGGTCGGCGTCGAAGAGGTACCGCTTGGCGGGGTTGTGCGCGACGGCGACGACCACCTCGTCGAACATGGCGCGCGCCCGGCGGACCACGTCGACGTGCCCGTAGGTGATGGGGTCGAAGGAGCCCGGGCACACGGCCAGGCTCATGCCGGTCCTTCCTCGGTGCGCATGGTCCACACGTTAGCCCTGGTCACCGACGGGCTCGGCGAACCACACGGCGGTGTCGCCGTAGCCGCGGTCGTCGAACGGGGCCAGGCCGGCGGGCCAGGTGGGCTCGGGGCTGCGCTTGGAGCGCTCGACGACGACGACGGCGTCCGGGGCCAGCCACGTGGTCCGGGCCGGGGCGCCGTCCGGGGCCAGCCACGCGGTCTGGGCCGGGGCACCGTCCGGGGCGGGCTCCGTCCTGGCGGCGGCGGGCGCGAGGAGGGCGAGGACGGCGGCGAGGTCCTCCTCGGTGACGTCGTAGGGCGGGTCGAGCAGCACCAGGTCGGCCGGGGCGGCGCCCGCCGGGGGCGGGCCGGCGAGGTAGGTCTGCACCTTCGCGGCGACGACGTCGACGCGGTCGCCCAGCCCGAGCGCGCCGGCGTTGCGGCGGCACAGCTGCGCGGCGGCCTTGGCGGACTCGACGAGCGTGACCCGGGCCGCGCCGCGCGAGGCGGCCTCGAGGCCGAGGGCCCCGGAGCCGGCGTAGAGGTCGAGCACACGCGCCCCGCCGACCACCCCGAGGTGCTCGAGGCGGGAGAACAGCGCCTCGCGGACGCGCTCGGAGGTGGGGCGGGTCCCGTTGCGCGGCACCTGGAGGGTGCGCCCTCCGGCGCTCCCGGCGACGATCCTGGTCACGGGGTCAGCGTAGACAGGCGCCGACGCGGGCCCCGCCCCGGACCCTGTCGCGGGCGCCGTCGCGCCAAGCGGCCGGACCGGCGGCGTGACGCCCCCGACATCCCGGCCGCCGGGCGCACGCCGTACCGTGGGGATAGGTCATCTCGCCGTCCGCAAGGCGGTGTCGCCGTCGTCCCCGAGGAAGCGCCATGCCCGTCCCCCTGTCCATCCTCGACCTGGCCACCGTCGCCCCCGACGGCTCCGTCGCCGACACCTTCGCCGCCAGCGTCGACCTCGCCCAGCACGCCGAGCGGTGGGGCTACACCCGGTACTGGTTCGCCGAGCACCACAACATGCCGAGCATCGCCTCCTCCGCGACGAGCGTGCTCATCGGGCACATCGCCGGCGCGACGAGCACCATTCGGGTGGGCGCCGGCGGGATCATGCTTCCCAACCACTCCCCGCTCGTCATCGCCGAGCAGTTCGGCACGCTGGCCACCCTCTACCCCGGCCGAATCGACCTGGGGCTGGGCCGCGCCCCGGGCGGGGACCCCAACGTCATGGTCGCCCTGCGCCGCGACCGCGCCGCGGCGGAGCGCTTCCCGCAGGACGTCGTGGAGCTGCAGGCCCTGCTCGGGGACTCCGCGCCGCACCAGCTCGTGCGCGCCATCCCGGGCGAGGGCACCCGCGTGCCGCTGATCATCCTGGGCTCCTCCCTCTTCGGCGCCAAGCTCGCCGCGGCCCTCGGCCTGCCCTACTCCTTCGCCTCGCACTTCGCGCCCGCCGCGCTCGAGGACGCCGTGCGCGCCTACCGCCGCGAGTACCAGCCCTCCGCGGAGCACCCGGAGCCGTACGTCATCGCCGCGATGAACGTCTTCGCGGCGGACACCGACGGGGCGGCGCGGGCGGTGTACGAGGAGACCCTGCGCCAGCGCGTCGTCGGGCTGGTGCGGCCGGGGGTGTCCGTCTCGCCCGACGACGCCGACGCCCTGCTCGCCTCCCCGGCCGGCCAGCAGGTGCGCCAGATGCTGCGCTACTCCGCGGTGGGCACGGCCGAGACGGTCCGCGAGCAGGTGGCGGACTTCGCCAGGCACGCCGACGCCGACGAGCTCATCGTCGCCACCTCGGCCGCCCCGGCGGAGCGGCTGCGGTCCTACGAGCTCCTCGCCCAGGCGTGGGGGCTGGCCGGCTGAGGGCAGCGGGCACGGCCGGCTGAGAGGGCGGGCCAAGCCGGCTGACCAGCGCTCGGCGCTGGCTGGCTGAGGCCCCGAGCCCGGCCGGCTCACGGCCCCCGGCGCTACCGGCCGGGCCGCCCCGGCCGCGCCGCGACGGCCACGGCGACGACGGCGAGCACCGCCTGGGCGACGAGCAGCGCCGGCGGCACCGCGCCCAGCAGCAACGCGACGAGCACCGGGATCGCGCCGAGGCTCGCGACGTCGGGTCCCTTGGAGACCACCGTCGTCATCCCGGGCGGCAGCGCGCCCATGGGGGTGTGCACCAGCGGGCCGGAGAAGTCCGGCAGCGGCCGGTAGGCCGCCCGCACCACCGCGGCCGCCCACACCGGCGCCCCGAGCACCCCGAGCGCGAGCCACGCCGCCGCGTCCCCGTACCGCCACCCCAGGGCCGCGAAGACCCCCAGCGACCACACCACCAGCACCGCCGTCGGCACCGCCAGGCGCAGCAGCCGCACGCGCCGCTGGCTCAGCGGCAGCAGGGCGTCCAGCGCGGGGGCGACGTGGGCCTGGCGGGCGCCGTCCGCCGTCGCCAGGGCCGCGACGTAGGCGCCGACGACGAGCAGGACGATGGTGACCACGGGGACCGGCTGGGGCACGGCCAGGGCGAGCACCGGCAGGCACGCGGCCGCGAGCACCTGGACGAGGTGGCGCGGGCTGCGGGCCAGCAGCAGGGCGTCGGCGGTGACCAGCGCGGCCGCGGCGCGGCGGCGCGCCGGCACCCGCAGGAGCCACCGCATCCTCGACGAGCGCGCCCGGGCCGCCGGCGCGGCGGCCTGGCCCAGCGCCCGGCCGAGC
>NZ_VUKF01000045.1 GCF_009193185.1 Georgenia thermotolerans | reverse complement strand
TTACGGCGGTCATAGCGAGGGGGAAACGCCCGGTCCCATTCCGAACCCGGAAGCTAAGCCCCTCAGCGCCGATGGTACTGCACGGGAGACCGTGTGGGAGAGTAGGACACCGCCGAACACCCATTCCAGAAAGGCCCCCACCACCCGGTGGGGGCCTTTCTGCGTCTCGGGATTTCGATTCATTTGATGCAACCCAGCGGTGACGTGGTCGATGCGCTTCGTGATGGGGCTCGAGCTGCCGTTCCGGCCTGGGCGAGGCGAACAGGTCCGACGCCGCGTCGATGCCTCGAGTTCACAGTGCGATCGCGCGATTGACCCACACCGCGGTCACCTTCATGCCCACCCGCTCGTAGAGCCCGAGCGCGCCGGTGCGCGAGTCGGTGCTGAGCTCCGACTGGACGGCGCCGTGGGCGCGGGCCTCCGCGAATGCGTCGGCGAGGAGGGCCTGGCCCAGGCCGCGGCCGCGCTGGTCGCGGCGGACGGCCACCTTGTCGACGTACCCGGTGGGGCCGGCCAGGAGCACGACCGCGGCACCGACGATCTCGCCGTCGGGCGCCACGGCCACGCGAACGTTCCAGGGCTCGAACCCGGGCCGGTGCAGCACCTGGGCGGCGAAGTCGTCGAACGGTTGTCGCTCGCGGACCGACCACTCGAGGAAGGCGTCCTCGACGACCGTCCACACCGCTCGGTGCTCGACGGGCGACGCCTCTCGCACGGCGAAGCCCGCGGGCAGGGCAGGCGCCGCGATGGCCGCGCCGTCGGGCAGGGCCAGCACCCATGAGGTCCACCGGACGTGAAAGCCGAGCGCCTGCAGCAGCTGGTCGCCGGGCGATCCCTGCGGGACGGGCATGCCGACGACCGTGCTTCCCGCTGACCGGGCCTGCTCCTGCAGCCAGCCGGCGAGGTGGGTGCCGATGCCGCGCCCGTGGTGCTCGGGGTGGACGGCGGCGTGCGCACGGTCGTGCCCGGACAGCTCTGCGTAGGCCACCACGCGGTCGCCGTCGAGCACGCCCACCGTGCGCGTGGAAAGGTCGAAGCTGGGCCGCTGCCAGTCGGCGAGGAGGTCCGCCTCCTCGATGCTGACCTGTCCGGTGTCCCGCAGCTCCTCGGCGGCCATGATCGCCGTGACGGCGTGGGCGTCGTCGAGGGTGAGGGGGCGCGTTCTCAGGCCGGCCGGGAGCGTCATGGACGCATTCAAGCGTGCCGGGCCCGGGCCGTCCCGCGAATTCTTGCCGGGGCTTGCGCGAGGCCGACGCCTTCGGCAACGGTCCGCTGCCCGATGACGGGACACGCCTGCTGTGCCAGGCTGATGTGGCGAGGGCGGGCGACGGCCGCGGCGCCGTCGTCGGCGGCGGGTGCCACGGGGGAGGCGGTCATGGCGCACGAGCGGCAGCGCGCACCGGGTTCCCGGTCCCCGCACCGGGAACCGGCGGGCCGGTGGGTCATGCACGCTCGCTGGTTGTTGGCGCGCCGCGGCCTCTATGCCGTGGCGGTCGCGGCCCTGGCCTTCGTCGCCATGGAGCTGCACCCGCTGGTCACCGGCACCTTCCAGCTGTGGGCCGTGCTGCTCATTGCGGCGGTCGCCGTCGTCGCGGGGCGGCGCCTCGACCCGCGCCGGCGGCGGCTGCGCGCCGCCAGGCGCGCGGCCGAGAGCCATAGCTGACCGACCGGCCTGACGGGTGACCGGTCTACTGCTCATCGCGCCCGAGGGCCTCCGGGTCGCGGAAGTAGGTCTTCTTGGCGCGCACGCCCCGGTTCCACAGCCAGGTCAGCGCCCAGAGCACCACCCCGATCCCCACGAGCACCCCGGCGATGCGGTACTCGATCGGGTCCTGCGCCCAGGGGCCGACGAGGTAGGCGCAGGTCAGCGCCCCGAGGTAGGGCAGCACCCTGGGGGCCCGGAAGTGCGCCCGGTCGAGCGGGCGGCGACGCAGCACGATCGCGGCGACGTTGACGACGGTGAAGCCGGCGAGCAGGAGCAGCGCCGTCGTCCCGCCCAGCGCCGTGACGGTCTCCGCACCCATGAGGTTGGTGACGACGATGATGAGACCGGCCGCGATCGCCGTCGTGAACACGATGGCGGCCCAGGGGGAGCGGCGGCCGGGGAGGACCAGGCCCAGGGAGCGTGGCAGCACGTCCTGGCGGGCCATGCCGTAGAGCAGGCGGCTCGCCATCATCATGTTGATGAGTGCCGTGTTGGCGACGGCGAACATGGAGAGGACCGGGTAGATCGTGTCCATCGGCAGCCCGGGGGCGCCGGCGCGGACCACCTCGAGGAGCGGGGTGGCACTCTCCGCCAGCGTCCCCACCGGCACCAGCGCGACTGCGGCGACCGACACCAGGACGTAGACCACCGCAGTCAGGGTCAGCCCGGTGAGCATGATCCGCGGGAAGGTGCGCACCGGGTCCTTCGTCTCCTCGGCCATGTTCACCGAGTCCTCGAAGCCGACCATGGAGAAGAAGGCCAGCGCGGTCGCGGAGGTCACGGCGAGGAAGACGCCCTTGTCCTGCGGGGTCTCGAAGACGACGACGCGGCTGAAGTCCGCCTGGCCCTGGCCCATGGCCCAGAACCCGATGAGCACGACGATGAGCAGGCCGGTCAGCTCCACGATCGTGAGCACTACGTTGACCTTGAGGCTCTCGGCCACCCCGCGCAGGTTGACCAGGGCCAGGAGCACCACGAAG
Source organism: Georgenia thermotolerans (assembly GCF_009193185.1). Lineage (GTDB taxonomy): Bacteria > Actinomycetota > Actinomycetes > Actinomycetales > Actinomycetaceae > Georgenia > Georgenia thermotolerans. Next base: position 34,750 of record NZ_VUKF01000045.1, on the reverse strand, counting down.
GTGACGGCGACCGCCGTGACCCCGCCCTGCCCCCAGTCGAGGCCGAAGGCGACCACGAAGTTCTCACCGAGGAACTTCGAGGCCGTGGACGCCGAGGTGATGCCCGAGCTGAGGACGGCGAAGGTGACGAGGAACGTCAGGAAGTGAATGCCGAAGGCCTTGTGGGTGTACAGGGCGGCGCCGGCGGCCTGCGGGTACTTCGTGACCAGCTCGAGGTAGGAGAACGCGGTGATGGTCGCGACGGCGAACGCCAGCAGGATCGGCGCCCACGCCGCACCGCCGACCTCGGCGGCGACCTGGCCGGTGAGCGCGTAGACGCCGGTGCCGAGGATGTCGCCGACGATGAAGAGCAGCAGCAGCCTGGGCCCGATGACCCGCTTGAGCCGCGGCTCCTCCTTCTCCGTGGTGGTGGTCGTCGTCGTCATGGTTCCTCTCCTCGTGCCGAGCCTTAGCGGACTGTGTCTGTCCCCTGGGTGGTCCGCAAGTGGAGGACGGGGCGCGGGGGAGTGCGGCCCGCGCGTTCCGCCGCGGATGTGGGTGGTGCGCGCCAGGATGGTCGGAGGCCCACCACCGACGAAGGAGTCACCGATGGACTGGACCCTCGAGGTCGTCATCGTGCCGGTCAGCGACATCGCCCGGGCGATTGCCTTCTACCGCGACCAGGTCGGGTTTCACCTCGACCACCACACGGTCAACCACCACATGACCGTTGCCCAGCTGACACCACCGGGCTCGGGGTGCTCGATCGTCGTCGGCACGCTGCCGGCGCAGAACGCGATGGCGCCGGGGACGCTGCACGGGCTGCAGCTCGTCGTCGCCGACGCGGCGACCGCACGCACGGAGCTGGTGGAGCGGGGCGTGACCTGCAGCGAGATCACCGTCTTCGACGAGCGCGACGGCGGGACGTTCTTCGGGTTCCAGGACCCGGACGGCAACAGCTGGGCCGTGCAGCAGATCCGGGCGCGTGCCGAGAACCCGCTCATCCCGCACGAGGCCCGGGCGCGGTTCGGCGAGTAACGAAACCGGAGGTATTCGCCGCGGCGCCTGCCCCGTGAGCGCACACTAGGACGAGGCCGAGGCGATCGGCCGTTCCAGCCAGAGAAGGGTCAACGATGACCAGGACTCCGGAAGAAGTCTTCGCCCACCACGGCCAGGCGCTGGGCGCCGAGGATCTCGAGGACATCCTCGCCGACTACGCCGAGGACGCCATCCTCGTCCTCAACAAGGAGGTGTTTCGGGGCAAGGACGGCGCCCGGGAGGTCTTCACCCGCCTGCTCGGCGACGTCCCCCAGGCCCAGTGGGAGCTCGACACAACGTTTGCCGACGACGTGCTCTACCTCGAGTGGAACGCCACCGGCGGTGGCCGGACGATTCAGGGTGCCGTGGACACCTTCATCTTCGCGGACGGGCAGATCCGGGTCCAGACCATCGCGTACACGGTCCGTCCGGTGTGACGAGGGCGCGCGTCCGAGGAGGCTGACGACGTGAGGTGGTGGCGTCGGGGGCGGGCGGAGGACCGTGCGACACCGGAGCCCGCTGAGTCCGCCCGCGGTGGCGGCGGACTGGGCGGCCGCGAACTGAGCGACCGCGCAGCCGGCGAGGGGACGGCCGGGGACCGGGCGGTGGACGGTCGAGCCGAGGACCCGGAGCTCGCGCGCTGCAAGGAGCTGGCGCTGCAGATGACCTCCACGGCGGAGAACTCCACCCTGGACTGGCCCACCGCGTACGGCTACATCGAGGACATCGGCGACGGGCGCGGCTACACCGGCGGGCTCGTGGGCTTCTGCTCGGGCACCGGGGACATGCTGGCCCTGCTGCGGCGCTACGCCGAGCGCGCGCCGGACAACCCCCTCGCGCCCTACCTTGAGGCGCTCACGGCAATCATGGCCGCGCCCTACTCCCGCCGGCCGAAGCTCTCCCACCGGCTGCTCGACCCCGGTTTCGTCCCCGCTTGGCGGGCCGCGGCGGACGACCCGGCCTTCCGGCAGGCCCAGCGCGAGCTGCGCGACGAGGTCTACTGGGACCCGGCGCTGGAGGCGGCCCGGGCCGACGGCGTCGGCCCGCTCGGCCTGGCGATCTACTACGACGTCTCGGTCAACCACGGCCCGGGCGAGGACCGGGAGTCCTTCGGCGGCATCCTGGAGACCGCGCGAGCGGCATGTCCGACGCCGGCCGCCGGCGGGGACGAGGCGCGGTACCTCGCCACGGTCGTGGACGCGCGCGCCGCGGTGCTCAAGGAGTGGGGTGACCTGCAGCCGGACGGGCGAGTCGCCGCGCACCGGGCGCTGCTCGCCACGGGGAACCTGCGCCTCGCGCCGCCGGTGTCGTGGTCGATGTACGGCGACCGGTTCACCGTGCCCGCGTAGGTGGCGCCGTCCGCGAAGCCTGGCCCGGCTACATGACCAAGCCCGGCCCGGCTACACGACGCAGAACTCGTTCCCTTCGGGATCGGCCATCACGACATGGTCGAGTCGTCCCTCGAACTGGTGCTCGCCGAGCACGTTGCCGCCCGCGGCGACGAGGTGGTCCACCGTGGTGCGGATCAGGCGCTCGCGCCGCTCCCACGGCTGGTGGCGCCCGCCGGCGACCTGCACGTCGATGTGGAGGCGATTCTTTGCGACCTTGGACTCGGGAACCTTGAGGAAGGAGATGCGCGGGCCCACGCCGTCCGGATCGACCAGCGCGGCCTGGTCGTTCCACTCCTCCGGCGGCACCTCGAAGTGCGCCAGCACGACGCGCCCGGCGGCGGTGCTCCGGGCGCCGCGCGGCACGCCGCCGCCGGGCGCACCATGGGTGGAACCCAACGGCAAGGAGAGTCTCATGCGACGTCGCACCCTCGGCACCACCGACGCCAACGCCCTGACGGTCTCGGCGCAGGGCCTGGGCTGCATGGGCATGTCCGAGTTCTACGGCACCGCGGACGAGGACGAGGCCATCGGCACGATCCATCGGGCGCTCGAGCTGGGCGTCACGCTGCTCGACACGGCGGACATGTACGGGGTGGGCGCGAACGAGCGGCTCGTGGGCCGCGCCGTCACCACCGCCGGCGTGCCGCGCGAGCAGATCGTGCTGGCCACGAAGTTCGGCAACGTCCGCGACCCGGACGACCCGACCAAGCGCGGCGTCGACGGACGGCCGGAGTACGTGCGACAGGCCTGCGACGCCAGTCTGCGCCGGCTCGGCCTCGACCACATCGACCTGTACTACCAGCACCGCGTGGACAAGAACACGCCGATCGAGGACACCGTCGGGGCGATGGCCGAGCTCGTGCAGGCCGGCAAGGTGCGCTACCTCGGGCTGTCGGAGGCGTCGGCGGAGACCATCCGCCGGGCGCACGCCACCCACCCCATCACGGCGCTGCAGACCGAGTACTCGCTGTGGACCCGGCACATCGAGCAGGAGATCCTGCCGACGATCCGGGAGCTGGGCATCGGGCTCGTGCCGTACGCGCCGCTGGGGCGGGGCTTCCTCACCGGCACCATCACCGACCCGGACCGGCTGGCCCCGGACGACTTCCGCCGGCACAACCCCCGCTTCCAGGGCGAGGCGCTGCGGGCGAACCTCTCCCTGGTCGACGCGGTCAAGGACGTGGCCGCCAGGAAGGGCGTCACACCGGCGCAGCTCGCCCTCGCCTGGGTGCTGGCCCAGGGCGACGACGTCGTGCCCATCCCCGGCACGAAGCGCCGCAAGTACCTCGAGGAGAACGTCGCCGCCGACGGCATCGAGCTGAGCGACGACGACCTGGCGGAGCTGGGGCGGGCGGTGCCACCCGAGGCGGTGCAGGGGCAGCGGTACCCGGACATGTCGACCATCGACCGGTAGGACCCAGACACCGCGGCCCGCTCGACGACGTCCGGTGTCGACGAGCGGGCCGCGTGTCCCCGGAGGTCAGACCTCGCAGGGGGCGGTCGCGTCGGGGCGGACGGCGTCGTCCGGCCGGACGACGGTGCGGTCACCGGGGACGGTGCGGCGGGCGCGCGGGAAGTCGGAGGCGGCGAAGAGCGCGACGACGAGGGCGAGTGCGAGCAGGGCGAGCAGTGAGATCAATAGATCGCATCCTTTGGTAGGGAACGGAAGTGAAATCGGCCTGGGCGACGCGGGGTGCCGGGCAGGCGAAAACACGAAGCGCCGGGAGGCCGGCGGCGAGGTGGGCGCGACCGTCAGCACGGTGCGGGCCCGCCGTAGTTGCCAACCCGAGACGCCGTGGTTTTGTTCCGCTGTGGACAAAATCTCTGGCGGGGACCTCTGGACGAACCGCGCCTCTCGACCTGACGGGCGGCTCTGGTGACGTCTCAGGCGGTGAGGGGGAGGACGGCGACCACCGACGTGCCCGCGCCCGGCACGCTCGTGACCCGCAGCTCGCCGTCGCACAGGCGGGCACGCTCGCGCATCGTCTGCTGACCGTGGGTGCCGGGCCGGGCCGCCGCGGTGTCGAAGCCGCGCCCGTCGTCGACCACGGCCAGCTCGAGCCGGCGCGGGCTGAGGGTGAGCGTGAGGGTCGCCGCCGTCGCCGAGGCGTGCTTGACGGCGTTGTGCAGCGCCTCGCCGGCGATGCGCACGAGGTGCTCGCCGGTCCCCGGCGGCAGCGCCGGCAGCGCGGATTTCGGCACCGTGACCCGGACCGGCAGCCCGTGGCGCGTCGTGACGGACTCGGCCAGCTCGCGCAGCGCCTGGCGCAGGTCCAGCGGCGCGGCGTCGGCCGACGGGCGCAGCTCGACGAGCAGCTCGCGCATCTCCGTCGTGGCCTGCCGCGCGAGCTCCTCCAGGTCCAGAGCGGCCTGCCGCGCCCGGTCGGCGTCGGCCGAGTCCAGCGCCCGCTGCACCAGGTAGGCCCGGGTCTGCAGCGCGAAGAGCGCGTGGTTGACCGAGTCGTGCAGCTCGCGCGCGATGCGCTCCCGCTCCACCCGGGCGGAGGCGTAGGAGATCTCGTGGCGCATCCGGTCCGCGCCCAGCGCCACCCCGGCCTGCTCGGCCATCGAGGACCAGAACGCCAGCTCCGCCTCGCTCGGCGCGGTGACCCGGGCGGGCACGACGACGACCAGCACGCCGGCCACGTGCTCGTCGCGCCACACCGGGAACTTCGCCGTCCCCTCCCAGCTCAGCTCGTCGAGGGCGTCCACCCAGGAGGCGGTGCGCACGCCGGCGGCCAGCCGCTCGCGGTCGTCGGAGAGGAAGCCCGCCCGCCCGCGGGCGAGCATCGGCCCGGCGGGCAGGTCGAGCAGCCGGGCCGGTGAGGCCGCCATGGCTTCGACCAGCGCATCCGGCACCCCGGTGGAGGCGGCCGGGCGCAGCAGCCCGCGGCCGTCCTCGACCAGGAGCAGGGCGCCGAGCGCGCGGGTGGCCGCGACGGTCTCGCGCACGAGGGCGTCGAGGACGTCGGTCGTCGAGCTGCCCGCGGCCATCCGCGCCGCGGCCGCGCCGAGCTCGGCGGCCTCACGCTGCGCCTGGCGCACGCTGGTGGTCTCGTGGAAGACGGCGGGCGCGAGCTCCCGGCCGCCGACGGTGACGACCGTGCCCGACCAGGTCATCTCCAGCTCGGTGCCGTCCGGGCGGACCACGGTGTTGGTGTAGAAGCCGGTGTCGCCCTCGCGCTGCTTGTGCTCGAGCGCCAGCAGCGCGGCCCGCTCGTGCTCGGCGAAGGAGAGCAGATAGTTCTCGTCCCGCAGCTGCTCGAACGGCCGGCCCATGATGCGGGCGCCGGCGGGGTTGACGTAGGTCCAGCCCTGGTTCTCGCCCGTGATGCACACCCCGTACCCGACGGTCTCGATGATCGCCACGAGGGCGTCGATCCCGAGCTCGTAGAGGACCTCGGCGCTGGCGCCGGGCATGGCGCGGGCGGGCTTCGGCAGGGCGCCGGCCTCCGTGGGCCCGGCCGCCGCCAACGCGTCGGCCGCGACCGTGCCGGCTGACGGCAGCGGGTCGGCCCCGACGGGGCCGGCCGTCGGCGCGGTCGCGGGCCCGGCCGTGCCGGGGGGCGGCGCCGCCGGCGCCGCCGTGGTGTGCGGGGGTGCGCCCCCGGGGCGGTTCACAGCGCGAATCATGCCAGTACCGGGACCTATTCCGTGTCAAACGGCATCCGATTTGAAACGCGCGCCCCAAAACCGCGCAGCGTCGGGGAGAGGAATGACCCAGGAATGGGCGAGAACGCGACCCGCCCCTCGGCATCACGAAGTGAAAACACTCTTCCGAAATGATTGCCAACGTCCTGGCGCCGGGACTATGGTCCCTGGCGACACAGGGGTCGTTGTTCGCATGGATAACCGGCGGCCCCAGACGGACCCCAACCATGCCCGCGCCCGAGCGCGGTGGCTCGACGAGGAGCGTGGATGGACCGGTGCGACCAGGCGCGCGAGGGCGCCCGCACGCCGGGAGCGGCGTCGTGACCCTCTACCGCGCCACCGTCATGGACACCCCGCGCGACCCGCTGGCCGAGGGCCCGGACGCCCTGCAGGCCGACGCCGACGCCGGGCTGCTCGTGCGCGACGGCGTCATCTGCGCCCGCGGCCCCTTCGCCGCCGTCGCCGCCGCCCACCCCGAGGAGGAGGTCGTCGACCTGCGCGCGGGCGTGCTGCTGCCCGGCTTCGTCGACACCCACGTGCACTACCCCCAGCTGCGGATCATCGGCGGCCTGGGCAGGCCGCTGCTCGACTGGCTGACCACCTGCGCCCTGCCCGAGGAGGCCCGGCTGGCCGACGCCGCCTACGCGGCCACGGTGGCCCGCGAGTTCGTCGACGGCGTCGTGCGCGCCGGCACGACGACGGCCCTGGTCTTCGGCTCGCACTTCCCGGGCGCCACCGACGCCCTGTTCGCCGCGGCCGAGGCGGTCGGGCTGCGCATGACCGCCGGGCTCGTCGTCAGCGACCGGTTCCTCCCCGACGCGCTGCTGACCACCCCCGACGCCGCGCTCGCCCACAGCACCGCCCTGCTCGAGAAGTGGCACGGGCGCGGGCGGCTGCGCTACGCCATCACCCCGCGGTTCTCGCTGTCCACCTCCGACGCCATGCTCGACGCCTGCGCGGAGGTGCTCGGCGCCCGCGAGGACGTCTGGTTCACCTCCCACCTCAACGAGAACCCCACCGAGATCGAGGAGGTGCGCCGCCTGTTCCCCGGCGCCGGGCACTACCTCGACTCCTACGACCAGCACGGCCTGGTCACCTCCCGCTCGGTCATGGCGCACAACGTCCACCCCACGGCCCACGAGCTCGAGGTCCTCGCCAGCTCCGGCGCCGCCGTCGCCCACTGCCCGACGTCGAACTCCTCCCTGGGCAGTGGCCTATTCCCGCTCGCCGCCCACCTCGACGCCGGCGTGCGGGTGGCGCTGGGCACCGACGTCGGCGCCGGCAGCGGGTTCTGCCTGCTCAAGGAGGGCCTGCAGGCCTACTTCGTCCAGCGCCTGCTCGGCCCGCACGGGGTCGACCTGGGCCCGGCGGCCCTGCTGCACCTGGCCACCCGGGCCGGGGCGCTCGCCCTGGGCCTGGCCGACGAGGTCGGGGACCTGGCGGTGGGCAAGCAGTTCGACGCGGTGTGGGTCCGCCCGCAGCCGGGCACCACGCTCGACGTCGTCCTGCGCCACGGCGCCGACGCCACCGACACCCTGGCCAAGATCTTCACCCTCGGAACTCCCAGCGACATCGCCGTCGTCTGGGTTGCCGGCCGGGCGGTCACTGGACCGTCCGCCCCGGTGCCACCACCCCTTCCACTGGAGGCAGCATGAGCACGACCGCACCCCCGCGGCCGACCCGGCGGGCGACGGCGCCCGCGTTCCTGGACCGGTACTTCGGCCTCACCGCCGAAGGGACCACCATCCCGCGCGAGGTGCGGGCCGGGTTCACCACCTTCCTGACGATGAGCTACATCCTCTTCGTCAACCCGCAGATCCTCTCGGCCGCGATCGACATCGAGAACGGGTTCGTCCAGCTGCTGATGACGACGGCGATCGCGGCGTCGTTCGGATCGCTGGTCATGGGGCTCATCGCCCGCTACCCGTTCGCCCAGGCGCCCGGCATGGGGCTCAACGCCTTCTTCTCGTTCACCGTCGTGGCCGGCATGGGGGTGCCCTGGCAGACGGCGCTCGGAGCGGTGTTCATCTCCGGGGTGCTGTTCGTCGTGCTGAGCGTGATCGGCGCCCGCAAGGCCATCGTCATGGCGATCCCGATGAGCCTCAAGCTCGCCATCACCGCCGGGATCGGCTGCTTCCTGGCCTTCCTCGGGCTGCGCAGCGCCGGCCTGGTGGTGGCCAACGAGGCCACGATGGTCTCCCTGGGGTCGTTGTCCAACCCGACCGCCTGGGTGGCGATCATCGGCCTCGTCGCCACCGCGGTGCTCCTCCAGCTGCGGGTCAAGGGCGCCATCCTGTGGGGGATCCTCCTCAGCTCCCTCGTCGCCATCGTCACCGGCGCCAAGGTCTACGCCGGCGGGGCCGACGGCGCCCTGCAGGCCTTCCCGGGCTTCACCAGCGGCGTGGTGGCCGCGCCCATCTGGCCGAGCGACCTGGTGGGCCAGATGGACATCGCCGGGGCGCTCGGCCTGGGCCTCCTCAGCGTCGTCTTCACCTTCTTCTTCGTCGACTTCTTCGACGCCACCGGCACCCTCACCGGCCTGGCCCAGCGCGCCGGCTTCCTCGACGAGCGCGGCGACATGCCGCGGGCCAAGACCACGTTCTCCATGGACGGCCTGGCCGCGATGTTCGGCGCGTTCATGGGCACCTCGACCACCACCGCCTACGTGGAGAGCGCCTCGGGCATCGAGGACGGCGGGCGCACCGGCCTGACCTCGGCGACCACCGGGGTGCTCTTCGCGCTGTCGATGTTCCTGTGGCCGCTGGCGGGCGCCATCCCGGGCGCGGCGACGGCACCGGCGCTGATCCTCGTCGGCGCGATGATGATGGACGGCATCCGGCACATCGAGTGGAACGAGGTCTCCGAGGGCGTGCCGTCCTTCCTCGCCATCATCTCCATGCCGCTGACCTTCTCCATCGCCAACGGCGTGAGCCTGGGCGTCATCGCCTACTGCGCCATCAAGCTCTTCACGGGCCAGGGCCGCAAGATCCACCCGATCCTCTACGTCGTCGCGCTGCTCCTGGTGCTGCGGTACGTCTTCCTCGCCGAGTAGGAGGGCTGGAGCCGCGCCGCAGGGCGGGCTCTGAGCGCGCCTCGGGCCGCGGCGGCCGCACCGGCCGCCGCGGCCCGTTCGTGTCCGGCGCCCTGGCCCCCGGCGCTTGCTCCTCGCTCTTGCCGCCCGGCCCATGCCGCGCCCCCTTGCCGCACGGCCAGGCCCGCAGGAACATCGGGGCCCACGGCCACGTCGACCGGGGGAGCCGCCATGCAGATGCCGCGGCCGAGCGAGGCAGACCGGGCGCGGTTCCGCGCGCTGGTCCCCGACGACCCGCGGGTGGAGGTCAAGCCGATGTTCGGCAACCTCGGCGCCTTCATCGACGGCAACATCTTCGCCGCGCTGCTCGGCGCGGACGTCGGCGTCAAGCTCCCGCCCGCCGAGCTCGATGAGCTGCGCGCCGGCGGGGCGCGCGGGTTCGGTCCGGGGCCGCGCCCGATGGCCGGTTACGTCACCGTGCCCGACGGCGCCGACGCCCGCGCGCTGGTGGCGCGAGCCGCCGCGTACGTGGCGACGCTGCCGCCCAAGGCCCCGAAGAAGCGGTGATGCCGCTCCCGTAGCGGCGTTGGGGAGCATGCGCGGCGTCGGGAGTCTCGCTCGCCTGGCCGGTCGCCCGCGGCACGCGACCTGAAACGCCACAACTGGGACTGCAGTGGCGACCGGACGGCCGGGCGCTGTCACATCCGCCTCACCGGTCACAGTTGTGGCGTTCCATGCGCGATGGCGGCGCTCGAGGACGGTCAGGCGCCCCGCGGCCGACCGACGCGGTTGTCCACGTCCGCGGGGCATGACCCCGAGGCGGCAGCCCGCTCGCCGGGTCCTCCGAGGCGCCTGCTGCCACGATGGCGGGCATGGCCGTCTTCGAGCGCACGACCGTCCTGCCCTACCCCCGCGCGCAGGTGTACGCCTGGTTCGAGCGGCCCGGCGCCTTGGTCCGGCTGAGCCCGCCCTTCGGCGGCAGCGTGCTGGCCGAGCCGTCCGACGGCATCCGCGACGGCTCCATCGCCCGGCTGGGCATCACCGCGCCCGGTCTGCTCGGCGCCACCCTCGAGGCCGGGGCCCGCGCCGTCCCCTGGCCCGCCGCCGTCCCGGCCCGGCTGCGCCGTCCGGAGCTGGACTGGACCGCCCGGCACGACCGCTACGACCCGCCCCAGATGTTCCGCGACACCATGGTCCGCGGCCCGCTCGGCCACTGGGTGCACACCCACCGCTTCGTCGACTCCGCCGACGGCGGCACGATCATGACCGACCACATCGACTACGGCGTCCCGGGGGAGCAGCTGCTCCCCGGCCGGGCCGCCGACGCCGCCGCGCGGGCCATGCGCCCGGCGCTGGAGCGGATCTTCGCCTACCGCGCCGCCCAGGTGCACGCCGACCTCGACTTCCACGCCGCCCACGCCGGCACGCCGCGCACCATCGCCGTCGCCGGGGCCTCCGGACTCATCGGGCGCCAGCTGTGCGCGCTGCTCACCGGCGGCGGGCACCGCGTGCTGCGCCTGGTCCGTCGCCGCGCGGCCGCTCCGGACGAGATCGCCTGGGACCCCGCCGCCGGCACGCTCGACGAGGAGGCGCTGCGCGAGGTCGACGTCGTCGTCAACCTCGCCGGGCGGTTCATCGGCGGCCGGTTCACCCCCGAGGCCAAGGCGGAGATCCGCAACAGCCGGGTCGACGGCACCACCCTGCTGGCCACCGCGCTGGCCCGGCTGGCCCCCGACGGGCGGCCGCGGGCGTTCCTGTGCGCCTCGGGCATCGGCTACTACGGGCCCCACCCGCACAGCGACGACGCCGACCCGGCGCCGCTGAGCGAGGACGCGCCCTCGGGCCCGGGCTTCCTCGCGGAGGTCTGCCGGGCCTGGGAGGCCGCCACCGCCCCCGCGGCCGACGCCGGGGTGCGGGTGGTCACCGTGCGCACCGGCCTGGTGCAGACCCCGGAGGAGGGGCCGCTGGCCCGGCTGCTGCCGTTGTTCGCCGTCGGCCTGGGCGGCCCGCTGGACCCCGGGCAGTGGCAGAGCTGGATCTCCGTCGACGACATCGCCGCCGTGTACGCCTACGCCGCCCTGGACGACCGGCTGCGCGGGCCCGTCAACGCCGTCGGCCCGACGCCCGTGCGCGGGCGCGAGTACGCCCGGACCCTGGGCCGGGTGCTCCACCGTCCCGCCGCGCTGCCGGTGCCGCGTTTCGGCCCGCGGCTGGTCGTCGGGGAGGAGGGGGCGGCGGAGCTGGCCTACGCCAGCCAGCGGGTGTCGTCCGGCAAGCTCGAGGCGTCCGGCTTCCGCTTCCGGCACCCCACCCTCGAGGCGGTGCTGCGCCACGTGCTGCCGTAGGGAGGCGCGTCGCCCGGTCCCGGCTCGCGCTGGTCCGTCTCGCGCGCGCCCGCTCACTCCTCGACGGGCTGCGGGACGACGAGCACCGGGACCTCCGCGAACTCCAGCAGCTCCCGGGTCACCGTGCCCACGTAGGCCCGGCTGGCGGCGCGCGGGTCCGCGCGGCCGGTGACGAGGAGGTCCGCGGCCCAGCGGTCCGCCTCGGCCAGCACGACCGGCGCGGGCTCGCCGGTCTGGCTCACCGTCTCCGCGGCCACGCCGGCGCGGCGGGCCGCGGCGGCCACGTGCCCGAGCAGCCCGGCGGCCGCGGCCCCGCGGCGCGTCTCGAGCGCGGCGTGCCGGCCCATCGCCGTCAGCTCGCGGACCAGCTCGCCGTCGGCGGTGACGTGGACGAACAGCAGCCGGGCCCCGGTGGCGGCGGCCAGCGCGGTGGCGACCTGGGCGGCGGCCAGCGCGGCCGGGGAGTCGTCGACCGCCACGAGGATGCGGGCGAAGGCGCTCACGGCTCGGTCCCCCCGATCGCCGGCCCGGTCAGCCCGCCCGCCCGGGCCGCCGCCCACCGCAGCCGCAGGCCGTCGGCGCGCTCGTCCTCCTCGAGCCGCAGCTCGAGCTCGGCCAGCGCCGCCTCCAGGCTCGGGATCCACCGGTCCTCGATCGCCCGGACCCGCCGGCGGGTGGCGGCCTCCTCGGCCTCGAGCACGCGCACCGCCGCCTCGGCCGCGGCGTGCTCGACGGCGGCCTCCAGCGCCCGCCGGTACCGCTCCCGGGCCGTGACCAGGGCGGCGGTGCCGGCCGGGGGGCCGTCCGCGGGCGGCTCCGGCACCGTGCAGGCGGCCTCGGCGGGGTAGCGCACGCCCATCGGCTCCTCCCACCCGATGTGGACCGTGGCCGGCGCGGTGGCGGTGGCCAGGCGCACCGCCCGCTCGCCGCCGAGCAGCGCGGCCCGCAGCATCCACGCCTCGGCCTCGCCCAGCGCCGCCGCCCACGCCGCGGCGGTGCGCTCGCGGTGCAGCGCCAGCCGCTCGCGCTCGACGCGCAGGATCCGCAGCTTCTGGTCCAGCAGGTCCGCGCCGCGGCGGGCGGTGCCCAGCCGGTGCTGGAGCCACAGCCGGCCGGCCCGTCCCGGGGGCGCGTGCACGGTGGCCACGGGTCAGCCCGTCCCGGGCGCGTAGCGGGCGTCGAGCACCCCGGCGGGCAGCATGGTCAGCTCGCGGCGGGGCAGCACCCGCAGCGCCTGCCAGGCCCGGTCGAGAGTCTCCTCCAGCGACCGGGCCTCGTCGCGGCGCTGGTCGAGCAGGCGCCGGCGCACCTCCTGCTCGAAGGCGACGTAGAGCCGGTCGGTGCCGCTGAGGGCCTCCTCGCCCACCAGGTCCGCGAGCTCGCGGGCCTGCCGGGCTCGGGCCAGCGAGGCGAGCACCTGGGCGGCGACGTCGAGGTGGTCCTCGCGGGTGCGGCCGGGCCCGGCGCCCTTGCGCATGAGCCGGGACAGCGAGCTCAGCGGCTCCACCGGCGGGTAGACCCCGGCGGCCTGGACCTCCGCGGACAGGACCACCTGCCCCTCGGTGATGTACCCGGTCAGGTCGGGCACCGGGTGGGTGATGTCCCCGGCGGGCATGGTCAGCACCGGCAGGACGGTGACCGACCCGGGCCGCCAGCGCACCCGCCCGCACCGCTCGTACAGCGAGGCCAGGTCGCTGTAGAGGTAGCCCGGGTAGGCCCGCCGGCCGGGGATCTCCCCGCGGGCGGCGGAGACCTCCCGCACCGCCTCGGCGTAGGCGGTCATGTCGGCCATGACCACGAGCACGTGCCGGCCCAGCTCGAAGGCCAGGTGCTCGGCCACCGTCAGCGCGATGCGCGGGGTGAGGATCCGCTCGACCACCGGGTCGTCGGCGGTGTTGAGCAGCAGCACGAGCTCCCCGGCCGCCGAGCGCTCCTCCAGGGCGTCGCGCACCGCGGCCGCGTCCAGGTGGGGCAGCCCCATGCCGGCGAAGACGACGGCGAACGGTTCCCCGCCGGTGGTGGCCTGCGCGGCCACCTGGGTCGCCAGCTCCAGGTGCGGCAGCCCGGCGAGGGAGAAGATCGGCAGCTTCTGCCCGCGCACCAGGGTCGTCAGGGCGTCGATGGCCGAGACGCCGGTGAGCACCGGCTCGGCCGGCGGGTCCCGGTGGGTGGGGTTGAGCGGGTGCCCGCCGACGGCGGCGCGGCGGGTGCCCAGGATCGGCGGGCCGCCGTCGACCGGCTCCCCGCGCCCGTTGCACACCCGGCCCAGCCAGCCCGCCCCGACCGGCACGTGCAGCGTCTCCCCGGCGAAGCGGACCGTGGCGCCGCCGGGCCGCACGCCCTCGGTGCCCTCGAGGAGCTGGACCACCGCGAGGTCCCGGTCGACCTCGAGGACCACGCCGTGGCGCACCTCCCCGCTGTCGAGCCGGATCTGCGCGGAGAAGTCCCAGCCCACCCCTTGCACGCCGCGGGCGACGAGCAGCGGGCCGCGCACCTGGGCGACGTCCGTGTACTCCACCGCCTCCAGCAGCGGCGCGGGGCCGGGTCCGGCCGTGGGGTCCGGGCCGTTCACGCCGGCTCCCCGAGCAGCGCGAGGGTCTCGGCGAGGCGCTCGCCCACGCCGTCGACGTCGTCCGGGTCGGTCTCACGCGCGGCGCGCACCAGGACGCCGAAGTCGGTGGCCTCCAGCGCGGCGGCGGGGGTGCCGGCCGCGACGAGGGCGTCGCACCGGTCGACGACGGCGAGCACGGCGTCCAGCAGCGCCGCGCCCTTGGCCGGGGAGCAGTGCGCGTCGTTGGGGTTCAGCGCGCTCTGCTGCAGCACGGCCTCGCGCAGCAGCCGCCCGGCGAGCAGCACCACCCGCTCGGCGCCGGGCAGGGCGCCGAGGCCGACGAGATCGGCCAGCGCGGTGAGCCGGTCGGCGTCGGCGAGCAGGGCCGTCACCCGCTCCCGGCGCCGGGCCCAGCCGGGGTCGCCCCGCTCGGCGTGCCAGGCGGCGAGCGGCTCGGCGTCGCGGGAGAAGGAGCCGGCCCAGGCCACCGCCGGGTAGTGGCGGGCGTAGGCGAGGTCGCGGTCGAGCAGCCACACGGCCCGCACGAACCGCTGGGTGTGCGCGGTGACCGGCTCGGTCATGTCCCCGCCGGCGGGGGAGACGGCGCCGACGATGGTCACCGAGCCGCGGCGCCCGCCGAGCGTGACGACGTCGCCCGCCCGCTCGTAGAACGCCGCCAGCGCCGAGGCCAGGCCTGCGGGGTAGCCCTCCTCGGCGGGCAGCGTGCCGGTGCGCGAGGCGAACTCGCGCAGCGCCTCGGCCCAGCGGGAGGTGGAGTCGGCGATGACCACCACGTGGAGGCCCATGTCCCGGAAGTACTCCGCGACTGTCACGCCGGTGTAGATGCTCGCCTCGCGGGCCATCATCGGCATGTTGGAGGTGTTGGCGATGACGACGGTGCGGTCGCTGAGCCGCCGGCCGGTGCGTGGGTCCTCCAGCGCCGCCAGGTCGGCGACGACGTCGGCCATCTCGTTGCCGCGCTCGCCGCAGCCGACGTAGACGATGACGTCCGCGTCGCACCACTTGGCGATCTGCTGGAGCAGCACGGTCTTGCCGGTGCCGAACCCGCCGGGGACCGCGGCGCTGCTGCCGCGCGCGACGGGGAAGAGCAGGTCGAGCACCCGCTGGCCGGTGTGCAGGCCGGCGGCCGCGCCCAGGCGCTGGGCGTACGGCCGCGGGCGCCGCACGGGCCAGGTGGTGGTCAGCGGCACCGGCGTGCCGCCGACGACGGCGACCCTCGCCGCCGCCCCGACCGGGCCGGCGGCCAGCTCGGTCACCGCCCCGGCCACGCCGGGCGGGACGAGCACCCGCACGGGCACCGGGGCGGCGGTGGCGACGGTGCCGAGCTCGTCGCCGGGCGCGGCGGTGGCCCCGGGGCGGGCCGAGGGCGTGAAGTCCCAGCGGCCCTCGTCCCCCGCGCCGAGCGCGGCCGCGCCGGGCACCAGCCACGGCCCGGCGCTCGAGAGGGGGCGCAGCAGCCCGTCGAAGACCGCGCCGAGCAGGTGCGGGCCCAGCCGCGCCGAGAGCGGGGCGCCCTGCGGCGCGGCCGCCGCGCCGGGGGCCAGGCCGCCGGTGTCCTCGTACGCCTGGACGGTCAGGCGCCGGTCGCCGATCTCGACGACCTCACCGGGCAGGCGGTCCGGGCCCAGGAGCACGACGTCGTACATCGCCACGCCGGGCATCGGCGCGACCTCGACGAGGGAGCCGGAGACCCGCAGCACGCTCACGGCGCCCACAGCCCTGCGAGGTCGGCACCGAGCCCGTCCAGCGCCCGGTCGGCGAGGTCGGTGAGCGCGACGGCGGCGCGACGCCCCGGCGTCTCGGCCGCCACGCCGCCGCCGGGCAGCTCGTGGACCTGGGCTCCCGGGCCGAGCGCGGCGCGCAGGCGGGCGCCGGCCCGGTCCCGCCAGGCGGGGTAGGCCGGGTCCGCCCGCAGGGTGGCCAGCGCCTCGTGCGCCGCGGCGCGCAGCTCCTCGTACGCCGCCCGCTGGGCGGCCAGGACGATGCCGCGGGCCTCCCGCCGCGCCCGGGTCCGCTCGGCGACCAGCCGCGCCTCGCCCTCCGCGGCGCCCTCGGCCCGGGCCTGGGCGCGGACGGCGTCGGCCTCGGCCCGGGCGGCGGCAACGGTGCGGGCGGCCTCCGCGGCGGCCTCGCCGACGACCCGGTCGGCGTCGGCCCGGGCCCGGGCGAGCAGGGCGTCGCGGACGGGGGCGAGCGGGTCGGTCGTCGTGGTCACGGCATGACCACCGTGAGGGGCAGGGGGCGGGCGAGCCGGGCCTCGCCCAGGGCGCGGGCGGCCGGCGCGGTGAGGACGACGACCTCGACGTCGGCCGGCAGGGCGGCCCAGGCCGCCCGCACCGCCGCGTCGTCCTCGGCGGGCAGCACGAGCGCGCCGGCCAGCCCGAAGCCGGTGACCGCGGCCGGCGCGCCGAGGACGGCGACCCGGCCCGCGCCGTCCGGCACGGCGGCCGCGCCCTCGATGACGGGTGCGGCGTCGCCGGCGGCCGCCGGGTCCATCACGCCCGCCCGATGAGGATGATCGCGACGATGAGGCCGTAGATGGCGATGCCCTCGGCCAGGCCGACGATGACCATGGCCCGGCCGAACAGCTCCGGGCGCTCGCTCATCGCCGCCAGCGCCGCGGCCCCGGTGTACGCGACGGCGATCGCGGCGCCGATGGAGGAGCCCGCCACCGCGATCGCCGCGCCGAGCAGCGCCGCCCACTGCGCGCTCGACCCGCCGGCCGGCTGTGCCGCCGCGGCCGGCACCTGCTCGACCGCCCCCGCCCCCGCCGCCGGCTCGGCCCCGCCGGCGGCGACGACGGCGAGCACGACCAGGGCGCCGAGCAGCACCAGGACGTCGGCCCCGACGAGCACCCGCACCGCCGCCCGGCCGCGGCGCCGGACCAGCAGCGCCGCGGCGACGCCGGCGGCGAGGACGACGGGCAGGGCGAGCAGCCAGATCATGACGCCCCCTCGATGGGCACGGGCGGTGGGGCCGCGGCATCGGACGGCACCGGCGGCGCCGGGGGGCGGGTGGCCGCGGGCACCGGCGCCGCCGTGAGTGCGGTGGGCGCCGTCGCCATGAGGCCGGTGGTCGCGGGCGCCGAGGGGTCGGTGGGCACGTGCCAGGGCCGGAACGGCCGGCCCTCGCCGGTGAAGATCCGAGAGAACAGCTCGTAGTACTCCAGCCGCAGCGCCTGCACGCCCGCCACCAGCGCCTCGAGGGCGAAGGCCAGCGCGTTGCCGAGGACGAAGACCGCCACGGCGGCGACGACGAGGATCCCACCGGCGCCCCACAGCGTCGTCGTGCCGTCCCACACCACCTGACCCAGGGCCGCGTGGGTGAGGCCGAAGGCGGCCAGGCGGGTGAAGGAGACGAGGTTGGTGCCCACCCGCAGCACGGCGTCGAAGACCTCCACCCCGGCCTGGGTCACGCCCGCCCCGCCCCCGCCCGAGGCGGCGAGGAACCCGACGAACGCCAGGGTGACCCCGCCGACCATGACGAGGACGCCGACCAGCACCACCCAGCCGAGGCCCTCGACCGCGCCGAGGGCCAGCACCCCGAGCCCGGCGAGCAGCGCCGCCCCGGCGATCCCGGAGGGGGCGCTGAGCGCCAGCGGCCAGCCGCCCTCGCGCCAGCGGTTGACCGTGCCCACGCCCTGGGCCACCGCGAGCAGCACGAAGCCCAGCCCCAGGGCGACCGCCAGCAGCGTGATCGGCTCCTCCAGGGGCTGGATCCAGAGCACGGGCACGAGGCCGGTGGGTCCGAAGCACTCCCCGTAGAGCAGCCCGAAGCCGATCGCGGCGACCCCGGACCCGACGACGAAGGGCCAGACCTTGGCAAAGCGCGCCAGGCGCCGCGGCCGGCCCGCGCGCAGCAGCAGGCCCCCGGCGACGAGCAGGGCGCCGTGCCCGACGTCGCCGAACATCATCCCGAACATCACCATGTAGGCGACGGCCGCGAGGACGCTGGGATCGACGTCGGCGTAGGGCACGGTGCCGTAGGTCTCCACCAGCGGGGTGAAGGACCGGCGCACCCCGGCGTCACGCAGCAGGGTGGGCGGGTCGACCCCGCGCGGGACGGCCAGCGGCACGACCGCCGCGCCGACCGGTGCCAGGCGGTCCGTCAGGGGCCCGACCTCGGCGGCCGGGGTCCACCCGAGCAGCCCGGTCACCTCGCCGCGCACCACCGCGGCGGCCTCGTGACGGGCCAGGTCCGCCTCCCCGACCAGCAGGTCGGTGCGCCCGCGCCGGCGCAGCTCGGCCGGGTCCGGGGCGGTGGGGGACAGGCGCGGCTGCTCCGTCCCGGCGGCCTCAGTGGTGCCGGTCCCGGCCGCCCCGCCGGCCTCGGTGGTGCCGGTCCCGGCCGCCGCGAGCGCGCCGCCTTGCCCGGCGGCAAGGACGCCGCCCGGCCCGGCAGCCTCGGTCGTGTCGAGCTCGACGGTGCCGGCGTCGGCGACGACGACGAGCAGGTCGCGCAGCATCGCGGCGGGCGCCACGAGGGCGACCCGCTGCATGCGGACCGGCGCGGCGACGTCACGCCACGGCATCGAAGGCCTCCAACGACGCGCCCGTCCCGCCGCGGCCGGCCGCCTCCAACGCGGCCCGCACCCGCCAGGCGTCGCCGGCCAGCACGGCGATCGCCCCGACCACCGGGCGCCGGTCGTAGCCCGACCCGCGCAGCAGCGCGAAGCCCTCCCGCTCCACCCGGTGCACCCAGGCCACCTCGGCGCGCCACAGGTCGGCGACGCTCTCGACGTCGTCGAGGAGCCAGCGGACGTCCTGGGGCAGGCCGCGGCGCAGCGCCGGCAGGTCGGCCGCACCGTGGTCCAGGACGCGTTCGAGGCCGGGGCCGAGGATCGCCGTCGCCAGCCGGGCCGTGCCGGGCGCGAGCCGCCGGTGCTCGGCGACGACCTCCCGCAGCACGACCAGCGCCGCGCCGGCCCGCGCCCAGCCGGCCGCCTCCGGCACCCCGGTGATGACGGCGTCGGCCCACGCCAGGCGCAGGCCGAGGGCGACCTCGCGGGGGGTGCGGGCCCCACGCAGGCGCCACGAGGAGGTGGCGAGGACCTCGGCGACGGCGGCCGCTGACGTGGTCGCGGCGAGGCGCGCCCAGGCGGTGTCGAGCGTGCCGAGCCGGTAGGGCGGGCGGGCCGGGGCGCCGCGGAGCCGGGCGAGGTGCTCGTCGACGTTGGCCACCTCGAACCCGCCTGCGAGGAGCCGGACGACGTCGGCGCCGCCGCGCGGCAGCCAGCCGGCCAGGACGCGCAGGTCCCACAGCAGCGCGGCGCCGACGGCGTGCTGGGCGGTGCCGAGGTCCTGCCCCGGGTGGACGTCGTGGCCGTAGGGCGTGGCGGCGAGCGCCGTGACCGCGGCCTCCGGGCCCGGCTGGGCGGCCAGTGCGCGGGCCCCGGCTGGTCCCAGGCGCCGGCGGGCCAGCGCCTTGGCCCGCACGACGCCGGCCACCCAGGACCTGCTCACGGCCCGGCCTCCTCCATCGCGGCCCGGGTGGCGGTCAGGACCCGTTCGACGTAGCCGGCCAGGCGGTCGGCGGAGCGGGCGCGCACGGCGGCCGCCTCGCGTTCGGCCTGCGCCCGCACGGCCGCCGCCTCGGCCTCGGCGCGGCGGGTGGTGTGCAAGGCGGCGTCGGCCCGCTCCGCGGCGGCCTCGCGCCGGGCCGTCGCCACCAGCGCGGCGGCCAGCTCGGCCGCCTCACGGCGCCGGCGCTCGGCCTCCTGCCGGGCCGCGGCGCGCACCTGGTCCGCCTCCGCCTGGGCCTCCGCCAGCCGGGCGAGCACGGGCTCGAGCTCGGCGGCCATCTCGGTCACGCGGTCCGCCGGGACCCCGGCGGGCGCGGCGGCGCCCGGCGTCCCGGCGGGGCGGAAGCGCTGCAGGATGTCCCGGGCCCGCGGCATGTGGCCTCCCCATCGTCGGCGCACGACCCGACCAGCGTAGATCCGCCCGCCCCGTGGTGAGCAGGCATTGGCACGTCCCCGCGTCGCGGCACCAGACGCGGGTTCGAACAGGCGTACGATGAGCGGTGTGGCGCGTGGTGCGGACGGTGTGGCCCCCTGGTGGGCGGGGCACCAGCGGATCCTCAACGCCCGCGCGGTGCCCGCGCGCTTCACCCGGGCGGACCAGCCCGTGCCGGTGCGGGTGCGGCTGGACTGGTCCCAGGACGGCGCGGAGGTGCGCGAGGCGGTGGCGACGGCGTGGACGACCCCGCTGGTGCTCGTCCTCGTCGACGACCCGCGGGCGGCGCTGCGCGGGGTGTGGGTCCCCGCACGCGACGTGCACCGGCTGTGAGGCGACGGCCGGGACGTGTGCCGGCTGTGAGGCGCGGCCGGACCAAGGACCCGCAGCCCGGCCCCGCCGTGCGGCCAGGATGAGGGGCAGGACCGGACCGCCCCGGCGCCCGGCACCGGCCGGGCGGGCGCGCCGCGCACGAGGAGGAAGACCCACCATGAAGGCTTGGCAGTTCATCGCGACCGGAGCGCCGCTCGAGCTCCGCGAGGTCCCCGAGCCGGTCGCCGGGCCCGGCGAGGTCGTCGTCGAGATCCGGGCCGCCGGGCTGTGCCACACCGACGTCGGGGTGATGACCGACCCGCTGTGGCGCGCCCAGCTCGCGACCGTCCCGCTCACCCTGGGCCACGAGGTCGCGGGCGTCGTCGTCGAGGTCGGCCCCGGTGTGGACGGCGCCGAGCTCGGCGCCCGGGTCGGGATCAACCCGCTCAGCGCCACCGCCCCGGGGTTCGGCCGTGACGGCGGCTACTCGCACCGGGCGGTCGCGCGCGCGGAGGACCTCGTGCCGATCCCCGACAACGTCTCCTTCGCCCAGGGCGCCGCGGGCACCGACGCCGGCATGACCTCCTACCACGCGGTCGTCGTCGAGGGGCAGGTCGGCGCCGGCAGCAAGGTCGGCATCGTCGGCCTGGGCGGGCTCGGCCAGCTCGGCGCCGCCTTCGCGCGCGCGGTGGGCGCGGAGGTCTACGTCGCGGAGGTCAACGAGGCCGTGTGGCCGCTGGCGCGGGAGCTCGGCGCGCGCGAGGTGGTCAGGGACGTGCTCGACCTCAAGGCGTTCCAGCCGGACGTCGTCGTCGACTTCGCCGGCTTCGGCACGACGGCCGGGGCGATGGAGGCCGTCCGCCCCGGCGGCCGGGTGGTGCAGGTGGGCATGGGCACGCTGGAGGCGACGATCAGCATCAACACCCTGATCCTCAACACCGTCACGCTGGTGGGGTCCAAGGGCGGGACGAACGCGGACATCGCCGCCGTCTACGAGCTCTTCGCCTCGGGCACGGTGGACCCGTTGCTGACCACCATCGGCTTCGACGAGATCCCCGACGGGCTCGAGCGCCTGCGGGTGGGCGGGGTCGCGGGCCGGCTCGTCGCCGTGCCGTAGCGGCCCGCGAGACGCCGGCGGCCCGACGGCGCAAGGCACCTTGCGCCGTCGGGCCGCACCGGGCGCGTGTCAGTCCGTGACGCGCTCGACGTCGTCGGCGACCACGGGCACGATCGGCGTGGCGCCGGTGGTGGTCGGCACCGCCGGGGTCAGGACCGAGGCGTAGTCGTGCTCGCTGGAGTAGCTGAGGAACGACAGGTGCGCCTCGTAGCGGTCCAGCACGTCGTTGATGACCTGCTGCTGGGTCAGGCCCATGAGGTCGTAGCCCTCGGTGCCCGTCTGGGTGAAGACCTCCACCTTGTAGAAGACGTCGTCGCCCGCGGGCATGGGCCGCCCGCCGATGCGCGGCACCTGCGCCTCTACCGCCGCCGCCTGGTAGTGGAAGTCGCGGTGCTCGGCCATGTTGACCACGAGGGTGTGCTCGTCGATGCCGGTCTCGGCGTTCGGCGTCGTCGACAGCGTCGCGTCGTAGCCCTGCTCGCGGAACTCCGCGGCGACGGCGGACAGCGCCGGCTGCACCGTGCGCTCCATGAACTGGGAGACGGTCCGCTTGGAGGGGTAGGACCGCAGCTGCGCCATGCGCTGCTTCCACGTCTTCTCCGGCACCTGCCCGCCGTGCGCGGCGGCCGAGCGGCGGCGGATCACCAGGCCCTCGCGCTCGGCCCGCTCCATCCGCAGCACCTTGAGGAAGGAGGCCATGACCAGGTAGGCGATGATCGTCACCGGGAAGGCGAAGATCAGTGTGGCGTGCTCCATCGTGGTCACGCCGCCGGCGACGAGCATGGCGATCGTCAGCAGCGCGGTTACCACGGCCCAGAAGATGCGCAGCCACTTCGCGCCGTCCTGGGCGGGGTCGGGGATGGTGGAGGAGAAGTTCGCCATCACCATGGCGCCGGAGTTGGCGCTGGTGAGGTAGAACAGCAGGCCGGACAGCGTCGCCAGGCCGATGAGGAACGCCGCGCCGGGGAACATCTCCAGCAGGGCGTACCAGCCCTGCTCCGGCTGGGCGATGGCGAGCTCGGCGAAGTCGGTGTTCCCGCCCATGACCACCGACAGGGCGGAGTTGCCGAAGATCGACACGATGATGAAGTCGCACAGCACCGGGGCGGTGATGGCGGCGATGACGAACTCGCGCAGGGTGCGGCCGCGGGAGATGCGGGCCAGGAACAGCCCGACGAACGGGCCCCACGCCAGCCAGAACGCCCAGAAGAACAGCGTCCAGCCGCCCATCCAGTCCGCGCCGCCCGGCTCGTAGGCGAAGGTCTCCAGCGTGCGCTCGGGCAGGGTGCCGAGGAACCGGCCGATGTTGGCGACCAGGGCGTTGAGCAGGAACGCGGTCTTCCCGGTGACCAGGATGTACAGCATCATCGCGGCCGCGATGCCGATGTTGAGCTCGGAGACCAGCCGGATGCCCTTGTCCACGCCGGACAGGCAGCCGGCGACGGTCATGACGACGGCGACCAGCACCAGCGCGATCTGCAGGCCCAGGCCCTCGGGCAGCCCGAACAGCCAGGAGAAGCCGACGTTGAGCAGGACGACGCCGATGCCCATGGAGGTCGCGACGCCGAAGATGGTGCCGATGAGGGCGAAGATGTCGATGGCGTCGCCGGCCGCGCCGCGCACCCGCTTGCCGAGCAGGGGGTACAGGGCCGCGCGGATCGACAGCGGCATGCCCCACCGGTAGGCGAAGTAGCCCATCGCCATGCCGAGCAGGGAGTACATCGCCCAGCCGGAGATGCCGTAGTGGAACATCGTCCAGACGACGGCGTCCTGGGCGGCCTGGGCGGACTGCGGGTCGCCCGAGGGCGGCATCATGTACTGCGCGATCGGGCCCGTGACGGAGTAGAAGAGCATGTCGATGCCGACGCCGGCACCGAAGAGCATGGCGACCCAGGTGAACAGCTTGTACTGGGGGCGGGAGTGGTCCGGGCCGAGACGCACCCGGCCCTCTTTCGAGAACGCGACCCAGAGAACGAAGAGGATCACCAGGACGACCGTCACGACGTAGACCCAGCCGAGGTTCGTCGCGATGCCCAGGACCGCGTCGCGCATGACGTCCGCGGCGTTGGTCGGGGCGAGCATGGCCCACAGCGAGAAGGCGACGATCACGGCGGCCGAGATGACGAAGACCCGCCAGTTGACCCGCGCCCCGCGGTTCTCCGCCAGCTCGGTCGGCCCCTTGCTGAGCTCGGCGCTGGAGATCGGCGCCCGCCGGTCGTCGTCGACCCGGGGCTTCCGCCGCTCCACGGCACCGAATCGACCGCGGTCGATCGTCGAACGGGTTGCTTCGTCGGTCGGTGTCACGTCGTGGTCAGCCGCCACTCGTTCCTCCTTCGCCTCGGGACCAAGTCCACGGGCGGGCCGGTTGGGCGCGCGCCGCAGCCATGGCGGAACCGAAGCGATCAGAACGAGTCCGGCGGCGCAGACACCCAGCCGTGCAGCCGCCGTTGGGGACACTAGCTCGCCTTCCACCATACGAGCGGTCCACCGTCGATCCAATGACGTGTAGCAGACCTCACCGTGAATACGGTGGGACGTTGGTCACCGCCGGCCCCGGCGTTGGTCAAGCCCCGACGGCGCGCCGGCCGCCTCTCTGGGGCGTTCAGGCGAGCGCGCGCACCGTGTCGATGGTGTCCGCCTCGGCCGCCGTCTTGTCGTCGCGGTAGCGCAGCACCCGGGCGAACCGGAGGGCGAGCCCGCCGGGGTAGCGCGGGGAGCGCTGGATGCCGTCGAAGGCCACCTCCACCACCTGCTCGGGGCGCAGCGTGACGACGTGGCCGTGGCGCCCGGTCTCCAGCTGCAGGAAGCGCTCGGTCTGCCAGGCGAGCATCTCGTCGGTCATCCCCTTGAACGTCTTGCCCAGCATCGCGAACCCGTCCCCGTCGCGGGCGCCGAGGTGGATGTTCGACAGCCACCCCTGGCGCCGGCCGCTGCCCCACTCCACCGCGAGCACGACCAGGTCCAGGGTGTGCCGTGGCTTGACCTTGACCCAGGCCGAGCCGCGCCGGCCGGCGTCGTAGGGGGCGTCGAGGTCCTTGACGACGACGCCCTCGTGGCCGCGCTCGAGCATCTGCCGGAAGAAGTCCTGGACCTCCGCCGGGTCCGCGGTCACCCGCCGCGGGACGATCGAGGCCGGCGGGACCACCCGGGACAGGGCCGCGAACCGGTCGGCGGCGGGGGCGTCGATGAGGTCGGCGCCGTCGAGGTGGAGCACGTCGAAGAAGTACGCGGTCAGCGGTACCTGGTCGCGCAGGGCGGCGCCGTCCCGGCTCATGGCGCGCGAGCCGGTCTCCTGGAAGGGGCGGGGACGTCCGGCCGCGTCGAGGGCGATCGCCTCGCCGTCGAGCACGACGGCGTCGGTCTCCAGCCCGGCGACCAGCTCGACCAGCTCGGGCACCCGGTCGGTGATGTCGTCGAGGGAGCGGGTGAAGACGGCGACGTCGTCGCCGGCCCGGTGGACCTGGACGCGGATGCCGTCGATCTTGCCGTCCGCGGCGACCGGTCCGCCGAGCTTGGCCAGCGCGGCCGGGACGTCCGGTGCGCTCGCGGCCAGCATGGGCCGCACCGGCCGGCCGACCTCCAGGCGGAACGCGGCCAGGGCCTCCGCGCCGCCGGTGAGCGCGGCGGCGGCGATGGGCCCGGACAGGGCGCTGAACATCGCGGCGCGGCGCACCGCGGCGAGCGGGACGTCGGCGGCCGCGGCGATGGCGTCGAGCAGGAGGGAGTCCAGGGCGCCCTGGCGCAGCTCGCCGAAGATCAGGGCGCGCAGGAAACGCTGCTCCTCGGCGGTGGCGGCGGCGAAGAGACGCGCGACGGCGTCCGCGCGGGCCGCCTGGGACCCGGCGCCGGCCAGGGCGGCGACCTCCTCGAGCGCGGCGTCGACCGCGGCCGGTGTCAGGCTCGCCGTCTCGGCGGGGGCGGGCAGGTCCGACAGCGAGCGCCAGCCGACGCCGGTGCGCCGCTGGCGCGCCCGGCCGGAGAGGTAGGACGCGACGACCTCCACCTCGTCCGGTGATGCGGCACGCAGCGCGACGGCGAGCAGGGCTCGCTTCTCCAGCCGGGAGCGGATGGCGGCGACGGCGGCGGAGGTCTCGACCAGCTCGGCGAGCAACATCTTCCGATTCTGGCAGCGACCGGCGCCGACGCGCGCAGGGGAACTCGGCCGGGCTTCACACGCATTGCCGTTCTGAAACGTGGTCCGTGTCACACCCCGGCGATAGGTTCCGCACACGACCGGAAGGGACACACGCATGAAAGGGACGTCCATGGCCAGAACCAGCGCACGCCGTCGAGCTCTGCTCGGAGGCGCCGTCCTCGCCGCGGTACTCGCCGGCGGCACCACGGGACCCGCCGCAGGAGCCACCGTCGAGGGCACGTCCGGCGCGGCCGGCGCCACGTCCGCCGTCGCCGCATGCGAGCCCGGCCTCGCCACGGCCCGCGTCAAGGACGGCGCCGCGGTCGGCGAGCCCAAGCTCTTCCCGGACAACGAGGCGAAGGCCTACGGCGCCCTCCCCGACAAGCCGACGATGCCCGCGGGCAGCGTCACCGTCGAGACCGTCGTCCACTCGATCTCCGACCACGAGCTCACGGCCGCGGAGAAGGCCCGCAAGGAGGCGATGATCGCGGCGCAGATGGAGGTCCTCAACGCCTCCTTCGCCGGCAGGACGGCGCCCGGCGCGGCCGACACGCCGTTCCGCTTCGAGCTGGCGGACGTCAACTGGGTGGTCAACGCCGACTGGTACCGGGTCACGCCCGGCAAGGCCGAGCGCGACATGAAGCGGGCGCTGCACGTGGGCGACTCGGAGACGCTGAACGTCTATGCGGCCGACATCGGCGGGGGCCTGCTGGGCTGGGCCTACTTCCCGAAGGACTACAACCCCGGGCGTGACTACATCGACGGGGTCGTGATGCTCGACGAGTCGATGCCCGGCGGCACCGCCGGCAAGTACGCCGAGGGCGACACCCTCACGCACGAGGTGGGGCACTGGCTCATGCTCCACCACACCTTCAACGCCGGCTGCTCGGCCTCCGGGGACTTCGTGGCGGACACCGCCAAGGAGGCCTACCCGCAGTTCAACTGCCCCGTCGGCGCCGACAGTTGCGCGGCACCGGGGATGGACCCCATCCACAACTTCATGGACTACTCCCAGGACTCCTGCATGAACATGTTCACCCAGGGCCAGGCGGACCGGATGAGCGACGGCTGGCTCGCCTTCCGTGCCGGCGGGCGCGGCTGACGTGATCGGCCGGGCCGGTGGCTGACGCGGTCGGCCGGGCCGGCGGCTGACGTGGTCGGCCGGGCCGGCGGCTGACGTAGCGGTCATGCTGGGGATGGCACGCGGCCCCTAAGCGTGGGCACCATGCCTTCATGGCCGACCTGCCGCGTCCGGCGCGGGACCGAGTGCGGGCGATGAGCCTGTACCTCGTCTGTGCGGTCGTGCTCCTCGGGCTGCTCCTCGCGCTCTACGCCGTCTTCGTCGGCTTCGACCGCCTGCACGCGGCCCCGGTGACCGCCGTCGCCGTCACGGCTGACGGCCGGGACCTGGTGGTGGAGTACACCGGCGGCGCCCCGGGCTGCGGGGACCCACATGACGTCACCGTGCGCGAGAGCGACACGGCGGTGGAGGTCCGGGCCGTCACGGTCGCGCGGCGGGCCACCCGGCTCGGCTTCGCCTGCCCCTCCCGGGCGGTGCCGCTGCTGCAGACCGTGCGCCTCGCCGAGCCGCTGGGCGCACGCGAGGTGCGCGACCGCACCCGGGGAGGCGCCGAGGTCCCGGTGACCGACCTCAAGGATCTGCTGACGGCGGTGCGGTGACCGACGAGGTCAGCGCTCGCTCTCCGGGGTGAAGTCGAAGGCACGCCCCTCCACCAGGTCCGGCGTGATCTCCACATAGACCGGTGAGGCGACCGGCAACCGGACATGCAGCGGCAGCTGCTCGACGGCCTCGATCTCGGCCTCGGTCTCCAGGCGCCGCGCCCGCCCGTGCACGACGACGCTCATCGCGTGGTCGTCGTCGAGCCGGTCCACCTCGAGCGCGACCTGGCTGTTGATGGCCAGCTCCAGCAGCTTGCTGCCCTCGGAGGTGCGCAGGTACAGCTTCCGGTCACGACTGAGGTAGGAGATGGGGTAGATATCCGGCCGGTTCGCGACGCTGACGGCCAGCCGCGCGAGGTCGTTCGCCTCGAGCAGCTCCCAGCACGCGTCGTCGCTGAGGGGAGTGATGCGGTGCTCGTCGTCGAAGCCCATGCCTCATCGTGCCCCGATCCGCGCCCGGCGGCACGCGACCAAGGTCCGTGGTCCCGTCCGGGCGCCGGCCCGCAGGTCCGGGGCCCGGCCGAAGGCTCGTACCCTGGAACGGTGCGGGCAGCCGAGCGGACGTGGAGACCCCCGTGGCCCTGCCCGCTCGGCCAGGTGATCGGCGTCCTGCGCCACGGCGGCGGGGACCCGACCTTTCACCGCGACGACGACGGCACCCTCTGGCGCGGCCTGCGCACCCCCGCGGGCACCGCCACGCTACGGCTCGAACCCCGCCCGGCGGACGGCGCGGTGCACGCGGCCGCCTGGGGCGAGGGCGCGGAGTGGGCCCTGGCCGCCGTCCCGGCGATGCTCGGCGGGGAGGACGACGCCGCCGCCGGCTTCCCCGCCCACCGCCACCCCGTCGTCGCCGAGCTCGCACGCCGGCATCCGCACTGGCGCATGCCCCGCACCGGGCTGGTGATGGAGTCCCTCGTCCCGGCGGTGATCGAACAAAAGGTCACCGGGCGCGAGGCGTTCGCCGGCTTCCGCAACCTCGTCCACCGCTTCGGCGAGCGCGCCCCGGGACCGGGCGCCGCGCGCCGGCTGTGGGTCCAGCCCGACCCGGACACCCTGGCCCGGATCCCGTCCTGGGAGTGGCTGCGCCTGCCGGTCGACCCCGCCCGCTCCCACACGGTCGTGCGGGCCGCGCGCCTGGCCCCCTCCCTGGAGCGCACCCTCGCCATGACACCGGCCGACGCCGACCGCGGGCTGCGCTCCCTGCCCGGCATCGGGGTGTGGACCAGCGCCGAGGTGCGCTTCCGGGCCCACGGCGACGCCGACGCGGTCAGCTTCGGGGACTACCACGTCGCCCGGGACATCACCTACGCCCTCACCGGTGAGGAGCTCGACGACGCCGCCCTGGCCGAGCTGCTCGAGCCGTTCCGCCCGCACCGCTACCGGGTGCAGCGCCTCGTCGAGCTCGCGGGGCTGCACCACCCACGGCGCGGCCCGCGCATGGCGCCGCGCACACACCTGCCGGTGTAGGGCGAGAGCGGGCCGTGCCCGGCGGCCTGCGCGGTCGCCCGGGTGGCCGGGGTGGCTGCCCGGCGCACCGCCGGGAGCCGCGGGAGGATGAGCGCCATGACCACCACCACCGCCGCCCTCGTCGACGAGGTCCTGGGCGCCACCCCGCTGATCGACGGCCACAACGACCTCGCCTACGCCCTGCGCAGCCGGGCCGGCTACGCCGTCGACGGGCTCGACGCCCCGCGCGCCGGGCTGCACACCGACATCCCGCGGCTGCGCGCGGGCCGGGTGGGCGCCCAGTTCTGGTCGGTGTTCGTGCCCTCCACGCTGACCGGCGCCGAGGCGGTGCTCGGCACCATCGAGCAGGTCGACGCGGTGCACCGGCTCATCGCCCGCTACCCGGACACCTTCGCCCTGGCCTGCACGGCGGACGAGGTGCTCGCCGCGTTCCGCGCCGGCCGGATCGCCTCCCTCCTCGGCGCCGAGGGCGGGCACTCGATCGGCCGGTCGCTGGGGGCCCTGCGGGCGCTGGCGCGGCTGGGGGTGCGGTACATGACCCTGACCCACAACGACAACGTCGCCTGGGCCGACTCCGCGACGGACACCCCGGCCGTCGGCGGGCTGACCGACGAGGGCCGGGCCGTCGTCGCCGAGATGAACCGCATCGGCATGCTCGTCGACCTGTCCCACACCGCCGAGACCACCCAGCTGGCGACGCTGGAGGTCACGCGCGCGCCGGTGATCTTCTCCCACTCCTCCTGCCGGGCGGTGTGCGACCACCCGCGCAACGCCTCCGACGCCGTCCTCGAGCGCCTCGCCACCAACGGCGGGGTGCTGCAGGTGACGTTCGTGCCCAAGTTCGTCTCGCCCGCCGCGGCCCGGTGGACCGAGGCGGCGCACGCCGCGCTGGACGGCGGGGACTGGCACTGGCCCCGCGCGCCGCGGGCGGGGGAGGACCCGGCCGCCGTCGCCGCCGAGAACGCCGCCGGCGACCCGGAGGCGGCGTGGGAGCGGCGCCTGGCGGTGTGGGAGGCCGAGCACCCGCGGCCGCGGGTGGGCATCGACGACGTCGTCGCGCACGTCGAGCACGCCCGCGAGGTGGCCGGGGTGGACCACATCGGCCTGGGCGGGGACTACGACGGCGTGGACCGGCTGCCCACGGGGCTGGAGGACGTCTCCGGCTACCCGCGCCTGCTGGCCGCGCTGGCCGAGCGGGGCTGGTCGCGCCGGGAGCTCGAGGCGCTCGCGGGCGGCAACGTGCTGCGCGTGCTGCGCGACGCCGACGACGCGGCGTCCGAGACGATGTGGCCGGCGGGGGAGCGGCGGTAGGTCCTCGGATCTGCCCGGCCCCTCTTCAGGGGGCACCAAGACGACGGTCAGGGCACTACGCTGGATCGGTCAGTCGGCCTCGCCGGCGGGCCGCGCCGGCCCCCCAGGCAGGAGCTCGCGATGCTGCGTCGCCTCTCCGCCCTCGCCGCGCTCGCGCTCGCGCTGACCTTCGGCGCCGGTGCCCCGGCCTCGGCGGACCATCATGTCGAGTCCTCCGACCGGTTCCCCGCCCGGCTCCAGCTGCCCCGCGGCTTCCAGCCGGAGGGCATTGCGATCGGCCGCGGCCCGACGGCGTGGGTCGGGTCGCTCGCCGACGGGGACATCTACCGCCTGGACCTCAGGACGGGCGCCGGCAAGGTCGTCGTCCAGGGCCCCGGCAAGCCCGCGGTCGGTATGAAGGTCGCCCGGAACGGTCTGCTCGTCGTCGCCGGCGGCACCGCCGGCGACGCCCGCCTGGTGGACCCCCGGGCGGGCAAACAGGTCGACTCCCGGGTCCTGACCACCGCCGGGCCGTTCATCAACGACGTCGTGCTGACCGATCACGCCGCCTGGTTCACCGACTCCAACCACCCCACGTTGTACCGGGTGCCCCTGGGGAGCCACGGCTTCGGCGACGCCAAGGCCGTGCCGCTCACCGGCGAATGGACGCAGACACCCAAGCAGTTCAACGCCAACGGGATCACCGAGACCCCCGACGGCGACGCTCTCCTCGTCGTCAACACCTACGCCGGTGCGCTCTTCCGGGTCGATCCCGACACCGGCCGGGCCACCAAGGTCGACCTGGGCGGGGAGAAGTTCCCGGGCGGCGACGGGATGCTCCTGCTCGGGCGCACCCTGTACATCTCGCGCAGCCTGCCGGGCAACATGGTCGAGGAGTTCCGCCTCAACCGGTCCGGCACCCGCGGGGAGCTGGTGCGGCGCATCACCGACCCGGGCTTCGACACGCCGTCGACCATCGCCCGGTTCGGTGACGGCCTCTACCTGCCGAGCGCCCGGTTCAGCACCCCGCCAGGGCCGACGGTGGAGTACTGGGTGACGCGCATCGAGCGGTGACCGCGGACCCCGGCCGGGCTCCGCACGCCGACCGGTAGGACCTCGGCCGTCACACCGCCTGCAGCGCCGCCGTCGGCGAGACGCGTGCGGCGCGCCGGGCGGGGGCGAGCGAGGCCGCCGCCACGACCAGCCCGGCCGCGACCACCGCCCCGGCGAGCACGCCCCAGGGCAGGGCCGGGGCCATCAGGCCCACGCCGTCGAGCGCGGAGAGCAGGCTCAGCGCCCCGGCCCAGCCGTAGAGCACGCCCAGCACGACGCCGAGCAGCGTCGCCGCCACCGTCAGCTGCGCCGCCTCGGCGAGGATCATTCCGCGCACCCGGCGGCGGGAGAGCCCCACCGCCCGCAGCAGGCCGATCTCGCGGGCGCGCTGGAGCACCGAGAGGGACATGTTGTTGACCACGCCGATCACGGCGATGACCACCGCGAAGGCGAGCAGCACCGCGAAGAACGCCAGCGCGTCGGCCACGAGGCGCTCGACCTCGGCGAGCTCGGCGGCGCTCATCTCGGTCTGGGCCTCGTTGGACAGCGCCATGGCCTTGTTGAGGTTGGCCGCGGCGGTGGCGAACATGACGATGAGGGTGACCCCGATGACCAGGCCCATCGTGGTGCGCGCCGTGCGCACGGGATAGCGCGCGGCGTTGCGGGCGGCGAGCCGGCCGGCCGGGCCGCGCCCGAGGAGGGCGCCGACGAGGCGCTGCACCGGCGGCATGACCCAGGCGGCGCCGAGCACCAGCCCGGTGAAGGACAGCATCCCGCCGGGCAGGGCCACGAGGATGCCGATCGGGCTGACCTGCCCGAGCCACACCCCGGCGACCAGCAGCAGGCTGCCGCCGGAGGCGGCGAGCACCGACAAAACGTGCCGCCCCCGGCCGCTGCGGGCCTCGTCGAGGCTCGGCTCGCGGGCCTGCCCGGTGGCCTGCATGGGCGAGACGGTGAGGATGCGCCGCGAACCGGCGTGGGCGGCGGCCCAGGTGATGAGGACCGTGGTGACCACGGGCGCGGCCAGGCCCGGGCCGAGCAGGTTCACCTGCAGGTCATGGGCGAGGTCGAGGCGGCCCATGAGCCAGATCCCGGCGGCCGCGAGCCCGGTGCCGACGACGGCGCCCGCGAGCGCGCCGGCCCCGCCCACGACCAGGCCCTCCGCACCCACCGACCGGCGCAGCCGGCGGGCCGAGGCGCCGATGAGCCGCAGCAGCGCCAGCCGCTCGGCCCGCCCGACGACGATGATGCCGAAGGTGTTGGCGATGACCAGCGCCGAGACGAACAGGGCGATGCCGAAGAAGACGACGCCGACGATCCAGATCATCACCAGGGCGGTGCCGGACTCCTGCACCGCCTCGGCCTGGCGCAGCCAGGCCGAGAGGATCGCGATGCCGTCGATGATCGCGACGCCGAAAAGCGACGCGATCGTCACCACGAGGGCGCTGGGCAGGTGCTGGCGCGGGTCGGCGCGCAGCTCGCGCAGGGCGTTCCTCATGCCACCCGCTCCCGACCCAGCCGCCCGGCGGCCGGGTGCGCGGCCCGCGCCGCCGCGGACTCCTCCAGGTGCAGCATGACCTCGGCGATCTCCGCCCGGGTCGGGGTGGCGAGCTCGTGGACCAGGCGGCCGTCGGCGATGAAGACCACGCGGGACGCGTGCGCGGCGGCCGCCGCATCGTGGGTGACCATGACGATCGACTGGCCCAGGGTGTCCGCGGCGTCGGCGAGCAGGCCGAGCACCTCCGCCCCGGAGCGGGAGTCGAGGTTGCCGGTGGGCTCGTCGGCCAGGACGAGGTCGGGCCGGGTGGCCAGCGCCCGGGCGATCGCCACGCGCTGCTGCTGACCGCCGGAGAGCTCCCCGGGCCGGTGGCTCAGCCGGTCGGCCAGGCCCAGCCGCTCGACGAGCTGGTGCACCCACGCCCGCTGGTCGTCCGTAGGGGTGTGGTCGTCGAGCTCGAAGGGCAGGTAGACGTTGCCCAGCACGTCCATGGTCGGCACGAGGTTGAAGGCCTGGAAGACGAACCCGACCTGGCGGCGCCGGATGGCCGTGAGGTCCTCGTCGCCCAGGGTGGTGATCTCGGTCCCGCCGATCCAGGCGCGCCCCGACGTCGGGGTGTCGAGCCCGGCCATGACGTGCATGAGGGTGGACTTGCCGCTGCCCGAGGGGCCCATGACGGCGGTGAGCCGGGCCGGGGCGATGGCGAGGGAGACGTCGTCGAGGGCGACGACGGCGCCCGGGCCCTCGCCGTAGCGCTTGGTGACGCGCTCGACGCGGGCGACGGGCTCGTGCGGGGCCGCGGGGGTGGGCGGCGCAGGCGTGGTGATCATGCCCCGACGCTATTTTCGGCGGTGCCGCGCGGTCATCGTCGCCCTGGACGATCCTGCCCGGCGTGCGGCGGCACCCGGGAAGGAGGCGCTCCGCCCGGGGGTCCGACCACGGGTGGACGGGGCGGTCCTCCCCGCCGGCGGCTCAGCCGGCGGCGACTCCGTGCAGGAGCGGCTCGGGCACCGGGGGCCTCCGTCCAGGAGCGGCTCAGGCGCGCCGGGCGTGTGTTTCGGCCGGTCGAAAATGCCGGGTGCGAGGCCGGGGCACCGGCCTATGCTGCGTTCGAATCGGACCTGGGAGGTCGCCATGGGCCGGACGGCCGGCACGCACGACGCCGTGGCGACGGCCGCCGCGGCGGGGGGACGACCGTGAGCGAGATCCTCCTGACCGGTGCCAGCGGACAGCTCGGCCGCGAGGTGGCCCCGGCGCTCGCCGCCGCCGGGCACGGGGTCCGGGCGCTCAGCCGCCGCGAGCGGGCGGACGGCCCGGTGCGCTGGGTGCGCGGCGACCTGGCGACCGGCGCGGGCCTCGCCGCCGCCGTGGCCGGGACCGACGCCGTCGTCCACCTCGCGTCGGCGCCCTACCGGCGCGGCTACACCCGCCAGGTGGACGTCGAGGGCACCTACCGGCTCGCGGCCGCCGCACGGGCCGCCGGGGTGGGGCACCTGGTGTACGTCTCGATCGTCGGCGTCGACGCCGTGCCCTGGGGGTACTACCGGACCAAGCTCGCCGCCGAGGAGGCGGTGCGCACCGCCGACCTGGGCTGGACGGTGCTGCGCGCCACCCAGTTCCACACCTTCCCGGACCAGATCCTCACCGCCGCGGCACGGCTCGGTGTCCTCGTCGTCGACCCCGGGATCCGCGTGCAGACCGTCGACCTCGGCGACGTCGCCGCCCGCCTGGCCGGGATCGTCGACGACGGACCCACCGGGCGGGTGCTCGAGCTGGGCGGCCCCGAGGTGCTCGACATGGGCGAGGCCGCCCGCCGGTGGCTCCGCGCCCGGGGACTGCGCCGCCCGGTGGTCCGGGTGCGGGTGCCGGGCCCGCTGGGCCGGGCCTTCCGCGCGGACAGCCTCCTTACCGACGCCGTGCCGCGCGGCGCGGTGACCTGGGGCGAGTACCTCGAGCGCACCACGAGGGCCTGAGGCTGCCACGCCCGGCTGAGGCACCCGGCGCCTTCTTCTGAGGCACCTTAGGTAGGCGATCAGCGGCCCAGAACTGGGCACCCGCCCGATGTCCGCCGGAGCGGATCGGCGGATTCTCGATCCATGAGCCTCTACGACGCCTTCACC
Source organism: Georgenia thermotolerans (assembly GCF_009193185.1). Classification (GTDB taxonomy): domain Bacteria; phylum Actinomycetota; class Actinomycetes; order Actinomycetales; family Actinomycetaceae; genus Georgenia; species Georgenia thermotolerans. The sequence goes on along the minus strand of NZ_VUKF01000045.1, from coordinate 117 downwards.
CACGAGTTCCTCTCCGCCGACACCGAGCGGCGCGCCGTCGCCAACGCCGAGGCGGCCCGCCGGCTCGCCGAGCGCGCCGGCGACGCCGCCCCGCCGGCCCGCCGCCCCCGGCCGCCG
>NZ_VUKF01000044.1 GCF_009193185.1 Georgenia thermotolerans | reverse complement strand
GGCAGCCCCGACGGCTCAGCGCGCGGCGGGCACGGGCGCGCCGGCCCAGACGTCCCCGGGCAGCGCGGCCGGCAGGTCGGCGGGCGCGGCGACGAAGCGGGGCTCGGCGGCGCGCCGGTGCTCGGGGGCGACGGCGGCGCGCTGGCGCTCGTAGTCGCGCAGCACCGCCGCCACCCACGGCGCCAGGCGCACGAGGGCGACGAGGTTGACCACCGTGATGACCGCCATGGCGGTGTCCATCAGCGTCCAGACCGTCTTCAGCGCGAGCAGGGCGCCGATGCCGGTGGTGAGCACGACGACGCCGCGCAGCACCCGCCGGGCGGGCGCGCCGGCGCGCAGGAAGTCCATGTTGACCTCGGCGTAGGCGAAGGCGCCCAGGATCGAGGAGAAGCCGAAGAAGAAGATCATCACCGTCATCGGCCAGGCCATCCACGCCCCGAGCTGGCTGGTCACCGCCGTCGTGGTCAGCTCCGCGCTCGCCTCGACCGGGGTGACGCCCGGGACGAACACGCTGGCGCCGGTGGCCAGGATGATGAACGCCGTGGAGGTGCACACGAACATCGTGTCGACGAAGACCCCGAGGGACTGGATCAGGCCCTGCTGCACCGGGTGGGCGACGGTGGCGGTGGCCGCGGCGTTGGGGTTGGTGCCCATGCCGGCCTCGTTGGAGAACAGGCCGCGGCGCACCCCGTTGAGCACGGCCGCGACGACGCCGCCGCCCACCCCGGCCAGGCCGGCCCGCAGGCCGAAGGCCCCGGCGAAGATGTCCGCGAAGAACTGGAGCACCGCGTCGAGGTTGAGGACGATGACGGCGACCGCGGTGGCGACGTAGACCAGCGCCATCGCCGGGGTCATCACCTCCGCGACCCGGGCGACCAGCTTGACCCCGCCGAAGACGACGAGCGCGGTGAGCACGACCAGGACCAGGCCGCTGACCCAGGTGGGCACGCCGTGGGAGTGCTGGACGGTCATGGAGATGGTGTTGGCCTGCACCATCGGCATGGCCACCGCCATGGACAGCACGAGCAGGACGGCGAAGACGGTGCCCCACCGGCGCGAGCCCAGGCCGCGGGCGATGTAGTAGGCGGGCCCGCCGCGGAACGTCCCGTCCAGGGCCCGGACCTTGAACACCTGGGCCAGGGTGGCCTCGGCGAACGACGTCGCCATGCCCACGAGCGAGACGAGCCACATCCAGAAGATCGCGCCGGGCCCGCCGAGGATGAGCGCGAGGGCCACGCCGGTGATGTTGCCGATGCCGATGCGGGTGGCCATGCCGATGGCGAAGGCCTGGAAGGAGGAGATGCCGCCGTCGGCGCCGCGGCGCGAGCGGGTGACGTAGGCGAGCATCTGCGGGAAGAGGCGGACCTGCACCGCGCGCGTGCGCCACGTCATGACGATGCCCACCAGCACCAGCAGGCCGATGAGCAGGTACGTGTAGACGGCGTCGTTGACGGCGGTGAGCAGGTCGGTCATGCAGGTTCCGTTCGCCGGGCGTCCGGCCCGTCCGGCCGGACACGATCGCCGTCGATCGTAGAAGTAACGGAAGCGCGGCGTCGTGTGAGATGCGCCCCACCGCCCCCGCGGCGAGACGTCAACTTGGTCGCGAGACGTCAAGTTGGCCACGAGAAGTCACGTTGGTCGCGAGCCGTCACGTCTCGCGCCGCGCTCACGTCCCGGGCGACGGCGCCTCCCCCGCCCCGCCGAGCGCCCGGGCCGCCCCCGGCCGGGTCACCATGACCACCAGCCCGACGACGAACCACACCGCGGCGATGGCCAGCGCCAGCCGGCTCGCCTCGACGAGCACGGCGACGATGATCAGCGCGCCGACCACCGGGATGACGACGTACCGGGCGCCGCGGGTGCCCCGGCGCCGGGCGTAGCCGATCACCGAGGCGTGCAGGAACAGGAAGGCGGTCAGCGCCCCGACCGTGACCATCGAGGAGAGCACGTCGAGGCCGTCCGGCCGGGTGGCCGCCAGCGTCGCCATGACGAGGGTGACGGCGGCGGAGAGGAGGATCGCGTTGCGCGGCGTGTGCCCGGTCCGGCCCAGGTGCGCCAGCCCGGAGGGCAGCGCGTGCTCGCGCCCCATGGCGAACAGCAGGCGGGACACCGCCGCCTGGGCCACCAGCGCCGAGAAGACCGGGCCGACGGCGCGCACGACGGTGACCACCGAGCCGAACCACGTCCCGATCGAGGCGTCGAGCATCGTGTAGAAGGCGGTGCCCTGCCCCTCCGGGTCCGCCGCGAGCTCGGCCGGGCTGACCGGGCTGAGCAGCGCCCCGAGGTAGGTCTGGACGACGAACAGCACCCCCGCGAGCACGAGGCAGAACTGCAGCGCCCGCCCGACGTCGCGGCTGGAACCGGTGGTCTCCTCCGCGAAGGTGGCGATCGCGTCGAAACCCAGGAAGGCGAGCACCGCGACGGACGCCGCGCCCACCACCCCGGCCAGGTCCAGGCCGCCCACCCCGGTCAGCGGGCTCAACCAGCCGCGGGCGGGCCCGTGCTGGACGAGGAAGACCACGGCGAGCACGACGAACGCGGCGAGGACGACGAGCTCGACGGCGAGCATGACCAGGCCCACGCGCGCGGCGAGCCGGACGCCGCGCAGGTTCAGCCCCGTGATGAGCACGACCGCCGCCAGGGTGAACACCCACACCGGCACCGCCGGGACGAGCGCGTGGCAGGCCAGCCCGGCGAACAGGGAGGCCAGGGCGGGGATGAAGAGGTAGTCCAGCGTGATCATCCAGCCGGCCATGAAGCCCGGCCGCGGCCCCAGCCCGGCGCTGGCGTAGGCGTAGACCGACCCGGCCCGCGGCACGGCCAACGACATCCGGGCGTAGGACCAGGCCGTGAAGGACATGGCGACCGTGGCGACGAGGAAGACCAGCGCGATGGCGCCGCCGCTGCGGGCGTCGAGCACGCCGAAGGTGCCCATCGGCGCCGTCACGCCGATGAACAGCAGGCCGTAGACGACGAGGTCGCGCCACGACAGCGCGCGCAGCAGCCCCTCGGGCGCGCTGGTCTGCCCTGGCCCGCCCGTTCCCGCCGCCGACGTCGCGCTCACACCCACGAGGGTAGGAACGCCGTCGGCCGGGGGCGCGGCGAGGGCGCACGGGCCGGACGGCGGGCGCGCGGGCGAGACGGCGGGCGCGCGGGCGAGACGGCGGGCGCGCGGGCGAGACGGCGGTGGCGGCGCGCCCTACGCCGCGCGGCAGGCGGCCCCGCGGAAGGGGCCGCCCAGCGACAGGCTGATGTAGCAGACGTCCAGGGTGCCGGCCGAGAGCGGGAAGACGCTCCACAGGAGCGCGGCCCTGCCGGCCGCCGTCCCCCGGGCGCGCAGCCCGGCCACGAGGAAGGCGCTGCCCGCCGCGACGCGGAAGAGACGTCCGGACGGGCCGTTGAGCCACCGGCCGAAGGTCGAGCGGTTGAACCTGGTCGCGGCGCGCACGGCAACCTCCTCGTCGTCCTCCCGTCCAGCCTACGACCGGCCGGGCGGCCCAGTGAGAGGATCGGGGAATGCCGCAGCCCAGCCTCAACCTCGTGCTCGACGACCTCCTGCCCGAGGACACCTCGGCGACCCCGGACGCCGACGCGATCTACGCGGCCTTCGAGTCCTGGGCCACGAGCTCCGGCCTGACGCTCTATCCCCACCAGGAGGAGGCGGTGATGGAGCTGGTCTCCGGCTCCCACGTCATCCTCGCCACCCCCACCGGCTCGGGGAAGTCGCTGGTGGCCATGGGCGCGCTGTTCACCGCCCTGGCCACCGGCCGAACCGGGTACTACACCGCCCCGCTCAAGGCGCTGGTGTCGGAGAAGTTCTTCGGCCTCGTGGACCTGTTCGGCTCGGCCAACGTCGGGATGGTCACCGGCGACTCCGCCATCAACCCCGACGCCCCGATCATCTGCTGCACCGCGGAGATCCTCGCCAACCAGGCGCTGCGCGACGGCGCGGCCACCGACGCCGGCGTCGTCGTCATGGACGAGTTCCACTTCTACGCCGACCCCCAGCGCGGCTGGGCCTGGCAGGTGCCGCTGCTCGAGCTGCCGGACACCCAGTTCCTGCTCATGAGCGCCACCCTCGGGGACGTCTCCTTCTTCGTGCGCGACCTCGAGCGGCGCACCGGCAAGGACGTCGCCGTCGTCGACCAGGCCGAGCGGCCGGTGCCGCTGACCTACTCCTACTCCGTCGAGCCCATCCAGGACCTGCTCCTCGAGCTCGTCCAGACCCACCGCGCCCCGGTGTACGTGGTGCACTTCGCGCAGAAGGACGCCGTCGAGCGCGCCCAGTCCCTCACCTCGGTCCAGGTGGCCACCCGCGAGCAGCGCGACCGGGTCGCCGCCGCCATCGGGGACTTCCGCTTCGGGCCCGGCTTCGGTGCGATCCTCTCCCGGCTGCTGCGCCACGGCGTCGGTGTGCACCACGCGGGGATGCTGCCGCGCTACCGCCGCCTCGTCGAGCGCCTCACCCAGGCGGGCCTGCTCGGGGTCATCTGCGGCACCGACACCCTCGGGGTGGGCATCAACGTCCCCATCCGCACCGTCGTGCTCACCTCGCTGACGAAGTTCGACGGCGAGCGGTCCCGCCACCTCACCGCCCGGGAGTTCCACCAGATCGCCGGGCGGGCAGGGCGGGCCGGCTACGACACCACCGGCGAGGTCATCGTCCAGGCCCCCGAGCACGTCATCGAGAACGCCAAGGCCCTGGCCAAGGCGGGCGACGACGAGCGCAAGCGGCGCAAGATCGTGCGCAAAAAGGCCCCCGCCGGGGTGGTGAACTGGACGGACAAGACCTTCGAGCGGCTGCGCGACGCCCCGCCCGAGCCGCTGACCAGCCAGTTCCGGGTCACCCACACCATGGTGCTGTCGGTCCTCGCGCGTCCGGGCGACCCGGTGGCGGCGATGTACCGCCTCGTCACCGACAACCACGAGCCGCCGACCGAGCGCAATCTGCACCTGCGCCGGGCCATCGAGATCTACCGGTCGCTGCGCGCGGCGGGCGTGGTCGAGCACGCCGACGCCGCCTGGCGCCGGGCCCACCCCGGCGAGCCGTACGTGCGCCTGACGGTGGACCTGCCGCGCGACTTCGCGCTCAACGCCCCGCTGTCCCCCTTCGCGCTGGCCGCGCTGGAGCTGCTGGACCGGGAGTCGCCCGACTTCGCCCTCGACGTCGTCTCGGTCATCGAGGCCACCCTGGAGGACCCCCGGCCGCTGCTGTACGCCCAGCAGCGCGAGGCCAAGGGCGAGGCCGTGGGGGCCATGAAGGCCGAGGGCATCGAGTACGAGGAGCGCATGGCGCTGCTCGAGGACGTCACCTGGCCCCGGCCGCTGGCGGAGATGCTCGAGGCAGCGCTGGCCACCTACCGCCAGACCAACCCCTGGGTGTCCGACTTCGAGCTGCAGCCGAAGTCCGTGGTGCGCGAGATGGTCGAGCAGGCGATGACCTTCTCCGAGCTCGTCTCGCGCTACCAGCTCGCCCGCTCCGAGGGCGTGGTGCTGCGCTACCTCACCGACGCCTACCGGGCGCTGCGCCAGGTGGTGCCGGACTCGGCGCGCACCGACGAGGTCGTCGCCATCATCGACTGGCTCGGCGACCTGGTCCGCTCCGTCGACTCCTCGCTGCTGGACGAGTGGGAGGCCCTCTCCGCCGGCGCGGCGGCCGCCGAGGGCGTGCTCGTGGTGCCCGAGGAGGCCGACGTCGAGGTCGCCGAGCGACCCTTCGGCGAGGGGCCCGACGGCGAGATCGCCTTCACCCGCAACCGCCACGCCTTCCGGGTGGCCGTGCGCAACGCCCTGTTCCGCCGGGTCGACGCCCTGGGTCGCGAGGCCTACGTGGCCCTGGGCCACCTGGACGGCGAGTCCGGCTGGGACGCCGAGCGCTGGGAGCGGGCCACGGCGCCGTACTGGGCCGAGTACGACTGGCTGGGCACCGGGCCCGAGGCCCGCGCGGCGGCGCTGGTCGCGATCGAGGAGCAGCCCACCGACGCCGACCTGCCCCGCGCCCTGGCGGACGCCCACCTCGGCGACCTCGCCGCCGGGGCGGAGCGGGTGTGGCTGGTGCGGCAGACCTTCGACGACCCCGCCGGCGACCACGACTGGGGCATCACCGCCCTGGTGGACCTCGACGCCTCCGACGCCGCTGGCGCGGTGGTGCTGCGGGTGCTCGACGTCGGCCCGCGCTGACCGCAGCCCAGAACCTCACCCCTCGATGGTGAGCCCCAGCTCGCGGACCAGTGCCGGCAGGAGGGCGTAGGCGTCCGCCTCGGTCACGCGCGTCCCGCGCAGCCCGCTCACCCCGCTCACGCCGGCGAGCCGGCAGCCGCGCAGGCGCACCTGCCGGCAGCGCATCCCGGCGAGCTGGGCGGCGGTGAGGTCGCAGTCCTGCAGCAGGACGTCCTCGAGCCGGGCCTCGGTGAGGTCGGCCTCGGACAGGTCGCAGCCGACGAGTTCGACGTGCTGGAGCTGGGCGCCGTGCCAGGAGGTCAGCCGGGCCTGGCAGCCCTCCAGCCGCACGGCGCGCAGACGGGCGCCCGGCAGCTGGGCGCCGATGAGGCGGACCTCCCGCAGGCTCGTGCGCACCAGGGTCAGGTCGGTGGCGTGCAGGTTGGCCAGGTCGGCGCCGTCGAGCCGGCAGTCCACCAGCGTCGCGTGCGCCCACCGCCCGTCGGCCGCCCGGGCCCGCTCCAGGCTGGAGGCCTCGACCTGGACCTCCTCGAGGCGGGGCAGGACGGCGCCGGCGAGATCGGCCGCGGTGACGGTGGCCGAGCGCAGGGTCGCCGGATCGGCCGGGCTCAGGCGGCGGGCGACGTCCGGCTCGGGCAGTGGGCGGCCGGCCCCGCTCACGCCCGCGCCACCTCGGCGACCGTGGCCGTGGTCTGGGCGACGAGGTCGCCGGGGGCGAGCTCGACGTCGAGCCCGCGGCGCCCGGCGCTGACGAGCACGGTCGGGAAGTCCAGCGCGCTGGCGTCGACGACGGTGGGCAGCGTCGTGCGCTGGCCCAGCGGCGAGATGCCGCCCACGACGTAGCCGGTGGCGCGCTCGGCCGCGGCGGGCTCGGCCATGACGGCGCGCTTGCCGCCGGCGGCGGTGGCCAGCGCCTTGAGGTCGAGCTGGCCGGTGACCGGGACGACGGCGACCGTCAGGGCGCCGTCGACGCTGGCGACCAGGGTCTTGAACACCCGGGCGGGCTCGACGCCGAGGACGGCGGCGGCCTCCGCGCCGAAGCCGAGGGGGCTGCGCGGGTCGTGCTCGTAAGCGCGGACCTCGTGCGGCACGCCGGCCGTCTCGAGCGCGCGCAGGGCCGGGGTGCCCGCGGGTTGCTTCTTCCTCACCACGTCCGCATGGTCTCAGGTCCCGCCCACGTCAGCGGCGGATCGTCGGTCCCGCCCAGGGCGTGCGCCGCCGTGGCTCTCCGCTGAAGGCCCCTCCTTTGCCGGCGGCACGACCCTCCCAGAACTCATCCTTGCGCCGGGTTTGACGGCGACTTACCGTCGACGTGTTCCTGCCTGCTGGCGCGAAAAGGAGCGATCATGGCCACCGCCGAACGCAACCTTGGACCAGAGGGCCCCGGCACCGTCCGTGGACCGGAACTCGACAGGACCGGCAGAGCGGGCGGCCCCGGGATGGAGGCTCCCGAGCGCGTCATCCCGCCTGGGTCACACCTCGCCGACCCCGCCCCGCTCGGACTCGCCGCATTCGCGATGACGACCTTCTTCCTCAGCGTCGTCAACGCGGGTCTCCTCCCGGCCACCGTGACGGCCGGCGTCTTCGGCCTCGCCATCTTCTACGGCGGCATCGCCCAGTTCGCCGCAGGACTCTGGGAGTTCGCCAAGGGGAACACCTTCGGGGCGGTCGCCTTCTGCTCCTATGGTGCCTTCTGGCTGTCCTTCTGGTTCCTCGCCGGCCGGACCGACCTCGCTGCCGCGGGCCCCTCGGCGGGCAAGGCCGTCGCCTACTACCTGCTGGGTTGGACGATCTTCACGGGCTACATGATGCTGGCCTCCTTCCGCGTCTCCGGGGCGGTTGCGGCCGTGTTCGTCACCCTTTTCGTCACCTTTGCGCTGCTGACGATCGGGGCGTTCACGGGCGCCGCCTTCTGGGGCACGGCCGGTGGGATCGTCGGCATCATCACCGCGATCGTCGCGTGGTACGCCTCGTTCGCGGCGGTGTTCAACTTCACCGCGAAGCGTCCGGCCGTCCCCGTCTGGCCGCGCGCCTGAACCTCAGGTGACCGAGCCGGCCGTCACGGCGATCGCGCGGCCGACTCGGTCGGCCTGAGTCTCGGGCAGTGTCGCGCAGCCGACGACGAGCCCAGGCATCGTGCTGCCGCTGTGCCTGCTCCACGACCGGTTCCGCGGCGCGCCGTCAGCCCTTCTGGGCCTTCGCCGCCGCCTTCGCGGCCCGCTTGGTCTCGCGCACCCGGGCGAGGGACTCGGCGTCGACGATGTCGGCCACCGACCGGTGGCAGCCCTCCTCCCCGTAGGCGCCGGCGGCCTCGCGCCAGCCGGCGGCCCGCAGGCCCACCTGCTTGCCGAGCAGGGCGAGGAAGATGCGGGCCTTCTGGTCGCCGAAGCCGGGCAGGGCCTTGAGCCGGCGCAGCACCTCGGCGCCGTCCGGGTCGCCGTCGGTCCAGATCGCCGCCGCGTCGCCGTCGTAGTGCTCGAGCAGGTAGGCGCACAGCGCCTGGGTGCGCCCGGCCATCGAGCCCGGGTAGCGGTGCACGGCCGGCGGGGTGCGGAAGACCTCGGTCAGGCGCTCGGGGTCCAGGTGCGCCAGGGCCGCGGCGTCGAGCTCGCCCACCCGCTCCTGGATCTTCTTCGGGCCGCTGAAGGCCGTCTCCATGGCCACCTGCTGGTCGAGCAGCATCCCGATGAGCAGGGCGAGGGAGCTGGTGGAGAGCAGCTCGTCGGCGGCGTCGTCGCCGGTGATGTGCAGGGCGTGGTCCATGACCCGATCCTGCCAGGGACCGGGGTCATTCCGCCTCGATGACCGGGATGCCGTCGCGGCGGGGGTCCGGGGTGTCGGCCTCGTGCGAGCCGAGGCTGGGCACCGCGGGGTCGTCGCCGACGATGCCGAGCCGGCCGAGCAGGAACAGGAAGGCCTGGGCGTAGGGGTTGTCGGCGGTGCGGCTGGCCACGTCGGCCCAGTCGATCTGCTCGCGCAGGGCGCGGACCACCGGCAGCAGGGCGGAGAAGTCGCAGCGGTGCTCGGTGAGCACGAGGAGCTTGGAGGCGACGACGTCGGTCGAGCCGAGCACGGGCATGCTCACGCCGAGCACGTCCACGCGCTGGGCGCGGCCGAGCAGCTCCGGCGTCACCGCCTCCCCCGCCACCCGGAAGATCACGTCGACCAGCGCCGCGGAGTTGTAGGCCTTGAACAGCCAGTTCTCCACCGGCTGCTCGACGTCCAGGCTGGTCGCCGCGAGGGCCTCCTTGGCCCGGTCGACGTCCTGCTCGAGGATGGCGAAGTCCACGTCGTGGTCCGACTCCGGCGCCCCGTGCACCCAGGCGGCATAGCCACCGGCGAGGGCGAACGGCACGTCGGCCTGGTCGAGGGCGGCCCCGGCGATCCGGAGGGCCTCGCGGAGCTGGCGGCGTTCGTCCATGTTCATGCTGCGGGTGTACACGATCGACGGCGGCCCCGCACCAGCAGCATCGTCCCTGGTGCGGGGCCCGCGGGCCCCGGGCAGAATCCGAACGGTGCGGATCGCGACGTTCAACATCCTCCACGGCCGCTCCCTGGCGGACGGCGAGGTCGACCTGGACCGCTTCGCCGGGGCGGTGCGCCGGCTCGACGCCGACATCCTGGCCATGCAGGAGGTCGACCGCGACCAGCCGCGCTCGCACGGCGCCGACCTCACCGCCATGGCGGCCGCCGCGATGGGGGCGCCCGAGCACCGGTTCGTGGCCACCATGCAGGGCACCCCGGAGCTGTGGACCGCCGCCACGGGCGACGAGCAGCCCACGGCGTCGACGTACGGCATCGCGCTGCTCAGCCGCTACCCGGTGGAGCACTGGCGGGTCCTCACCCTGCCCGGTCCGCAGCAGCGCGTCCCGGTGCTCTTCCCCGAGCGGCGCCGCCCCACCCTGGTCCAGGACGAGCAGCGCACCGCCGTCGCCGCCGTCGTCAGCACCCGCCAGGGCCGCATGAGCGTGGTGGCCACCCACCTGACGTTCATCCCGGGCTGGAACGTCGCCCAGCTGCGCCACCTCGTGCGTGCCATGAAGGACCTGCCCCGCCCGATGGTGCTGCTCGGCGACCTCAACCTCGCCGGCGGCCGCCCGGCACGGTTCAGCGGCCTGCGCCCGCTGGTGGAGGCCCCGACCTTCCCTCTGGACCGGCCCGACCGTCAGCTCGACCACATCCTGGCCGACGGGCCGCTGACCGTCACCGACCCCGGCGGCGCGGTGGACCTGGGGATGTCGGACCACCGCGCCCTGCACGTGGAGGTCTCCCTCGACGGCGTGGCGTAGGTCCGCCGTCCGGCGTCGCTGGCGGGCCGCTCCCGCGCCGCGTCCTCACGGGCGGATATCGTCGGGGACGTGGATGTGGACGTCGCCGCGGGCATCGCCGCGCGCCTGGGCGAGGTACGACGGCGGGTCGCGGCGGCGGCCGACGACGCGGGGCGCGACCCTCGCGAGGTGCGCGTGCTGCTGGCCGTCAAGACCCAGCCGGTGGAGGCCATCCGGGCGGCGCTCGAGGCCGGCGCCGACCTGCTCGGGCACAACCGGGCGCAGGAGCTGGTGGCCACCGGCCCGGGCCTGGCCGAGCCCGGCGTGCCCGCGCACGCCATGCACTTCATCGGGCACCTGCAGTCGAACAAGGTCAACCAGGTCCTCCGGTGGGCCAGCTGCGTGCAGACCGTGGACTCGCTGCGCCTGGCCGAGCGGCTGGACCAGGCGGTGGCGCGGGCCGACGCCGGTGCGGCGCCCGACGGCGGCGCGGCGCCCGACGACGGCACCCGCGCGCGCGCGGCGGGCGAGCCGCTCGACGTCCTCGTCCAGGTCAACACCTCGGGCGAGGCGACCAAGGCCGGCGTCGACCCGGCGCAGGCCCGCGAGCTGGCCCTCGCCGTCGGGCGCCTCCCCCACCTGCGGCTGCGCGGGTTCATGACCATCGGGGCCAACACCCCCGACGCCGAGGTCGTCCGCCGCTCCTACGACCGGCTCGCCGAGGTGCGCGCCGACGTGCTGGGCACGGGCGCCCCGGGCACCGCCGAGGCCACCGAGCTGAGCATGGGGATGAGCGGGGACCTGGAGATCGCCGTCGCCGCCGGCGCGACGATCGTGCGGGTGGGGACGGCCGTCTTCGGGGCGCGGCCGAAGCCCTGAGCGCCGTCGTGCCGGCTCAGGGCACCCGGTAGGTCCAGGTGTCGGCGAGGAACTTCGTCTCCATGAGCTCCTCGGCCCGGGCGATCTCCTCGGGCCGGTAGTCCGACAGCACGGTGTCGTACCGGCCCCGGAAGTGGCCGATGAAGGCGTCGATGATGTCCTCGCGGGCCATGCCGGTCTGCGAGCGCATGGGGTCGACCCGCTTGTTCGCGCTCTTGACGCCCTTGTCCGACAGCTTCTCCCGGCCGATGCGCAGCACGTCGAGCATCTTGTTCGCGTCGATGTCGTAGCTCATCGTCACGTGGTGGAGCACGACGCCGGAGGCGAAGCGCTTCTGGGCCGCGCCGCCGATCTTGCCCTGGTCGGAGGCGATGTCGTTGAGCGGGACGTAGCGGGCGTTGACGCCGACGTCCGCGAGCGCGCCGAGCACCCAGTCGTCGAGGAAGGCGTAGGAGCGCTCGAAGCTCAGCCCCTCCACCAGCGAGCCGGGGACCACCAGGGAGTACGTGATGCAGTTGCCCGGCTCCATGAACATCGCGCCGCCGCCGGAGATCCGGCGCACCACGCTCATGCCGTGCCGCTCGAGGGCCTCGGTGTCCACCTCGTTGCGCACCGACTGGAAGGAGCCGATGACCACCAGCGGGCTGTTCCACTCCCAGATCCGCATGGTCGGCCCGCGCCGGCCGGCGGCCACCTCCTCGGGGATGACCTGGTCGAGCGCGACGTTGAGCGCCGGGTGCACGGGCCCGCCGTGGATGACCTCGAAGGTGTGGTCCGCCCAGCTGGTGGCCCGGCCCAGCGCCCGCCGCACGGCGATGCCGACGGACTCAGGGGTGAAGCCGACCATGCTCACGCCGTGGTCGACGGCACCGGTGATCGCGTGGGCCAGCTGGTCGGCGGAGGCGGACTCGGGCATGCCGTCCAGCGCGGCGTTGATGTCCTCCAACGCGGTGTCCGGCTCGAGGAAGAAGTCGCCGGAGACGCGCGCGTTGGCCAGCCGGCCGTCCACGACGTCGACGTCGACCACGACGAGCTTGCCGCCGGGGACCTTGTACTCACCGTGCATGAGAGAAGTTTAGGTCCGGGGGCGGCGCCAACGCCGTGCCCGTGCTCACAGGCGGCTCAGCGCCCGGCGAGCTCGAGCGCGACGTCGATGATCATGTCCTCCTGCCCGCCGACGTAGCCGCGCTGGCCCACCTCCCGCAGGATGTCGTGCGCGGGGACGCCGTAGCGCTCGGCGGCGCGCTCGGCGTGCAGCAGGAAGGAGTTGTAGACCCCGAAGCGGCCCTGGACGATCGAGGCGCGGTCCGCCACGGGCAGGCGCGTCACCATCGGGCGCAGCACGTCCTCGGCGGCGGCGAGGACGGCGTCGACGTCGACCCCGGTCGGCACGTCGAGCTTCTCGAAGGCGGCGGCGAGCATCTCCGTCGGGGAGTTGCCCGGCCCGGCGCCCAGGGCGCACAGGGTGCCGTCGATCTGCCGGGCGCCGGCCTCGTACGCGGCGAGGGAGTTCGCCACGCCGAGGGAGAGGTTCTGGTGCCCGTGGAAGCCCACCTGGGCGTCGTCGCCGAGCTCGGCGACCAGCGCGGCCACCCGCTCGGCGGCGCCGGCGGGCATCAGCGCCCCCGCGGAGTCGACGACGTAGACGCACTGGCAGCCGGCGTCGGCCATGATCCGCGCCTGCGCCGCCAGGCCCTCGGGGCTGTTGCGGTGCGAGAGCATGAGGAAGCCGACCGTCTCCATCCCCAGGTCCCGGGCGGCGCCGAAGTGCTGGGCGGAGATGTCGGCCTCGGTGCAGTGGGTGGCCACGCGGGCGATGGTCGCGCCGGCGTCGCGCGCCTCGCGCAGGTCCTCCACGGTGCCCACGCCGGGCAGCAGCAGGACGGCGACCCGGGCCCGGGTGACGACGTCGGCGGCCGCGGCGACGAGCTGGGCGTCGGTGCGGGCCCCGAAGCCGTAGTTGAACGACGAGCCGGCCAGCCCGTCGCCGTGGGTGACCTCGATGACCGGCACCCCCGCGGCGTCGAGCGCCCCGGCGACGGCGCGCACGTCGTCCTCGGTGAAGCGGTGCCGCACGGCGTGGCTGCCGTCGCGCAAGGTGGTGTCGGTGAGGCGGACCGCCGGGGCCTCGTTCGTGGTGGTGCTCATCGCTGCAGCGCTCCCTTCTGGGCGACGAGCTCGCCGACGCGCACGGCGGCGGCCGTCATGATGTCGAGGTTGCCCGCCCACTCGGGCAGGTAGTCGCCGTTGCCGCGCACCTCGAGCAGGACGGTGACGCGGGCCATCCCGTCCCACAGCTCGGACGGGTCGTCGAACTGCGGCTCCCCGCGCAGGGTGTAGCCGGGCACGTACTCCTGGACCTCGGCGACCCGGCGGTGGACGGCCGCGGCGACGGCGTCGCGGTCTGCGTCGGGCGCGATGGCGCAGAAGACGGTGTCGCGCATGATCATCGGCGGGTCGACCGGGTTGAGGATGATGATGGCCTTGCCGCGGGCGGCGCCGCCGACGGCCTCGATGGCCCGGGAGGTGGTCTGGGTGAACTCGTCGATGTTCGCCCGGGTGCCCGGCCCGGCCGAGCGCGACGCGATGGAGGCCACGATCTCCGCGTAGGGCACCGCGGTCACGCTCGCGACGGCGTCGACGATGGGGATGGTGGCCTGCCCGCCGCAGGTGATCATGTTGAGGTTCGCCTCGCCCACGTGGGCGCCGAAGTTCACCGCCGGGCACAGGAACGGGCCGACGGCGGCGGGGGTGAGGTCGACGGCGGTGATGCCCGCCTCGGCGTACCGCGGCGCGTTGGCCAGGTGCGCGCCGGCCGAGGTGGCCTCGAAGACGAGGTCCGGCGGGGTGTCGTGGGCGAGCAGCCAGTCCACGCCCTCGTGGCTGGCCTCGACGCCCAGCTTGCGGGCGCGGGCCAGGCCGTCTGAGGCGGGGTCGACCCCGACCATGGAGTGCACGTCGAGCCACGGCGAGCGCAGCAGCTTGACGAGCAGGTCGGTGCCGATGTTGCCCGGGCCGACGATGGCGGCGGTGGGGCGGCGCCCGGCCGGGGCCGGCGTGGTGTCCGGTGCGGTGGCGGTCATGGGTCCTCCTGGTCAATCGCGCTCGGCGTCGATCTGCATGACGACGGCCTTGGGCTCGGTGAAGAACTCGCGGCTGAAGGTGCCGCCCTCGCGGCCCACGCCGGAGTCGCCGACGCCGCCGAAGGGGGCGCGCAGGTCGCGGATGAAGAAGCAGTTCACCCACACCGTGCCCACGTTCAGCCGGCCGGCGACCCGGTGCGCCCGGGAGAGGTTCTCGCTGAAGAGCATGGCGTTGAGCCCGAACGGCGAGGCGTTGACGAGGCCGACGACCTCGTCCTCGCTGTCGAACGCGGTGACGGTGACGAGCGGGCCGAAGATCTCCTCGCGCTGGTGCGGGGCGTCCTCGCCCAGCCCGGTGACCACCATCGGCTCGACGAACAGGCCGTCCCCGAGCCCGCCGGTGAGCACGGTGCCCCCGGCGGCGGCGACGGTGTCGACGTAGCCGCGGACCTTGGCGTGGTGGCCGGCCGAGGACAGCGGCCCGACCTGGGTGGCGGGGTCCTTGGGGTCGCCGGTGACCATGGCGCGGGCGGCCGCCACGAACCGCTCGATGAAGGCCTCCTGGACCGAGCGGTGCACGTAGATGCGGGACCCGGCCAGGCACACCTGCCCGGCGTTGGTGAAGATCGCCCGGATCGACCAGTCCACGGCGGTGTCGAGGTCGGCGTCGGCGAAGACGACGTTGGCGCCCTTGCCGCCGAGCTCGAGGCTGACCGGGGTGAGGTTGGCCGCGGCCGCGGCGGCGATGACCCGGCCGGTGGCGGACTCGCCGGTGAAGGTGATCCGGTCGACGTCCGGGTGGGCGGTGAGGGCCGCGCCGACGGAGTCCGGGCCGTAGCCGTGCACGACGTTGAACACTCCCGGCGGGATCCCGGCCTCCAGGGCCAGGCGGGCGAGGATGGTGGCGGACGCCGGGGAGTCCTCGGCGGGCTTGAGCACCACGGTGTTCCCCCACGCCAGGGCCGGGGCGACCTTCCAGCTCTCGAGCATCATGGGGAAGTTCCACGGGGCGATGGCGACGACGACGCCGGCCGCCTCGTACCGGGTGTAGGCGTGGTGGCCGGAGTCCATCGGCAGCGCCTCGGCGGTCGCCAGCAGCGCGTGGTCGGCGAAGAACCGGAAGTTGTCGGCGGTGCGCGGCACGTCGTTGCCGCGGCTCTGGGCGATCGGCTTGCCCATGTCGCGGGTGTCGGCCAGGGCGAGCTCGTCGCCGTGGGCGAGGATCAGCTCGGCGAAGCGGGTGAGGATCTCGCGGCGCTCGCGCCGGCCCATGCGGGGCCAGGGGCCCTCGTCGAAGGCCCGGCGGGCGGCGGCGACGGCGAGATCGGCCTCGGCCGCGCCGCCGAGGGGGAAGCGGGCCCAGGGCTCGCCGGTGTAGGGGTCGACGCTGTCGAAGGTGGCGCCGTCGGCGGACATCACCTCGCGTCCGTCGATGACGTGGCCGAAGACCTCCACGCCGGCGGCGGGCGTGGCCGGGGCGCCGGCGTGGCTCGTCAGTGGCTGGGTCATGTCAGCGGCCCTCCGGTTCGGTCGGCACGGCGGTGAGGCGGGGGCCGTCGCCGTCGGTCGCGGCGGGCTGGGCCGCGGCGTCGCGCTCGGCGAGCGTCTGCCCGCCGGCGCACCACAGCGTCCGGGGCACCTCGCGGACGATGACGCGGATGCTGTCGGGGTTGGCGCCGAGGCTGGCGTGCACGCCGTCGTGGAGGCGGCGCATGAGCTCGCGCAGCTGCTCGGGGGCGCGGCCCTCGGTGAGGGTGACTTCGACGAGGGGCATGGGTCAGGCTCCTGTGACGGTGACGGTGCCGAGGTGGCTGAAGTGGACGGAGACGGTGCTGCCCGGGCGGAGGAAGACCGCGTCGGTGATGCCCCCGGTGAGGACGATCCAGCCGGCCTTGAGGCGGTGGCCGCGCGCGGCCAGGGAGTTGGCGGCCAGCGCGAGCGCCTCGGCCGGGTGGCCCTGGACGGCGGCGCCGGTGGCGGTGTCGACGACCTCGCCGTCGACCTCGACGAGGCAGGCCTCGAGGGAGAGGTCGAGGTCGGCCGGGCTCAGGGCGACCGGGCCGCTGCCCCACCGGGCGGCGGAGGCGTTGTCGGCGACGACATCGGGCAGGGTGAAGCGGAAGTCGCGGTAGCGCGAGTCGATGATCTCGAAGCCGCCGTGGACCGAGGCGACGGACCGCAGGGCGCGGGCGGCGGTGATGCCGGGCCCGGCGAGGTCCTCGCCGAGGACGAAGACGATCTCCGGCTCGACCCGGGGGTGGATGAGCTCGCCGAGCGGCACGGGCGCCCCGGCCGGGAGGGTCATGGCGTCGGTGAGCCAGCCGGTCAGCGGCGCGTCGATGCCCATGCGCCGCTGCTTGGCCCGCGAGGTGAGGCCGAGCTTGACGCCGGTGATGGTCTGCCCGGCGGCGACCTTGCGCCGGATCAGCTCGTCCTGGGCCTCGTAGGCCAGGGCCAGGTCGAGCCCGGGGAACTCCTCGGTGATCGGCGTGCGGTCGTAGCGGCCCGCCTCGGCCGCCGCGAGCTCGTCCACCACGCGGGCGAGGTCCCAGTCGGTGCGCGCGTCGGTGCCGGTCATGCCAGGGCCTCCATCCGGGTGGTCACGGTGCCCAGCCCGCCGCCGAAGGTGGCGGCGACCACCCCGCCGGGGCGGATGGGCTGGGCGGCGGTCAAGGAGCCGGGGATGACCACCTGGCCCGCCTCGAGGGTCACCCCGCGCGGCCCGACCGTGTTGGCGAGCCAGACCAGGGCGTTGATGGGCGAGCCGAGGACCGCCCCGCCGGCGCCGGTGGCCGCGACCTCGCCGTCGACGGTGAGGACGCAGCCGGTCAGGCGCAGGTCGAGGTCGGCGAGCCGGACGGGCCGGGTGCCGAGCACGACCGCGCCGGAGGAGGCGTTGTCGGCGATGGTGTCGGCCAGGCCGATGCGCCAGTCGGCGATGCGCGAGTCGATGATCTCCAGCGCCGGCAGCACGTGGTCGACGGCGCGGACGGCGTCGACGACCGTCACCCCGGGCCCGCGCAGGTCCCGGCCCAGGACGAACGCGATCTCCGGCTCGGCCTTGGGCTGGAGGAACGCGCGCGGGTCCAGGGCGGCGCCGTCGCCGAGGATCATCGTGTCCAGCAGCTGGCCGTAGTCGGGCTGGTCGACGCCGAGCTGGCGCTGCATGACCCGCGCCGTCAGGCCCACCTTGTGCCCCTTGACCACCCGGCCGGCCGCCCGCCAGTGCTCGAGCTGGAGGTGCTGGACGGCGTAGGCGTCCTCGACGCCCATGCCCGGGTAGGTCTCGGTCAGCGGCGGGACCGGCGTGCCGGCGTAGGCGTCGAGCAGCGCCTGCGCGGCGGCGGCCCGGGTGCGGTCGTCCACGGCGGTTCCTTACTTCTCGACGAGCTGGGTGATGTCGACCGGCTTGGTCAGGGCGCCGGTGGAGATCATCAGGTCGTTCCAGCGGTTGATCTCCTGCGCGTCCACGCCGCCGCCGCGCCACTCGGGCAGCTCGAGCTTGGCGGCCACCTCCGGCTTGGTCTGGGAGTAGGTGGTGACGATCTCGCGCGCGGAGTCGGGGTTGTCGGCGATGAAGGCGTTGGCCTTGTCGATCGCACGGGCGAACGCCGCGGCGGTGTTCGGGTTCTCCTTGACGAACTCGTCGGTCATGGCCAGCCCGGACACCGGGATGCCCTCGGCGACACCGCTGTAGGAGGCCAGCGCCATCCGCCCGCCGTTGGCGACGACGCCGGTGCGGAAGGGCTCGACGAGCCAGGCGGCGTCGACGTCGCCGCGCTCGAGCGCGGGGGCCATGTCCGGGAAGGCGAGCTCGACGAACTTCACGCTGGCGGGGTCGACGCCCTGCTCGTCGAGGACCGCCTTGATGGTCACGTCGCCGGTGTTGTTGAGGGTGTTCACGGCGATGGTGGCGCCGGCGAGGCCCTTGGCGTCCTGGATGTCGGAGTCGCCGGGGACGAACACCCCGCCGGTCTTCTCGGTGGCCCGGATGCCCTCGGCCACGATCGTCACGCCCAGGCCCTTGCTCTCGGCGAGGAAGAAGGAGGGGTAGGTGGCGAAGGCGGCCTGCAGGTCCCCGGAGACCATGGCCGGCAGCGCCGCGGCGCCGCCCTGCATGACCTGCGGGGTGACGGTCAGGCCCTCCTCCTCGAAGAAGCCCTCCTGGTTGGCGATGTAGACGGCGGCGTGGTCGATGACGGGCACGACGCCGACGGTGAGGTCGGCGACCTCCGGGGCGCCGCCGGCGTCGGCGGACCCGGAGGGTGCCGCGGCGGACGACGGCGCCGCGGCCGCCTTGCCGTCGTCGGAGCCGCCACCGCCGCAGGCGGCGAGCACGGCGGCGAGGGCGAGCACGGCCGGCAGGCCGAGAGTGCGGGTGGTGGTTCGCATCGTTCCTCCTTGAACAATGAGCGGGTCCGGACATATTGATAGTATTGAATAGGGGTTGTCAAGGAGGTGTCGTGCCGCGGCGCGTGGTTGCCGGCCAGGCGACGGGCGCCGACGGCCACGAGCGGCAGGGCCAGCTCACGGGCGTGGGGCGCGGCACGCCAGGGCAGGGCGGCCGTCGGCGCCCAGGCCGGGCGCGGGTCGCGCTCCCTCGGATGCGGGGCCATGCCGCCGTGGAGCGCGAGGACGGTGCCGGTCGCCCGCGAGGCGCGGGCGAGGACGACCACGGCGTCGGAGTCGGCGTCGGGGGTCACCGCTGCAGGACTCGTTGAGCGCCACAGTTGCAGCTGCCGCGCTCAACGAGCCTTGCAGCGCCCGGCGAAGTGCTGCAGCTCTGGGTGCGGGCGTGGACGCCGTCGAGGGCGTTCGGCCTGGGGGCGCCGGTGACGACGGCGCGCCGGCCCTCCACCCGAGGCCCCCGCCGCCCGCCGCTCAGCCGTCCGTGCGGGCGCTCATCGCCTCGGACAGCGGCGTGTGGGCCTCCACCGCCCGGCGCACCCGCGCCTCGTCGCCGGAGGCGATGGCGTCGACCAGCTCGCGGTGCAGCTGGAGGTTCGTCGGGAAGGAGTCCCGGAACCCCGGGTCGGGGGCGATGTCGCGGACCGCCTCGCGTGCCGTCTCCAGCAGGGAGAGGTAGATGGTGCGCAGCAGGGAGTTGAGCGAGATGCGGGCGATCTCCTCGTGCAGGTCCCAGTTGCGCAGGAGGTACTCCCCCGGCTCGTCGCGCAGGCGGCTCATCTCCTCGACGATCCGGTCGAGCCGGGCGAGCTGCTCGCGGCCGGCGTGACGGGCGGCCTGGAGCGCGACCGGCAGCTCAAGGGCGTTGCGGATCTCCAGGCTGTCCGAGACGGACATCGCGTCCGCGCCCAGGCCGAGGATGAGGTGGCTGAGCCGGATGTGGGCGGAGGGGCGAGCGACGAAGATGCCGCCTCGGGGGCCGGGGCGGGCCTCGACCAGGCCGCGGGTCTCGAGGAGGCGGACGGCCTCGTTGAGCGTCCCGGCGGCGACGCCGAACTGGCGCTGGAGGTCGAGCTTGGTGCCCAGGCGGTCCCCGGGGCGCACCTGCTCGGTGACGATGAGGTCGCTGAGCCGCTCGGCCACGGCCTGGGCGCGGGAGGTGCGCTCGTTGACGGCGAGGCTCAGGTGCGGGGCGTCGGTGTCCGGCATGGACTAACAGTAGTAATGAATACGGCGGTTGGCCAGCGGTCGTCGGCCCCTGCCCGGGCCCGGCGGCCCCGGCGTCATGCCCGACGTCCGGGCGCCACCGTCGGCTCCGGCGCCGCGCCCCTTGTCGCCACCTCGTGCGCCACGCCCGGTCCCGCCGCGCCCGGCGCCGTGCCTGCCGCCCCGCCCGGCGCCGCATCGAGGTCCCGCAGCAGGGCGATCATCCGCCGGGCCCAGGAGATCTGCGCCCGGGCCAGGTCGATCTCGCGCTCGAACACCATGGCCTTGACCTCCGCGATCCGCCGGTGCGCGGCGGGCGGCTGGCCCCGGAGCCGCTCGCGCAGCAACGGGGTGTCGCGCCGCAGCAGCGCGGCGCGGTGCTCGGTCCACTCGGCGAGCCGGGCCTCCTGCTCGGCGATGTGCGCCTGCAGGACGGCCACCGCCCGCTCGGTGGGGACGCTGTCGAACCCGAGCGCCTGCAAAGCCACGGCGTCACGGACGGGCGGCTCGGGGTGCGGCGTGGAGAGCCAGGCGAGCAGGTCCTCCTCCCCCGCCGCGGTCAGCGCGTAGTCGGCGGTGCTCGGGCCGTTCTCGCCCGGCCGCGGGCTGCCGGCGACCAGCCCGGCCTCCCGCAGCTTCGCCAGCGCGCCGTAGACCTGGCTCTGCGGAGCGGACCACACCCAGCTCTGCGCGCCCGCGAAGAACCGGGCCAGCCGGTAACCGTTCATCGGGCTGGCCTGGAGAACCTGGAGCAGGGCGTAGCGCAGCGACATCCTCACAGGATAGGCCGCGCCTCCAGAAGTGGAGTATTCCTATGTAGGTATATCCCGTGGTAGAACTTTCCCGACACACCGCGGCTCGACGACGAGGAGGTCCCGTGGACGGAGTCACGGCGGTGCCGGCGCCGGGGCGCACCGCGCCGGGCCGCACCGCGCCCCCGGGTCCCGACCGGACCGGCGGCCCTGCACTCCCCACCGGCCCTGCGGCCGGGGACCTCCTGGCCCGGGCCGGGCGCGCGCTGGCCCGCCACGGGTTGGTCACCGCCTTCGGTCACGTCTCCACCCGCGTGGAGGCGACCACCTGGGCCATCACCGCGCCGCTGCCGCTGGGCCGGCTCACGCCCGGGGCGGTGCAGGTCCTCGACCTCAGCGCGCCCGGCCTGGGCGACGGGGTGCCGCGGGAGGCGTGGATCCACCGCGCGATCGCCCGGGCCCGCCCCGACGTCGGCGCGGTCTGCCGGGCGCAGCCGCCCACGGCCACCGCGCTGGCCTCCGCCGGGGTGGCGATCCGCCCGCTGCACGGCCAGGGCGCGTTCCTCGGCCCCGAGGTCCCCGTGCACGACGACCCCCGGCTGGTGCGCGACCCGGACGCCGCCGCACGGCTCGCGGCGACCCTGGGCGACGCGCCCGCCGTCGTCATGCGCGGCAACGGCGCCGTCACCGTCGGCACCGACGTCGCCGAGGCGGTCGCCCTCATGTGGGTCCTCGAGCAGTCCGCCCGCCTGACCGCCACCGCGGCCGCCAGCGGCACTCCGCGCCCGCTCGACGACGACGAGCAGGCGGCCTGGCGCGCCGTCGCCCCCGAGCTTCTCCACCGGATCTGGAACTACCTCAACGAGGAGGAACCATCGTGATCGAGCTGACCGACATCGCCTACGTCCGCTCCGGCGCCGCCGACCTGCGCCGAGCCGTGAGCTTCGCGACCGACATCGTCGGCATGGAGCTGGTCAAGGAGGAGGACGGCATCGCCTACCTCCGCGCCGACCAGCGCCACCACTGCCTGGCGTTCATCGAGGGCGAGTCCGGGGTGCTCAGTTCCGGCTTCGCCGTGCGCGACCTCGACGCCCTCGCCGCCGCCGAGACCGAGCTCGAGCAGATCGGGCTGCGGGTGCGCCGGGGCACGCCCGCGGGGGCGGCCTCGCGCCACGTGCGCGACTACCTCACGTTCGAGGACCCCTTCGGCAACCGGGTCGACCTCGTCGTCGGCCAGGTCACCCTGCCCACCCCGGTGAAGTTCAACCGCCCGGCCGGCATCACCGAGTTCGGCCACATCTGCTTCGACGCGCCGGACGTCGAGGAGGCGGGCCGCTTCTGGACCACGCACTTCAACGCCCGCGTGTCCGACTGGGTCACCGGCGGCGCCTGCCTCCTGCGCATCGACCCGGTGCACCACAAGCTCGCTGTCTTCCAGGGCGACCGCCCCGGGCTGTGCCACATCAACTTCCAGGTCGAGACCATCGACGACGTCATGCGCTCGTGGCACTTCCTCGAGGAGCACGGGGTCGAGATCGAGCAGGGCCCCGGGCGCCACCCGCAGTCCACCGCCGTCTTCCTGTACTTCAAGGGCCCCGAGGGCCTGACCTACGAGTACTCCTACGGCGTCCGGCGCATCGAGGACGACGCCGCCTGGACGCCGCGCTGGTTCGACCCGGAGGAGCCCGGCGCCATCGACATGTGGCTCGGCCCCAAGGCACGGGTGAGCACGCAGTACCAGGCGGCGGCCGAGGACTGGGACGAGGCGGAGGCGCCGGCCGCCGCCGGCCAGGAACCGGCCGTCGTGCCGACGTCCTGACGGCGGGCCGCCGCCGACCCGAGCAGCACCCGCGTCGCCGACACCGTCAGGAGGGGTTCTCAGGCAGTGCCTGAGAACCCCTCCTCGTTCTGTCGGGCCGTGGCCGGGACGCAGACACCCAGCGAGCCGTCCCGGCCGCCCGCGTCGGGCTCAGCGCGGCTCGACGCCGTTGTGCAGCAGCCCCCACGCCATCGCGTCGGTCAGGGCCTCCCAGCTCGCCTCGATGATGTTCGGCCCCACCCCCACGGTGGACCAGCTGCGCACCGTGTCGGACGTCTCGATGAGCACGCGGATGATCGCGTCGGTGCCCTGCTGGGAGTCGAGGATGCGGACCTTGTAGTCCGTCAGCGCGAACTCCTCGATCTCGGGGTAGGTCCCCACCAGGGCGCGGCGCAGCGCGTCGTCGAGGGCGTTGACCGGGCCGTTGCCCTCGCCGGTGGCGATCACCCGACCGCGGCCGGTGCGCAGCTTCACGCTCGCCTCGGCGTCGGTGGGGTTGCCGCCCCCGGGGCGGTGCTCGACGAACGTGCGCCAGCTCTCCACCTCGAAGTAGCGCGGGCGCCGCCCGTCGATCTCGTCACGCAGCAGCAGCTCGAAGGAGGCGTCGGCGGCGTCGTAGGTGTACCCGGCCGCCTCGGCGTCCTTGACGCGCTGGGTGACCCGGCCGAGCAGCTCGCCCTGGCCGGTCAGGTCGAAGCCGAGCTCGCGGCCCTTGAGCTCGACGGAGGCGCGGCCGGCCATCTCCGAGACGAGCATGCGCATGTCGTTGCCGACGGCGACGGGGTCGATGTGCTGGTACAGGTCCGGGTCCACGCGGATGGCGCTGGCGTGCAGGCCGGCCTTGTGGGCGAAGGCGGACGCGCCCACGTACGGCTGGCGCCCGTAGGGGCTGATGTTGGTGATCTCGGAGATCGCGTGGGAGATGCGGCTCGCCTCCTGCAGCCCGGCGCCGCCGAGCACCTCCCGGTCGAGCTTGAGCTCGAGGTTGGCCACGCAGGTGACCAGGTCGGCGTTGCCGGTGCGCTCGCCGTAGCCGTTGACGGTGCCCTGGACGTGGCGCACCCCGGCGCCCACGGCGGCGAGGGTGTTGGCGACGGCGCAGCCGGAGTCGTTGTGGGCGTGCATGCCCAGCCGGCCGGTGGTCGCGCCGCGGACCTCGCCCACGACGGCGGCGACCCAGTCGGGCAGCATGCCGCCGTTGGTGTCGCAGAGCGTCACGGTCGCCGCGCCGGCGTCGAAGGCGGCCCGCACGCACCGCAGCGCGTACTCGGGGTCGAAGCGGTACCCGTCGAAGAAGTGCTCGGCGTCGACGATCACCTCGCGTCCCAGACCCACGAGGTGGCGCACGGTGTCGGCGATCATGCGGAGGTTCTCCTCCGGCGTCGTGCGCAGCGCCCGCTCGACGTGCCGGATGTCGCTCTTCGCCACCAGGGTGACCACGGGCGCCTCGGAGTCGATCAGGGCGCGCACCTGGGCGTCCTCGGCCGGGTCGGCGCCGGGCTTGCAGGTCGCCCCGAACGCGGCGAGCCGGGCGTGGCGCAGGTCCAGCTCCTTGGCGGCCCGCGCGAAGAACTCCGTGTCCTTGGGGATCGCCCCGGGCCAGCCGCCCTCGATGTAGCCCACGCCGAGCTCGTCCAGGAGGACGGCGATGGCGAGCTTGTCCGCGACGGACAGGTTCATGCCCTCCTGCTGGGCGCCGTCGCGCAGGGTCGTGTCGTAGACCTGGACGACGTCGGCGGCGGGCTCCCCGCCCGTGGCGGGGGCGGGATGGGCGAGGCCCGAGGGGGCGACGGTGCTCGACATGCGGGTGCTCCTTGCAAGGGGCCGTGGGCGGCCGGCGGTGGTCCTGCGACGGCGCCCAGCTCCCGACGGGGGTGGTGCCGGTATCGGTTGCCGCCGGGGCCGGCCCGGCGGCTGTGTCGCCGGGAGTGGTGACCTCAGCAACAAAAAGACCCCCCGGGGTACGGGAGGTCTGCGCGCCGGGCGGGTGTGCCCGACGCGCTAGCCGATAATCAGCTGGGGCTGCGTCACGCGCTCAGTGTGCCACAAGCCGCCGGGGATGGGGACCACCGCGGTCAGCATGTGGGCAGGCCCACCCCGTCCGCGGCGCGAGGCGACCGCTCGCGCGCGACGAGACCGACCAGAGCGGCGGCTCGCGCTGCAGGAGGCGCCAGGGGCCACCGCGAGCGGCCGCTCGCGCAGGGCGGGGCCCCAGGCGACTCGGCGGGTGGTAGATCACGCGCCTGAGTCGCCACGAGCCGCGCTCGTGCGGCGCCAGGAAGTGGCCGCCGGCGCCGCGCGGGTCAGACGAGGCGGTACATCCAGTCGTGCGGGTCCTCGCGGCGGCCGTACTGGATGTCGGTGAGCGCGGTGTACAGCTCGGTCGTCGTCGCCCCCGGACGCCCGTCGGCGACGGTGACGTCGAAGCCCTCCCCCGCCAGGCGCCCGATCGGCGTGATGACGGCCGCGGTGCCGCAGGCGAAGACCTCGGCGACCTCCCCGGAACGCAGCCGCTCGAGCAGGCCGGCCAGCTCGATGTCCTCCTCGCGCACCGTGCGGCCCTGGTCGCGCAGCAGCTGCAGGATCGCGGCGCGGGTGCCGCCCTCGAGGATGGTCCCCGACAGCGCCGGCGTGCGCACCGTCCCGTCGGCGTCGACGACGAAGACGTTCATGCCGCCGAGCTCCTCGAGGTGGGTGCCGGTGACGGCGTCGAGGAAGCAGACCTGCTCGAAGCCCTTGTCGTGGGCCTCGTGCTGGGGCAGCAGCGAGGCGGCGTAGTTGCCGCCGGTCTTCGCCGCCCCCATGCCGCCCGGGCCCACGCGGTGGTAGTCCTGCGCCACCCAGATGGCGACGGGCTGGAACCCGTTGACGAAGTACGGGCCCACCGGCGAGGCGATGACGAGGTACTCGAACTCGTGCGCCGAGCGCACGCCGAGGAACGGCTCGCTGGCGAACATGAAGGGGCGCAGGTACAGGCTCGAGCCCTCCACGCCGGGCACCCAGCGCGCGTCGGCGGCGACGAGGGCGGCGAGGGAGGCGACGAAGTCCTCCTCGGGCAGCTCGGGCATGGCCAGGCGCCGGGCCGAGGCGTTGAACCGGGCGGCGTTGAAGCCGGGCCGGAACGTCCACACGGAGCCGTCGGCGTGGCGGTAGGCCTTGAGCCCCTCGAAGATCTCCTGGCCGTAGTGCAGGACGGCGGCGGCCGGGGACAGCGTGAGGGGGCCGTAGGCCTCGGTGCGCCGGTCGTGCCAGCTGCCCTCCGGCGTCCAGCGGGCGCGGGCCATGTGGTCGGTGTGGGCGACGCCGAAGGCCAGGTGGCCCATGACGGCGTCGTAGTCGGCCGCGGAGGCGGGGGCCGGGTTGGGGCTGAGCGGGAAGCGGGGGGCGAGCTCGGGGGCGCCGGGCAGCTCGGCGGCGGTGAGCCCGGTCAGCGTGGTGACCTGCGACGGGGTGCTCATGAAGACCTTCTCGGGGGGTGCGGGTGCTGGGACGACGGTATCGCCAACGCCCGCCGGCGTCAGGGCCGGCGGGCGTGGTCGGTGACCGTGCGGGGACGGAGGGACGGGCCGGTCAGGCCGGTACTCGCTCCGCCACGCGCGCGGCCAGGGCGTCGCCGACGGCGCTGGTCGAGCGCGCGGCGCCGTCCCGCTCGGCGATGTCGGCGGCCACGGCGTCGCTGATCCGGCGCGCCTGGTCCGTCAGCCCGAGGTGCTCCAGCATGAGGGCGACCGAGAGCACGGTCGCGGTGGGGTCGGCCTTGCCCTGCCCGGCGATGTCGGGGGCGGAGCCGTGCACCGGCTCGAACATCGACGGCGTGGTCCGGTCGGGGTTGATGTTGCCCGAGGCGGCCAGGCCGATGCCGCCGCTGATCGCCGCGGCGAGGTCGGTGAGGATGTCGCCGAAGAGGTTGTCGGTGACGATGACGTCGAACCGGGCGGGGTCGGTGACGAGGAAGATCGTGGCCGCGTCGACGTGCAGGTAGTCGACGGCGACGTCGGGGAACTCCGCACCGACGGCCTCGACGGTGCGGCGCCACAGGTGCCCGGCGTGGACGAGCACGTTGTGCTTGTGCACGAGGGTGAGCTTCTTGCGCGGGCGGGCCTGGGCGCGGGCGAAGGCGTCGCGCACGACCCGCTCGACGCCGAAGGCGGTGTTGACGGAGACCTCGTTGGCCACCTCGTGGGGGGTGCCCACCCGGATCGCGCCGCCGTTGCCGACGTAGGGGCCCTCGGTGCCCTCGCGCACGACGACGAAGTCGACGTCGCCGGGGTCGGCCAGCGGCGTGGGAACACCGGGGTAGACCCGGGAGGGGCGCAGGTTGACGTAGTGGTCCAGGGCGAAGCGCAGCTTGAGGAGGAGCCCGCGCTCGAGGACGCCGGAGGGGACGGTGGGGTCACCGATGGCGCCGAGCAGGATGGCGTCGTGCTCGCGGATCGCGGCGAGGTCCTCGTCGGTGAGCGTCTCGCCGGTGCGGTGCCAGCGGGCGGCGCCGAGATCGAACGGGGTGCGCTCCACGCGCACGTCGGAGCCGGCCAGGGCGACGTCGAGAACCTTCAGGCCCTCGGCCACCACCTCGGGACCGATGCCGTCGCCGGCCACCACTGCGAGCTTGATCGTGCGCGTCATGGCTCATCACCCTACCTCTCGGGTCCACGTTTCGGGACCGATATCTCATCATGTGAACCGGCAATGGTGCTGGGCTGGTGCAGCAGGGGCGCCGGTTGCCGGACCCGGGTGCAGCAGGGGCGCCGGTTGCCGGACCCGGGTGCAGCAGGACCGCCGGTGCCGGGCCCTGGTACAGCGGGGCGGTGCCGCCGCGGCGCGTGGCCGCGGCGGCACCGCCCCGGGGAGCGGGGTCGCTCAGCGGCCCGCGCTGCCCTCGACGTAGTCGGCGTCGCGGGTGTCGGTCCAGGCGAAGAGCTTGCGCAGCTCGCGACCGACGGGCTCGATCGGGTGCTGCTCGCCCTTGGCGCGCAGCTCCTTGAACTCGGGCGCCCCGGCGTCCTGGTCCTTGATGAAGCGGTCGGCGAAGGCGCCGGACTGGACGTCGGCGAGCACGGCCTTCATGTTCTCCTTGACGTGCGGGTCGATCACCCGCGGGCCCGACACGTAGTCGCCGTACTCGGCGGTGTCCGAGATGGACCAGCGCTGCTTGGAGATGCCGCCCTCCCACATGAGGTCGACGATGAGCTTCAGCTCGTGCAGCACCTCGAAGTAGGCCACCTCGGGCTGGTAGCCCGCCTCGGTGAGGGTCTCGAAGCCGTACTGGATCAGCTGCGAGACGCCGCCGCAGAGCACCGCCTGCTCGCCGAACAGGTCGGTCTCGGTCTCCTCGGTGAAGGTGGTCTTGATGCCGGCGGCGCGCAGCCCGCCGATCGCCTTGGCGTAGCTGAGCGCGAGGTCCCAGGCCTGCCCGGAGGCGTCCTGCTCGACCGCGACGATCACGGGCACGCCGCGGCCGGCCTCGTACTCGCGGCGCACGGTGTGGCCCGGGCCCTTCGGCGCGACCATCGCGATGTCGTGCCCGGCGCCCGGCTTGATGTAGCCGAAGCGGATGTTGAAGCCGTGCGCGAAGAACAGCGCCGCGTCGGGCTTGAGGTTCGGCTCGATGTCGTCGGCGTACAGCTTCCGCTGCGCCTGGTCGGGGGCGAGGATCATCACGACGTCGGCCTGCTTGACCGCGTCGGCCACGGTGGCGACCGCCAGGCCCTGCTCCTCCGCCTTGGCGCGGGAGGAGGACCCCTCGCGCAGGCCGACGACGACCTCGACGCCGGAGTCGCGCAGGTTCAGCGCGTGCGCGTGCCCCTGGCTGCCGTAGCCGATGATGGCGACCTTCTTGGACTGGATGAGCGACAGGTCGGCGTCGTCGTCGTAGAACAGCTCTGCCACGGTGGTACTCCTTCGAATCTGGGTGGATGGGTCAAGCGTGCCAGGTCCGGCGCGGGGCACCGCGTGCCCGTCCGCCTCCCGGCTGGGGTGGTCTCAGGCCGGGCGCACGACGCGCTCGGCCGCCCGGTCGGTCATGGAGCGCGAGCCGCGGGCGATGGCCACGGCGCCGGACTGGACGATCTCGCGGATGCCGTGCGGCTCCAGCGCGGCGAGCAGGGCCTTCACCTTGCCGTCGGAGCCGGTGGCCTCGATGGTCACCGCGTCCGGGGCGACGTCGACGACGTGCGCCCGGAAGAGCTCGACGACCTGCAGCACGGCGGTGCGGGAGGCGTCGTCGGCCCGGACCTTGACGAGCAGCAGCTCGCGCTGGACCGAGCTGTCCGGCTCGAGCTCGACGATCTTGAGCACGTTGACCAGCTTGTTCAGCTGCTTGGTCACCTGCTCGAGGGGCAGGTCCGCGGCGTCGACGACCACGGTGATCCGGGAGATCTCCGGGTGCTCGGTCGGCCCCACCGCGAGGGAGTGGATGTTGAAGGCACGGCGGGCGAAGAGGGCCGCGACGCGCGTGAGCACGCCCGGCTTGTTCTCCACCAGCACGGACAGGGTGTGCCTGTCGCTGAGGCTCATCTGCTGCTCCTGCTCACTCGTCGCGGTCCCACGCGGGCGTGATGCCGCGGGCGTACTGGATGTCGTCGTTGCTCACGCCGGCGGCGACCATGGGCCAGACCATGGCGTCGCGGCTGACCACGAAGTCGACGACGACGGGCTGGTCGTCGATCTCCATGGCGCGCTTGATGGTCGCGTCCACGTCCGCCGTCGAGGTGCAGCGGATCCCGACGCAGCCGTAGGCCTCGGCGAGCTTGACGAAGTCGGGGATGTGGCGGGTCTCGTGCCCGGTGTGCAGGTCGGTGTGGGAGTACCGGCCCTCGTAGAAGAGGGTCTGCCACTGGCGGACCATGCCGAGCGAGGAGTTGTTGATCAGCGCGACCTTGATCGGGATGCCCTCGAGGGCGCAGGTGGCCAGCTCCTGGTTGGTCATCTGGAAGCAGCCGTCGCCGTCGATGGCCCACACGGTCGCCTCCGGGCGGCCGACCTTGGCGCCCATGGCGGCCGGGACGGCGTAGCCCATGGTGCCCAGGCCGCCGGAGTTCAGCCAGGTGCGGGGGTTCTCGTAGCGGATGAACTGCGCGGCCCACATCTGGTGCTGGCCGACGCCGGAGACGTACACCGCGTCGGGACCGGCGATCTCCCCCAGCCGGGAGATGACGTGCTGGGGGGCCATGAGCCCGTCCTCCGTCGGCGCCCAGCCGAGGGGGTAGGTGCTGCGCAGGTCGTCGAGCTGCTTCCACCAGGCCTCGAGGTCCGGCTGGCCGTGCTGGACGTGGGCGGCCTTGAGGTCGACGACGAGGTCGGCCACGACCTCCCGGAGGTCGCCGACGATCGGCACGTCGGCGTAGCGGTTCTTGGAGATCTCCGCAGGGTCGATGTCGGCGTGGACGATGGTGGCCTTGGGGGCGAAGCTGTCGAGCTTGCCGGTGACGCGGTCGTCGAAGCGCGCCCCCAGGGCGACGATGAGGTCGGCCTGCTGGAGGGCGGCGACGGCGGCGACGGTGCCGTGCATGCCCGGCATCCCCAGGTTCTGCGGGTGGGAGTCGGGCACCGCGCCACGGGCCATGAGGGTGGTGACCACGGCGGCGCCGGAGAGGTCGACGAGCTGGCGCAGCTCGGGGGCGGCGTTGGCGCGGATGGCGCCGCCGCCGACGTAGAGCACCGGGCGCCGGGCGGTGGCCAGCAGCCGGGCGGCCTCGCGGACCTGGCGCGCGTGCGGCTTGGTCACCGGGTGGTAGCCGGGCAGGTCCATCTGCGGCGGCCAGTTGAAGGTGGCGCCGGCCTGCTGGGCGGACTTGGCGATGTCGACCAGGACCGGGCCGGGGCGGCCGGTGGAGGCGATGTAGAACGCCTCGGCGATGCGGGCCGGGATCTCCTCGGCGTCCGTGACCAGGAAGGAGTGCTTGGTCACCGGCATCGTGGCGCCGACGATGTCGGCCTCCTGGAAGGCGTCGGTGCCGATCATCGAGGCGCCGACCTGCCCGGTGATGGCGACGACGGGCACGGAGTCCATGTGGGCGTCGGCCAGCGCGGTGATGAGGTTGGTCGCCCCGGGACCGGAGGTCGCCATGCAGACGCCGACCTTGCCGGTCGCGGCGGCGTAGCCGGTGGCGGCGTGCCCGGCGCCCTGCTCGTGGCGCACGAGGATGTGGCGGACCTTGGTCGAGTCGTACAGCGGGTCGTAGGTGGGCAGGATCGCCCCGCCCGGCATGCCGAAGATGGTGTCGACGCCCACCTCCTCGAGGGCGCGAACGATGTTGCGGGCGCCGGTGGACGGCTCGGAGACCTGGGCCACCGACGGCGCTGCCGTCGGCGCCATGCGGACGGGAGCGGCCGGTGCCTGACCGGCGGGGCGCGGCGGCGCCGGGTGCGGTGCCTTGGCCATGGTGTGCCTCCTACGTGGTGCGGACTGGTCGACGTGCTGGCATGAAAAAACCCCTCGGCCCGCCTGGGCGGGGTGCTCGAGGGGTGCGCGCAGGCTCGGCTCACCGAGCGGCTGCGCGCCGCCGAACTACGTCTACCCGGAACTGCATGACGCCCACGATAGCCATCCGGGCGCCCCACGTCACGCTCCGCCCCGCCCGTCTCACATCGTGGCTCACGGGTTCAGCCAGTGGACGACCGCGGCTGCCACGTGCACAGGCGCACCCGGGTGCCGTCGGGGTCGGCGAGCACCCACCGGGCCGGGGCCTCGGCGTCGTCGACGAGCCGCCCTCCGGCGTCGAGCGCGGCGCGCAGCCGGGCGGGGGCGAGGTCGTGGGGGACGTGGACGTCCACGATGACCGCCTGGGCGGCGGCGACGTCGTCCCGCGGCGCCGGGCCGGCTCCCCGGGCCGCCGCCCCGGTCTCACCACCAGCCGGCCCGGTCTCCCCGCTCGCCGCTCCGGTCGCCCCCGAAACGGTGGGCGCCGCCGCCGGGCGGAGGCGGACGGTGGGCCCCCGTCCGGCGGGATCGGCGAGCACCACCGCCGTCGGGTCTCCCGCGTCGTCGCCCGCGCCAGGCACCGTCGGCAGCCGGTAGCCGAGCACCGCGGACCAGAACGCCTGCGCCGCCGCGACGTCTCCCACGCCCGCGGTGAGTCCGACCTGCTGGGTCCGACCGGGCTCGGCCGTCAGCCCGAGCTCGGCGGCGACGGCGGAGATGCGGCGGGCCAGGCGCACGTCCCGCTCGGTCAGACCGCCCGCGTCGTGAGTGACGCTGCGGACGTGCACCCGGAAGTAGCGCACGTCGAGGTCGGGGTGGTGGTCCAGCTCGTCGGCGATCTCGCCCACGCGGCGGACGAGCTCGATGCCGCGGGCGAGGGTGCCGGTGCGGAAGGTCGCATGGAGCCGGCCCGCCACGACGCGCCAGTCCCCCAGGCCCTCGCGGCCCTGGACCTCCGCCGCCGTCAGCACCGTCGTCATCGCCCCAGGGTGGCACCGCGGGCCACCGCGGTCGAGGGCCGGTGGGCGGGGGTGCTCAGCCCGTGGCGCGCTCGAACGTCACCAGCAGGCCCTCGACGCCGCCGGGTCCGACCCGGCCCTTGACGTCCACGGAGGTGATGGCCTTGAGCTGCCAGCCCTTGCGCGCATGCTCGTTGAGCAGCTTCTCGAGCTTGTCGCCGGAGATCTTCCCGCCGATGAGCCCCTCGCGGAGCTGGACCACCTTGTACTCGTAGGCCATCGGGCCCCTCCTCGTCTCAGCGGCGCCACGCGCGGCGTCAGCAGCAGCGCGCGCCGGGGTTGGCGTCCTGCTCGGCCCACCGCTGGCGCCAGAACTCCTTCTCGGTGGGCACCGGGGCGTCGGGGTGCGCCCGGCGCAGGTGGGCGACGTAGCACTCGTAGTCCCGGTCGCCCATGAGGGTGGTGACGTACCAGCGCACGCCGCGGGCGGCGCGCGCCAGCGCCGCCCATGCGCCCGCGCCGGGCGCCGGCACGGTGCCGGCGCCGGGCGTGGGGGTGGGCGCGGTCATCGCGGCCGCTCCGCCGCGTTCTCCTGGGCGCGGTCCTGCGCGTGGCCCTGGGCGCCGTGGAAGACGCCCTCAGGGGCGACCGCGAGCCACTCCTTCTCGATGTCCTTCTCGAACTGGGTGGCCACCAGGCCGGTGGGGGCGAACCGGTGCGAGGGCTCCTCCCCCTCCTCGGTGGTCGGCAGCCCGCCGGCCCGGACGGAGCGGATCACCATCACCATCCCGGCGAAGAAGACGATGAGCACGAGCACCGCGAACAGCGCCTGCAGCGTCGTCTGGATGTAGGTGTTGCGGATGACGGCGTCCATGGCGGCGGGGTCGGTCGCGGTCCCCAGGCTGGTCTGGCCGGCCGCCTTGGCCTCGACGAACCGGCGGTTCTGCGCCCAGTACCCGATCGCCGGGTCGGGGCTGAAGATCTTCTGGAACGACGCCGTCATCGTCACGATGAGGTCCCAGGCCAGCGGCACCCCGGGGATCCACGCCCACTTGTAGAGCTTCTTCTTCATGACGACGACGAACACGACCGTCAGCGCGATCGCCGCGAGCAGCTGGTTGGAGATGCCGAAGAGCGGGAACAGGGTGTTGATGCCGCCCAGCGGGTCGGTGACGCCCATCAGCAGGATCGCGCCCCAGAGCCCGACGACGACGGCGGAGGCGACCCAGGCGCCGACGCGCCAGGACGGGTCGCGGAACTTCTTGAAGGACCCGCCCAGGTTCCCCAGGGTGTCGGTGAGCATGAACCGCGCGACGCGCGTGCCGGCGTCGACCGTGGTGAGGATGAACAGGGCCTCGAACATGATGGCGAAGTGGTACCAGAACGCCTTGAGGGCGTCCCCGCCCAGGGCGCTGGCGAACACCTGCGACATGCCGAACGCCAGGGTCGGCGCGCCGCCGGTGCGGGAGATGATCGAGTGCTCCCCCACGCTCTGGGCGGCGCCGGCGATGGCGGCCGGGGTGGTGTCCGGTGCGCCGAGGCCGAGGCCGTTGACGTACGCGGCGGCCGTCTCCGGCGTCCCGCCCGTCATGGTGGCCGGGGCGTTCATGGCGAAGTAGAGGTGCTGGTCGATGACGACCGCCGTCACCAGGGCCATCACGGCGACGAAGGACTCGGTGAGCATGCCGCCGTAGCCGATGATCTTCGCCTGGCTCTCCTTCTCCAGCATCTTGGGCGTGGTGCCCGAGGAGATGAGCGAGTGGAAGCCGGAGAGCGCGCCGCACGCGATGGTGATGAACAGGAACGGGAAGAGCTTGCCCGCGAACGCCGGCCCCGTCCCCGCCAGGGCGAAGTGGCTCACGGCCGGGGCCTCCACCTGCGGGCCGACCCACAGGATCCCGATGGCCAGCAGCGCGATCGTGCCGACCTTCATGTAGGTCGAGAGGTAGTCGCGTGGGGCCAGCAGGAGCCACACGGGCAGCACGGAGGCGGCGAAGCCGTAGATGATAAGGCACCACGCCAGGGTGACCTTGCTCAGGGTCAGGTACTCCTGGCCCCAGGCGGTGTTGTTGACCCAGCCGCCGGCGATGATGGCGAGCAGCAGGAGGCCGACGCCGATCGCGGAGACCTCGGCGACCTTGCCGGGCCGCAGGTAGCGCAGGTACACGCCCATGAACAGGGCGATGGGGATGGTCATCGCGATGGAGAACACGCCCCACGGGCTCTCGGCCAGGGCGTTGACGACGACGAGGCCGAGCACCGCGATGATGATGATCATGATGGCGAAGACGCCGATCAGGCCGGCGACGCCGCCGATGGTGCCGGTCTCGTCGCGCACCATCTGGCCCAGGGACCGGCCGCGGCGGCGCGTCGAGAGGGTCAGGACGAGGTAGTCCTGCACCGCGCCGGCCAGCACGCCGCCGATGACGATCCAGATGAGGCTCGGCAGGTAGCCCATCTGGGCGGCCAGGACCGGTCCGACGAGCGGGCCGGCGCCGGCGATGGCGGCGAAGTGGTGCCCGAAGAGCACCCGCCGGTCGGTGGGCTCGTAGTCCTTGCCGTTGCGGTAGATCTCGGCCGGGGTGGCCCGGTCGTCACGCGGCTGGACCACCTTGTACTCGATGAGCCGGGCGTAGAACCGGTAGGCGATGATGTAGGTGCCCACCGCCGCGATGACGAACCAGCGGGCGTTGACGGCCTCGCCGCGGACGAAGGCGATCATCGCCCAGGCGACCGCGGCGACGAGGGCGATCGCGGCGAAGAGAAGCTTCTTCCGCGGGGTCATCGGGCTGCGGTCGATGATCGCGACCGGCGGCCGGTCTGGGTTGGTCCGGACCACTGTGACGTGCTCGGAGACCTTGGTGTCCAACATCAGCGTCGTTCCTCTCCCCCCGGGCTCCGCGGTGGTGCCGCGGTCGACGGGCACGACCGGGCCCGTCGGGTGCCGATGCCTACCCTTATACACCCGGCCGTGTCCGCGGTCACATCCGGGGCCGGCCGGCGCACCGCGGCGGAGGCGCCGAACGGCCGCGCGTGACGACGAAGCACGGCCGCCCGGGACGGAGACGCGGACGGCGGCCCGCACCGATCGGTGCGGGCCGCCGTGGTGTCAGGGGCGCGGGCCTACTCGAGGATGGCGCCGCGCGAGGCCGACTTCACCAGCTTGGTGTACTTGCCGAGCACGCCGCGGGTGAACTTCGGGGCCAGGGGCTCCCAGCCCTGGCGCCGCTCGGCGAGCTCGGCCTCGTCCACCAGCAGGTCGAGGGTGCCGTCGGCGACGTCGAGGCGGATGCGGTCGCCGTCGCGGACGAAGGCGATGGGGCCGCCGTCGACCGCCTCGGGGGCGATGTGCCCGACGCACAGGCCCGTCGTGCCGCCGGAGAAGCGGCCGTCGGTCATGAGGAGGACGTCCTTGCCGAGCCCGGCGCCCTTGATGGCGCCGGTGATGGCGAGCATCTCGCGCATGCCGGGACCGCCCTTGGGGCCCTCGTAGCGGATGACGACGACGTCGCCGTGGGTGATGGTGCCGTCCTCGAGCGCGTCCATGGCCGCCCGCTCGCGGTCGAAGACCCGGGCGGTGCCCTCGAAGACGCTGCTCTCGAAACCGGCCGACTTCACCACGGCACCCTCGGGCGCGAGGGAGCCGTGCAGGACGGTGATCCCGCCGGTGGGCGCGATCGGGTCGCTCGCTGGGCGCAGCACCTTGCCGTCCGGGGTCTCGGGCCGCAGCTTCTCGAGGTTCTCGGCGACGGTCTTGCCAGTGACGGTCATGCAGTCCCCGTCCAGCAGGCCTTCGTCCAGCAGCGTCTTCATGACGACCTGGATGCCGCCGACCCGGTCGACGTCGTTCATGACGTACTGGCCGTAGGGCTTGAGGTTGGCCAGGTGCGGGACCTTGGCGCCGATGCGCGCGAAGTCCTCGAGGGTGAGGTCGACGTCGGCCTCGTGGGCGATGGCGAGCAGGTGCAGCACCGCGTTGGTGGAGCCGCCGAAGGCCTGGACCACCGCGATGGCGTTCTCGAAGGCCGCCTTGGTCATGATGTCGCGGCTAGTGATGCCCTGCCGCAGCATCTCCACGACCGCCTCGCCGGCGCGGTGCGCGGCGGCGTCGCGGCGCCGGTCCGCCGACGGCGGCGTGGCCGAGCCGGGGATGGACATGCCCATGGCCTCGGCGACGGTGGCCATGGTGTTGGCGGTGTAGTACCCGCCGCAGGCGCCCTCGCCCGGGCAGATCGCCCGCTCGATGCGGCCGAGGTCCTCGTGGCTCATCAGGCCCCGGGAGCAGGCGCCGACCGCCTCGAAGGCGTCGATGATCGTGACGTCCTTCTCGGTGCCGTCGGTGAGCTTGACGTGACCGGGCATGATCGAGCCGGCGTAGATGAAGACGCTGGCCAGGTCGAGGCGGGCGGCCGCCATGAGCATGCCCGGCAGGGACTTGTCGCAGCCGGCGAGCAGCACCGAGCCGTCGAGCCGCTCGGCCTGCATGACGGTCTCGACCGAGTCGGCGATGATGTCGCGCGAGACGAGGGAGAAGTGCATGCCCTCGTGCCCCATCGAGATGCCGTCCGAGACCGAGATGGTGCCGAATTGCAGCGGGTAGCCGCCCCCGGTGAACACGCCCTCCTTCGCCGCCTGCGCCAGGCGGTTGAGGGAGAGGTTGCAGGGGGTGATCTCGTTCCAGGAGCTGGCGATACCGATCTGGGGCTTGGCGAAGTCCTCGTCACCCATGCCCACGGCACGCAGCATGCCGCGCGAGGCCGTGGCTTCGATGCCGTCGGTGACCTGGCGGCTGCGGGGCTTGATGTCCGGCCGGGCCGGCGCGTCGGTGCTCATGCCCGGGAGTCTAGGACCAGCCGCCGACGTCGCAGGCCCGCGGGTCGCAGTGCGGACGCCGCGCACACCGTCAGGACTCCAGCGCCGCCTCCGACGTCGTCTCGGCGCCGGCGCGGATGTGCCGGGTGACCCATGGCGACAGCGCCAGCAGGATCAGGGCGATGACCAGCGCGACCACGCCGATGCCGCCGAAGTAGGCGGAGTCGGAGACGCCCTCGGTCACCTGGACCAGCTGGGCGGTGATCGCCTGGCCGGCCGCGGGCGCGAGGAACCACAGCGCCATGGCCTGGCTGCGGAACGCCGCGGGCGCCAGCAGCGTGGTGGCCGCGAGACCGACGGGCGACAGGCACAGCTCGCCGAGGGTCTGCAGGAGGTAGGTCAGGCCCAGGACCCACGGCGGGGCCAGCGTGTCGGCGTAGACCGCCGACATGGCGGCGAGGAACAAGAACGACAGCGCCGCCAGGCCCAGCCCCAGCGCGAACTTCACGGCCGTGTGCGGGCGGCCCTGCAGGCGGTCCCACAGGACGGCGAAGACCGGCGCGAGGATCACGATGAGGAAGGGGTTGATGGACTGGAACAGCTCGGGCGCCAGCGTGACCCCGAAGACGCTGAGCTGGGTGCGGTGCTCCGCGAACGCGGCCATCGTCGTCGCGGCCTGCTCGAAGATCATCCAGAACAGCATCGCGGCGATGAACAGCGGGATGTACGCGACGACGCGGGACCGCTCGTGATCGGTCACCCGCGGCGAGCGGTACATGACGATGAAGTAGATGACCGGGGTGGCGAAGGCGAGGATCGACATCGTGTCGATGAACGTCGTCAGCAGCGAGCCGCGCGTGACGAGCTGGACGACGGCGACCACCGCCGCGATGACGACCAGGCCGATGACGCACCAACGCAGGACGGCGGGGCCCTCGTGCGGCTGGAGCCGGTTGGGCACCGCGTCACCGGCCCCGCCGAGCAGCCGCCGGCCGCCGACGAAGAACGCCAGGGCCAGGGCCATGCCGACGGCGGCGGCGGCGAACCCGGCGTGATAGCCACCCCAGGCGCGAGCGAGCCCGACGAGGAACGGGGCCGCCAGTGACCCGAGGTTGATGCCCATGTAGAAGATCGAGAAGCCACCGTCGCGGCGCGGATCACCGCGGTCGTAGAGCTCGCCGACCATGCTCGAGACGTTCGGCTTGAGCAGCCCGGTGCCCAGCGCGACGCAGGCGATGCCGGCGAAGGACGACGTCGCCGCCGGGATGGTCAGCAGGACGTGCCCCGCGGCGATGACGATGCCGCCGTACAGCACCGAGCGCCGGGCCCCGATGACCCGGTCTGCCATCCAGCCACCGACGACGGAGAGCAGGTAGACCGACGTGCCGTAGATGGACACGAGCGCCAGGCCGCTCGTCTGAGCGATGCCGAGGCCGCCGTTGGCGACGGTGTCGGTGAGGTAGTACAGCAGGATCGCGCGCATGCCGTAGTAGCTGAAGCGCTCCCACAGCTCGGTACTGAACAGCGTCATCAGACCGAGCGGGTGCCCGAAGAAGGCGCGGTCGCGGGGCACTCGCGCCGTCGTGCCGGCGGTGCTCGGCACGTCGTGGTTCGTCGAGAACTGGGGATCGGACATGATTGGGGCCTATCCAATGTGCGCGGGATGGGCGGGCGTCCTGCCGACATGCGCGCCCGGCTCCGTACGAGGATGCGCCAGCGCCTAGGGCGCCGCAATCGGACCTGGCCACCGCCCGCGTGCCTGCCCGGACGGTCACGACCGGCGGTGCACCGCCCGGCCCAGCGGCACCTCACTCACCGGGGCCGCCGTCGACTGACCTCTCTATGGGGCGGGCTCTCGGGGACGGCGGGTCACCCCGGGCCGCTGCCGTCCGAGCCGTCGTCCCGTCCGAGCCGACGCAGGCCGCGCTGCATGGCGCCGACGAGCACGCGCGCCAGCAGCCTGAGTTGGCTCAATTTAGTGCCACGTGCCGTCCGGAGCGTGGATGCGGGTCAGGGCCTGGGTGAGGTCGGCGGGTAGGGGGTCGGCGGCGGTGATGTCGTGGTCGCCGGCGCGGATGGTGATGGT
>NZ_VUKF01000043.1 GCF_009193185.1 Georgenia thermotolerans | reverse complement strand
CTGCACTCCTCCATCGAGAACCTGCCCCCGATGGAGTTCGAACACCGTCACCGGCAGGCTGTAACCGCGACCACCATCCCGGAGGTCGCGTAACCCACCAGCCCTCCGGCGGACCCAGGACGGTTCAACCTCCTCACCCACCCCCGGGGCGATGATCCGCTGGGCGCTCATCGCCGGCATCCGCGCCAGCTCCGCCGCCGCCAGCGCCGCCTGCCCCGCCGCCCACGCCTCCACCCGCTTGAACGCCGCGACCACCTCCACCGCCGCGAACGGGTCCAACGCGGCCACGTCCACCCCCTCCAGCACCACCGCCAGCTGGGCGTCCGGCGCCATCTGCGCCAGCACCCCCGCCGGCAGGTCCTGCGCCAGGCACCCCGCCCGCCCCGGCGGGCCCGGCACCGACACCACCGGCGCGGTGGGCGGGGTCGGGGCGAAGGACTCCGGACACTCCTCCCGCGCCAACGCCGCCGCGAGCTCGTCCTCGTCCCACCACCCCAGCAACGCCCGGGCGTGCCGGTCCCCCTCGATCGCCGCCGCCCGCGCCTCCAGCACCGGCGCCGCCGCCCACGCCGCCCGCTCCGCCGCCTCCTCCGCCGCGGCCTCGGCCCGCGCCTGGGCCATGACCGCCTCCATGTGCTCACACACCCGCCGGTCCGCCGCCACCTCGCAACACGCCCCGGCCTCGTCGCCCGGCACGCCGCCCCCACCACGTTCCTCTTCGAACATACATACAACCTAGAACACCCCACCGACACCGGTCACGAAGGCGACCACGCCTGTGGAAACCCCCGCGGCAGCCGAGCAGAGAAGCCCCGCAGGACCCCAGCAGGGAGTGTCGGCGCGTGGAGCTGCCAGTGAGATGAGCCGCGCGGTCAGCCGCGCGGGTCGTTGACCACACCCATGAACACCGGCAGGTCCGTCGGGACGTGCACGATGCGGACCGCGAACGGTCGATCGACCGTCATCTCGACCGGGCGCGCCGGCTCGAGCGCGGCACCGCCCATCACCCCTGCCTCGGTCGTCGCGGCGGCCACCGTGCCGGCCTCGTCGATGGCCATCGTCACCTGCTGGCCGACCGCCCCGAGGAAGAGCGGTGCGCCGTCGTCCGCCTCGGCGATCCCGCTCAGGTCAGCGGTCGCCGGGGACCACACCGTCCGCACCCCGGCCTGCCGCAGCCCGTCCACGAGGTCCAGGGCGTTGGTGAGGCGCACCGACGGCAGCGCCAGCGCGACGTCGGTGGCGGTCTCCCCCGTCCCCAGCGCGGCACTGAGTGCGGCCCACTCGTCGCCCGTGAGCGTCGCCGGCGGCCTGCCCGTGGAGGGAAGCACGACGTCCAGCGCGAAGCCGTCGGTGTAGGGCAGACGCACCGCCTGCCACGGCCCGTCGGCCGTGTACGCGAGCTCCCCGGTGCGGTGCATCGTCGGGACGCTGGCCCGCGT
Source organism: Georgenia thermotolerans (assembly GCF_009193185.1). Taxonomy (GTDB): domain Bacteria; phylum Actinomycetota; class Actinomycetes; order Actinomycetales; family Actinomycetaceae; genus Georgenia; species Georgenia thermotolerans. The sequence continues at coordinate 37,832 of NZ_VUKF01000043.1, read as the reverse complement.
GCCGGAACCCGTGGTGAACGGCTCTGCGGTGGTCAGCTCGGCATCGAACGGCGTGGCCCAGGCGGCAGCCAGCACGACGCTGTTCTGCAGCACCAGCCGGAGCGACGCATCGGGCTCGATCCCCGAGTGTTCGATGAGCCCGCCCGAGTGCTGGGCCACCCAGGCGTCCAGCGCGGCCTTGCCCGAGGGCGAGGAGAGGTCCGCCGAACCGATCCCGGCACCGTAGTCGGCGGCGAGCCGGTCCAGGTACGCGTCCTGGACGTCCAGGTCGTCGTCGACGACGACCCGGCTGGCCAGGTGGAGCACCGGCCGGTCCGGGCGCTGGTCCGCTGCCGCGACGGACGGCTTGCCGTCGTGCCGTGACAGCTCGTTCAGCAGCGCGTTGACCGCCGCGGTGCGCGCCTCACCCGACGCCCCGAGCAGCCCGTCCAGCTCTCGTGCGCTGGCGCCGTCGGCCCCCTCGGCCAGCATCGAGAGCACGACGGCGACCGATGCCGGTGAGACGACGGCGTTCTGTCTGGGCGTGGTTCCGGCGAGCAGCCCGGCGCCGAGCTCCGTCGTCGCGGCGACGACGTCCGGCACGGCGGCGGCGTCGACGACGGCCACGTGCTGCCGCGGGACGTCGGAGCGCAGCATGACGCCCTCGCCGGGGCCGCCGCACGTGGCGACGGCGAGCAGGAACGGAAGGACGAGCAGCTTCCCCCGGGCCCCGCGCCGCAACATACGGACGAACCTAGGTACCACCGGCGGTGCCCGGAAGCACGGGATGGTCACGAAGCCACCCGCCAGGCCACGGGATGGTCACGAAGCCACGCCCGCGGCCACGGCAAAAAGGGCGAGGCCCCGCCCCCCGAAGGGGACGGGGCCTCGCCCGGTGCGGGATCAGGCCGCGACGAGCTGGCGCAGCACGTACTGCAAGATGCCGCCGTGGCGGAAGTAGTCCGCCTCACCGGGCGTGTCGATGCGGACCACCGCGTCGAACTCGACGGTGGAACCGTCCTCCTTGCGGGCCGTCACCTTGACGGTCTTCGGCGTGGTGCCCTCGTTGAGCGCGGACACGCCGGCGATGTCGAACGTCTCGGTGCCGTCCAGGCCGAGCGACTCCGCGCTCTCACCGGCCGGGAACTGCAGCGGCAGCACGCCCATGCCGATGAGGTTCGAGCGGTGGATGCGCTCGAAGCTCTCGGTGATGACCGCCTTGACGCCGAGCAGCGAGGTGCCCTTCGCGGCCCAGTCGCGCGAGGAGCCCGAGCCGTACTCCTTGCCGCCGAGGATCACCAGCGGCACGCCGGCCTCCTGGTAGGCCATCGAGGCGTCGAAGATCGTCTCCTGCTCGCCGGTGAGGAAGTTCTTGGTGAACCCACCCTCGACGCCGGGCACGAGCTGGTTGCGCAGCCGGATGTTGGCGAACGTGCCGCGGATCATGACCTCGTGGTTCCCGCGGCGCGAGCCGTAGGAGTTGAAGTCGCGGCGGGCCACGCCGTGCTCGGCCAGGTACTTGCCCGCCGGGCTGTCGGGCTTGATGGACCCGGCCGGGGAGATGTGGTCCGTCGTCACCGAGTCGCCCAGCTTGGCGAGGACGCGCGCGCCGGCGATGTCCTGGACCGGCGCGGGCTGGGCCGGCATGCCCTCGAAGTACGGGGGCTTGCGCACGTAGGTGGAGTCGCCCTGCCAGTCGAAGGTCTTGCCCTCGGGGGTCTCCAGGGCGCGCCACCGCTCGTCGCCGGCGAAGACGTCCGCGTAGTCCTCCTGGAACATCTCCCGGTCGATGGAGCTGGCGATGGTCGCCTCGACCTCGGCCGCGGAGGGCCAGATGTCCTTGAGGAAGACGTCGTTGCCCTCCTTGTCCTTCCCCAGCGGCTCGTTGGTGAAGTCGAAGTCCATCGTGCCCGCCAGGCCGTAGGCGATGACCAGCGGCGGGGAGGCGAGGTAGTTCATCTTCACGTCGGGATTGATGCGGCCCTCGAAGTTGCGGTTGCCCGAGAGGACCGAGGCGACGGCCAGGTCGTTCTCGTTGACCGCGGCGGAGATCTCCTCCGGCAGCGGGCCCGAGTTACCGATGCACGTGGTGCAGCCGTAACCCACGAGGTGGTAGCCCAGCTCCTGCAGGTAGGGCCACAGGCCCGCCTTGTCGTAGTAGCCGGTGACGACCTTGGAGCCCGGCGCCATGGAGGTCTTGACCCACGGCTTGACCTGCAGGCCCTTCTCGACGGCGTTCTTGGCCAGCAGGCCGGCCGCGAGCATCACCGAGGGGTTGGAGGTGTTGGTGCAGGAGGTGATCGAGGAGATGACGACGGCGCCGTGGTCCAGCTCGGTCTGGCGACCGTCCTCCATGGTCACCGGCACCTTCTTCGAGGCGCGGCCCAGGCCCAGGCCCACGACGTGCTCGGCCGCGGCCTCCTCGAGGCCGTCGGTGCCCGCGGCGATCGGGTCGGACGCCGGGAAGGTGTCCTCGACCGCCTCGTCCAGCTTGTTCTCGCCCAGCGCCGGCTCGTCGCCCACGTAGTGCGGGAGCACGTCGGCGAAGGCCTCCTTGGCGTCCGACAGCGCGATGCGGTCCTGCGGGCGCTTGGGGCCGGCGATGGAGGGCACCACGGTGGACAGGTCGAGCTCGAGGTACTCGGAGAACTCCGGCTCACGGGAGGGGTCGTGCCACAGCCCCTGCTCCTTGGCGTAGGTCTCGACGAGCGCGACCTGCTCGTCGGAGCGGCCGGTCAGGCGCAGGTAGTCGATGGTGACCTCGTCGATCGGGAAGATCGCCGCGGTGGAGCCGAACTCGGGGCTCATGTTGCCGATGGTGGCGCGGTTGGCCAGCGGCACCTGGGCGACGCCCTCGCCGTAGAACTCGACGAACTTGCCCACCACGCCGTGCTTGCGCAGCATCTCGGTGATCGTCAGGACGACGTCGGTCGCGGTGGCGCCGGCGGGGATGGCGCCGGAGAGCTTGAAGCCGACCACCCGCGGGATGAGCATCGAGACGGGCTGGCCGAGCATCGCGGCCTCGGCCTCGATGCCGCCGACGCCCCAGCCGAGCACGCCCAGGCCGTTGACCATCGTGGTGTGCGAGTCGGTGCCGACGCAGGTGTCCGGGTAGGCGCGCAGCACGCCGTCGACCTCGCGGGTCATGACGCCGCGGGCCAGGTACTCGATGTTGACCTGGTGGACGATGCCGGTGCCCGGGGGGACGACCTTGAAGTCGTCGAACGCCGTCTGGCCCCAGCGCAGGAACTGGTAGCGCTCCTTGTTGCGGCCGTACTCCAGCTCGACGTTGCGCTCGAAGGCGTCCTCGCGGCCGAAGACGTCGATGACGACGGAATGGTCGATGACCAGCTCGGCGGGGGCGAGTGGGTTGATGCGGGCCGGGTCGCCGCCGAGGTCGGTCACGGCCTCGCGCATGGTGGCGAGGTCGACGACGCAGGGCACGCCGGTGAAGTCCTGCATCACCACGCGGGCCGGGGTGAACTGGATCTCCGTGCTGGGCTCGGAGTCCGGCACCCAGGTCGCGAGGGCGTTGATGTGGTCCGCCGTGACGTTCTTGCCGTCCTCGGTGCGCAGCAGGTTCTCCGCGAGGATCTTGAGGCTGTAGGGCAGTCGCTGGAGACCCTCGACGGCCGAGAGCCGGAAGATCTCGTAGCTCTTGTCCCCCACCTGCAGGGTGCCCCTGGACTTGAAGCTGTCAGTGCTCACATGTGCTCCTCGGCTCGTGCTGGCCTGCGCCTCGGCGGCTGGCGCCACCCTGCGCGTCCTCGGTCATCGTGCCACGACGACCGCTCGGCGGATATCTCGATATCAAGATACTTGCCGCGGGGCGACTGTGTCCACCGACACGCGGGACGGCGGCGGCTCGCCTGACCTGGAGCGACGCCCGCACGGAGGCGGCCGAGCCGGCCCGGCGAGCGCGCGGATCCGCCGCCTGGCCCGCTCGCGTGCACGGGGCGCCGGGGCGAGGTCCTCGCGGTCCCACGCGCTCGGCCCGAGCCTCGCGGGCCGCGCACGGGGCACGGGCTTCGCCGGCCCCCTCGCCCCAGGGCCTCGCGGGGCTGGCAGCCCCCGGCTCGGGCAGGATGAGTGGCATGGATCCGCTGGATCTGACGGGGCGGGTCGTCATCGTCACCGGCGCGTCCTCCGGCATCGGCGAGGCGACGGCGCGCCTGCTCCACGCCGCCGGCGCGCACCCGGTCCTTGCCGCTCGCCGGGTCGACCGCCTCCGCCGGCTCGGCGCCAGCCTCGACGGCGCGCTGGCGCTGGAGACCGACGTGACCGACCACGACGCCGTCCGGAGGCTGGTGGACGCCACCCTGGAGCGGTTCGGCAGGATCGACGGGCTCGTCAACAACGCCGGGGCCGCGCTGCACACGCCGCTCGACCGGCTCGACCTCGAGGAGTTCGCCCGGGTCCTGGACCTCAACGTCGTCAGCGTCGTGGCGCTGACGCAGGCGGTCCTGCCCGCGATGCGCGCCCAGCGCCGGGGCCGCATCGTCAACGTCGGCTCCGGCACCACCAGAAACCCGCGTCCGGGCTTCGGCGCCTACGCGGTGACCAAGGCGGCGGTCGACGTGCTCACCACGGTCGCCCGCGAGGAGCTGCGCGACGACGGCGTCCTCGTCTCGCTGGTCGCCCCGTCGATCACGGGGACCGGCTTCGCCGGACGGGACATCACGCCGGGCCTGGAGCTCGTGCCCGGCGTGGTGGTGCACAGCGCCGAGTACGTCGGAAAAGTGATCCTGCGGGCCCTGCGCACCGGCGAGGCGCGCATCGAGATCCCCCACGGCCCGGAACGGGCCGAGCTGACCGATGTCCCGGCCGGCTGACGGGCGCGGCCGAGGCCGGCCCGGGCTCAGCCCTCCCGGCCCAGCGCCGCCACCACCTCGAAGTGGTGCGTGTGCGGGAACAGGTCGTAGGCGTGCACCGCGCGCACGACGTACCCCTTCTCCCGCGCGGCCCGCAGGTCCCGCGCCAGCGCCGCGGGGTCGCAGGCCACGTGCACGATCGTCTCCGGCCCCAGGTCGGCGACGGCGGACATCACCTCGGCGCCGGCACCCACCCGCGGGGGGTCGAGGACGACGACGTCCGCGCCGCCACCGAGCTGACGCACGGCCACGGCGTCGACCCGGCCGGCGTGCAGCTCCACCTGGGGATGCTCGTGCAGGTTGCGGCGGGCGTCGCGCACGGCGCCCTCCGCGCCCTCGAGGGTGACGACGGCGCCCCCGGCCCGCGCCAGCGGCAGCGTCAGCAGCCCGGCCCCGGAGTACAGCTCCAGCACCCGGGTGCCGGCGAGCGGCCCCGCCGCGGCCAGCACCGCCTCGACCAGGGTGCGCGGCGCCTCACGGTGGACCTGCCAGAAACCCGCGGCGCTCACCCGGTAGGTCAGCTCACCCACCGAGGACTCCACCCGCTCGCGCACGGCCCGCCGCGGGGGCCCCGACCGGCGCCGCAGGGCGACGGCCTCGCCGTCGACGAGCACCATCGGCTCCCCGACGCTCGGCGCCACCGCCTCCACCCGCGCACCGGGGCGCCAGACCCGCCGCCAGGGCGAGCCCTCCCCCAGCAGGCCGAGCTCCAGCAGCGCGGGGTGGGCCAGCGGCATCTCGCGCAGCGCGAGCACCTCGTGGCTGCGGAAGCGATGCATCCCCGCCCGGCCCTCGCCGTCGACGGTCAGGTCGACGCGGGTGCGGGTGCCGAGCCCGCCGGCCTCGTCGTCGCCGGGCAGGGCCTCGACCTCCACGCCGGCGCCGCCGGTGACCGCGGCGACGTCCTGGGCCACCTGCTCGCCGCCGATCCGGCGCAGCGTGTCGGCCAGGACCGTGGCCTTCCAGCGGCGCTGCGCCGGCAGGGCCACGTGGGCAAGCTCGCCGCCGCCCACCCCGCCGGGGCCCGCCTCGGGCCACACGCTCGGGACGCGGTCGGGCGAGGGCTCGAGGACCTCGACGGCGTCCGCGCGCCAGTACTTCGAGCGCTGCTCCGTGATGCGCACCCGGACGGTCTCGCCGGGCAGGGTGTGCCGGACGAAGACGACGCGGCCGTCGTCGAGGCGGGCCACGCAGTGCCCGCCGTGCGCCGGCGCGCCGACCGTCACCACGGCCTCGGGCGCCGCCTCGGTGGACGGGCGCGCGGGGGCCGGACGCCCCTGCCGCCGGACCGGCCCGCGCCGGGACCCGCGCCGCGGCGCCCCACGACGCTCGGTCCCGCCGGGCTCGCCCCGGCTCGTGCCGCCCCGGGTCTCCCCCGGACGCGCGTCGCCCCGGGTCTCCCCCGGACGGGCCTCCTGGGCCCGGCCCTTGCGCGCCGGACGCCGACCCGGCGGCCGGCCGCCCTGCCCACGCCCGCTGTTTCCTGTCCCGGCGCTCACGGGCGCACCTCCGGCCCGCGGCCCTGCCCGGCGCCGGCGCCGGCCTCGCGAGCCGACCCGCCCGATCCGGTCGACCCACCCGACCCGGCCGACCCGGACCGCCCGCCTGCGCCGGTCCCGGCGGCGGGCCGCTCGGCCGCCCCCGGACCGCTCGCAGCCTCGGGCGGGCTCGCAGGCGCCGGCAGCTCCGCCACGCCGCCGGGGTGCGTCTCCTCGTGCCCGGGACCGGTCCCGACGTGGTCGACCTTGTCGAGCTGGAACGGCACGGACGCCATGACGACGCCGGGCGTGAACAGCAGCCGGCTCTTGAGCCGCAGCGCGCTCTGGTTGTGCAGCAGCTGCTCCCACCAGTGGCTGACGACGTACTCCGGCACGAAGACCACGACCAGGTCGCGCGGGGAGTCCCGGCGCACCTGCCGTACGTGGTCGACCACCGGACGGGTGATCTCGCGGAACGGGGAGTCCAGCACGGTCAGCGGGACCGGGATCTCGGCCGCCTCCCACGCGGCCCGCAGCCGGGCGGTGTCCTCCGGGTCGACGGCGACCGTCACCGCCTCCAGCGTGGAGGGCCGGGTCGCCCGCGCGTAGGCCACCGCCCGCATGGTCGGCTGGTGCAGCTTGGAGACGAGCACGACGCCGTGCACCCGGGCGGGCAGCGCCCGCGCGGCGGCCAGGTCGGGGACGGCGAGGTCTCGGGCGACCGTGTCGTAGTGGCGGTGGATCGCGTTCATCGTCACGAACAGCAGCGCCATGAGCAGCAGAGTGATCCAGGCGCCGTGGGTGAACTTGGTGACGAGCACGACGAGCAGCACCGCGCCGGTCATGCACAGGCCGAAGGTGTTCACCGCGCGCGAGCGACGCATGCGGGTCCGGGCGGCGGGGTCGGTCTCGATGCGCAGCTGGCGGGTCCAGTGCCGCACCATGCCGGTCTGGCTGACCGTAAAGGAGACGAACACGCCCACGATGTACAGCTGGATGAGGCGCGTGACCTCGGCGTCGAAGGCCACGATCAGCACGACGGCGGCCACCGCCAGCAGGACGATGCCGTTGGAGAACGCCAGGCGGTCGCCGCGGGTGTGCAGCTGCCGGGGCAGGAAGCCGTCGCGGGCGAGGATCGAGCCGAGCACCGGGAACCCGTTGAACGCGGTGTTGGCGGCCAGCGCGAGGATGAGGCCGGTGACGATGGTGACCAGCCCGAACAGCACGGGCACGTCATGGAAGACCGCGCCGGCGATCTGCCCGATGACCGGGTGCTGGACGTAGCTGTCGCCCACCGGCACGCCGTCACGGGTGAGCTCGGTGGCGGGGTCGGTGACGAAGCGGACCCCGGTCTGACGGGCGAGGACGAGGATCGACATGAGCATCGTCGCCGAGATCAGACCGAGCAGCAGGAGCGTCGACGCGGCGTTGCGGGACTTGGGCCGCTTGAAGTGCGGCACGCCGTTGCTGATCGCCTCGATACCGGTCAGGGCCGCCGACCCGGAGGAGAACGCCCGCAGCACGAGGAAGGCCCCGGCGAGCCCGACCAGCCCCTGCTCGTAACCGGCCTGCGGCACGATCTCCAGCCCCGCCGACTCCGCCGGGCGCAGCGACCCCGCGGCGCTCTGGATGAAGCCGACGACGGCCATGAGCCCGATGGAGGCCATGTAGAGGTACACCGGCACGGCCAGCCCGCGGCCGGACTCGCGCAGGCCGCGCAGGTTGATGAGGGCGAGGATGATGACGGCGCTGACGGCGACGGCGACCTCGTGCCCGTCGGCGGCGGGGATGGCCGCGGACAGGTACTGCGCGGCCGAGGAGATCGACACCGCGACGGTGAGGACGTAGTCGACCAGCAGGGCGCTGGCCACGGTCAGGCCCGCCCGCCGCCCGAGGTTCTCGGTGGCGACCTCGTAGTCGCCGCCGCCGGAGGGGTAGGCGTGGACGGTCTGCCGGTAGGACGCCACCACGGTGAGCAGCACGACGACGACGACCAGGCCGATCCACGGCGAGATGGTGATGGCCGCGACGCCGGCGAGGGCCAGGGTCAGCAGGATCTCGTCCGGGGCGTACGCGACGGACGAGAGGGCGTCGGAGGCGAACACCGGCAGTGCGAGTCGCTTGGGGAGCAGGGTGGAGCCCAGGCGCTCGCTGCGCATCGGTCGTCCGACCAGCGCGCGCTTGAGGGCCTCCGTGATGTCCGGCACGAGGCCCCATGCTAAAGCGTGTCTCTGAACTCCGGGTTGTGAGACACCGCCCTTCTCGGGCGTCCGAGGTTCTCAGGCCGGGTGGCCGGCCTGAGGTCCGGTTCCCACGTCGTCCGGGCTGGTTTCGCTCGCGCTGGCGCGCGGGCCAGAGCCGTCCCGTCGGTGGGCGTTGGTGACGGGGCCGTCTGCTTGACGGTCCCCGGCCCCCTGGGCCGTGTCGCTGGTGTGGCGGGTGGCCCAGGCGGCGAGGTTGAAGGCGGCGTTGAGGTCGCGGTCGATGACCAGCCCGCACGCCGCGCACCGGTACGTCCGCTCTGAGAGGCTCAGCGCGTCTTTGCACTTTCCGCAGGCGGAGCAGGTCTTCGAGGACGCGAACCACCGGTCCGCGAGGAGCACCTGCCCGCCGTGCCAGGCCTGCTTATAGCGGATCTGGCGGGCGAGCTCGGCCCAGGCTGCGTCCGAGATCGCCGCGGCGAGGCGGTGGTTGGCGAGCATGCCGGCCACGTGCAGGTCTTCCAGGACGAGCCGGTCGTGGGTCTTGACCAGCTGTCCGGAGACCTGGTGCAGCAGGTGTCGCCTGCGGGCACGCAGGTGGGCGTGGTGGCGGGCCAGGCGGGCGGCGGCCCGGGCGCGGTTCCGAGATCCTTTCTGCTTACGGGCCAGCGACCTCGCCAGCCGCCTGGTGCGGGCCGCTTCCGACCGTGCCGACCACGGTGCCCGCTCGACGCGGAGAGTCTGTGCACCGTCTGCGGTCCCGGCGACGACCAGGGCCGTGAGGCCGCGGTCGACGCCGACCCAGCCCGAGGCGTCGCCAGGGGCGCGTGGCGGGTGCTGCGCCTTCGGGTGCAGGTCAGCCGCCTCCGCCGTCAGGGCGATCGACCACCGGCCCGCCGCGTTGCGGGAGACCGTGGCGAACAGGACGCGGGCGCGGCCCGTGGCGATCATCCGGCGCAGGCGCCGGGTGTCCTCACGCACCCGCAAGGTCCCGATCTTCGGCAGCGTGACCGACCGAGGCCGATCACCACCCACCTGAATCGTCGGGCCCCGCGTGGTCCTGTTCCGGATGCGAAACGACCCAGTGGCCCCCTTCTTCTTGAACCGCGGATGCCCCGCCCGACGGTTCCCGTGGGCCCGCGCGGTGGTCCACGCCTTCAGTGCCCGGCCGAGGTCGACCGCGGCCTCCTCGAACACCTGGGCTACGACCTCCCCGCGCCACACAAGCCCTGTAACCTCGAGCTCGGCCACTCCCCGGACATCGACTCGAAACCGCCTACCTGCGGCCTCGGATCGCTTCCACGCGTTGAACGCATTGATGAGGTCGAACCCGGACCACGGCACTGTCACGTCCGCGTCATCGGCCGACGGCGCGTCCCCCTTGCGGGCTTGTAGGTGTAGACGCAGGCATTGGTTGAACGCGAACCGTGCGGCGCCCACGTGCCGAGCCAGCACCTCCTCCTGCTCGACCGTTACATCGAGGCAGAAGCGAAACGTGGTGTGCCGGCTCATACCACGATGCTGTCAGCCACCACCCACATGCCCTCGCCCTGGACACCCCGTCGGTGCCCCACCGCCTCTGACCAGCGGTACCGTCGTCGTCGTGCACTTCGTGATCATGGGCTGCGGCCGGGTCGGGGCGTCCCTGGCCGGGCAGCTCGAGCACCGCGGCCACTCAGTCGCGGTGGTCGACCAGAACCCCGACGCGTTCCGCCGTCTGCCCTCGACCTTCGAGGGGCGACGGGTCACCGGCCTTGGCTTCGACCGCGACGCGCTGGCGCAGGCGGGCATCGAGGACGCCTACGCCTTCGTCGCCGTCTCCAACGGCGACAACTCCAACATCATCGCCGCCCGGGTAGTGCGCGAGACGTTCGGGGTGAGCAACGTCGTCGCCCGCATCTACGACCCCAACCGCGCCGAGGTCTACCAGCGCCTGGGCATCCCGACGGTGGCCACCGTCCGGTGGACCGCCGACCAGGTGCTGCGCCGCATCCTCCCGCTCGGGGCCGTCTCGGAGTACCAGGACGCCTCGTCGAAGGTGTCCATCGTCACCTGCGACATCAACCCGGCCTGGGTGGGCCAGGAGCTGGGCCGGCTCGAGCTCCTCACCGGCACGCGGGTGGCGTTCCTGACGCGTCTGGGCCAGGGCGTGGTGCCGCACCCGGGCATGGTGGTCCAGGAGAACGACCTCGTGCACCTGGCCGTCGAGACGGACCGGATCGGGGCGGTCCAGCGCGTGCTGGCCGCCACCCCGGCCAAGGAGGACTGATGCGCGTCGTCATCGCCGGCGCCGGGTCGGTGGGGCGCTCGATCGCCCGCGAGCTGCTCGGCCACGGCCACCAGGTCACCCTCATCGACCGCCAGCCGGCGGCCATGCGCATCGCCAGCGTGGCCGAGGCCGAGTGGCTCCTCGCCGACGCCTGCGAGCCGAGCGCCCTGGCCGAGGCGTCGGTGGACCGGTGCGATGTCGTCGTAGCGGCGACCGGAGACGACAAGGTCAACCTCGTCGTCTCGCTGCTGTCGAAGACGGAGTTCGGGGTGCCGCGGGTGGTCGCCCGCATCAACAACCCCAAGAACGAGTGGATGTTCGACGAGGCGTGGGGGGTGGACGTGCCGGTCTCGACCCCGCGGATCATGACCTCGCTGGTGGAGGAGGCGGTCTCGGTCGGCGACCTGGTCCGCATCTTCCGGTTCCACCAGTCCGGGGCGAGCATGCACGAGCTGACCCTGCCGGCGAGCTCGCCGGTGGTGGGCCGCCGGGTCGGTCAGGTGACCTGGCCGGCGGAGACGGCGCTGGCGGCGATCATCCGGGAGGACCGGCCGATCACGCCCAGCCAGGACGACACCCTCGAGGCCGGCGACGAGCTCCTCATCGTCGTCTCGGCCGACGCGGAGCCCGAGCTCAGCGCGCTGCAGGAGCTCTTGGCTCCCGCACCAGCACCCACGTCGCCCACAGAGTGAGAGCCCACAGCGGCACGCCCATGACGATGCGGGCGGTGCCGAGCCAGGCGACCGAGGCGTCGAGGTAGAGCGGCACCTGCACGGCCAGGCGCAGCACGAACATCCCGATCCACAACCAGGTGGCGAGGACGAACCGTCGGCGCCGGGCGAGCAGGGCAGGGTCCTTGCGCCAGGCGAAGCCCTCGCCCTTGAGCAGGGAGACGACGACGCCGACGGCGGGCCAGCCCGCCACCAGCGCCACGAGCAGGGCGACGGCGTAGGCGGCGTTGGTCCACAGGCCCATCGCGAAGTAGTTCGCGGCCTCCCCCGAACGCCACGCCCACAGGACGCCGATGAGGACGCCGACGAGCCCGCCGGCCGCCTGGGTGACGGGGGTGCGCTGGACCAGCCGGACGATCATGGCCAGGACGGCGACGGCGAGGGAGGCCACCAGCGGCGGGACGAGGGCGCCGGTGGCGATGAAGACGACGACGAAGACCAGGCCCGGGGCGACCGACTCGACCAGGCCGCGCACGCCCCCGACAGCGTCGGCGACCGAGAAGTTCTCGCCGAGGATCTGGTTCATCCCGCCGCGCCGGCTGGCCGCGGCCGCGGCCGCCGCCACGGCGTCCTCGCGATGCGCGTGCTCGCCGTGCGCGCGCTCGGGGCGCTGCTCACCGTCGGGGCGCTCCCCGCGCGGCTGCTCGGGGCGGTGCTCGCCGGGGCCGGCCGTCACGCGTGCACCCCGGAGCGGGCGATGAGCTGGTAGTCCGGGTTGAACATGACGCGCCGCCCGTCCTCCTCGGCGACCATGCCCTCGGCGACGAGGCGCCGGCCCGGTTCGACGCCGGGGACGTCGTGCCGGCCCAGGAAGATCAGGTCGATGGTGGCGGAGCCGTCGAAGAGCTGGGCGACCAGCGCCGGCGCCACCCCGCGCGGGCGGTAGGTCAGCGCGGAGACGATGCCGGCGACCTTGGCGCGCGTGCGCGGCGCGACCTCGGCGCAGGCCGTGGCGCCCTGCAGCATGCTCGCCCGCCGCTCGTCCGCGGCGTCGAGCTCCTGCCGGGTGGCGGTGAGCCGGTGCAGGAGCTGGCCGAGGCCGCTCATCGGACCTCCGTGATCTCCGGGCCGCGCCGGGTGATGTCGAGGTCGGGCTCGGCGCCCGGCTGCTGCGGCGCGCGGGGCTTGCCGGGGGCGTGCAGCAGGAGCACGTCGCGCGGGGCGCGCGCCTCCACCCCACGGACGACGACGACGTCGGCGAGGACCTCCTCGAGCTCGGCGGCGGCCTCCTGCTCGATGGCGGACTTGCCGGTCAGCACCGCGCGCAGGAACCAGCGGGGGCCGTCGACGCCGACGAAGCGGGCGGGGCGGTGGGAGATCTGGCCCTCGGCGACCCTGACGGGGATGCGGGCGAGCAGCTCGGTGCCGAAGGGGCCGTCGATCTGGTCGACCGTGCCGCCCTGCTTGCCGATGGAGTCGGTGATCTCCGCGCGCAGCTCGTCCCAGATGCCCTGGGTGCGGGGCGCGGCGAACACCTGCAGCTGCATGGCCGAGCCGGTCAGGCCCAGCGTGACGGCGACGATGTTGTTGGTCCGCTTCTCCACCTCGAGCCGCAGCTGCATGCCGGGCCGGGCGGGGACGCGCAGGGCCCCGAGGTCCAGGCGGCCCTCGAGGTCGGGGACGTCGGCGACGTCGTGGGGGCCGCGGCCCGGGGTCTCGGGCCGGGGGTCGTCCGTGTTCTCGGTGGCGTCCTGCGCGACCGCCTCCACGCCCTCGTCGACGGCGTCGCGCTTGCGGCGTGTGAACAGGCCCATCGGAAACGTCTCCTCGCATCTTCCCGCGGCGCCTCGCGCCGGATGACCACCAGAGCCTACCCGCGCGGCGGCGCCCGCTCTGCCCGGGTTCGCCGTCGGCGCAGGGGTGCGGGTGCACGGGCCGCCGGCCTGGCAAAGTGGCGGTGTGGACACCGCCCCGCTCTACTCCGAACGTCTCAGCCCGCCGCCGACCATGCACCTGGTCTCGCTGCTGCTCGGCGCCTTCGGCTTCCTCACCGTGACACCCTTCGCCTCCGTGCCGGTGGCGGTGACGGTCGGCGTGGTCATCGCCGTCGCGGTGTCGGTGATGGGGGTGCTCAGCTCGCCGGTGGTCACCGTCGTGCGCGGCGGGGACCCCGCCGACGGCGGCAGCCCGGACGCGCTGCGGCTGCGCGCGGGCGACGCCGTCATCCCGGTCGAGGCGCTCGGCGAGCCGGAGGTCCTCGACGCCGACGGGCTGCGCCGGGCGATGGGCCCGGAGGCGGACGCGCGGGCGCACGCCTGCCACCGGGCCTGGGTCCACGGCGGGCTGCGCGTGCCGGTCACCGACCCGCGGGACGCGACGCCCTACTGGGTGATATGCACGCGCCGGCCCACGCAGCTCGTGGCTGCACTGGGCCGGCGCTGAGGCGGTTGCTGAGTGGTCGCCGTCAGGCGGCGCACTCGGAGCAGACGAGCTGGCCGTTGTCCTCGTAGGCCAGCTGGCTGCGGTGGTGCACCAGGAAGCACTTGGCGCACGTGAACTCGTCTGCCTGGCGGGGCAGGACCCGCACGGACAGCTCTTCCCCGGACAGGTCGGCGCCAGGAAGCTCGAAGCTGTCAGCGGCTTCGGCCTCGTCCTCGTCGACCGCCCCGGAGTTCTTGTCGGCGCGGCGCGCCTTCAGCTCCTCGATCGAGTCCTCGTTGAGGTCCTCTTCGTTCTTGCGAGGTGCGTCGTAGTCGGTCGCCATCTCGGCGTCACGCTCCGGTTTCTTCGTGGTCGTCAGTCGTGGTGGTCGTGGCATCGAAGCCAGTACCCGGAAAACGTCCTCGGGGCGCATTTGTTCCCGGGGACACCGGATTGTGCACCACCGACCCTGACGGTGCCCAGGCCTACCGACCGGTTTCGCCGTCCGGGTGACCAAGTTCACGGGCACCGGCCGCCTCGAGCGCCGCGCTGAGCTCGGCCACCAGGCCCGCCGGCCCGGCCACGGTCATCGCCTTGGAGGCCGGCTCGCCCGCCAGGCCCTGCACGACCCCGCCGGCCTCGAGGACCACCAGCGTCCCCGCGGCGACGTCCCAGGGGTTGAGCCCGCGCTCGTAGTGGGCGTCCAGCCGGCCGTCCGCGACGAGGCACAGGTCGATCGCCACCGAGCCGAGCCGGCGGATGTCCCGCACCTGGGGCAGCAGCTGCGCGACCACCTCGGCCTGCCCGCGGCGACGCTCCTCGGTGTAGCCGAAGCCGGTGCCCACCAGCGCCTGGCCCAGCGGCGGGGCGTCCTTGATGCGCAGCCGCGCGCCGTCCCGGAAGGCGCCCTGCCCGCGCCCGGCGGTCCACGTCGCGCCGGTGCTGACGGCGTGGACGCACCCGGCCAGCGGCGTCCAGCGCCGCGGGTCCGGCTCCCCGGCCACCACGGCGACGGAGACGGCGTAGGAGGGGATGCCGTAGAGGAAGTTGACCGTGCCGTCGATGGGGTCGACCACCCAGGTCAGCCCGGTGGTGCCGGCGCTGGCCCCCTCCTCCTCGCCGAGGAAGGCGTCCCCGGGCCGCTCGGCGCGGATCCGGGCGCGCAACAGCTCCTCGACCTCCCGGTCCACCGCGGTGACGACGTCGTTGACGGAGGACTTCGTGTCCGCCACCGCGATCACCGCCCCCGACCGGTCGCGCACGAGGTCGCCGGCCTCACGGGCGAGGGACTCGCACAGGCTCTGGAGCCGGGCGATCTCCTCGGGCGGCAGCTCGGCGGGGCGTTCGCGCAGGGGCAGGGTCACGTCGTACCTCTCGTCGGCGGGGACAGCTCGTGCCCGGTTCCGGCCGGTTCGTGTCGACCAGGCCACACCGAACACACCGCTGCCAATCCTTCCAGCAGCCCAGCCCAGATGGCACCCTCGGGGGAGAACCTCGAAGGAGGACCCCATGGTTGAGCTCGAACTGCTCGGGCTGCACGGTGACGGCGAGCACCTCACGCTCTCCGACGGGGACGGCCAGCGCTACCGCCTCGTGATCAACGACGCGCTGCGCGCCGCCGTGCGCCGCGACCGTCCGGGCCTCGAGGCGCTGCGGGCCGCCCGTGAGTCGACGCTGCGGCCCAAGGACATCCAGGCCCTCATCCGCGCCGGCGCGAGCGTGGACGAGGTGGCCGCCGAGGCGGGTCTGACCGTCGAGCACGTGCGCCGCTACGAGGGCCCGGTGCTCGCCGAGCGGGCCTGGGTGGTCCAGCAGGCGCAGGCTCAGCGCCTCGGCCACGAGCAGGACGCGCCGCGGCTGGGCGACCTCGTCGTCGACCGCCTCGCCGCCCGCGGGGTGCGGGCCACCACGCTGCAGTGGGACGCGGTGCGCCGCCCGGGTCAGCCGTGGGAGGTGCTGGTGACGTTCGTGGCCGGCGAGCGGGAGCGGGAGGCGCGCTGGCAGGTGGACCTGGGGGCCAAGGCCCTCACCGCCGTCGACGACGAGGCCCGCTGGCTGTCCGAGACCGAGGTGGGCCCGGCCGCGTACCCGCGCCGCCACCTCGCCCCGGTGGGCGCGCCCCGCGCGGTCGAGGGCCTCTCCCCCTGGCACGACGCCGTGAGCCCGGCCGCGCCGTCGCCGTTCGGCGAGCCGGGCGAGGACCGGGTGGACTCCCCCACCGACGCCCTGCTGGCCGAGCTGGCCGCGCACCGCGGCACCCGCGAGGCCCTGCTCGACCCCGAGGACGAGGATTTCCCGGGCGGGGCGCACCCGCCCGCCTCGCGGCCCGACCTGGCCACCGACGCTCACGTGCTCTCCCTGCCGCGCCGGGAGATCTCGGACGACCGGCACCTCACCGACAGCGGTGTCGGCACCATCCCGGCCCTGCCCGGCCCGCCGCCCACCATCCCCGGCACCACGCCGGCGCTGGCCGAGGAGGCGGGGGGCGACCAGGCGTCACCGGCCGCCGGCGGCGACGAGGACCAGGCCCGCGACGCCGAGCGCCCCGAGGGGGACCGCGCCGAGGCCGGCCGCCCCGAGGACGGTCGCCCTGAGGGAGCTCGTCCGGAGACGGGCCGTCCCGAGGCGGGCCGTCCCGAGGCGGTGCGGCCCGCGCCCGTGCGCGGCGAGCCGGCGCGCCCCACCGCCCAGCCGCGCCGGCGGAAGTCCACCCGTCGCAGCGTGCCCAGCTGGGACGAGATCGTCTTCGGGGCCAAGCCCGAGTAGCCGCCTCGGCGGCGCCTCAATCCCCCAGCGGCAGGGTCTGCGGGCTCAGGCTCGCCGCGTGCGCCCGCGCCGCGGTGACCCGGCGCAGGTGGTGGAAGCGGCACAGCACCTCGTAGCCCACCTCGCCCTGGGTCCCGGTGATCGGGGCGCGGGCCTCGGTGGTGTCGCCGACGACGACCTGCTCGCCCTCGGTGACCATCTCGCCGTCGACCGTGCGGGCGTTGTGGGTGGCCCGGGCCCCGCACCAGCACAGCGCCTCGACCTGGAGCCGCTCGACGCGGTCGGCGAGCTCGAGCATGCGCGCCGAGCCGGGGAAGAGCCGGGTGCGGAAGTCGGTGGTGATGCCGAACCCGAAGACGTCCACGCCCATCTCGTCGACGAGCCGGGCGAGCTGCTCGACCTGGGTGGGGCTGTAGAACTGCACCTCGTCGCAGATGAGGTAGTCGACGCGGTCCCCGGCGATGCGCCGGCGCACCACCTCGTCCCAGAAGTCCGTCTCGTCGCTGACCTCGACGGCCGGGACGGCGAGGCCGAGGCGGGAGGAGAGCACCGCCTCGCCGGCGCGGTCGTTGCGGGAGAAGATCAGCCCGTCGCGGCCGCGGGCGGCGTGGTTGTGGTCCATCTGCAGGGCGAGGGTGGACTTGCCGGAGTCCATCGTCCCGGAGAAGAAGACGAGCTGGGCCACCTAGACCACCTCCGCGAGGAGCGGCACGGCCATCTCGCCGTCGGTGAGGGAGCCGTGCATGCCGACCAGCGCCATCGACTCCGGCGTCTGGGTGCGCGAGTCCACCACCGCGTGCTGCCCGCGCATGAGGGCGACGACGTCGCCGACGACCTCGAGCCGGTCGGGCGCGACGTCGCCGAGCAGGCCGGCCGCGACGACCTCCTCGCGGGTGCCGACCCACGCGCGCTCGCCCAGCTCCTCGCGCCAGCGTGCCGCCACCGCGGAGGCGGCGCCGGGGGCGGTGTAGACGTGGTTGGCGCGCGGCTCGCCGGCGACGAGCTCGACGTCCTGCGCCAGCGCGGGGGTGGCGGCGACGTCGAGCCGGTCGGTGACGTCCACCATGCCGTGGTCGGCGGTGATGACGAGGAGCGTGCCGCGCGGCAGCGTGCGCGACAGCCGGGCGAGCTCGCCGTCGAGGGCCTCGACGGCCTCGCCCCACTGCCACGATCCCCAGCCGTGCTCGTGACCGACGTGGTCGACGTCGCCCCAGTACAGGTACACGGCGGCGACGTCGGGGCGGCGCAGCTGGGCCGCCGTGACGTCCACGCGGTCGGCCAGGGATTCCGCGGAGACGTTGCGCATCCCCCGCAGCGCGGCCTCGGTCAGGCCCGAGCCGACGAAGCGCGCCGGCCCGACGCTGACCACCTCGCGCAGGTTCTCCCCGCCGGCGCGCCGGGTGGCGAGCTGCTCGAACAGGGTCTCGTGGCGCTGCCAGGCCCGCGGGCTGAGCGAGGTGTTGTCCCAGCGGATGAGGTTGAGCACCTCGCCGCTGGAGGGGTCGCGCACGGAGAAGCCGAGCATGCCGGTCACCCCGGGCAGCTCGCCGGTGCCCAGCGCCGTGATGGCCGCCGCGGTCGTCGACGGGAACGTGCTGCTCAGCGTGCGGGCGCCGGGCAGGCGGCCGCGCAGGAACGGGGCGTGCCCGCCGCGCTCGGTGAGCATGCGCATGCCGAGCCCGTCGACGAGCACGACGCAGGCCTTGGGCGCCTCGGGCAGCCCGAGCGCGGCGCGGTCGGCGTCACTGGCCCGGCCGTGGGAGGTGGTGGTCAGCCCGACCGCGTCGAGGGCGGCGGGCATGACGGCGCGCAGGTGCAGGCCGTCGGTGGACGGCGGCTGGAACTCGGGGATCACGCGCGGGCAGCGCTCCCGGCCGTGGCGGCGGACAGCGCCCGGGCGAAGGCCAGGGCGCCGCTGAGGGCGTCGGCGCCCTCGGCCTGGGCGCTGATGCGCACCTCGAGCCCCTCGGGCGTGACGGTGCCGATGTAGCCGTGGTCCGCGTCGCACTCGGGGTCGTCGCAGTGGTCGGGCTTGAGGTCGACGCTGTCCGCGGTGCCCCAGCTGACCGCGACCGTCAGCTCCTGGGTGCGCATGCTGCGGGCGCGGGCCGGGTCGCTCACGCCGTGGGTGAGGGAGACCGAGCGGACCTCGCGCAGCGGCACGGACTCGGTGGTGGCCAGCGCGGAGGCGCGCCCGTCCGGTCCGGGGCCGTCGTCGACGTGGGCGACGACGAGCCGGGAGGGGGTGAGCACCAGCGCGGTCAGGTGCCGGAACACCTCGGTGTCGTCGAAGGTGGTCTCGGGGTGCACGAGATAGGAGACGACGGGCTCGTCGGCCAGGGCGATGTCGATGACGCCGGCGACGAGCTCCGGGTAGTAGCCCGCGAGGTCGAGCTCGGAACGCAGCTGGTTGGCGAGATTGGTGTCCGGCACGCCGACATCATCCCACCTGCGGGCCGGTCCCGTCCCCCCGCCGCTCCTATGTCGTGGAGGACCCGGCGGGCGGTGCGTCGCCGGGCCCGGCGGCACCGGACCCGGCGGGCGGTGCGTCGCCGCCCGCCGCGCCGGTCGCCCCGGACGCCTCGGCCGCGTCCGGTGGGGCGGGCAGCGCCCGCCGACCGGCGTCCTGCCGCAGCGGGTGGGCGATGGTCACGACCGCCGAGGCGATCTGGACCCCCTCCTCCCCCACGATGACCGGGTTGAGCACCACCTCCGCGACCTCCGGCAGGTCGTCGGTGAGCATCGAGACCCGGGCGACGACGTCCTCGAGCGCGGCGACGTCCGTGGGCGGCAGCCCGCGGTGGCCGAGCAGGCGCGGCGCGGCGCGCACCGAGCGCACCATCTCCGAGACGTCCCGCGCGGTCAGCGGCGGGATCCGGTAGGAGACGTCCCCGAGCAGCTCGGTGGCGTCGCCGCCGAGACCGAAGGAGACGACCGGGCCGTACAGGTCGTCCTCGGCGCCGCGGACCACGCACGCCACTCCGGGCGGGGCCATGGCCTGCACCTCGAAGGCGGTGGCGCGGCCGAGGACGTGCCGGGCGCGGGCGCGCATGTGGCCCATGGCCTCCCGCAGCGCGTCGGCGTCGGCGACGTCCAGGCGCACCCCGCCGAGGTCGACCCGGTGACGCAGCACCTGGTCGGCGACCTTGAGCGCCACCGGCCAGCCGATCCGCTCGGCCGCGGCGACGGCCGCGTCCTCGTCGGTGACGACGGTGGCCGGCAGCACCCGGATGCCGTAGCAGGCCAGCAGCTCCTGGGTCGTGGCGGGGTTCAGGGTGCGGCGGGCGCGCCCGGGCAGCTCGGCGAGCGGCTCGGCGAGCACGCGGCGGGCGGCGGGCGGGTCGATGCCGGGCGGGGCGACGAGCGGGTCGCCGGCGCCGGTGCGCCAGCGCCCGTAGGCGATGGCGCCGGACAGCGCGGTGACGACGTCCTCGACCGTGGCCATCGCCGGGACGGTCGCTCCCTGCGCGGTCAGCGCCGGGGTGAGCCCGTGCAGGCCGTAGATGGTGGCCACCCAGGTGCGCGGGTCACCGGCGGCGGCCGCGGCGATGGCGGCGGCGACGGCGGTGTCGGTGGTGCCCAGCGGCGGGGCGTGGGCGACGATGACGGCGTCGAAGTCGTCGCGGGCGGTCAGCTCACCCAGCGCCGCCGCGTACTGCTCGGGCCCGGCCAGCGGGGGCAGGGTGACCGGCTGGCCGGCGACCTCCAGCCCCTCCGCGGTGGCGACGTCGGCCACGAGACCCGCCAGCGCCGCCGAGGAGGACACGATCGCGGTGCGCGGCCCGGCCGGCAGCGGCTGGGCGAGCAGGAGGGTGGCGACGTCGAGCATCTCCCGGTGGGTGCGGGCGCGCACGACCCCGGCCTGCCGCAGCATCTCGGTGAGCACCCGCTGCGGCTGGCGCGAGGTGCGCACCGCGTGCCCGGGCGGGGTGACCTGCCCGGTCTGGCCCGAGACCATCGCGACCACGGGCTTGCTCGCCGACAGGCGCCGGGCGATGCGGGAGAACTTGCGCGGGTTGCCGATGGACTCCAGCACCATCGCGCCGACGGCGGTGGCGTCGTGCGCGGACCAGAACTGCATGGTGTCGTTGCCCGAGACGTCCACCCGGTTGCCCGCGGAGAGGAACGTGGCCACCGGCAGGCCGCGGCGCGCGGCGGTGGAGCGCACCGCGAGGCCCGAGGCCAGGGACTGGGTGAACAGCCCGAGGCCCGCCCCGGCGGCGTCGTCGTCCTCCCCCCACAGCGTCGCGTTGTACCGGCCCGCCGGGCCGTGCCCGATCACCCCGTAGGAGGCCGGCCCCACCACCCGGATGCCCGCCTCCCGGGTGCGGCGTAGCAGCTCGCGCTGGCGGCCCATGCCCTCCGCCCCGGACTCGCCGAAGCCGTGCGAGAGCACCACGAGGGCGCGCACGCCGAGCGCCCCCAGGGCCGGCACCGCCTCGACGACCGCCTCGGCCGGGCCGGCGACGACGGCGAGGTCGACGCTGCCGGCCACGTCCGCCAGCGCGGCGTACCGCCGGACCCGGGCGGCACCGTCGGCCGGGCCGCCGGCCGCGGCCGGCGCCGCCAGCCCGACCAGGTGCATCGACCCGGTGAAGGCGTCGCCGGTCAGGGCCTGGGCCACGCGCCCGGCGAGCACCTGACCTTCCTGGCCGGCCGCGCCGAGCCCGAGGACCAGCACCGACTCGGCCTGGAGCAGCCCGGTCATGCTCAGCGCCTCGGCGTGCCGCTCCCGCTCGGCCATGACCCGCCAGGACCGCTCGGTCTCCTCGATGCTCAGCGAGATCGACAGCACCCCGTCCTCGAGGCGCTGCTGCACGTCGTAGCCGGCGTCGGTGAAGACCCGGACCATCCGGGCGTTGGCGGGCAGCACGTCGGCGACGAACCGGGTCACCCCGAGCTCGCGGGCCGCGGCGGCCAGGTGCTCGAGGAGCACCGAGCCCAGCCCGCGGCCCTGCTCGGTGTCGGCGACGTTGAACGCCACCTCCGCCTCGCCCGGGCCCACGACGTCGAACCGGCCGACGGCGCGGATCTCCTCGCCCTGCACCAGCACCAGCGCCACCCGGTTGTGGTGGTCGACGTGGGTGAAGCGGTACAGGTCCTTCTCCCCCAGCCGCGGCACCGGGGCGAAGAACCGGAAGTAGATGGACTGCGGCGACTGCGCCACGTGCATGCGCTGCAGCGCGTCGGCGTCGTCGGGGCGGATGGGCCTGATGTGCATCGTGGCGCCGTCGCGCAGGACGACGTCGGCCGCCCAGTGCGCGGGGTAGGCGGCCCCGGTGTCGACCTCTCCCATGCCGCGAGCCTACCCAGGGAGTCCGACACCACTGCGGCGGTGCACCCGCACGGGCCCATCATCGGGGACAATCTGCCCATGGCTCGCAAGACCACGCCCTCCCCCGTGCCCGTCGACGAGAAGATCGTCGACATCGACGTCTCCGAGGAGATGCAGGGCTCGTTCCTGGAGTACGCCTACTCGGTCATCTACTCGCGGGCCCTGCCGGACGCGCGCGACGGCCTCAAGCCGGTGCAGCGCCGGATCCTGTTCATGATGGACCAGATGGGCCTGCGCCCGGACCGCGGGCACGTGAAGTCCGCCCGCGTCGTCGGCGAGGTCATGGGCAAGCTGCACCCGCACGGGGACACCGCCATCTACGACGCCATGGTGCGCCTGGCCCAGCCCTTCGCGCTGCGCCTGCCGCTGGTGGACGGGCACGGCAACTTCGGCTCCCTCGACGACGGCCCCGCGGCGCCGCGCTACACCGAGGCGCGCATGGCGCCGGCGGCCATGGCGATGGTGGCCGACCTGGGCGAGGACGTCGTCGACTTCGTGCCCAACTACGACAACCAGATCATGCAGCCCGGCGTGCTGCCCGCGGCCTTCCCCAACCTGCTGGTCAACGGCGCCACCGGGATCGCCGTCGGCATGGCGACGAACATGCCCCCGCACAACCTCGTCGAGGTCGTGGCCGCCGCACGGCACCTCATCGCCCACCCCGACGCCACGCTCGAGGACCTGCTGAAGTTCGTCCCGGGCCCGGACCTGCCCGAGGGCGGCAAGATCGTCGGCCTGGAGGGCGTGCGCGAGGCCTACGCCACCGGCCGCGGCAGCTTCCGCACCCGCGCCACGGCACGGATCGAGAACGTCACCGCGCGCAAGAAGGGCATCGTCGTCACCGAGCTGCCCTACATGATCGGCCCCGAGCGGGTCATCGAGAAGATCGCGGACGCGGTGAAGTCCGGCAAGCTCAAGGGCGTCACCAACGTCCAGAACCTCACCGACCGCCACCACGGGCTCCGGCTGGTCATCGAGGTCAAGAACGCCTTCAACCCCGAGGCGGTGCTGGAGGCGCTCTACAAGCTCACCCCGATGGAGGAGTCCTTCGGGATCAACAACGTCGCCCTGGTCGACGGCCAGCCGCGCACCCTGGGCCTGCGCGAGCTGCTGCAGGTCTACGTCGACCACCGCCTGTCGGTGGTGCGCCGGCGCACCGCGTTCCGGCTGGGCCGGGCCACCGAGCGGGCGCACCTGGTGGCGGGCCTGCTCATCGCCATCGCGGACATCGACGAGGTCATCGCGGTCATCCGCTCCTCCGACGACGCCGACACCGCCCGCACCCGCCTCATGCAGGTGTTCGACCTCGACGAGCCGCAGGCCGAGTACATCCTGGCCCTGCGGCTGCGCCGCCTGACGAAGTTCTCCCGCCTCGAGCTCGAGGCCGAGGCCGACGAGCTGGCCAAGCAGATCGAGGAGCTCAAGGCGATCCTCGACTCCGAGGAGCGCCTGCGCGGGGTGGTCTCCGACGAGCTGGCCGACGTCTCCGCCAAGTTCGGCACCCCGCGGCGCACCGTGCTCCTCGAGCACGCCGGCGGCCCGGCGACGACGGCGGCCGCGGGCCCGGCGGGCCGCGGCGCAGCCATGCCGCTCGAGGTGGCGGACGACCCGTGCTGGGTGCTGCTCTCGGGCACCGGGCTGCTGGCGCGCACCTCCACCCCCGACGCCCCGGTGCGCACCGGCCCGCGCTCGGCGCACGACGCCGTCGCCCACGCCGTGCCGGCCACCGCCCGCGGGCAGGTGGCCCTGGTGACCTCCGCCGGACGGCTGGTGCGCCTGGACGTGCTTGACGCCCCCGCGCTGCCGCCGACCGGCGCCGCGCCCGGGCTCTCCGGCGGGGTGCCGGTCACCGAGCTGCTCACCCTGGAGAAGGGCGAGCGCGTGGTCGGCCTGGCCCGGCTGGACGCCGACGCCCCGCCGCTCGTGCTCGCCACCGCGCAGGGCGTGGTCAAGCGGGTGACCGGCGACCGTCCGGGCAACAAGGACACCTGGGACGTCATCAGCCTGCGCGACGGCGACGCCGTCGTCGGCACCGGGCACGCGACCGACGCCGACAAGCTCGTCCTCGTCAGCTCCGACGCCCAGCTGCTGCGCTTCGACGCCGCCGCGGTGCGACCGCAGGGCCGCTCGGGCCAGGGCATCGCCGGGATCCGGCTCGCCGACGGCGCCGCCGTCATCTACCTCGGCATCGTGCCCGACGCAGAGGTCTCCGCCTCCGTCCTGGTCACCGTGGCCGGCGCGTCCGGCGCGCTGCCCGGCACGGTCCCGGGCAGCGCCAAGGTCACCCCGCTGGACCGCTATCCCGCCAAGGGCCGGGCCACCGGCGGCGTGCGGGCGCAGCGGTTCCTGCGCGGGGAGGACTGCCTGCAGCTGGCCTGGGTCGGCCCCGAGCCGGCGCGGGCGGTCGGCTCGGGCGGGCAGTCGGTCGACCTGCCCGAGCTCGACGAGCGCCGCGACGGCTCCGGCCACCCGCTGGCGGCGCCGATCGCCGCGATCGGCTGACGCCGCCCCGGCGCGTCGGCGCGCTGACCTGCAGTTCCGTTATGCACGGACCGCTACGATCCGCGCCATGACACGCCGTCTCGAGTCCCGCCTCGACGCCCTGCTCGGCAAGTACGCCGCCCGCCCCGACACCGGGACGGTCCGCCTCGCCCTCACCCGCCCGTCCACCGGTCTCGAGTGGACGTACGGCGACCCGGACGGCCAGTACTTCGTCGCCAGCATCACCAAGCTGTTCACCACCGCCGTGGTCCTGCAGCTGGTCGACGACGGGCAGGTGGAGCTCGATGCCACGCTGCCCGCCTACCTGCCGGACGACGTCGTCTCGGGCCTGCACGTGCTCGACGGGGTCGACCGCAGCGAGCAGGTCACGGTGCGCCAGCTGCTCTCGAACACGTCGGGCCTGGGCGACGTCTCCGAGCAGAGGCAGCCCGACGGGTCGACGTTGTTCGCGGTCGCGTTCGCCTCGGACCCCGGCTGGACGTTCGAGGAGCTGCTGGCCGTGGCCAAGGAGCGGATCCGTCCCGCCTTCCCGCCGGGGACGCCGGGGAAGGCCCAGTACTCGGACACGAACTTCCAGCTGCTGGGCCGGATCATCGAGGTGGTCACCGGCCTGCCCTACGCGCGGGCGGTCGAGCGGCGGATCACCCAGCCGCTGGCGCTGGCCGGCACCTACGTCTTCGAGACGGCGACCATGGACCGGTTCGACACGGTGGACGCGATCCTCAACGGCCGCCGGCCCCTGCGCATCCCGCGCACGCTGGCCTCGACACAGGCCCAGGGCGGCATCGTCTCTTCCACCTCGGACTCCTTGCGCTTCCTGCGGGCGTTCTTCGCCGGCGAGCTCTTCGACGCCCATCACCTCGAGCACATGCAGGCCCGGTGGAACCGCATCTTCCCCCCGATGCGGTACGGCACGGGGCTGATGCGCTTCGCCGTGCCGCGGGTGATGTCGCCGTTCGCGCCCGTCCCCGCGATGGTCGGGCACGGCGGGTCCTCCGGCGCGGTGCTCTTCCACGCCCTCGAGCTCGACCTGTTCGTCGCCGGCACGGTGAACCAGATCGCCAAGCGGCGCCTGCCCTACCCGCTGCTCGCCCGCGTCGCGGTGGAGGTCCGGCGCGGCTAGATCTCGATGGTGTACATCGCCGAGCCTCGCATCCGCTCGTAGCCCAGGTGGGCGAAGAGCAGCGGGGCGCCGGTGGGGTTGTCGGTGTCGACGTCCAGCCCGGCGTACTCCATCCCGTCGTCGGCGTAGGCCCGCATCGCCCGCGTGAGCAGCGCGCTGGCCACGTGCCGCCCGCGCCACTCCGGCAGGACGCCGATCATCTCGGTGTAGCCCTCGGTCCAGCCCAGGGCCGGCCAGTCCTGCTCGTACCGCCCGGAGATGAGGTACCCGGCCACCTGGGCCCGGTCGGTGCTGCGGTCCAGGGCCACGAAGCTCCACGCCGGCACGAAGTGCGTGCGCCCCTGCTGCCACGTCTCCGGCGTGTGCGGCTGGGCGTCCCACTGCTCGCCGAAGGCCTTGTTGTGGGCGCGGCGGATGGCGTCGTCGAGCTCGGCGCTCCACGGCACCACCGACAGGTGGGTGTCGAGGCTGACCTCCGGGATCGGCTTGGACAGGTCCCGGCGCATCTCCATGTACCAGCGCCGCGGGCTGAAGCCGCGCTCGGTGAGCAGGCGCGCCATGGCGTCCATGCCCTCGTCCACGTGCACGACGATGCGTGCGGGCGCCTCCACCCCGGTCTCGACGAACATCTGGCGGGCGCGGCCCACCTGCCAGTCGATGAGCGCACCGCCGATGCCGTGCTGCCGCCAGGCGGGGTCCACCCCGCCGGAGCAGAACGCCCGCAGCACGGTGAGGTCGCCGCGCTGGATGCGCACGAACCCGAAGGCCCGCAGGATCCCCTCGGCGTCCCAGCCGCCCATGGCGCTCCAGTAGTGGCTGGCGTCGTAGTACTCGGCGACCTCGTCCGGCGAGGTGCGGTAGGGCGGGTCGTCGGCCTCTTCGATCCGCTGCACGAGCCCACCGAGGGCGACCACGTCGTCCTGGCCCAGCTCCCGCCAGCTCAGCCCGCCGGCGCCGGCGGGCGCGGCCAGGGTGGCGGGCGCCTGGGCACGCTCAGCGAGCGGCCGGAGCGCCGCTGCGGGCGCACCGGATCCCGGCGCGGGAATGGGTGTGGACACGTCGTGACACTACGTGGTGGGCGTCGGGGACGCCAGAATCGCGAACCGTTAGGCGTGTCAGATCTCGATCGTGTAGAGGATCCGGGCGCCCTCGCGCCGGTAGCCGAGGTCCTCGTAGAACCCCCGCACGGTCGGGTCCACCGTGTCGACGGTGAGGGCGGCCGTCTCGACGCCGTCGGCGGCGAGGGCCCGCACGACGGCGACGAGCAGGGCCTGCGCGACGCCCCGGCCGCGGTACCCGGGAAGGACGCCGAGCCGCTCGGTGTCGCCCTCGCTGGCGCCCAGCCGCGGCCACGCGTGCTCGTGCCGGCTGGTCAGCGCGAAGGCGGCCACCTCGCCGTCCGCCGTCACGGCGACCTTGGACCACGCCGGCTCGATCTCGGCGCGGGCGACGGCCCAGGCGGCAGGCGACATCGGCTCCGCACCCCAGTGGTCGGCGAAGGCCTCGTTCGAGGCACGCCGGACGGCGTCGTCGATGGCGGGAGTCCAGTCCACCAGGCGCAGCCCCGCGGGCAGCGGCGCCTGCGGCAGCCGCGCCGCCACCGGCCGGCGCATCTCCTCGTACACCCGCTTGGGGCTGAACCCGGCCGCCACGTAGAGCTTGCGCCGGTCCGTCAGGTGCTCGTCGACGTAGGCGCCGATCCGCACCGGCAGGTCGCGCCCGTCGGCGGCGATGAGCTGCCGGGCCCGGGCATCCTGCCAGTCCAGCAGGGCGCGGCCGATCCCCTGCCCGCGCCACCGCGGGTCGATGGTGGCGGTGAGGAAGGCGCGCAGGACGTCGACGTCGGCGGCGGGCAGGTACACCGTGGCCATGGCGCGCAGGAGGCCGTCATGGCTGAAGCCGCCGAGCGACTCCACCGCGGAGGCCGCGGTCCCGACGAGCCGCTCGGTGATCTCGGCCGGGCACAGCCGGGAGATGGGCCGGTCCACCTCGAAGCAGCGCTCGATGAGCGCGCGGGCCTGGTCCAGGTCGGGCTCCGCCACCGCACGCCACCGCAGGCCGAGGTGCGGGGCGGGCACCTCCGCCACCGCCGGGACGTGGAGACGTTCGGCGAGCGCCGCCAGAGGACGGTCGGAAGGCATGCCTCGATATTAGGGGCCCGGGACGCAGGTCCCCGGCTCGTCGCGGGTGAGGTCGGGCACCACGGCGGCCGCGGCGTCACACGCCGACCGCGTCACACGCCGACCGCGCCACGCGCCGACCGCGCCACGCGCCGACGGCGCCGGGCGCCGACGGCGGCCGCGGCGTCAGGCGTCGATCCGGTCCGGGTCGATCTGCTGGGCGCCGGCGACGATGAAGTCCTTGCGCGGGGCGACGTCGTTGCCCATGAGCAGCTCGAAGACCCGCTCGGCCTGGTTCACCGACTCCTCGTCCGCCATGGAGATCCGCCGCAGGGTGCGGCGGGCGGGGTCCATGGTGGTCTCGGCGAGCTGGTGGGCGTCCATCTCCCCCAGGCCCTTGTAGCGCTGGATGGGCTCCTTGTACTTCTTGCCCGACCGCTCGAGCTTCTTGAGCAGGTTCGTCAGCTCCGCCTCGGAGTAGGTGTAGACAACCTCGCCCTTCTTCCCGCCCGAGCCGGCCAGCTCCACCCGGTGCAGCGGCGGGACGGCGGCGAACACGTGACCGGCCTCGACCAGGGGCCGCATGTACCGGAAGAACAGGGTGAGCAGCAGGGTCCGGATGTGGGCGCCGTCGACGTCGGCGTCGGTCATGAGGACGACCTTGCCGTACCGTCGCGCGTCGAGGTCGAAGGTCCGCCCCGAGCCGGCGCCGATGACCTGGATGATCGAGGCGACCTCGGCGTTCTTGAGGATGTCGGCGGGCGAGGCCTTCTGGACGTTGAGGATCTTGCCGCGGATCGGCAGCAGGGCCTGGAAGTCGCTGGAGCGCGCGAGCTTGGCGGTGCCCAGGGCGCTGTCCCCCTCGACGATGAACAGCTCGGACTGCTCGACGTCGTCGCTGCGGCAGTCGGCGAGCTTGGCGGGCAGCGTGGAGGTCTCGAGGGCGTTCTTGCGCCGGGAGATCTCCTTGTGCATCCGGGCGGAGACCCGCGCGCGCATCTCGCCGACGACCTTCTCCAGGAGGGCCGCGGCCTGGACCTTCTCGTGCCGCTTGGTGGAGGTCAGCAGCGCGGTCATCTCCCGCTCGACCACCTTGCCCACGATGGCGCGGATCGGGGCGGTGCCGAGGACCTCCTTCGTCTGGCCCTCGAACTGCGGCTCGGGGAAGCGGACGGTGACGACGGCGGTGAGGCCGGCGAGCACGTCGTCCTTCTCGACCTTGCCCTCCTTGGCGCTGACCTTGAGCCGGCGGGCGTTGACGTCGATCTGCTTGCGCAGGGTCTTGAGCAGGCCCTGCTCGAAGCCGGTCTGGTGGGTGCCGCCCTTGGGGGTGGCGATGATGTTGACGAAGGACCGGACGTTCGTGTCGTACCCGATCCCCCAGCGCAGGGCGATCTCCACCTCGCAGGCGCGCTCGACCTCCTGGGGACGCAGGTGCCCCTTGCTGTCGAGCTGCTGGACGGTCTCGGTGAAGGTCTCCGTGCCGCGCAGCCGCCAGGTGTCGGTGACGGAGGCGTCGGGGGCGAGGAAGTCGGCGAAGTCGACGACGCCGCCGTCGTGGCGGAAGACCTCCTCGACCGGCCCCTCCTCGCCCGGGGTGCCGGGCAGGCGCCGCTCGTCCCGGACCGTCAGGGTCAGCCCGGGAACCAGGAAGGAGGTCTGCCGGGCGCGGGCGATGAGGTCCTCGTAGGAGAAGTGCGCGGTGACCGGGAAGATCTGCCGGTCCGCCCAGTAGCGCACCCGGGTGCCGGTGCGGGTGCGCGGCACCTTGCCGACGACGGCGAGCTCGGAGGAGCTGGTGAACGGCTCGAACGGCGAGTCCGGGGAGACGCCGGCGCTGTCGTCGAAGGTGCCCGGCTCGCCGCGGTGGAAGCTCATCCGGTGCGTCTTGCCGCCGCGGTCGACCTCGACGTCGAGCCGCGCGGACAGGGCGTTGACCACCGAGGCGCCCACGCCGTGCAGGCCGCCGGAGGCGGCGTAGGAGCCGCCGCCGAACTTGCCGCCCGCGTGGAGCTTGGTGAAGACGACCTCGACGCCGCTCAGGCCCAGGGAGGCGACGGTGTCGACCGGGATGCCGCGCCCGTCGTCGCGCACCTCCACCGAGCTGTCGGGGTAGAGGACGATCTCGATGTTCTGGGCGTGGCCCTCGAGGGACTCGTCGACGGCGTTGTCGATGATCTCCCACAGGCAGTGCATGAGCCCGCGCGAGTCGGTCGAGCCGATGTACATGCCGGGTCGCTTGCGGACCGCCTCGAGCCCCTCCAGCACGGAGAGGTGACGGGCGGTGTAGCTCGAGGCGGCGTTCGCGGTGGCAGTCGACACCCGACCACTTTAAGATTCCCGGCCGCCCGCGCCGCGCTCCGACCCGCCTCGGGTGGGGAGAATCTCGCAGGATCTCGGTCACGGGGGCCCTCCGCTACGCCGGGAGCGAACCGGTCCGGTTTGATGGCATGAATCGGGCGCGGGGGTGGTTGCATGCTGACATGACGGCAACGACCACCACCCCCGAACTGACCGCCCAGGACCGCTGCGACGCCTGCGGTGCGCAGGCGTACGTGCGTGTGGAGCTGGAGTCGGGCGAGCTGCTCTTCTGCGCCCACCACGCCCGCAAGCACGCCGACGCCCTCGCCGGTGTCGCCAAGAGCATCCACGACGAGACCGACCGCCTCCACGAGGACAAGACCGCCGCCGCGGCCCGCTGAGCCCGGCTCCGTCCGGCACGAACGGCCGTCGCCCCACCCGGGGCGGCGGCCGTTCCGCGTCTCGCGCCGTTCTGACCCGCACGTCGGACGCCACCGGGGCCACCGGATGCCCACCCGATCACGTCGTGGTTCTGTGTGCCCATGACGGGACAGGTGAGCCACGAGACCGACGGCGAACGCCTCGCGCGGGAGGCGGGTCGGGCCGCGCGCGCGTCGGCCGAGTACGGCTGGCTGCGGACGCTGGGCCGTGCCGGCTACGCGGCGAAGGGCGTCCTGTGGTTCCTGCTGGGCTGGATCGCCCTGCAGCTGGCCGTGGGCTCCTCGCGTCAGTCCCCCAACCAGCGCGGCGCGTTCGAGCAGCTCGCCGCCACCGGGCTGGGTCGCGCGCTGATCGTGGTGATGGCGGCGGGGCTGGCCGCGTACGCCCTGTGGCAGGCGGTCGAGGCCGTCTGGGGCTTCCGCACCCTCGAGGCGCCGCACCGGGCGGCGAAGCGGGTCGCGTCCGCCGGCCGGGCGGTGGTGGGCCTGGCGCTGGCCGGGGTGGCGCTGAGCGTGCTGGCGCGGACAGGCTCCGCCGGGTCCGGGCAGACGGAGCGACAGCTGACGGCGGGGGTCCTGGCGGTGCCCGGTGGCGCGGTGATCGTCGCCGTCGTCGGGCTGGTCCTCCTCGGGCTCGGCGGCTACTGGGTCTACCGCGGCTGGACGGCCGCCTTCCGGGACAAGCTGCGGCCCGGGGTGGACCGCCGCCTCGTCGCCGCCGGCCGGGTCGGCCACGTCGCCCGGGGCGTCGCCATCGCCGTCCTCGGCGTCCTGCTCGTCCTGGCGGCCGCACGCCGCGACCCCTCCCGCGCGGGCGGCATCGACTCCGCCCTCGGGGCCCTGCTCGCCCTGCCGCTCGGCGCGGTGCTGCTCGGCGCCGTCGCCGTCGGGCTGATGTGCTTCGGCGTGTTCCAGCTGGCCAGCGCCCGGTACCTCGAGGAGGGGTGACCGCTCTCGCCGACGACGACGGACCTCACCATGCGTGGAAGACCCGGGTCGTGCTCAGCCCGCGCAGGCCGTCGTCCTCGTTGCTGAGCACGACGAGGACGTCGCCGGACGCTGGCCGCACGACGGCTTGGGCGGTGTACCCGGGAATGGCACCGAAGTGGCCGAAGCCCATCCCGGAGGGCAGACGGACCGTTCCGACGCCCAGGCCGTACCCCTCGCCGTGGGACACCGTCATCTCCGCGAGCAGATCGGGCCGCACGGGCTTCCCGGCGCCCAGTGCCCGGTAGAAGACGGCGAGGTCGCCGGCCGTGGAGATGAGACCGCCCGCGGCCCCGGCGGCGGTTCCCAGCGCGAGATATGACGTGCCCTCGGTCGTTCCGGAGGGGTCGAACAGGGGCGAGAACCCCGTCACCGGCTCACGCCCGTCCGGGGCCAGTGCCGTGTCGTGGAGGCCGAGCGGCTCCGTGATCCGGGTACGGACGTTCTCCGCGACCGTTCGGCCGGTCAGGGCCTCGACGACCATCCCGGCGATGACGTAGTTCGTGTTCGAGTAGGCGTGCGCGGTCCCCGGCGCGAACGCCCGCTCGCGGCCGTCGAGACTCTCCAGCACGTCAGCCGAGGTCCACCTCCGGTGGGGCTCGGCGCGGATGGCCGCCTCCACATCCTCACCGGCGAGGAACTCCGGCACGCCGCTGGAGTGGTTGAGCAGCTGGCGGACGGTCACGCCCTCGGTGAACGGCACGCCGGGACGCACGTCCACCACGAGGGTGTCGAGGCGCAGGGCCCCCTCCTCGACGAGCTGCAGGACGACGACCGCGACGAAGGTCTTGGTGATGCTGCCGACGCGGAAAGCGTCGTCGGGCTTGAGCGGCGTGCCGGCGGTGTCGGCCCGCCCGGCCGAGCACAGGCGCACCTCCTCGCCGTGGCGACCCAGCGCCGCCGCGACTCCGCCCGGCCCGTCGGCCGCCGCACGATCGAGGAGCTCCTGGAGGGACTGATCCTGGCCGGGGCGGCTGGGCTCCTGGCTGCACACATCGGCTGGCGTGGGCGCCGGCGCGGGGGTGGTCTCGTCCGTCGTCGCCGTGCAGGCGGCCAGCAGCAGCGCCGCCGCCGCAATCGCCAGGGACCGGCGATCGCCGGGCGAGGGTCGGCGGCGGTGCTGGACCGGGACCTCGGCGTCCATGGTCGGCTCCGTCCTGGGCGGTGACCCCATGGTGACGCGGCGAGGGAGGGGGCGCTACGACCTGAACTGGGGGCGTGCCGTCCGGGGACGGCGCGAGGCCCGCACCTTCACGGGGAAGGGGCGGGCCTCGTCGTGGTCCTGGAATCAGTCGAGGTAGTCGCGCAGCACCTGCGACCGGCTCGGGTGGCGCAGCTTGGACATGGTCTTGGACTCGATCTGGCGGATCCGCTCACGGGTGACGCCGTAGACCTTGCCGATCTCGTCCAGCGTCTTGGGCTGGCCGTCGGTCAGGCCGAAGCGCATGGAGACCACGCCCGCCTCCCGCTCCGAGAGGGTGTCGAGCACGGCGTGCAGCTGCTCCTGCAGGAGCGTGAAGCTCACGGCGTCGGCCGGGACGACGGCCTCGGAGTCCTCGATGAGGTCACCGAACTCGCTGTCACCGTCCTCGCCCAGCGGGGTGTGCAGGGAGATCGGCTCGCGGCCGTACTTCTGAACCTCGACGACCTTCTCGGGCGTCATGTCCAGCTCCTTGGCCAGCTCCTCCGGGGTGGGCTCGCGGCCCAGGTCCTGGAGCATCTGGCGCTGCACGCGGGCGAGCTTGTTGATGACCTCGACCATGTGCACCGGGATGCGGATGGTGCGGGCCTGGTCGGCCATGGCGCGGGTGATGGCCTGGCGGATCCACCACGTCGCGTAGGTCGAGAACTTGTAGCCCTTGGTGTAGTCGAACTTCTCGACGGCGCGGATGAGGCCGAGGTTGCCCTCCTGGATCAGGTCGAGGAAGAGCATGCCGCGGCCGGTGTAGCGCTTGGCGAGGGAGACGACGAGACGGAGGTTGGCCTCGAGCAGGTGGTTCTTGGCCAGGTGCCCGTCGTTGGCGATCCACTGCAGCTCGCGGCGCAGCTTCGGCTCGAGCTGGTCGGCCTCGTTCGCGAGCTTCTCCTCGGCGAACAGGCCGGCCTCGATGCGCTTGGCGAGCTCGACCTCCTGCTCGGCGTTCAGCAGCGCGACCTTGCCGATCTGCTTGAGGTAGTCCTTGACCGGGTCGGCCGTGGCGCCGGCGGTGACGACCTGCTGGACAGGAGCGTCGTCGTCGTCGGCGTCTGAGACGACGAAACCGGTCTCCTCGACCTCCTCGTCCTCACCGGCCGGCGCCTCGGCGTCCGGCACGGCCTTGAGGGTGGGCTTCTTGGCGGTGGTGGCGGTCTTCGACCGCGACGACGTCGCACGCGCCTTGCGCGCCGCCGGCTTCTTCGCCGTGGCGGCGGCCTCGCCGGAGGCGGCGGCGACCTTGGTGCGCGACGACGCCTTCTTGGCGGGGGCGGACGCGGTCGCCTGGGTGGCCTCATCGACCGAGGCCTCGCTGGCGGCCTCCGCAGCAGTGCGTGCGGTGCGGGACTTGGAGGCAGGGGTGGGCGACACAGAGAACCTTTCGGCGGGGGGTCCGGGGGGCCGTCGACGTGACGTGGCAGCCCTACAATTATAACTTCCAGCGGCCGTTCAGGGCGCCCGAATCGAGCGCGGACGGCGGCACGCCTGCGCGTCCCCTGCGTCCGGTCCCTGCGACCGCTCGTCATAACGCCGGTTGGACGCCGGATATGCCCGATCGGGCGGAGAACTTTCCGGCGCCGGCGGACGCGCCAGATCAGCGCGCCCGCCGGACCGCGGTCAGGCCGGTTCGGCTACGACACCGCGCCGAAGGCCTCCACCGGCGGGCACGCGCACACCAGGTGCCGGTCGCCGTAGGCGCCGTCGACCCGCCGCACCGGCGGCCAGTACTTGCCGTCCACCAGCCCGGGCACGGGGAAGACCGCCTCGGCGCGGGTGTAGGGGTGCTCCCACTCCCCCACGAGCGCCTCGGCCGTGTGCGGGGCGCCCACCAGCGGGTTGTCCTCCCGGGGCCAGTCGCCGGAGCCGACGCGGGCGGCCTCGGCGGCGATGGCGACCATCGCCTCGCAGAACCGGTCGATCTCCCCCAGGTCCTCGCTCTCGGTCGGCTCGACCATGAGCGTGCCCGCCACCGGGAACGACATCGTCGGGGCGTGGAAGCCGTAGTCGATCAGCCGCTTGGCGACGTCGTCGACCGTGATGCCGGTGGCGGCGCGCAGCGGGCGCAGGTCGAGGATGCACTCGTGGGCGACCAGCCCGTGCCGGCCGCGGTAGAGCACCGGGTAGTGCTCGCCCAGCCGGGCCGCGACGTAGTTCGCCGCGAGGACGGCGGCGTCGGTGGCCGCCCGCAGCCCCTCCCCGCCCATCAGGGCGATGTAGGCCCAGCTGATGGGCAGGATGGACGGCGAGCCGTACGGCGCCGAGGAGACGGCGCCCTCCGTGCGCAGCCGGCGGGCGCCGGCGTCGGGCGCCAGCGGGTGGCCGGGCAGGAAGGGGGCCAGGTGCGCCCGGGCGGCCACCGGGCCCACGCCCGGCCCGCCCCCGCCGTGGGGGATGCAGAACGTCTTGTGCAGGTTCAGGTGCGAGACGTCCCCGCCGAACTCCCCCGGCAGGGCGTGGCCGAGCAGGGCGTTGAGGTTCGCGCCGTCGACGTAGACCTGCCCGCCGGCGTCGTGCACGGCGGCGCACACCTCGCGCACCCGCTCCTCGTACACCCCGTGCGTCGAGGGGTAGGTGAGCATGATCGCGGCGAGCCGGTCGGCGTGCTCGGCCGCCAGGCGGCGCAGGTCGTCGAGGTCGACGTCGCCCTGGGCGTCGGTGGCCACGACGACCACCCGCAGCCCGGCCAGCACCGCGGAGGCGGCGTTGGTGCCGTGCGCCGAGGCGGGGATCAGGCACACGTCGCGGTGCTCCTCCCCGCGGGAGGCGTGGTAGCCGCGGATGGCGAGCAGCCCGGACAGCTCGCCCTGGGAGCCGGCGTTGGGCTGCAGGCTGACCGCGTCGTAGCCGGTCGCCGCCGCCAGCCAGCCCTCCAGCTCGTGGACGAGGTCGAGGTAGCCGGCGACGTCCGCGGCCGGGGCGAAGGGGTGGATGCGGGCGAACTCGGGCCAGGTGATGGCCTGCATCTCGACCGCCGCGTTCAGCTTCATCGTGCACGAGCCGAGCGGGATCATGCCGCGGTCGAGGGCGTAGTCCTTGTCGGCCAGGCGGCGCAGGTAACGCATCATCGCCGTCTCGGAGCGGTGGGCGTGGAACACCGGGTGGGTGAGGTACTCGCTGGTGCGGAGCAGGTCCTCGGGCAGGGCGGTGGCTGGCGCCGTGCCCGGCCGCGTGTCCACCGGCGCGCCGGGCGCCGGGTCCGAGGGCGCGGGCGGCGCGCCGGTCGCCGCCGTGGCGTCCGGGCCGAGCGTCGTCAGGACGGCGTCCGCCAGCTCCGCGACGACGTCGGGCGTGGTCAGCTCGTCGGTGGACACCCGCACGTGGTCGGCGCCGGCGACGAAGACGGTGATGTTCCGGGCCAGCGCGGCGGCGGCGACGTCCTGTGCCCGGCCGGGCACCGCCAGCTCGAGGGTGTCGAAGAAGTGCTGGTGGCTCAGCCGCACCCCGCCCGCGCGCAGCGCCCCGGCGAGCTCGACGGCTCGGGCGTGGACCGTGGCCGCGATCTCCCGCAGGCCGTCCGGGCCGTGGTAGACGGCGTACATCGAGGCCATGACGGCGAGCAGCACCTGCGCGGTGCAGATGTTCGACGTCGCCTTCTCCCGGCGGATGTGCTGCTCGCGGGTCTGCAGGGCCAGGCGCAGCGCGGGCGCGCCGGCGGCGTCCTTGGACACCCCGACCAGCCGGCCGGGCAGCTGGCGCTCGAGACCGGCGCGCACGGCGAGATAGCCGGCGTGCGGCCCACCGAAGCCCATGGGCACGCCGAAGCGCTGGGTGGTGCCCACGGCGACGTCGGCGCCGTACTCCCCCGGCCCGGCCACCAGCGTGGCGGCGAGCAGGTCGGCGGCGACCACGGCCAGCGCCCCCGCGTCGTGCGCGGCGGCGGTGATCCCCTCCAGGACGGCGCGGCTGGGCACCCGCCCGGACGCCCCGGGCACCTGGACCAGCACGCCGAAGACGTCGGTGAGGTCGGTGCCGGCGAGCCCGTCCGTCAGGTCGGCGACGACCAGCTCGATGCCGACCGGCTCGGCACGGGTGGCGAGCACCGCCAGGGTCTGCGCGAAGGTGTCGCGGTCGACGACGAAGCGGTGCCCCGCCCCCTTGGACACCCGCCGGGCCAGCAGCATGGCCTCGGCGGCGGCGGTGCCCTCGTCGAGCATCGACGCCCCGGCGACGGCCAGGCCGGTGAGGTCGATGACCATGGTCTGGAAGTTCAGCAGCGCCTCGAGCCGTCCCTGGGAGATCTCCGGCTGGTAGGGCGTGTACGCCGTGTACCAGGACGGGTTCTCGAGCACGTTCCGCTGGATCACCGGCGGGGTGAAGGTGTCGTAGTAGCCCTGCCCGATCATCGAGGTGCGCACGGTGTTCCGGGCGGCGTAGGCGCGCAGCCGCGCCAGCACCTCCGGCTCGCCGGCGGCGGCGGGCAGGCCCGCCGGGACGCCCTCGTGCCGGATGCTGCCCGGCACCGCCCGCTCGAGCAGGCCGCTGATCGAGCCGGCGCCGACGGCGGCCAGCATGTGCTCCTGGGCCGCGGCGTCGGTGCCGATGTGCCGGCTGGCGAAGCTCGTCACTGCTGCCCCTGCGCCTGCTCGGCGTACGCCTCCGCGTCCAGGAGGTCCTCGGGCAGCTCGCCCACGCGGACGGTGTACAGCCAGCCCTCGCCGTGCGGGTCCGCGTTGACGCTCTCCGGGGCGTCGACGGCCTCGGTGTTGACCGACAGCACCTCGCCGGTCGCCGGCGCTATCAGGTCAGAGACCGACTTCGTCGACTCGATCTCCCCGCAGCTCTCCCCCGCGGTCACCGTCGTGCCCACCTCGGGCAGGTCGAGGTAGACGACGTCGCCCAGCGCCTCCGCGGCATAGGACGTGATCCCCACGGTGGCGACGTCGCCGTCGACGGCGATCCACTCGTGGTCGCGGGTGTACCGGCGGTCCGCGGGATAGGTCATGGGGTCTCCTCATCGAGTTCTCGTGCTAACACCGCCCCGGCGCGCGGGGGCGCGGGGCGACGCGACGCATCCGTGCTGGTGAGGCGACCGTACGCGCCGCGCGGGGGGTGAGGGAAGCCGCCCGCGCCCGCGGCGGGCGCGGCCCGCAGCGCCTCCAGGCCGCACGCCCGCGCGCCCATCGGCTCGCCCGCGGCGAGCAGGGCGTGCCACAGCGCGGCGGCGGAGGCGGCC